>NZ_CANNBW010000019.1 GCF_947502995.1 uncultured Tenacibaculum sp. | reverse complement strand
ATCTAAAGCTATAGCTTTAGATGATGTTTAATATATTTAATCAATAAATAACTGTAACGGTTATTTAGGACTAGTCATAGTATAGTTATTATTTATCTTTTTGTAAGTTTCCTTGAATAGACCATGCAAAATCTAACATCAATCTATTTGTGAAAACAGAATCTTTATAACTTGTATACATATCTCCTTGATAACTTGGTCCGTTAAAAGTTGTGCCTTTAATGTTAATAGCTGCAACAATATGACAAGACATACAGTTAGAATCTACTCCTAAATTCGTGTCTATTTTATTCCCGTTATTCATCACATAACTGTCTGAACCAAATCTTCCAAAGTGAGCTTCTAAATACGGATTAAAAGCAATTAATGGATCTCCTTCGTTTTTTCCGTTAATATATGGTTGGCTTGGTGTTATCATAGAATAGGCAACAGCCATAGCATAATGCGTGGCAGCACCTTCAAGTTGAATTCCGTTTTTAGAAGAAGCAATAGCGTTAGAACTAGGGTTTCTTGGATTTAATGGAGTAGGCGACCACCAATATGTTTGCCAAGTCCATCTTTTAATTTCTTTTGTTGTAACATGCATAGCAACCAATAAAGCGATATCTCCTTCTTTAGCTTGTGTGTCTGGATTTTTTATTTGCTGATTGTAAGATGCTGCTTGTTTAGCTGAAATTTTAAAATGTATAAAATCATCTAAATAAAAAGTATTATTAGCATTAATGCTATCACAAGAATAATCTAAACGACCACTTGGGTTATTTTTCTTGTCCTTAACATTTACATGAATACACGATTTCCATTTGCTTTGGGGATAACCATCATCGTATGATTTTGGTCCATTCCAAGCAGACATTGTATAAATGTCATCTTTTACTTTATCTTTTGTAATGATTTTGTAAACAGGTTTAATATTTATAGCATCAGAAGGAAAATCAGGTATTCTACTATAAGGTCCAGTTTGCATTTTTTTCAAGCTAGATAAATAAAAGATTTTATTATCAATAGCATATTTTTCTGAAGCTTTATTATATCCCACAGTAACAACAATACTTAAATCATCAGCAACAAATTCTGGATTATGATGAGAAAACTGATGAGGTTTTTCAAATAGAGTTTCTGTTTTTTCGTTTTTTGTAGGATTGTTTAGTTTATTAATAATTTGTGTAGGACTAGCCCATGTTTGATATCTTAATTTATTATGACCTACACTCGTTGTTAGGTGTTTCCAAACATCCCAACTATGTTTATACATAGATCTTAGATCATTATCAGCAACCCATTTGTTAATTGTAACAGAATCGGTCGGATAACCATAACTGTCTACAACTTTTGTATATTTCTTTTCTTCTTTCTTTTTTTCATTATTACATGATATAAATGCTATTATAAATGTAACTAAAGTGATTAGTTTTATTGATTTCATGACTCAGTTTTGTTAGTTATTCTATACAATAAAATTACAAATGCTTTATTTCCTTATGATATTAAAATGCACTAGCGTAGCTAAAAGAATCATCAAAGCTTATATTTATGTAATAAGAGTTTTTAAATAATAGAAAACCTTGTTGATCTATTGGTCAACAAGGTTTTGGTTTTAGTAAAATACAAAGTTTGGTTAGACTTTTATTTTAATATTATTCTGAAAATTATTTCATCTTTTTTACAATATCAAGCACTTCATTTAAATGCTTTTGTTTTGTTTGTTTTTTAGATAGTTTATTATTACGATCTACAGCACCATTAAAAACATGACTTATGTTTAAAGGAGAACCGCTTGTTCCGTTACTGCTATGACAAGAAAAGCAATTTCCCATCGTAGCAACCGATTGTTGGTGTATAGATTTTGGAGGATTAAAGCCTAATTGTTCATATGTTTCCATTGTAATGTTATAAGCAGCTACAGATCCTCGAGTTAATTTTCCAGGTGCCGAGTTACTTAAATTATTTCCCAAAGTATTTAATAGTTTAGCTTGCTCAGTAGGGTATTTATAACCTTCTGTATCAATCCAAATTGAACCGTTGTAAAAATAATTTGTCCAGATATCTTTTAATTGTGACTTTACACTTTTATTAATTTTATCGATGTTGTCATAATTTGTTTTTCCATCCTGGCTAGTTGCTAAAAATGTATTTCCTGCTTGACGAGGTACTCCATATTTGTTTACAGCAAATACATTCGGGTTATCTTTAGAAGGATCATTATAGTGACTAGCAAGATTGTCAATTGTACCTGTAGCATCTTTATTAAAGAATAATTTATTTGTTGAAGAAGTTACAGGAACATCAGATGTTGTAGTAGCTTTCCAATCGTAATATGGTACTAAATCATCGTGCTCAAAAGTAGCCCAAATAAATTCTGGATGATTATATACAACACCAACTACGTGCATTCCTAACAAAGCTATTTGTGTTTCATTTCCATTAATTACCGCATCTGTTACAAAATAGGAACTTGTATCTTTAATAGCTTTTGCATCAACCCAAGCAACTTTTAATTCTAAAGAACTTACAGGAAAAGTAGCATCAACATACTTACTAGCTTCCATTTTAGCATACTTTTCAATGTTATTATATAATGTATCATTTACATGGATAGAATAATAAACATCATAACTAGTATTATCTGTACTAAAAGCTTTATTTGATTTAAGAATATCGCCTGTAGCTTGAATATTTTCTTGAGCTGAAAGAATAATTTTGTCCTGACCTTTTGGTTGTGTAACAGGAACATTATGGCTGTCAACTTGAATTAGTTCACTCATAAATAAAGGTTTTCCATTTATGTCATTTGTTAACCAAAGAAACTTTTGCCAAGACCATTGATGAAAATCACAATTTGAAACTGTTTTATTATCACCAAAAACACTTGATTTTCCTTCTCTTGGAGCTTCAGTTTTTCGTTTTCCTGTTGAAGAATCTATAGTAAACCAAGAAGGATTTGCCTTACACCATAACTCATTAATTTCACTTTTGGCATAAGCTTCAACTTCTTTTTCAATTTTCTTTATTTCTTTTTTTTCATTTTTACATGATGTAATTAATAATACACCGATTACAAACAAAAAAGTAAATCTACGGAGTTTCATAATTTTCAAATATTAGTTAGTTTATAATGATTTAAAATTATAGAAATAGGATTTTCAAATTTGTTTAATTTCCATAAGAATAGTAAAGAAGAGCATGAAAGCCTTTTTTTAAGTTATAGAATTTAAGAAATAAAGTTTTGAATTAAAATTGCAGAAAATATTTTAGTGGATAGAAAATAAAAATTGATAAAAGTTTCTGACTTCCATAAGCTTTCTAAATCTTCTTTGGTTTTACTATCTTTGATAAAAATCATTCTTTGATGAACTACGAAAACTCTTTGGATTATGCTAAATTACTAGATAAAAATGATCCATTAGCTTATTTACGAAACCAGTTCCATATTCCTAAAGATGATAAAGGAAATGATTGGTTATACTTTACAGGAAACTCACTAGGATTACAACCAAAACAAACACAAAAGTACATTCAGCAAGAATTAGATGATTGGGCAAAATATGGAGTAGAAGGACATTTTGAAGGGGAAACACCATGGTTACCTTATCATGAGTTTTTAACAGAAAAAATGGCAAATATTGTTGGAGCCAAACCATTAGAAGTTGTAGTTATGAATACGTTAACTACAAACTTACATTTGTTAATGGTTTCGTTTTATCAACCAACAAAGCAGAAGTATAAAATCGTCATTGAAAGTGATGCTTTTCCCTCAGATAGATATGCAGTACAATCACAATTAAAATTTCATGGTTTCGATGTTGAAGATGGATTGGTAGAATGGAAACCAAGAGCTGGTGAAGAGTTATTGAGAATCGAAGACCTAGAAACTATTGTTGAAGAACAAGGAGATGAAATTGCCTTACTTCTAATTGGAGGTGTAAATTACTATACTGGTCAATATTTAGATATTAAACGTATTGCAGAAATAGGTCATGCTAAGCATTGTGTTGTTGGAATCGATTTGGCTCACGGAGCAGGAAATGTTCAACCTAATTTACATGACAGCGGAGTAGATTTTGCAGCGTGGTGTACTTATAAATATTTAAATTCTGGACCAGGAAGTTTATCAGGATTATTTGTTCATGAAAAACATGCGCATAATAGAGATTTACCAAGATTTGCAGGTTGGTGGAATCATAATAAAGATACACGTTTCAATATGCGTCAACCTTTTGATGTAATGTCTGGTGCTGAAGGTTGGCAATTATCAAATCCACCAATTTTATCTATGGCAGCAATTCGTTCGTCTTTAGATTTATTTAATACTGTAGGAATGGATGCATTACGAGAAAAATCAGAAAAGCTTACTGGATATTTCGAGTATTTAATTAATCAAATTGATACTGATAGAATCAAAATCATTACACCTTCTAATCCAAAAGAAAGAGGTTGTCAGTTATCAATTCAAGTACAGCATGCAGATAAAAGTTTACATCAAAAATTAACAGATCATCATATCATCACCGATTGGAGAGAACCAGATGTGATTCGTTGTGCACCAGTGCCAATGTATAACAGTTTTGAAGATGTATATAGAATGGTTGAGATTTTAAAAGGCTTATTGTAAAATGGAGCGTTTTATATGTATTACAATCTTAACTTTTCTATTTAGTTGTTCAAATAAAAGTAAAGAAAACTTGAAACAATGTTTAGATGAAAATGAAGTAGAACTTCTATATGAAGGGAAAATAATTTTTGAGGAAGCTTTAGTTAAATTTTATTCAAAAAAGAATTTAGCGCAAAACTATAAAGCATATCTTGAAGATTTAACAATTGCATCAGATAGTTTAGTAATGTTAGAATCTAATACTAAAGCGGTGCAATTTATAGATAAATTGAGAAAATTAAATAAGATAAATAGCTTTTGGACTATTAATAAAACAGATCAATCAATACAGAAACAGGAAGATTATGAAGTTGCAAAAGGAAATTATCTTTCTTGTCTAGAAAGTGTAGCTAAAACAGAAATATTTAAAGACTTTTTTATAGTGTTAAATGATAAAGGGGTAAACATTTCAAGTGCAATTGTTGCTGAAAGTTTATTACATGAAGATTTAATTACAAGAATGTTAAAAGAAGATAAAGAGTTATTAAGTATTTATGTAGCCTTTCATATGTATTATGAATCAATTTTAAATAGCCAATTGTATCTTGAAGAAAAGGTTTTTTAAAAAAATACAGATTCGTTAAAAATTAATTATTCATGACGAAACAAGACAAAATATTAATTGTTGGAGCTGGTTTATGCGGAAGTTTATTAGCATTACGTTTAGCGCAACGAGGATATAAAATAGAATTATACGAAAGCAGACCAGATTTACGAAAAGTAGATATTTCTGCCGGCCGATCAATTAACTTAGCTTTATCAGATAGAGGATTAAAATCACTACGATTAGCCGGTGTTGAAGAACAAGCGAAAGCATTGTGTATTCCAATGTATGGTCGTTTAATTCATGATATTGAAGGAAATACTTTTGCCTCTAATTATTCAGGTAGAACAGGAGAATATATAAACTCAGTTTCGCGTCAAGATTTAAATGCTTTACTACTTGATGAAGCAGAAAAACACGAAAATGTAAACATACATTTCAATGCTAAGTGTACAGGAATAGATATAGAAAACACTGTAGCTCATTTCAAAAGTTATGAAACTGATCAAGAATTTTCTGTAAATCCAGATATTATTTTTGGAGCAGATGGAGCAGGATCAATACTTCGAAAAAGTTATTATTTAGAACGTAAATTTCTATTCAGTTATAGTCAAGACTATCTAACGCATGGATATAAAGAATTAGAAATTCCAGCAGATAAATTAGGCAATCATCAAATCAGTAAAGATCATTTACATATTTGGCCAAGAGGTGAATATATGTTAATTGCGTTGCCAAATTTAGATGGAAGTTTTACAGTAACCTTGTTTTTAAGTTATGAAGAAGGAAAGTTTAATTTCGAAAACTTAACTACAGAAGAAGAAGTTACACATTTCTTTGAAACTCAATTCCCAGATGCATTAGCGTTAATTCCGAATATAAAAGATGAATTTTTTAATAATCCAACAGGTTCTTTAGGAACAGTAAAGTGTTCACCTTGGATGTATAAGAATAAAACATTACTAATAGGTGACGCTGCTCATGCAATTGTGCCGTTTTATGGACAAGGAATGAATGCTTCTTTTGAAGATGTTGCTGTTTTTGATAGTGTTTTAGAACGATTCGAAGGTGATTGGGAGCAAATATTTAAAACGTATCAACAAGAACGTAAAAAAGATACTGATGCAATTGCAGATTTGGCCGTCGACAATTATTACGAAATGCGAGATCATGTTGCAAATCCATTATTCAAACAAAAACGTAAGTTAGAGATGGATTTAGAAGAAAAGTTTCCAGAATCGTATTATTCAAAATATTCTATGGTAACTTTTAATGAAGATATTGGTTACAACGAAGCAATGAAAAAAGGACGAGCACAAGATAAAGCGTTACTAAATTTAATTGCTGATGCTGAGGTTTCAACTTCAGAAAATATGTCTACACAAGAATTAGAAATCGTATTGAATAAAGTAAATCACGAAACAAAAGAGATTCTTACCGAAGATAAAATTGCTGGATTGAAATAATGAAAACATACATTGTTATACTCAGAGGAATAAACGTTTCAGGAAAAAATAAACTTCCCATGCAAGAATTACGAGTTATGCTTGAAGGTTTAGAATTTTCTGAAGTAAAAACGTATATCCAAAGCGGAAATATTGTTTTAAAATCTTCGAAGGAAACTATAGAAGTTGAAAAGATAATCAAAGTAGGAATATCAAAAACATTCGGTTACGATGTTCCAGTATTAGCTAGAACAGTTACTGAATGGGAAAAAGCAATAGCTAATAATCCGTATTCAGAAGTAGAAGAAAAACAACAATATTTTACATTTTTATCAGCGATTCCAGAAATCAAAAGCTTTGATATTGATGCCAAAGCTGATACTTATGAAGTAATTGATGATGTTGTATATGTAAATGCAGTTGGAGGCTATGGAAAAACAAAATTGACGAACAATTTGTTTGAAAAGAAACTGAATGTAACAGCAACCACAAGAAATTTAAAAACAACCTTAAAGCTATTAACACTAGCGAAAGAAATTAATTAAATGTTATTCTGAATTAACCAGAACTGAATATATTTTCAGTATTTCAGAATCTCATAATGAAGAAATAAAAGATGGAAAAAAAAGTAACACCAAGAGGTGCATATCCACATGTAAAAGTAGTAGGAGATTTTATATTTGTTTCAGGAACAAGTTCTAGAAGACCAGATAATACAATAGCTGGAGTTGAACTTATTGACGAAATGAATACCAAAAAATTAGATATTGAAGTTCAAACTAGAGAAGTTTTAAAAAATATTGATAGAAACTTACAAACGGTTGGAGCAAGTTTAAAAGATGTTGTAGATGTCACTACTTTTTTAGTAAATATGAACGATTTTGCAGGTTATAATAAAGCTTATGGAGAGTTTTTCGATAAGCAAACCGGACCAACAAGAACTACAGTTGCTGTTCATCAATTACCACATCCAGATTTAGTAGTAGAGATCAAAGTAACAGCTTACAAAAAACAATAATTGATCGAAATAGATTCACATAAAACAATATTAGAAACAGAAGGTTTTTCTATTTCTAAAAGTCTTTTCTCAAATGAGGAACTAAAAGAAATGTGTGATTTAATTGATCAATCTGATCACAATTTTGCTATTCGTCAGTTGGTATTGAAAGTTCCTAAACTGCAAGAGTTAATTTTCAATAATGATAATTTTAAAAAATTATACAAAAGTATTTGTGATGAAAGGTATTTTTTATCAAAAGCGATCTTTTTTAATAAACCTAAAATGTCGAATTGGTTTGTAAGTTATCATCAAGATTTAAGCATAAGTGTAAAGAGTAAAAAAGAAACACAAGGATATTCTAATTGGACGAATAAAAACGGACAATTAGGTGTTATTCCACCAAGAGAGATTTTAGAAAATATAGTTACATTTCGAATTCATATAGATGATACAAATGAAACTAATGGAGCCTTACATGTAATTCCAAAAAGTCATAACAAAGGAATTATTAGAGTTGATGAAACTTTCAATAAAAATAAATTAGAAAAAGAAGTATTATGTAATGTTGATAAAGGAGGAGTGATGATCATGAAACCATTATTGTTACATGCATCGCAAAGATCAATATCAGCATTTAATCGAAGAGTCATTCATTTAGAATTTTGTAATCAAGAAATTCCAATGCAATGGTTAGAAAAACAAATTGTATAATGACGATCAAAAACTACATAAACGGAGAATTTATAAATCCAGTTGATGAAAATTATATTGATAATTTTAATCCTTCTGTTGGAGAAGTATACGGACAAATACCAAATTCTTCTAAAGAAGATGTTGAATTAGCTTATAAGGCAGCTAAAGAAGCTTTTCCTGTTTGGTCTAAAACTACTTTAGAAGAACGAAGTCGTACATTACTTAAAATAGCAGATTTAATAACTAAAAAGCTTGATTTTTTAGCAGAAGCAGAAGCTAAAGATAATGGGAAGCCATTAAGTTTAGCAAAAGCTATTGATATTCCAAGAGCATCTTCTAATTTTCGTTTTTTTGCTAACGCTATCACACAGTTTCCTTCTGAAGCTCATGAAAGTGTTGGTTTAAATGCAATGAATTTTACGTTACGTCATCCGATTGGAGTTGTCGGTTGTATTTCTCCGTGGAATTTACCTTTGTACTTATTTACTTGGAAAATTGCTCCTGCTATTGCTGCTGGAAATTGTGTGGTTGCCAAACCAAGTGAAGTTACACCAATGACTGCTTATTTATTAGGTGACATTTGTAACGAAGCTGGTTTGCCTAAAGGTGTTTTAAATATTGTACATGGTTTAGGTCAAACTACAGGTCAAGCTATTGTTGAGCATAAAAATATTAAAGCGATTTCTTTTACAGGAGGAACTACAACAGGAGCTCATATTGCAAGAACGGCAGCGCCAATGTTTAAAAAGTTATCGTTAGAATTAGGAGGTAAAAATCCAAATATCATTTTTGCGGATGCTGATTATGATGAAATGTTAGCAACAACAGTAAAATCATCTTTTGCCAATCAAGGTCAGATTTGTTTATGTGGAAGTAGAATTTTTGTAGAAGAAATTATTTATGAAAAATTCAAAAAAGATTTTATACATAAAGTTTCAAAACTTAAAGTTGGTAATCCGTTTGATGCTGATACAAACCTTGGTGCTTTAGTTTCTAAGCCACATTTAGAAAAAGTGAAATCGTATATAGATATTGCCGAAGAAGAAGGCGGAAAGATTTTATTTGGAGGAGAAACAGTAACTGTAAAAGGCAGTGAGAATGGATATTATTTACAACCAACTGTAATTGAAATTCAGGATAACTCATGTAAATTAAATCAAGAAGAAATATTTGGTCCAGTAGTTACAATTATGCCTTTTAAAACAGAAGAAGAAGTATTAGGGTATGCCAATGATGTAAGTTATGGTTTATCTGGTACATTATGGACGAACAATTTAAATAGAACGATGCGAATGACTCAAGAATTACAAGCAGGAATTGTTTGGGTAAATACTTGGTTGCTTCGTGATTTAAGAACTCCATTTGGAGGTGTAAAAGCAAGTGGAGTGGGAAGAGAAGGAGGTTTTGAAGCATTACGTTTCTTTACCGAACCTAAAAACATATGTATAAAATATTAAACAACTAAAATGGATTTAAGAATTCAAAATAAAAACGCCTTAGTTTGTGGTAGTACTCAAGGAATTGGAAAAGCATCTGCAATTGCTTTAGCTGAAGAAGGAGTTAGTGTAACTTTAGTAGCGCGTAACGAAGAGAAGCTAAAAAAAGTTTTAGCAGAGCTGCCAAATCAAGAGTTGAACCATAATTATCTTGTAGCTGATTTTTCAAATCCACAAGAATTAAAAGAGAAAATAGAAGCTTCATCTTTAAATTTTCATATTCTAATAAATAATACAGGTGGACCAGCAGGCGGACCAGTTTTTAATGCGCAGATCGATGAGTTTGAACGCGCATTTACAATGCATTTGAAGTGTAATCATGTGTTAGTTCAAGCTGTAGTGCCTTTTATGAAAGAACAAGGTTACGGAAGAGTGATTAATGTAATTTCTACTTCTGTAAAACAACCATTAGATGGGTTAGGCGTTTCAAATACTATTCGTGGTGCTGTGGCAAATTGGTCGAAAACAATGGCTAATGAATTAGGTCAGTTTGGAATCACAGTAAACAATGTATTACCTGGAGCTACAGCAACAGAACGATTAAATGAAATTATAAATAATAAAGCTAAGAAAACTGGTAAATCTGTAGATGAAGTTATAGAAACCATGAAAAATGCAGCGCCAGCTAAGCGTTTTGCAGAACCTGAAGAGGTTGCCAATGCAATAGTTTTTTTAGCTAGTGATCGTGCTAGTTATATTAATGGAATTAATGTTCCTGTAGACGGCGGACGAACAAAATCATTATAAAAAAAGAGCTTCATTTTTGAAGCTCTTTTTGTTTTTATAAAAATGATTGGTAATTATTATTCTAAAATAAGCTCGTATTTAGCGTGCTCTTCTATCTTTTCTTTTGAAAACCAATACGGAATCCATTCTTTGGTATTCCATTTTTCAAGTTGAGATTTATAATAAGGATGAAAAACTCTTGCAGAACTTCCACCGGCAATAATTCCCATGATTTTTTCATTATCGTTCATATCAGCAATCATTCGAAAAGAACTAAACCAAGAAGTTTCAAAAAGATGTTCTTTGTTTTTTACAAATCCGCCTCTATTTAAAGTTTGATTTGATCCTGCTTTCGGTAATAATTCACCTCCAACGAATTCGCTACCAAAACCATTTTGTTTAATCGGACTCGCAAATTTCACAGTATGTAATTTACCCCAAGTCCAGTTTTTAACATCTTTACCGAATCGTTCAGTTAATATTTTTTGAGTTGTAATTCCAGCTTCTACAATTAATTGAGCTAAGTTTTCTTTTTTAGGAGTATTTACATTATCAATAAAACGATGATTGGTTAGTATCATTTCATCTACTCTTTGATTCCAATAGTATAAGTTCTCCCAATACATATCTTCTATTTCGTCAGGTAATTCATCATTTAAAATAAGATAAACCAGTTCATTGTATAACAATGTATAAACAGCAGCTCCAACTTTATCAATCTCTTCAGTTAAATCCCAAGATTTTAAAATTTCAGCAAGTGCTTTAGTATTTTCATTTTCTTGTAATGCTTTTACGAATAAAGGATTCAGCTTTTGTGCTTGTACATTTTTTACATCAAACAAAAGTTCCCAAGATTCATTAGCATTATATTTTTTATCAGAAGCAAAAAGCTCATGTATTCTTTCATACCTGTAAGCAGGAGAAAAGTGATTTGAATAGTAATACGGATAATCATCTGGACGTGTATCGTGATTTGCAGTTCCTAACCAGCCTTTTTCAGGGTTTATAAGATGAGGTAATTCATTTTTAGGTATAAAACCATTCCAGTTATCTAAAGAGTCAATTGGCTGTGGGAAATCTCCACTAGCATTTCTTCTTACAGGAATTAATCCAGTTGCCTGATGTGCTATATTTCCATTTACATCTGCAAAAACATAATTGTAAAACATATTGTCCATGTTTCCTAAAACCTTTCTAAAAGAAGTGATATCTTTTGTTTCAAGTAAACCAATTTGTCCAATGCCTTTACTTTGAGTCTCGGCTAGAGTCCAACGTAAACTAATAGCGTCTTTTGTTAGTACATTAAAAACTGGAAAATCTGAGATAATCGGACCTCTTTTTGTTGATCTCACTGTGAATTCAATAGTACTACTATCTTTTATTTTTATGATTTCCTTTCTAGTTTCTAAAGGAATCTTTTTATCGTTTTCTGCATAAAAATCTCCATCTATGTTTTCAATAAATAAATCTTGACTATCGCCATAAGCATTAGTTACACCAAAAGAAACAAATTCATTTCGACCAGATAATAATCCAGGAATTCCTGGTGTAGAAATACCTACAGCTTTAAACTCTGGACAAACTAAACCTATAGGATGAAATAGCCCCGGTAAAATGCGAGAATCTACATGTGGATCGTTAGCTAAAATAGGTTTACCAGATTCTGTTCTTTTTCCTGAAAGAATCCAATTATTCGAACCTAATTTTGGATATGGAATCAAAGGATTTGGAAGTTTGGTATATGTAAGTTCTTTTGTCGTGCTTCGATGTTTAACAATAGAGTCGAATTGTAGCGGTTTTGTTCTATCAACATTAATAGAAAGCGGTAATAATTCAGAAGCATTTTTGAAACGAGCAGCCAAATTGTGACTAATAATTTCGTCTTCCATATTCTGTCCTTGAAATAAACCGACAAAATGTACAATAGACATAATATCTTCAGGTAACATTTCTGTTGGTTTCATTTTTAACAAACTTAATTCCAACGGATATTCATCTTTGGCAACTTTTAAATATTCGTTGTAACCTTCACAATACCATTGCAAAATCTCTTTAGTTTCTTCACTTAAATACGCATAGCTTCTTTTTGCATTTCCATAAATATCAAGAACCCTTATTTTAATATCAGATTGTAACATAGACGATCCAACTAATTCGGCAGCTTTTCCTTTGATTAAAGCTCTGTAAAACTCCATTTGAAATAGTCGATCTTGAGCGGTTACAAAAGCTTGCCCTCTAAAAAGATCAGCTTTGTTTTCCGCAATTACATAAGCAATACCATTTTCATCACGAATAATTTTGATTGGTTTTTCATTAATGCTTATTTCAAATTTTCCTTCTCGTTTAAAATTGTTACTGTTTTTTATCCAGATAAAGGCAGCAATAGATATAATTAAAAGGATAGATAATGCAATTATTATTTTTTTCTTCATAAGAGGTTTTTTGTACATAACTAAGTATTTTATACCTAGTTGAAATTGTCCCGTTTAGATGTGTTTAAAAGTAGCATTTCTTATTTAGAATACGAATAAAATGTAATTTTTAGTTTGTTTAATAACTTAATTCACAATTTTAATTAACTTTTAAGTGCATTTTCTGAGTAGTTTTTATTTAATTTTATAACTCAATACAAAATAATATGAATTTAGTACAGCCCTTAAATTTTAAAAAGTGGATTGATGAACATCGTCACTTATTAAAGCCGCCTGTAGGAAATAAACAGGTTTGGGATAATGGAGAATATATCGTAATGGTCGTTGGTGGACCAAATAATAGAAAAGATTATCATTATAATGAAACACCAGAATTTTTCTATCAAGTGGAAGGAGATATGGTATTAAAGATTATTGATGATAAAGGCGAAATGATTGATGTAGAAATAAAAGAAGGAGATATTTATTTGTTACCTGCAAAAGTTCCGCATTCTCCTCAGCGTAAAGAAAATACAGTTGGTTTAGTTATCGAGTATCCAAGATCCGAAGGGATGTTAGATGCTTTAGAGTGGTATTGTGAAAATTGTGGAACTCCTTTATATAGAGAAGAGTTTGCTTTAGATAATATTGAAACAGATATGCCAATTATCTTTGATAAATATTATTCAGACAGAGAAAAATGTACTTGTTCTAATTGCGGAACAGTTATGGAAGCTCCGAAGAAAAAAAGTTAATAGCTAAAAGAAAAACTGAAACTTTAAAAGAAATTAATGCAAGCTAAACGAAAACTAAGAATTAACGGACATTCTCATTTACTTCCTTATCCAGAAGAAATTCCTCAGTTTATGAAAGACAAAGGGATTTTTTGGGTAGATAAAGATAAAAAATTCATGCTTCAAAAAAACTGGAAAAGACCAGTAACTGATTCCAGTTTCTTTCTGAATGAGAAACTCGCATGGATGGAACACTTTAAAATTGATCATGCTGTAGTTTTAAATCTTTCTCAATTATATGGAAATGGTTTACGATTAGAAGAAATGAAACAAGCTTTACGTTTCCAGAATGATTTTAACGCAAAAATACAACAAGATCATCCAAGTAAGTTTACCTGTGGTTTTGTTGTTCATCCGGGTTTTGTAAGAGGAGCATGTTGGGAAATTGAACGATGTGTAGAACAGTTAGGAATGAATCTTTTGTGTTTACCTACGCATTACATGGATACTATTGGAACTTGGCGTTGTATTTTCGATGAAGAAAATGAACCAATTTTTGAATTAGCAGATAAATATAATTTAGCTGTAGAAATTCATCCTTATGATGGAGAGAAATTTATTAAGTTAGAAAATACAAGTTGGCGTTTTCATTTAATTTGGATGTTAGCTCAGTGTGCAGATGCGTATCATTTTTTAACTTTAAATGGTTATTATGAAAAATATCCTAATATGAGAATATGTTTTGCTCATGGTGGTCAGTTAGCTCAAATGAATTTGGGAAGAAGAATACAAGGTTTTGATGGAAGACCTGATTTATTTGAAGGAAAACAACACCCAAGAAAGGCTGTAGGGCATAAAAATATTTTCTTTGATACTTTAGTTCACGATACTGGTTCTTTAGATTTATTAATTAAAAATCAAGGAGTGAATCAAGTTTTAATAGGTTTAGATGATCCTTATCCGTTAGGAGAAATGGAAAGTGATAAACAATCTTCTTATCCAGGGAAAATTCTTGATTTGGCCATAGATAGAGAAATTATTTCAGAAGAACATAGAGATCAAATGTGGCAATGTAATGTTTTGCAATGGCTATTTGGAGATAATGAAACTAAAAAACAAGATTTAGTAGATAAAATACTAGCTTAGTAACATAAAAAAAGATAACGTCATATTTTGCTTACATATATGACGTTTTTTAATGAATAAAATTACATAATGTTAATGTTTTGATTGTGTTTTGTTAAAAAATAAATTTATTGAGTATTTTTCACGAAATATTTAATAAAATGATCCCCCTCCGAATCTATTATTTTATGTTTTTCTGTTTTTTATTTCAGAAAGCATATTCTTATCAAGTACCCAATAACTTCGTAAAACTTAATACCGAGCATGGAATATCAAATAGTATTATTACTGCTTTAGAGAAAGATAATCTAGGTCAATTGTGGATTGGTACACGCAATGGATTAAATAAATTTGATGGAGAAAATATCACTGTTTTTAAAGCAAATGACTGCAAGTTAAATACTTTAATAAGTAATGATATTACTACTATAAAAAAAGATAAAAAAGGTCTTTTATGGATAGGAACTAACATAGGTTTAAACAGCTACAATCTTAAAACTAATGAGTTTAAAAGATACATTATAAAATGTCCAAAAGACAAATTGTCTCATTTAATTATAAAGTCAATTTTTCAATTAAAAAATGGAAATCTTTGGATTGGAACTTCTAGAGGGCTTTTTATATATGATAATAATCAGGATACATTTAATCCAGTTAGTATAGAAAGTAGCGACGGGTATGATTTATCAAGCCACACAATTACTAGTTTTTTTGAAGATAAAGATGATGTATGGATAACGACAAATAAAGGACTTTGTAAACTAAATAAACTTGAAAATAAATTAGAATACTATCGTGAAACAAAAGAGTTAAATATTCAGGATATTATTTTTTTTGAACCTCATAAACTTTTATTAGCCACTAAAAAAAATGGATTAAAACTTTTTAATAAAAAACTATCTAGATTAATTTCTTCAGACTTAGAAACAAAAGTACAATCAAAAGATATTAGAAAATTACAGTATGATAGTCATCATAATTTATGGATTGGAACTTTTGAAGGACTTTATGTTTTAAATCAAAGAAATGAGTTGCTAAAACTATACAATCAAAAAGGAAGAAAGGAAAGTTTAAGTAAAAATAGTATCAAAGATATCTATACCGATAAACTTGGAGAAGTAATTGTAGGAACCTATTATGGAGGAATTAATATTTTAAATAATGATTCTTCTTTTAATAAAATATACTATAAGAAAGCGAATAGCTTTAAAAGGTTATCCTTGTGTAATTCTATGACAAGAGATAAAGAAGGTAATATGTTTTTTGTTTCAAAAGGAATTAAGGTGTTTAGTAAAGAAAAAACTTTTAAAAAAGAGTTGAGTGAAAAACTAAGCGTTGGGTTTCAAGACAAACAAATCAAAAAAATAAATATTGTTAAATCTCAATTATGGATTACTACTTTAAAAAATGGAATTTTCTATTTCAATTTGGATACAGAAAAATTTGAGCAAAATGATATTTTAAAGCATTACAATACAAACTTTAAAGGAGTTAGTGTATACGATATTGTACAGTTTAAAAATTACTTAATATTAGGAACCTTTGGTAGTGGATTGATCGTTTATAACTTAAAGAACTTCAAGTTTATTAAACAGTTTAAAAATAAATTTTCAGAAAGGAAAGTTATAACACACAATCAAATTAGAAGTTTATTATTAGATGCTACAAATAATCACCTATGGATAGGAACTGAAAAAGGAATAACAAAGTTTCAATTTACTGCTGATGAAAAATTTGAAAAACCTAAAATATCTTTTTATTTAAATGATAATGGTGATGTATTAGCAAATAAAATCACATCATTTTTAAAAACTAATAAAGGGGAAATTATAGCAGGTTCATATGAAAATGGCTTGTTTTTGTATGAAAATAATTCATTTCAGTCAGTTTATCAAAATAAAGATAAATTTCAACTTACTTCAGTTTATAGTATTCTTGGTCAAGTTAAAACAAGTATTTTTTTTACAAGTAATATAGGAGTAACTAGTTATGATTTAAAAACAAAAGAGATAAGACTTCACAATGAATCTAAAACTTTTAAGGGTAATGATTTTTTAATGGGTGCTTGTAGTATAGATGATTATGGAGATTTTTATTTTTCGACCGTTAATAATGTTATAAGATTTAACCCAAATAAATTAGAGATAAAAGATAGGAAAACAGACATTATTCTTACAAATTTTCAAATCAATCAAAAAGATTCAAATAAGAATTTATTAGGTTTAAGTACTGTGTATTTAAATCCAGATGAACACTTTTTTACCATTCAATTTGCTTGTCCAGATTTTAACAATCTACATAAAAATACATACGCATACAGATTAAAAGGGTTAAATACTGAATGGATATATACGAAGCAAAATGAAGCTTCATTTATACCACAAAAAGCAGGAAACTATATCTTTCAAGTAAAGTTAGCTGATATCCCTAATGCGCAAGTAAAAAGTATACAAGTAAGCATAAAGTCACCTTGGTGGAAAACGTATTGGGCTTACAGTTTATATGTGTTATTAATAATAGCCGGGATTTATTTGTATGGTATTAATTATAAGAATAATCTAAAACTTAAATTCAAGTTAGAGAAGCAAAAATTAAAAAGCCAGAATCAAGAAATTTTAAATAAAAACAAAATTGATTTCTTTACTAATATTTCTCATGATTTGCGAACTCCGTTAAGCTTAATTTTATTACCGTTACAACAAATTCTTAAAGATTATAATGGTAAAGTAGAAACCTTTAAGAAACTTAAAGTAATTGAAGGAAATGCAAATCAGTTATTAAAGTTATCTAACGAAGTATTATTCTTTAGATCTTTGGAAGAAAGAAAAAGATTTAAAATACGAGAAGAGAATTTAATTTCATTAGTAGAAAACGTTTATAAATCATTTCAAGACTTTGCAACACTAAAAAACATTGATTTTTCATTTACATCTTCTACAAATTGTGTAAATGTTTATTGCAATAAGTTTAGTTTAGAAAGAGTATTTTACAATTTAATTTCCAATGCTTTTAAACATTCTCCTAAGAACGGTAAGGTTAAGATTGAAATTAGAGAAAATAAAGATAATATAGCTGTAAAAATTTTTAATTTTCAAAAATCACCTTTAAAAGAAAATGAAATCAGTAATATTTTTAATAATTTTTATACAAAACTAGATACAAATAATCCTTTTCAAGATTTTGATTCTGGTTTTGGAATAGGATTATTTATAGCTAAGAAAATAGTTGATCTACATAAAGGAAATATCGTTGTAAATAATGAAAGTTTTGAAGAGATAATTTTTAAGGTTGAAATAAAAAAGGGAAAAAGTCATTTTGATGAAGAAATACTTTTTGAAGAAAATAAAACAAAATCAAAATCAGATATATGTTATCAATATGATGTGTTTAATGAACAAAAGTTAAACATAAAAAAGGTAGATGATTTAAAATTTGACAAGAATAAAAGAACAGTGTTAATTGTTGAAGATAATACTGAATTTAGAGATTTTCTAGTCGATAATTTTAAAAATAAATACAATATTAAAATTGCTGAAAACGGGAAAGAAGGTTATAAGAAAGTTATTGAATGTAATATAGATTTGATAATTTCAGATATTAAAATTCCTTTGATTGATGGAATTGATTTATGTAAAAAGATAAAGCATAATGAAAATACAAATCATATTCCTGTGATACTTCTTACTTCATTATCTTCAGAAGTAGATAGGTTTAATGGTTTATTGGTAGGAGCTGATGGTTACTTTACAAAACCATTTAACATAAGTGAATTTAATTTATTAGCTAGTAATTTAATAAGTACTAAAGTAAATGCTATAACTAAAATTAAAAGTGAAAATCACATTAAAACAAATAGTGATGATTATGTATCTAGAGAAGATGATTTAATTAACAGAGCGCATTTTATAGTAGAAAGTTATATTGAAGATTATAATTTTAATGTTGCTTTATTTGCAAATGAATTAGGGTTAAGTAGAACAATGTTATTTGCTAAAATGAAAGAATATACAAATCAAACACCTAAAGAGTTTATAATATGTAAACGAATGAAAAGAGCTGCTAAATTGATAGAAAATAAAGATTTTACAATAGCAGAGATAGCATACAAAGTAGGGTATAAAGATTGTAAGCATTTTTCAAAAGTATTTAAACAACATCACGAATTATCACCAAGTGTTTATCGTGATAAGTTTTTTACAGAATGTTTAAAATAAAAAAGGAAAGCTGTAAAATACAGCCTTCCTTTATAATCAAACTAAACCAAACAAATTACTACGTAATTACTATCTGTTTATTTTCCTGAAAGATGTGTTAGCCCATTGAATTCTAGCTTTACCACCTTTTACACGATATGCACCGTATCTAATTCCAGATTCTCTTCCTCTTTGAGGTTGAGGAATATTCCAGAAAAAAATTTTATTGCCAATAACGGCATTAGCATACTGTATTTTTTTACCATTTTCAGTTCTAAATCCAACTTTTAATTCAAAATTGGTAGGTCTACCTTTATCTATTCTAGTTAACTTAACAAGTTTTCGACCATTTTTACCAGAACCACCTCTGTAATTAATTTGTTCTCTATAAATATCAAAAGCAATTTGTGTTCTTCTACCTTGTCTGTCTTTACCATAAACTGGTTTAGCTAAGTATAAACAAATGGCTGGATCTGGAGAACCACCTCCACCAATGTGTTTTCCTTTGGCCTGTGCAATGTAAGTACCATCATTACTAGAAGAAGTAGTATTACCAACTTGTAATATTCGTACAGTTCCTTTAAATTCTACAAAACTTCCACTTTTATTGTTTGATCTAGGAAAAGATCGTTCCATCCTAGGTTGTAATCTTCCACCAAAGTGATTAGAATTCTCAGCGATTTGATAATTACCATAAATGGTATTTCCCTCTTTAGTTTCAAAATAGTCGGAGAAACAAGTTCGATCGTCAATTTTACCATCATTTACTGGGTTTTTTATGTCTACTTCTCTTGTAAACATATTTTTTTTACCAGGATTACAATTTGATAAATTTGAATTCTTATTGTAAATGTCAAGAGTTTCTTCTGCGGATAGTTTTGTATCGTCTTGATTTTCTATAAGTTCGTGTTCATTTTGACAGGCAAGTAATAGTATGCCAGTAGTAATAAGTGATACAATAGATTTGTATTTCATTTTTAGGGTTTTATTTTGTATTATTTTCTTTAATGTTACATAGAAAGATGTTTGTTTTTTAGTTTGATTGTAAAGCCACCTTAATAAAAGATGGCTTTGTGTTTACTATAGCTTTGAAAGTAAAATGGTTCTTTTGGTACCATTGTTTTGAATAACTACTACATATATACCTTTCTTGAGAGAAGATGTATCTATTTGGGTACTATTTACATTCTCAACTTCTACTTTTTGGAAAACTTGATTATCAAAGTTTATAATTGAAATGCTATTTTTTCCTGGAGTAAGATTTTTTATTGTCAACAAGTTTCCTTTGTTTGGATTAGGGAAAACTGTTGGTTGAATATTAGAATTGTTACTTCTTGAGGTTATTTCGTTTTGAGAACAATTAGGTTTAGTTTCAGTATTACTAAAATAGATTGTAAAATCTTTATCTCTGGAAACCATTACGAAATTATTTTGATGTTTTGCAACCCAGTACGAACCATCTAAACGATCTATTTCTGAATTTGTAATAGTGATGTGTGGATTAGGATTAGAAAAATCATATGTGATGTTCTTTTTTAAATCTACATAGTATTTTGGAACTCCATTATCGGTATTTATTGCAAATCTTCTAAGTCTACCTTGAGCTGCATTCCAATTGATTCTAAAACGTCTTAAATTAGTTAAACTAGGTCCGTTGTTACCCAAAATATGAGCATATAAAAAAGAAACATCATTAAAAGAAGGTAAACCATTTTGAGCTGGTGTTCCAAAGTTGCAGTTATTGTTATTATCTTCTGATGTAACTTTAATAGTAATTTCATCTTCCGAAGATGCACCTTTGTCATCAGTAGCTTTTACAGAAATCGTATAATCATCTGCGGTAAGATCTGAAATTGAAAATAGATAAGGTTTAGTATTCGTTTCATCTATTTTTTCACCATTAACATAAAGCTCCACATTTTCAATATTTCCATCATTATCTTCAGCGTTAACATTAACTTCAATATTTGTGTCTTCTGTAAATGTGCTATTGTTAGTTGGTGAAGTAATAGTTACAGTTGGTTTTTCATTAGTGCTGTCGTTTTCTTTTACTTCAATAGAAACTTCATCTTCCGAAGAAGCACCTTCGTTGTCAGTTGCTTTAACTGTTATAGTATAGTTTCCAACAGATAAATCTGAGATAGAAAACTCGTATGGTTTTGAGTCATCTTCATCTATTTTTTTACCATTAAGATAAAGTTCAACATTTTCAATACTTCCATCACTATCTTCAGCAGAAACATTTACATTAATTTGATCTTCAATAAAAAATATTTCATTCTGATTAGGAGAGGAGATCGTTACAACAGGCGCGATATTCGTATTGTCTTCACAAGGAACAATGTTCCAAGATGGGCATGATAATACCATAGCTTTTAATGAAAAGTTTGAAATAGGATCAACTCCAGTAGGATTTCTTTTGTTATTCCAAAAATGAATTTCTGAAGGTTTACCACCTTTAGCGCGCATTGAAGGAATTTCATCTGCTCTGTTTCCTAAATTAAAAGTATTATTAAAAACAGCATTTCTATTTCCTGTTTTATAACCTGTTTTTCTATCCTGAAAATCTATAACGGCATTAATAACATCAGAATTTTCTAAGTTAAAAGTATTGTTATACACGAATGTGTATGTCCCTTTAAGATCAATGAATGCGTCAGCGCTATTTTCTCCTGTGATACCTTTAGCAGATAAAGTACAGTTTCTTATAATTGTATTTGTAGTCCCTTCTTTAATATCAAAACATTCAGCAGCAACATTTGGTCCAACAATACAATTTTCAATAGTATTATTATCACAATCTGGATCATAAGGATTGTTGTGTTGAGATTTGTCTGAACCAACATAAATACCTTCACCAAAACCAGGTTTTTTAACTCCTGTATTGGAAACATTACAGTTGATAACTAAATTATTACTAGAACCATCTCTTAAATGAATTCCTTCTTCGCCAATATCTCTAACGGTAATGTTACTAATAATTCCATTGTTTGCGTTATCAAAAACTAAACCTTTAGAACCGTCTTCTATAATAAGGTCTTTAACATGCCAAAAATCACCAAGAATTCTCATTACATAGCCATCATAACTTCCTTCTGGAGCTTTTAAAATTGGAGGTTTATTAGGGTTTTTAGCACGGATAATAATTGGTTTTTCTTGAGTTCCATTTTTATCAGAGAAAAATCTAGAAGCTCTACCATTAGTATTGTCTTTTTCTCTTGGAATATAAGTTCCTTCTGCTATAATAATTTCATCTCCTGGTTTGGCATTTTTCATAGCTTGTAAAATACAGTCCACAGTAGAACATTCTATTTTACCATGACCGGTATCTGGATCAGGGTCTGTATCTGTATCATTTTGCCAGTTTTTAATTAAGTTTTTTATAAAAACACCAGTTTCTGTTAATTCATCATTTTGTAATCCGTTTACTCCTTTATCTTTTAAAACAATAGAAGCTCCTTCAGGTTTATCACTAACAGACCAATTTGCATGGCTAATATGATTTTCTTTTAAAAAATCCATCCAACGTTCAGTTTCAGAAATATTTGCATCACCATTACCAGTAGCATTAACTGCTCCCCATTCTGTAACAAATAAAGCAATACCATTATTTAAGGCAGTTTGCGCTTTATCTCTTAAATATTGAGTATGAGTTCCTGAATAAAAATGTAATGTATATGCAACATTAACATCACTAATAGGATCTTGAGATGCTAAATCTACATCTTGTGACCAAGTTGGAGTTCCAACTACAATTAAATTGTCAGGATCTTCACTTCTAATGGCAGCTATTACAGCTGTTGAGTAGCTTTTAATTTCTTGCCAAGTTTGACGAATTGGTTCGTTATAAATTTCATAAATAACGTTATCGTAATTTCCGTATAAAGCAGCCATTTCCTTAAAAAAGACAACAGCTTCGTCTTCATATTTTTCTGCTTCATGTGTATGCCAATCTATAATAACATACATTCCATTATCGATAGCTGCATCGATAACTTTTCTAATTTTAGCTTTTTGAGCTTCTGGACTATCAATATAACCTCTGCCAGAATCCCAACTTTCTTTTACACCCATTGCAACTCGAATTATAGAACTATTCCAGTTGTTTGACAAATGTGTAACAGTTTCAGCATTGTAAAAGTCTGATGTATCGCCAGCGTTACTCCAAAATAAGCTATTACCAGCTAAGCAGATAGGAGTATTACTTTTATCTACTATTGTATTTCCTTTCACTTGTAATCTACCGTGTTTTTCAACGATAGTTTGACTTGATAGGTTTAATGTAATTAAAGAAAAAATTACATAAAAGCATAGGGGTATACTTATGTTTGTAAGTTTCATGATTTAAAGTTTTTCGTTTGTTTATTTGGTTTTTAACTGATAGCAAGTCAGTTTTTTGTGCTTTTGCACAGGTTTTGTTTGTAAATTAATTGATATAAATATGCATTATTACACAGAAGAGTTGTTAACTGATAATTATTAACAGAATTTGTCTAAGGTTAAACTAATAAACTCAGGGAATAAAATATAGCTACATTGTATCAGTAATAAAGCTTATTATGATGTATATCGCTTAGGTTAAAATGGATATAAGGAACATAAAACCTATAATTGTTTATAGGCTTTATGTTTAAGCAAGATGTTTAACGTTTTGTAAATAAATTTGTTACAGTGTTAGAAACATTTTTTCCAGTTTTAGAATTATAATATGCTCCCCATCTAAACTGATTTTTTGTATTCTTATACCTAACATTTTGATTGTAATCCCAAGATTTTTTCTTCTTTAAAGCGCTTAAAGACTTGGCGTATTTAACTCTTACTTTATGACCGTCAGCTTCTATTCTTATAAAGAAAGATTTACCAGCCATGTTTTCATTAGTTAGTACAGTTCTATTAATTTTAAGACGTCCTCTTTTGTCTATTCTAAGTGCAATTTGAGGCTTACTTTTGTTTACTGAAAAGTATTGCGCTAATGTTAATTCTTCTTTTAAAGCAGTATTTACTTTCATTTTAGCTTCTAAAGTTTTGTATTTTCCTTTACTAGGAGCTTGAGCACCTAAGAAAGCTTCACACCTTGAGTGTTTTGTTTTACCGTCTTTTCTAAAAATAAAATCGTTAGCACCTAACTTAAAAGTTTGAGAAGTTCTTTTAGAGTTCTCAGTATAATAAGGAGATAATCTCTTTTTTAGAGAACCTGAAGGTTTCTTACTAATATTTACACTTCTACCAATTTTACAGAATAGTTTAAGGCTTTTATCATTAGGAATTTTAGCCTGAATGGTATTGGTTTCGTTTAAGTAATTAGAAGTATTTTGTTCTTGAAGAATATCGTCATTAGTAACTAATTCTTCTGAGGAACAAGAAATAAAAAATGATAGTATAGCAAACGCTAATATGTTTTTTGTAATAGAGGTTTTCATAATTTTAGGAGGTTAAATAAATGATTAATAATTTTAAAGATTTTTACAACCTTTATCTTTTGAGTTAACGATTTCTGCTCTTATTCCAAATTCATGAGCAACTTCATCATCAATATTTACAATGAATTTTCGATCTCTTTTTGTATAATCATAGAAATAATCATGAGCATTAACAGTCCAGTAATGACGACCTTGATGTTTTTTACTTCCAAAATCTGCACTTACTTTTCCTTTAAATTCTAATGGAAATTTCCATTTAACTTTATTTATTCTGTGTCTTTCTACTGGTGTAAAGCGGACACATTTTCCAGCTGGTACCCATATACCAGAAGATTTTAGTTCTTGAGAAATTATTTTTAGAAGTAATTTTTCTTCTGATTTGGTTAAAGAAAAACTTTCACTTTCTTCTACACTAAGAAGCGTACCAATATTTAAGGTTATCCCATTAGTTACTGTATTTTCTCCAGTAACAGTTAATGTTGTACCCTTTCTAACAGAAGCAGTCCATTTACCTGGTGACGACATAAATTTTTCTTTACGATCTCTATTCTTATCCACAAAAGCAGACATACCTTTAACTGGAGTCCATTTAGTTAGTTTTGTGTCTTTATCTTCAATTAACCTTCCTGAGGCTCTAAATTCAGCAAAAGATCCAGCTCTATTATTATAGTTGATACCTTTATATCCAATTTGAGTATCATTGATGCTAACACTCCAAGGTCTTCTATTTCCTTTATTTAAAATAAAGGTGAATTTGTTTTTAGCCCCATTTGAGTTTAAAAATGTCTTTTTGCCATGTTCATCTCTAAAGTTTTGTAGATCTTGTCTTGTAACCCTTCTCCATTTTGTGTTAAATACGTCTCTTTTTTTTGATAAAATTTTTTTAGTTCGATTGTTAACTTTGATTATACTTTCTGGTATAATAAAGCTTTCTGTAACCCCACTATTGGTTTCATCGGGGATTAATTGTTCTTCTTGTTTATCACAAGAATGTAAGTGTAGGAAAAGTACTACTATACCTACAGCTGTAATCACTTTTTTCATTATAAAATTATTTAAGAAATTATTAGATACTGCTTTTGTTTTTGCATATACTTTTTGTTTAAAAGCAGTGAAGTTTAGAGAATACTAAAAAGATGTATGTTTATTTTTTATTCTATATAAGCGTGAACTCTTATTTGTTTGCTATTATCTTCACTTACGTTTACAACATATTTACGATCTCTTTCTGTATAATCGTAAAAGAAGTTTTTAGCTGGTACACTCCAGTAGTGTGAACCATGATGCTTTTGAGTCCCATAGTCTGCACCAATTTTCCCTCTAAACTCTAAAGGAATGCTCCAAGTAGATTTATTTGTTTTATGACGTTCTTGTGCTTCCCATACTACTGCCTTTCCTGCCGGAACCCAAATTCTTCCACCTCTTAATACATCGGTAACTTTTCTTGATTCGCTACCTCCTTTGGTTCTATCTAAACCAACAGTAAAAGTATTAGTAGCTTTAAAAGTGTCTGGAACCGAAATTTCTAAAGAAAAACTATGACTAAAACTATTTTTAACACTCCAATTAGTTTCGTTAGTAGTTTCTACTCTCCATTCCCCTGGTAGTTCCATCCATCTTCCTTTTTTAGATCGGTTTCTATCCCATCTAGCAGGTATGTCTTGTATTCTTTTCCAAGCAGTATATGTTGAGTTAGAATTCTTCGTTTTTTTACCAGAAGCTCTAAAATCTGCATTCCAGTTAAATCTACCGTTAGGGTTAGAACCAAATCCAAATTTACTACCATTAATACTAACATTATTAGGTCTTCTACTTCCTCTATTTAAAATAAAAGTGAATCTGTTTTTTAAAGCATCAGTAGTTGTAAAAGATTTTCTACCATGCTCATCTTCAAAAGTTCGAAGATCGTCATATGAAATTCTTTTCCAGTTTGTACTTATGCTGTTAGTATTTCTGTTAGTTAAACCAGATTCTTCACTATCTTTAATGGTTATAGCTGGTCCATAAACATGTTCAGGATGTATGCTAGTTTCGTTTTCAATAATATTTAATTCTTCTTCTTGATTGTCGCACGATTGCAAAAACAATAATGCTGATGTGATACCAATTGCAGTAATTAGTTTTTTCATTGTAAAATGTTTAAAAGGGTTATTAATATTTACTCTTTTATAGTTGGGATAGAGTAAAGCATATACATCTTTTTAGTACTTCAACTAAAATGTTGCAGCAAAGAAAAAACTTGTGTTAAGGAAAAAAGAAAAATCTACAATAAATTAAGTTCGAATAAGGGAGGGTTTTAGTTTAAGTGTTTGATATTGAATTATTTGTTTTTATTGAGGGGGAATGTTCAGATTAAGTGTTTTAAAGTTCAAGTCATTGTTATTTAGTAAGTTATGGCAGAAATTAAAAAGACCGAAATATTAAAAATATTTCGGTCTTTTTATGTTAAAAGTATCGTTTTATGTAGCTTATTTAAATGTAGATGTTACATTAATAGCAACTTCATTCCATGTTTTAGAAACTCCATCAGCTCCTTTGTGTAAATCTTCACAAACTTTGTTTAAAGAAGCGATAGCACTTTGTGCATTCCACTTATCAATATCCATAGTAGTACTCATAGAGAATACTTTGTCATTAATTGTATATTTGAAAGGAAGTTTTTCAGTAACGCTATTCATTGTAAATTCTGCAGTACCTAAACTATCGTTATCAATAGTAATTTTTCCTGTTAAATCTACTGTGTTAGCCATTACAGAGAAGAAAAACTTTCTGATTTTTATGTTTCTTCCATTGTCTTTAGTTTCTAAACTACTTACAGGAATTTTAAATTCAGCACCATTCATTGCCTCTTTAATAGAATTTCCTTCACCACCTTTCGTGATTTCAATTTTTTTAAAAATTCCGTTTACTGGTACTTTATCAGTAGTCTTATATGCAGTAAAATTGATACTATTTGTTGCATTTTTTATAGCAAAAGGAGCAGTTTTTTCTACAGGAGTTTCTGTAGTGGTTTCAACTTCCTTTTTTTCTTCTTTTTTAGCTTCAGATTTGCATGAAGTAAATTGTAAAGATAATACTACAATACTTACAATAGTTAGAAATTTGTTCATCTTGGATCTTATTTTAGATTGTTGGTTAAATTAATACTAATTACTTTTCTATTCGTTTGTTTTCAATAATGATAATCTATTTTAAAATTGAATTAACCAATTTAATGTAATTCTCTTTAGCTTCATTTTCATCCATTCCTTTCAACTGAATCCATGCATTAAATTTAAATGCATTTTTTAAATTGTCTTCATTGTTGTACGAAAAATTATCTCCTTTTGTAGCTTGTTTATAATATGCATATAAACGTAACTGAACATCTGGAGCGAATTTTTTTGTAGTATTATTCGCACGTTCAAAGGCATCAGAAAAAAGCTTATCTAAATCAGAAATCATTTTATATACAATAATGTATATACAAATATACGAAGGGGGCAAGGAAAAACAAGCTGTCTAGACGATCTAAAAGTCCACCATGACCAGGCATAATTGTACCACTGTCTTTTACGTTTGCTAATCTTTTGAATTTGCTTTCAACTAAATCACCATAAGTTCCAAAGACAGAAATTAAAATAGCGATAATAGCCCAATTAGTTAAACTTAACAGTTGTGTATACTTACCTATTAATAAACCAGTAAAAATTGAGAATATAAAACCACCTATAAAACCCTCTATAGTTTTCTTTGGTGAAATTCGCTCAAATAGCTTTCTTTTTCCAAAGTTTTTACCAACTAAATAAGCAAAACTATCATTGGCCCATATTATTAAAATAACAAATACAATTAATTGTGGTTTGTAATTTTCTTGGTCAAAAGGTAAAAAGGCTAAAAATAGAAAAGGAATAATAAGATAGTTTAGAGTTAAAAACATTCTATTAAAAAAACTTCTAGTTCTAATTTTTTGATCATATAAATCTACTATTAAATACAATAAGTAGATTATAGTAATAATTAAAAAATATAAACTTATATCGTCTGTTAAAGAATTTGTGTATTTCAAATATACACCACCTAGAAGTAAAGGTATAAATCCTAAAATTTCTCTAGTATTAATTATTTTAGAGAACTCCCAAATACATATAGAACCAAAGATTGTTATTAATGAAATATAACTTTCTTTTGAAAAAACAATACAGAAGATAAAAAGTGCAGCATAAACAATTGCTGAAATAATTCTTGTTAAAAAATTACTCATAATTACAAATCTTCGAATAATAATAAATATAAATTTTTTGAATTACGATTGAATTCTAAGATATCATCTTTAGAATCTGTTATAGAGTAATTTTTTATAGAACTTATATTTGTAGGGATATTCCCTTTAAAATTCATTTTAATTCCTGTTAAACCTTCACCAATATTCTTTACTAGTTGGCTTGTGGTAGCATATACAATAAAATCATTAGACAGTTGTGCTAATTTTTGACTTCCTAATTGATTAGAAGAAAATAAAATTTCTCCAGAATTAGCAATCAAATGTTCACACCCTGTAAGAATAGGCATTGTATTGGTTAACTTTTCGTTTGTTTTTACAGGAATATTGGTTGTAAGTTTTAACAGATCAATGTCATTACAAGAAATTTCATTCCATCCATTTTCTGCAATAATATGCTTTAAATTATGAACGACTTCTTCAATTTTTGTACTGTATAAAAACTTACCGCCTTTATTAATAAAATAATGTACAAAAGAATCGTCCAATGATAAATTGACAGGTTGTTTTTTTATCAATTTATCATTAGACGACTCTTTATCTATATTAAATAACTTTCTTAAAAAATTCATTTAAAAGTTACTAGTTATACTATTCTTCAGTAGAGTTTAATTCATCAGATATTTTTTCATCTTTTTCAAAAGGTCTCTTACCGAAAATTTCTATTAAATCATCTTTAAAAATAACTTCTTTCTCTAGAAGTTTTTGTGCTAAAATATCTAATTTGTCTTTATGCTGATCTAAGATTTCTATTGCTCTTTGATATTGTCCTTCAATAATTTTAGAAATCTCTTTATCGATAGTTTTAGCAGTTTCTTCACTATATGGTTTTACAAATGAATCATTTCCAGAAGAATCGTAATAAGTTACATTACCAACTTCATCGTTTAATCCATAAACCGTAACCATAGCACGTGCTTGTTTAGTAACTTTTTCTAAATCACTTAAAGCACCTGTAGATATTTTATCAAAAATTAACTTTTCAGCAGCTCTACCGCCCATTGTAGCACACATTTCGTCAAGCATTTGCTCTGTTTGTACAATTTTACGCTCTTCAGGTAAGTACCATGCAGCTCCTAAAGATTGTCCTCTAGGAACGATTGTAACTTTAACTAATGGAGCAGCGTATTTTAACATCCAACTTACAGTTGCATGCCCAGCTTCGTGATAAGCAATAACTTTCTTTTCTTTAGGAGTTATCACTTTGTTTTTCTTTTCTAAACCACCTACAATTCTGTCAACAGCATCCATAAAGTCTTGGTGGTGTATAGCAGTTTTATTGTTTCGGGCAGCAATTAAAGCAGCTTCGTTACATAAATTTGCAATATCGGCACCAGAGAAACCAGGAGTTTGTTGTGCTAAGAAGTCTAGCTTTACATCTTCTGCAAGTTTTAGTGGTTTAATATGTACATCAAAAATCTCTTTACGCTCATGTAAGTCTGGTAAATCAACATATATCTGACGATCGAAACGACCAGCACGCATTAAGGCTTTATCAAGGATTTCGGCACGGTTTGTAGCGGCTAATACAATAACGTTCGTATCAGTTCCAAACCCATCCATTTCAGTTAATAACTGGTTTAATGTATTTTCACGTTCGTCGTTACTACCAGTCATACTATTTTTTCCACGAGCACGACCAATAGCGTCAATCTCGTCAATAAAAATTATAGAAGGAGATTTTTGTGTAGCTTGTTTAAATAAATCACGCACACGTGAGGCACCAACACCAACAAACATTTCAACAAAATCAGAACCAGATAGAGAAAAGAAAGGTACTCCAGCCTCACCAGCTACTGCTTTTGCTAATAAAGTTTTACCTGTTCCTGGAGGTCCTACTAATAAAGCTCCCTTTGGAATTTTACCACCCAATTTAGTGTATTTATCAGGGTTCTTTAAGAAATCAACAATTTCTTGTACTTCTTCTTTGGCACCTTCTAAACCAGCAACATTTTTAAAAGTAGTTTTTACTTTGGTGTTTTCATCAAATAATTTAGCTCTAGATTTTCCAATGTTGAAAATCTGTCCGCCTCCACCAGCACCACTACCACCACCAGACATTCTTCTCATGAAGAATAACCAGATAGCGATTAATAAAATGAAAGGTAAAAAACCTAAAACAGTATCTAAAATACTTGTTCTTTCTTTGTACTGATAGTCTAATGATAAATTATTCTTTTCTTTAGCACGCTCTATTTTATTTTCAAAATTTTGAAGATCACCAAAGTTGTATTCATAAAGAGGGCTACCTTTTCTGTAAAATGGATTTTTTACAATTTTACCATATTTTTCTTTAGCTTTTATAGCTTCTTCTTTGATATATATCTCAGCTCTTGAATTATTTAAAATAAGAACTTTATCAATATCATTGTCATTTAAAATTTCATTAAAAGCAATAGAAGATAAGTCTTTTCCTTCTGTAAATCCGCTAGATCTACCAAAAAGAGTCATCCCTACTAAGAATAAAATTAATATTATATAAATCCAGTTCGAGCCTAGATTAAAGTTTGAAGTGTTTTTTTTCTTTTCGCTCATAAGTGTAGGTGAAAAATTATAGAATTATGCGGGGTTAATCTCGGTAATTTTAGCATCCCCCCAAAGACTTTCTATGTCGTAATAATCTCTAACGTGTTTTTGGAAAATATGAACAACAACATTTACATAATCCATTAAAACCCATTCTGAGTTTCCTTGACCTTCAACATTAAAAGGTTTGTCTTTGAGTTCTTTACTAACTACTTTTTGTACCGAACCAGATATAGCATTTACTTGAGTATTAGAATTTCCTGTGCAAATTACAAAATAATCACATACTGTATTCTCGATATCTCTTAAGTCTAGTAATTGAATATCTTCTCCCTTAACATCGTCTATCCCTTTGATTATTGTAGCGATTAAATCGTCTGTACTTGCTTGAGTTTTTGTCATTAAATATTTTTAGTTTTTAGCAAAGTTATTACTTTTTTGTGAGTAATTTACGTAATATTGACACGAGTTCATTATTATTAATCGTGTATGAATATAATCAAACTTGATGCCACTGAGTCTACCAACTCTTTTTTGAAAGAATTGTCAGTAAATTCAGACCTTCCAAACTACACTGTTGTTGTAACTGATAAACAAACTTCTGGCAGAGGGCAAATGAATACAAAATGGATTTCTGAACCTAATAAAAACCTGTTATGTAGTGTTTATATTACTTTTTCAGACTTTCCAATTAGTAAACAAGTATATTTAAATTTTGCTATTGCAATAGCTATACATGAAGCTTTATCTAGTTTTGGACTGCCAAATTTAGATATTAAATGGCCAAACGACATTCTGTCAGGGAAAAAGAAAGTTTGTGGGATTTTAATTGAAAATATTTTAAAAGGTAATAAGATAGATGCCACAATTGTTGGTATAGGTATCAACGTTAATCAAAATAGCTTTTCTGATGAGATACCCAATGCAGCTTCAATTAAAAATATTACAGGGGAATCAGCTGCAATAGATGATGTTTTATTTAATGTTGTAAAAAAAATTGAAGAAAAAGTTCTTTTATTATCGACAAAACAATATGAGGTTTTAAAAAACGAGTATCATAATGTTTTACATAAAAAAAACATCCCTAGCATGTTTAAAGATGATAAAGATGTTGTTTTTATGGGTAAAATATTAGAAGTAGATACTTCTAATGGAAAACTACTGATAGAACTTGCTGATGAAACAATACGATCGTTCCATTTAAAAGAAGTTACTTTCGTGTAATTTATAGTTTTCCTAAATTTTCAGTAAGTGTATTAATAAAGTTAGTTAATGGTTTTTTTACCATCATAGCCATCATAGGGTTAAAGCTACTTTCAAATTTTAACTGAACATTACTTTCACTATCAGATACTTCTTGTATATCTGCTGATAAAGTAAAAGGTAATTTGCTACTTGCTGCTCCTAAAGTAACATTTGAGTATTCAGTTTTTTCTTTCATCACTAATCTAATTTCTGGCATACCTTTTAAACCAAAAATGAAAGATTCTCCGTCTACTTCAAACTTTTCAGTATTTTCTGGCATTAATACTTTAAAGTTCTCTAACTGAACTAAAAACTCGTACAAATCTTTTTGAGATTTATTTACATTAACGTTATTTCCTTCAATATTCATTTTTATGGTAGATTTAAATGATCAATATATAATTATTGTTCCCATTCACTTGGATTTAATCTCCAATTTCCTAGGGTTTGTAATTCTTTTTGAGTAATATAATTACTTTCTAAAGCTTGTTCTAGTAAGTTTTCATAATTACTAAGCGTAGAAAAATCTAAATTATATTCACTGAATGTTTCTTCTGCAATAGAAAATCCATAAGAAAAAATAGCAACCATACCTTTAACAGTAGCATTTGCTTCTTTTAAAGCTTTAATAGCATTTAAACTGCTTTTTCCAGTACTTATTAAATCTTCTACAACGACAACATTTTGTCCACTTTCTAAAAAACCTTCAATTTGATTTTTACGGCCATGTTTTTTTGGTTCTGGTCTTACATAAACAAAAGGAAGACCTAATTCCTGTGCAACTAATACTCCAATTGCAATAGCACCTGTAGCAACACCTGCGATTACATCTGGTTTTCCATATTTCTCTTCAATTAGTTTCGCTATTTTTTCCTTTAAGAAGTTTCTTACCGGTGGATAAGAGAGTGTGACTCTGTTATCACAATAAATTGGAGATTTCCAACCAGAAGCCCATGTAAAAGGCTCATTTGGACTTAGTTTGATGGCTTTAATCTGCAAAAGAAGTTCAGCAGTTTTTTTTGCAGTATCTTTGTTTAAAATCATAGCGCAAATGTATAAAGTTTTTGTGAATGATCGACCTATAATATTTACTTCTTCACTAAAAAATGAAGAAAATTTTTCTTTATTAAACGTCAAAGATATTGTAATACGTAGTGTTATAAAGCAGGTAAAAACAGGTAAATTAAAAGGTGTATACCTATATTCTGAAGATATAGAAAACGATTGGAAACAATTCTGCAATCAATATAACATGATTAAAGCAGGTGGTGGACTAGTGTGCAATGCTAAAGAAGAGCTTTTATTTATTTTTAGAGCAAGGAAATGGGATTTGCCTAAAGGAAGAATTCATGGAAATGAAGATATTGAAGAAACTGCTGTCAGAGAAGTGGAGGAAGAGTGTGGAATAAATAATGTTATTATAAAAAAATTTTTACTTAATACTTATCATTTCTACTATCACGAAAAGAAATTAAGATTAAAGAAAATATATTGGTATTTAATGTATACAGATTATTCTGGTAAACTAACACCTTTGTTAGAAGAAGGAATTAAAAGAGTTAAATTTAAAAATCCTTCTCAAGTAAAAGCAGCTTTACAGAATACATATGCCAATGTTAGAAGCGTTCTAGAAGAATACTACAAATTATAAAACTAAATACTGTCACACTGTCATTAAAATTTATCGATTACTGTCAAAACAATAGTTTTTTTCTAATGGCATAACCTTTGACTATTTCTACTCGTAAAATTTAGATTAAAAATAAAATCGATTATAAAGTTATGAGTAAAATTATAGGAATAGATTTAGGTACTACCAACTCATGCGTTTCTGTAATGGAAGGTAATGAGCCAGTAGTAATTCCTAATTCAGAAGGAAAAAGAACTACACCTTCTGTTGTTGCTTTCGTAGAAGGAGGAGAACGTAAGGTTGGAGACCCAGCAAAACGTCAGGCAGTAACTAACCCAACTAAAACGGTTTATTCTGTTAAACGTTTTATGGGAAATAAATATTCTGAAAGTTTACAAGAAGCAGAAAGGGTACCTTACGAAGTAGTAAAAGGAGATAACGATACACCTCGTGTAAAGATTGACGATCGTTTGTATACACCGCAAGAAATTTCTGCAATGGTGTTACAAAAAATGAAGAAAACTGCTGAAGATTACTTAGGGCAAGATGTTGCTGAAGCAGTAATTACAGTTCCAGCTTATTTTAACGATGCTCAACGTCAGGCTACAAAAGAAGCAGGAGAGATTGCAGGATTAAAAGTTCGTCGTATTATTAACGAACCTACTGCAGCTGCTTTAGCTTATGGTTTAGATAAGGCTGATTCTGATAAGAAAATTGTAGTATTTGATTTCGGTGGAGGTACACATGATGTATCTATCTTAGAATTAGGAGATGGAGTATTTGAAGTATTAGCAACTGATGGAGATACTCACTTAGGAGGAGATGATGTTGATGAAAAAATCATTAATTGGTTAGCAGAGGAGTTTAAAGCTGAAGAGAATATGGATTTACGTAAGGATCCTATGGCTTTACAGCGTTTAAAAGAAGCTTCTGAAAAGGCAAAAATAGAATTATCTAGTACTACATCTACTGAGATTAACTTACCTTATATTACAGCTACTGCTAGCGGACCTAAACACTTAGTGCGTACATTAAGTAGAGCAAAATTTGAGCAGTTAATCGACGATTTAGTAAAGAGAACTATAGAGCCATGTCAAACTGCTTTAAGAAATGCAGATTTAAGTACTTCTGATATTGATGAAGTAATCTTAGTAGGAGGTTCTACTCGTATTCCTGCAATTCAGGAAGCTGTAGAAAAATTCTTCGGAAAATCTCCAAGTAAAGGAGTAAATCCAGATGAGGTAGTTTCTTTAGGAGCTGCAATTCAAGGAGGAGTTTTAACAGGAGATGTAAAAGATGTATTATTATTAGATGTTACACCTTTATCATTAGGAATTGAAACAATGGGTAATGTATTCACGAAGTTAATTGAAGCGAATACAACTATTCCAACTAAGAAATCACAAGTATTCTCTACAGCTGTAGATAACCAACCTTCTGTAGATATTCACGTGTTACAAGGAGAGAGAGCAATGGCAGCTGATAATAAAACAATTGGACGTTTCCAATTAGCTGATATTCCTCCAGCACCAAGAGGTGTTCCTCAAATCGAAGTAACATTTGATATCGATGCGAATGGAATTATTAATGTTTCTGCTGCTGATAAAGCTACTGGTAAAAAGCAAGATATTCGTATTGAAGCTTCTTCTGGATTAACTGATGAGGAAATCCAAAAAATGAAAGCTGATGCTGAAGCAAATGCAGAAGCTGATGCTAAAGCTAAAGAAACTGCAGATAAAATTAACGGAGCAGACTCTATGATTTTCCAAACAGAAAAGCAATTAAAAGAGTTTGGTGATAAGTTATCAGCAGATAAAAAAGCTCCAATTGAGTCAGCTTTAGAAGAGTTAAAGAAAGCTCATGAGAGTAAAGATTTAGCACAAATTGATGCTGCAATGGAGAAAATTAATGAAGCATGGAAAGTTGCGTCTGAAGAAATGTATGCTGCACAACAACAAGCTGGTGGAGCTGCAGGTGGACCTCAAGCTGATGCTGGAGCAAATGCGCAAGCGGATAGCAATGATAATGTAGAAGATGTAGATTTCGAAGAAGTGAAGTAATTCACAACTTTTACATAAATTTAAAAGAGGGTTGTTCTAATTTAGAACAACCCTCTTTTTTGAATAAAAATAGACATTAGGAAACATAAATTTGACATTAGGAAATATATAAATCTATTGTTGATGCATTTTTCAGTTATTAAGGTTTTATTAGGATTAAATAATTACTTAAATGATGAGAAAAATAGTAGTGTTTTTTTTGATTGTGATAGCCAACTTAGGTTGTGAAAAAAAAAGTTCACAATTAACCACAAAGGAGAAAATTGAAGATTTTGAGTTTTTGTACAAAGAGTTAAAAGAATCTTATCCGTATTTTCATATTAACAAAAGACTAAATAATATAGATTGGTTGTCGAATAAAAATCTCTATTTAGATAATGTATTAAAAACTAAAAATGACAAAGAGTTTTTAAATGCAATCAATGAAATTCTAGATGATTTAAATAACGATCATACCGATATTTATCCTACTTTAATTTATGATTATTTTTTAAAAGCTTATCAACGAGGCTTTAAAAAATATGGTCTTTATAAAGCTTATGTTGAAGAATTAGAAAAAACAAACACAATTAAAACTAATTATTGGAGCTTAATTGACAAAGAGTTAAAAAAAATAGAAGTATCTAATAAAAATTTAAAAGAAACTGAAAAAGAGGTTAATTTAATTGTAGACGAGAAAAAGGAAGACTCCATTGCTATTATAAAGATAAGGTCTTTTAGTTACGATCTAATAGAGCAAGATTCCGAAAAGTTGCAGATATTTTTTCAAAATAAACTTAATGATTATTCGAGTTTAATCATCGATATTCAAGGAAATAAAGGAGGTGATACAAGTTATTGGTCAGATAATATTATAAGTTATTTAATTAAAGATACTTTAAAATATACTGTTAATTATGGATATAAAACCTCTGAAAGAATTAAAAGGTTTAAACCGGATTATTTTAAGAAAAATGGTAGCTATAAAGATTTAGGTTTAGAAAAAATACCTCAGGAATTAAAATCTCAAGAATATTTAATTTATTCAACTAAACACAAGATAAATCCTAAATCAAATCAAAGGTATCAAGGAAAAGTTTTTTTATTAGTAGATAAAGAAGTTTACTCAAGTGCAGAAGCTTTAGCACATTTTTTTAAAACAACTAAAATCGGAATGGTAATTGGGGAACGCACCAACGGAGATGGAGTAGGAACTGATCCTCTTTTATTAACTCTGCCTAATAGTGGTTTAGTAGTAAGGTTTACAGGAGAAATGGGCTTAAATCCAGATGGTAGTGCTAATGAAGAAACTAAAACAATACCAGATATACTTATATCTGCAAAATCACCAGAAGAAAGATTAAATAATTTATTATCAGAAATCAGAAATAATTAAAACATTATTTTTAAGCTAAAGTTTCAAGTTAAAAATAAGTAGTTTTGATGATTATGAATAAAGTTACATTACTATTATTTTATATTTTACTGTTCTCTGTTGTTGAAGCTTTTTCACAACATCCTGTGTATACACAACTCACAGAAAAAGACGGATTACCGGATATTGAATTTTATGGTATTGTAGAAGATAATAAAGGTTTTATTTGGTTAGCAGCAGATAAAGGTTTATTCCGTTATGATGGAAAGAAATTTAAAAACTACACACATCCAGATAAAAGAGGTTTATCTGTTTTTGGAGTAAAATTAGATAGTCAGGGTAGAGTTTGGTGTAATAATATATCAGGGCAGTTTTTTTATGTTGAAAATGATTCACTAACACTATTTAAAGATGTAAAAAATGAAGCAAAAGGACAGCTAACAAATTTTGTGTTTTTTGAAAATAAACTCGTCATTTATTACTACAGGGAAATTATTTTAGTTGATTTAAATAATTCAAATACTGTAAAAAAAATTAATGATGATCGTAAAACTATATCTGTGATTAAAAATGAAAGAAACCTTTCATACATCATAGAAGATCATAAGTTTAGTATTGGGGTTGGTGGGGAGTCAACTATAGAAAAGAAGTTCAAAAATAAATTACAGTCAAATTTTTTCTACATCAATTGGAATTTTATTCCTTTTAGAGGAAAAAACTTTTTTTTAGGATTAGAAAAACTAGCAACAAAAGTAAATAAAGAAAACAATAGGTTAGTATTAGAAACCCAAGATAGTTTAGCAGAAATCAAATTACCTGATATTCTAAAATATACTCCGTATATCGATTATTACAAATACGAAGATTTACTATGGTTAGCTACCGAAAATGGTGTCTTTATTTGTGATTATGATGATTTAGCGGGTGAAATTATAATTAAAGATCATATTTTTAAAGGTAGGAGAGTTTCTAAAGTTATTAAAGATAGAAATGATAATTATTGGTTTACTACGCTAAGAAACGGTGTTTATATTGTTCCTAATATTCATTTAAATGAACTTAAGTTCGATTTAACAGATGCTAATATAACGGCAATGAGTAAAATAGGAGAAGATAAAATATTAATAGGTTCTTCTAAAGGTAATCTTGATTTAGTAGATGTAAACACAAAAAAACGAACAAAATTACCAACGTTAAAAAAGGAAAAAGTTTTTGCAATTGTTGAAATTAATGAAAGTAAGGCCATTGTAAGTTATGAATCATATACTGTAATTATAGATGTTAATGATTTTAGTTATGAATATGTATTCGACTATTATCTTACTGGAATAAAAGATTTTTCATTTGTAGAAAAAAACAAAGTTTTAGTGGCTTGTTACAATTCTGCGGCAGAATTAGAATTAAGCTCAAAAGAAATTAAAGCAAAACCACTAGGAGCATTACGTTCTTACACTACACATTATAGTAAAAAAGATAATAAGAAATATGTGGGTTACGTGGATGGAACTAGAGTTTACGATGAAAATAAAGAGATGAAGATATTGCATGAAGATAGAGAAATATTTACAATAGATATTGGAGAAACTAATGATGGAACAGTTTGGTTATCTACATTTAAGAAAGGGATTTTGGGTGTTAAAGAGAATAATATTTATATAAATTATAACAGAGATAACGGGTTATTATCAAATCTAACAAGAGAGATTAAAGGAGATGGAGATAATTTATGGATTTCAACTACTAATGGAGTACAGTTATTAAACACAAAAACTAAAAAGTTTAGAAATTTAACTAGAAGAGATGGAATAAATACATATAATATCACAGATATTATACCTTTTGAAGATAAATTGTTTTTTAGTTCTAATAAAGGAGTTATTGTAGTTGATAGGGAAAGGTTATTTAAAAAAGTGAATACACTTGAATTTTATTTTACAGATGTTTCAATTAATGATAAAACTAGAGAAATAAAAGAGAAATACGATTTGAACTCTGATGAAAATAAGGTGCATTTTAAATTTCAAATTAATGGTTTTTTATCAGAAGAAAATGTTCAGTATTCATATAAATTATCGAATAAAAAAGATAGTGGTTCATGGAATAATCTTGATGAAAATATAAATCAAGTCACTTTTAATAATTTGGCGTCTGGTGCATATGAATTTACGCTGAAAGCAACATCAATAGATAATCCAAAAAATAAATTTTCTAGAAATATAAAATTTGCAATCGCTTTACCTATTTATAAAGAATGGTGGTTTATAATTTCTATTTTTTTATCAGGTGTTTTGTTTATTTGGTATCGTTTCAGTATTCGACTTAAAAGAGTTAAAAATAGACAAGAAGTAGCTTTAGAAAAAGCACGATTACAGAAAGAGTTGGTGTCTACAAAATTAGAAACTTTACGTTCTCAAATGAATCCACATTTTACATTCAATGCATTAAATTCAATACAAAATTTAATTTTAAAGAACGATAAACAAGAAGCGTATAACTATTTAACAAAATTTTCATCTTTAATCCGTGAAAACTTACATTTAAGTACTCAGAATTTTGTTGTTTTCGAACAAGAGCTATCGCTTATTAATCGATATCTAGAGTTAGAAAAACTCAGATTCAAAGAGAATTTTATATATCAAATTATTCTTGGTGAAGATGTTGAAGAGGTTAAAATACCTACGATGATTATTCAACCTTATGTAGAAAATGCAATAAAGCATGGTTTGCTCCATAAAAAAGAAGGAATTAAAAGAATAAAAATAGAGTTTTACATTAGTGAAGGCGTTTTAGTTAGTAAAATTTATGATAACGGAATTGGTATAAAAAGATCAAAAGAAATTCAAAAAGCGAATGGAGTGAAAAGAAAATCATTTTCAACAAAATCAATTCAAGAACGATTATTATTTCTTAGAGATTACTACAAAACTGATATTGGAGTAGAGTATCCAGAAGTTAAAGAAGGTACTATCGTGATTATTAAAATTCCATATTTAGCTTAGTTCATTTTAAGTTTTAGCTGTTCGGAAACTTTTTTATGTCGTTAAGAAAGTAAATTTTCTAACTTTCATATTTATGTTAGTATTTGTGGAGTTGAATGAAAAGGTTTTTAGAAAGATATATTTATAATCAAGATTTAACGCTACAAGGGTTAGATGCAAAAAGAATTACGATTCTAAATTTTTGCTGCTTAATGATGGGGCTGGATATCGTGTTTTTTACAATTAAAAGATTTTTTGAAAAAACACTAACATCTGAGATAGCGTATTTTTATACTGCTTTTTTAACATTGTTTGTTATCGTTTACACATTACAAAAAGCAAGATGTTATATAACAGCTAGAGTACTATTTTTGTGCTCTTATATTATAGCAGTAGTTGGTTTAACTCATATTTTATTTGAATATGAAAATACAGAATATAATTACTTAGCACTTCCTATTTTAGCCTTGTTCTTTTTTGATAAAAAATGGGTGCATTATATGACTTTACTAATATCAGTTGGTCTGTTTTTTATACCTTATTATGTGACGCAAAAAAGAAATATAGAGAATTTCGTTCCGGAAGAAAAGATATTCCTATTTGTGATTTTATTTCTAGTCGTAAATTTTTTTAAAAATTTAAATGATTCAAATGAGAAGAAACTCAAAAAAGCCTATGTAGAGTTAGAGGAAAAAAGAAAAAATGAATTTGCTCATTTACAATTGAAATCATTAAAAGCACAAATGAATCCACATTTTATGTTTAACGCGATGAATTCAATTCAAAATTTAGTATTGAAAGGAGATAAGCATAAAGCTTACGATTATTTAACCAAGTTTGCTGCTTTAATAAGAGAAAACTTAAACATGAGTGAGAAAAGTTTTATTTTCTTTGATGAAGAATTACTTTTATTAGAAAAATATTTAGAATTAGAGAAGCTCAGATTTCGTACAAACTTTGAATACAGTATAAATGGAGGAGAAAATTTATTTAATATTAAAATTCCTTCAATGATAATTCAACCATTTGTAGAGAATGCGATTAAACATGGTTTACTACACAAGAAAGAAGGTGTAAAAAAAATAATTTTAAAGTTTGAATTAAAAGAAGTCTTACATTGTACTATTATTGATAATGGTGTTGGTATTTCAGAGTCAGAAAGAATAAAGCAAAGAAATGGAATAAAATCTACTTCATTATCTACTAAATTGATTGAGGAGAGATTAATGTTGTTAAAAGATTATTATAAATCGAATATTGGTTTTAACTATGAAAAAGTAAAAGAAGGAACAAAAGTAATTATTAAAATACCTTTTATAATAGAAAATGAATAAAGTAAAAGCAATATTGGTAGACGACGAATTAAATGCTAGAGAAAACTTAAGGTATTTATTAGGAGATTTTTGTAGTGAAGTTGAAATAGTAGGTGAGGCTTCAAATATAGATGATGCGGTTATTCTAATAGAAAAAGAAATTCCAGATTTAGTGTTTTTAGATATAGAAATGCCAGAAAAAAATGGTTTTCAAATTTTTAATGAGTTCGAGGAAATTAATTTTCAAGTTATTTTCATAACAGCTTACGATCAATACGCGATAAAAGCTTTTCAAGTAGCTGCAATAGATTATTTGTTAAAACCTGTTGAGGTAAGTTTATTACAAAATGCAGTAAAAAAAGCAAAAGAATTTATCAATCAAAAAAAGTCTGATACTAGAATTTCAGTATTAAAAGAAAACAAAAAAAAGCTAAAGAAAATAGCAATCCCATACAAAAACGATTATGCAATTATCGATACAAAAGATATTATTTGTATTCAAGCAGATCGAATGTATTCTATTATTTATACAATTCAAAATAAAGAATATATAGCATCAAAAAAATTAAATTACTACGAGAATTTATTTGAAAATGAAGTTTCTTTTACAAGAGTTCATCGATCTTGGATTGTAAATACAGATCATGTAATTATCTATTCAAAAAGAGAACGACAATTAAAGTTAAGCCTAGAAAAATTAATACCAGTAAGTAAAGGTTATAAAGAATCTTTTGAAGCTTCTTTCACTTCGTAAATTAATTTTGGAAATAAAAAATGTTCATTCGGAAATAAAAAGCTAACCCTTTAAAAACAGGTGTGTTTTTTTGCGTCATAATTATATAATCAAAAAGTTATGCTTAAAAAAATACTCTTAGGAATAATAATGTTTGTAGCAATAACTACTACAGCACAAGTCCCTACTAATGGATTGATTTCCTATTATAAATTTTCAAATGGAAGTTATCTTAATGAGGTTTCAGGCGGAGGAAATTTACAAATTGCTAGCTCATCTGTGACTAGTCCTATTAAAGATAGATTTGGAGTTCAAGTGTCGGCATTAAGAAGTAGTGCAACTAATGTTCGTCTTAAAAGGAATAATTTCTCTATATCTAATGCATCTACTTTGAGTTTTTGGATTAGAACTTCTGTAAATGATGCTAATAATAGGAATATAATAGACAAATCAGACAAAGTTTTTCCTAGTTTTAGTTCTGGTACCTCACCCGTTGCAGGATTTAATAGTAGTGGTTTTTCAGTTGTTTTAAGGGATGGTAAAATAGGATTAGAATATCGTTTTGCTAAGGAGCATTTTGCAACTAATATACAATTTACTAAAAGAGAAAATTTTGCAAATACTATAATTTCAGATTCACAATGGCATCATGTTGCTGTAACATTTAGTTTTTCTAATTTACCTAATGAAATAACAAGAATTGTTACGAAAGTTTATATTGATGGAGTTGAAGAAGGTGTTTTATCTACTGACGAATTTAGATATAATCCTACTTCTGTATATGGGGTAGATAATAATACTGATGTCTGGCTGTTTAGAGCAGCTAAAAATTCATTCCCCAGTATATACAATTATTCATCTGATTTTGATGATTTGGCAATATTCAATCGAGTTTTATCTCCTAGTGAAATCCAGCAGATATATACAGAAAATGATAATTGTTATTCATCTGATAGTGTTTTTTCTATAATGAATTCTGGAAGCAATGCTGTTAATGTAAATATTAATGATACTGGAAATTTTGATATAGCTTATCATAATGAGGTAGAACCATTTTCTACGGCAACAATAGTTTCAGGAGTTTCAACTGGTGTAACCACTTTACAAAATTTAGTCAAGAATGTAAAATACAGAATCTACATAAAACAGAATACATGTCAAGATCCAATGTTAGGTTGGTCTTCTTTTAAGACAGTCATTTTACCAGGACCTGTTTTTGTAGATATAAATGCGACAGGAAATAATACAGGTTTAGATTGGGCTAATGCTTTCAATGATCTGCAAGTTGCATTAGACCAACCTGCTGCTGCTAATGGAGAAGTTTGGGTAGCTAAAGGAATATATATTCCTTCAACTACATCCAGAAGTACAACTTTTGAATTTAGAAATCCTGGCGTAAAAGTTTATGGTGGTTTTTCAGGGAATGAAGTGCTATTGTCAGATAGAGATATGTCACTTATTCATACTACAAATGCAACTGTCTTAAGTGGTGATTTAAATGGAGATGACAACGGTGTTGTAAGTTTTACTGAAGCTACTCGTTCAGACAATAGTTATAGAGTAGTTGATGTTATTAGAGACAATATTATTATAGATGGTGTTACTATTTCAGGAGGTAATGCAAACGGTTCAGGGAATGATAGATTTGGTGCTGCTTTAGGGGTAAACAATAATGCAGAAAATTTTACTATAAAAAATTCACTTATTAAAGATAATACAAGTGTATTGGGAGCATTAAATTTAAGAGCTCAATCTAGTAATGTATTAAGTTATACTGTGGATGCTTGTGTTTTTGAAAATAATTTAAGTTCAAATGTAGCAGCTGGTATTTATGTTTTTCCGGAAGCTAATACAACAATAAATTTCACATTAACGAATTCATTATTTAATAATAATCGTACAGCAAATAATGGTTCTGCTCTTGGAAATGGATTAAGTACTGTTTGGATACGTTCATTTTACTCAGGAAGTGAGATTAATACAGATATTGTAAATAATACTTTTGTTAATAATAGAAATGAAGGTACAGGAACTTCAGATTTTGCAACTTTTGGTATTAGCCAACAAAACGGAACTTATGGATCTGTTAATGTTGCGAATAATATTTTTTGGGGCAATATTGATAATTCTGGGAATACAGCTTTGGCTTTTGGAAGAAGAACCGATACTAGTATTGCTTCTGGACTAACAATTTTCAATAGTATTGATGAAGAAGGATTCTCAAATATTACTTCTAGTAATTTAACAAATACATCAAATTCTGATCCATTATTTACAGATCCTACTAATGGAGATTTTACATTACAAAATACTTCTCCTGCTTTAGATTCAGGTGATAACACTAAAATACCAACTGGAATTGTAACAGATTTATTAAGTAACAACAGAGTTCATAATACTACTGTTGATATGGGGGCTTATGAATTTGGAGCACTTCCTTACATTGCTCAACGTACATTGACTATTAATGCTGCAAATGGTTCGGTTAGTACAAATCCAAATCCAACAGGAGGAGCTTATGATGATGGAACATCAGTTGAATTAACAGCTACGCCAGCTGCAGGATATCAATTTGATGGTTGGAGTGGTGATGCAACAGGAACTGCAAATCCATTAACTCTTGTAATGGATGCTGATAAAACAGTTACAGCAATGTTTAGTAAAATTAAAAGAACTTTAACTATCAATGCTACAAACGGTTCAGTTAGTACAAGTCCAAATCCAACAAGTGGAACTTACGATGATGGAACATCAGTTGAATTAACAGCTACACCAGCTGCAGGTTATCAATTTGACGGATGGAGCGGCGATGCAACGGGAACTACAAATCCATTAACAGTTGTAATGGATGCTGATAAAATAGTTACAGCAATGTTTAGTAAGATTCAGAGAACTTTAACTATTAATGCTACAAATGGTTCGGTTAGTACAAATCCTAATGCAACAGGAGGAACTTACGATGATGGAACATCAGTTGAATTAACAGCTACACCAGCTGCAGGTTATCAATTTGATGGATGGAGTGGAGATGCAACAGGAACTACAAATCCATTAACTCTTGTTATGGATGCTGACAAAACAGTTACAGCAATGTTTAGTAAAATTCAGAGAACTTTAACTGTTAATGCTACAAACGGTTCGGTTAGTACAAGTCCAAATCCAACAAGTGGAACTTACGATGATGGGACATCAGTTGAGTTAACAGCTACACCAGCTACAGGTTATCAATTTGATGGATGGAGTGGAGATGCAACAGGAACTACAAATCCATTAACTCTTGTTATGGATGCTGACAAAACAGTTACAGCAATGTTTAGTAAAATTCAGCGAATATTAACTATTAATGCGACAAATGGTTCGGTTAGTACAAATCCTAATCCAGCAGGAGGAACTTATGATGATGGAACATCAGTTGAATTAACAGCAACGCCAGCTACAGGATATCAATTTGATGGATGGAGCGGTGATGCAACGGGTACTGCAAACCCATTAACACTTACAATGGATGCTGATAAAACGGTTACAGCAGTATTCAGTAGAATTCAACGAACTTTAACAGTAAATGCGACAAATGGAACGGTAACAATATCTAATCCATTCGCAGTAAGAAACATAAACAATACCCCAACAACAGGACAGGTTGATGACGGAACAACATTAAGATTAACTGCTACACCAAATGTAGGTTATCAATTTGACGGATGGAGTGGAGATTTATCAGGAACTACAAATCCGATTGATGTTGTTATGGATGCAGATAAAACAGTTACGGCAATGTTTAGTGCAGTTACAGCTAGTGTTGTTGATGAAGAATTCGATAAAGAAGTAAAAATTTATCCAATACCAACTTCAGATATTTTAAATATTGAAGTAACAACAGGTTACGATATAAAGAAAGTTGTTTTATATAGTATAGTGGGGAAAAAGGTGTCAGAAACAAAAGAGAGAAAGATGAATCTATCTAGTTTAGTAAACGGAATTTATATACTTAAAGTAACAAATTCGGAGGGACGTGTAGCTTCTAGAAGGATTATTAAAAGGTAATGATGAATAAAATCGAAAAATATAAACTAGAAATACTATTGTTGGTAATGTACTCCTTGGTGTTTTTTATCATATTTTCAATATTCTAATTACTCAAGCCTGAAAAGTAAAATCAAAACTTTTCAGGCTTTTTTATTTATACTGATAAATGTTTTAGGTTTGTGTTTAAATTGATGCAGTAATTTATGCGTAAGTACGATAAAACTAATTTTTTTAAACACACATATTGTCAATTTGAATACAAAGAATTAAGTGTTTTACAAGAAGAAAATATTCATTTTAAGAGTAAATCGGGAAGTTCTTATGTGTATACTGAAAAAGGTGTATATCGATATTCGAATCACTGGGGAAGAGTAGCAAATTGTCGATGGAAATTAAATGGTATTGCTAAATATCAGAATCAGAATTATTATGTAGGATATGCAAAATGGGCTGATTTTTATAGCTTAACTTCGGAAGCAAAACTATTCGGATTAAAAATTGATTTTGAAACTAAAAAAGTAGAAGTATACAAACCTGAAAGAAAAGATCAGTTGTTTAATTTAACTGTTGTTTTTAAAAAGAAAAAGGAAGTAGAAGAGGTGTTTAAAAATACCAAATGGATGCAATATCATGAAGAAGAAGTTGAGGTTTTACAAGAGAAAATTATAAAGCAAATATTAACATCTAATAAATCACTTCGAGAAATTAAATTAGAATTATCCTAACTTTAAATTCAATGAAATTTTATCAAAAAGAAATTAGTTTACCTGCTTTTGAAAGAGGTTATCATTTAATTACTGATATCGTAATTAATGAAATACCTGAGTTAAAAGAAATCAAAATAGGACAGTTGCAAGTATTTATAAAGCATACTTCTGCCAGTTTAACGATTAATGAAAATGCAGATCCAACAGTTCGTATGGATTTTGAAACGCATATCAATAAAATGATTCCTGAAAATATGCCATATTACAAGCATGATTACGAAGGAGCTGATGATATGCCCGCGCATATTAAGAGTTCTATGTTAGGATGTCAAGTACTGATTCCAATTACAAATGGAAAATTAAATTTAGGAACTTGGCAAGGTATTTATCTGGGAGAACATAGAAACTTTGGTGGACGTAGAAAATTAGTGTTAACGCTTTTAGGTAGTTAACAAGATACAAGGAAGAAAATATTATTCTTCCTTGTGAGCTTATAAATAATCTCTATAATAATACATAGCGACATTTACCGCTAATACAAGCAGCTCCTGGAGGACATTTTTTATAAGGTTTTCCTATACCTACAAAACCGCACTCAGCAGTAATTGTGATATCAATACCTCCAAAAACATTCTTTTGCTCACTTTTGTCTAAAGTTTTACCTAAATCTAAAATTGATTTTTTCATAATAATTAAAATTTAAAATTGATTAATACTTTGAACATTTAAAGACATTCAAAGGTTATGTCTATTAAAGGAGGTTGTTAAGCAATCAAATTTTATTTAGGGAAGCTAGCGTAGTTTTTATGTGTGTTGAGTAACTATCCTAAAGTTTAAGTGAAGGTTAAAACCTCCTTTAGTTATAAATCTATAAACTTTAATAGTTAGCTAATTAGTTAAAAAAGATAAGTGTTGTAGTTTGAATGATAAGAGTAGAAAAACGTTTGATGAGCGTTTTTTATTACTTCTATTATACAAAGAACCCAATCTTTAAAGATTGGGTTTGGAGTATTTTTAAGTCTTATTTGAATCGGTTTACCATTTCATTATCCTTTATAATAATATACCAAGACGTAGAAGATTGAGTATATTTTTTTGAATAATCAGAATAAGCAGGTTCAATAGTTTCCATAGATGAGAATAATTGATTGACTAGTTTTTTAAGTTCTGAATTTTTTGTTTGATTGATTCCTAAAGAAGCTTTTCCATTAGTTTTAACATCAATACCAATTTTCAAAGTATCATTTTTTAAAATAAGTTTTTTCCTTTTTGCTTCTTTTAAAACTAAATCACTAATAGTGTTCATAAAGCAAGCATCTGTAGGGGTTTTTCTACATTTTTTTAATAATGGAGTTCTAGATCTGTTTGTGAATTTTTTAGGAATAGATTTTAACCGTCTTTTTTTTCGGATTATGTATTCAATATTTGGGGTTTCTGTAACCTTGTATTTCATAATCATTTTATGTACAGGGTATTTAAACTTTTCATAATTAATCGTGTTAGACATTTCAATGAAAAGTTCCAGCTTTGTGTTATCTAAAATCCAAGTATTCATTTTATAATAATCTTTTCGATCATCTATATGGGTGTTTTTGCTTAATTTTCCTTTAATTTTACTTTTTCCAAAGCTAGAAGTTAAATCTTCTTCAAAGGATAAGTAATGAGAAACTAAAGCTTTTCTAAAATCGAGATTTTGTTTTTTATCAATTTGATCTTCAAAATTAATGATGTCAAATTCGTATTGTATTTCTTTCATCAAAGAATCTTTTTTAGAAAAAGCATACCTAATGATTAAGTCTACATTTGGAATGTTGTCATTTTGTCTCATATATGAAATAATACTAATATCCTTTTTTGAAGGATACACTTGATTTGTTCTAATTTGATAGCCTCCAGCAAGTTTTTCAAAACCTATATATTTTGAAACTTTTATTTTAGAAATATCATAATTCTTTTTTTGAGATACTCCTTTTTGCCAAAAGACAAGTGTAAAGACGACAATTGCAATTTTAAAGTTCATTAGTTTATAAGGTGGTTAATGATTTTTTAATATTTTTCTTTTCTTAGGTTTTGATCATTCAATGTCAAGTAATGAATAGCAATCAATAATTTAGATTTAATATCTTCAATTTGAAAAGCTTCATAATTCATAATTACTTGACTGATCATTGATGGTCCAAAATCTGAAGCAATATTAAAGCTATTTACATAATCTTTAACTGCTTTATTTTCTTTACCGTATTCATTTAAAAACTTAATGTATTTACTATTATTATTAAAACCTAAATATTTTAATGTGTCTTTTCTTTCTCTTAAAGGTAAACTTTGCTGAAATAACCATATTTCACTAAATGTATTAGAATTAATTTGCTTGTATATTTCATATTGTTTTTGAAAGTCGATATGAACTTTATACATTCCGTGTTTTTTAATTTCAGTTCTAATTTTAGAGCAATAATTTAAATAGCAATCATTAATATTTTCTTGTGCTGATTTACATATTTCACTATTGAAGAAGTCTAAGATTTTTTGTAAATCTTTAATCTCATTTTTAGTAAATGTTTTTTGAATTAAAGTATCAGAGTAAAGAGAGTTACTTTCTTTTTTAGTTGAGCAATTTATTAATACTAAAAAAAGAAGCGTGTAAATAATCTTTTTCATAGCGGTTCATTTTTAGTTTTTGTTAAGAATTAAGTAATGATTTGATTCCTATTTTGTTAAATAGAAAAACTCTATTTTTAGTTCTTGTTATAAGTTTTATCTTTTACTTTATAACTCTTAACTCAGACATATTTGTTTGTAAATCTTTAGGATAGATATTTTTTAAGTTTATTTTCGTAGTATCAAGACTAGTTATTTGAAAAATGTATTGATCTGGAAAGTCTCTTAAAATCAAAAAGAAATTTTTATTTTTCTCTCCAATCTGCCATGATCCTTTAATTTTTCTATTGGGGTGATATGCTATCAAAGTTTTTTCATCTTTATAATAACTAGGATATTTATTGGATGAAAATCTCATGCTAAAAGTATCGTTGATAGCATATGTTTTTTCTAGTAGAGAGTATATGATTTGTTTTCTAGAATAATTTAATTTATAATCGAGATTTAGAGGTATAAATACTTTTGTTGTGTTTATTTCTTTGAGATAAACTTCTAAAGAATCATTTTTATAAAATTTTAACCTATATTTTTCTGTATTTTCTTTTTCTTGAAAAATAAGAGTATCAAGTTTAGAGTTAATATCAAACTTTAAAATTGAATCTGCGTTGTATGTTAAAAAATGAGATTCATGTTTTTCAAAATCCAGAATAAAACTATATTCATGCACTTCGTAACCTAGTTTTGTAGAAGTAAGAGCTTTATTTTTTACACTTATCCATACGCTTTTTGGATTTTTTTCTGTGCAAGAAATTAATCCAGCTAGTACTGTAAATAAGAGGATAAACTTTTTCATCTTTTTTAAATCAAAAACCTCATTTAATAGCTGTGTAAATGAGGTTTGTATATTTTAATTATTTTCCAATCCTTTCTGTAAAGCTTCTTTAATCCCTTCTAAATTCTCAGAGAACGCCATCATCTGACTTAAAATTTGAGCCATTTCATTTTTATCTCCAAAACCTTTCAGTTTATTGTTTTTCAAAAAGATTTCTTTAATGCTTGTCCATCTTGTTAATTCTTCATCAGAAAGTTGATCGATTAACTCTTTATACTTTAAAAGGTTTCCTTCCGCTGCAGAGGTTAAGGTTTGTGATTCACTTTCGTAATGTGATAATAACAAGCGTTGTAATTCGCTATCATTCATAATAGGAACCACTTTAGCAACCAGTTTATTCATGTCACGATACGAACCTTGCAATTTAAATGAAGGTTCTGTTCTATATTGATCTTCCATGGCAGCCGATTGAATATAAGCCTGATTTACCTTTAAAACAGTATCTCTAACTGTAATCACTTTTTCTAAAACAGAAGTGTAATCCTGAATTTCTTGTTTGGTATGATTTCCTTTTAAATCAACATCAGCGGTATTATTTTCTACTTTATCAATTAAAGCATACACATCTTCAAAATATTTACTGCTCAATTGGTGTAAAACAGGATTCGATGTTAATGAATTTTCTATTAAACTCAGTTTGAATAAATGCGCTGTATCTCCAATAATATCTCCTAAATTGTAAATATCAGCACGGTTAGCTAACATATCTGGAATTTGAAAACGATCTCCACTTTCTGTATATGGATTACCAGCCATAATTACACAAAATTTCTTTCCACGTAAATCATACGTTTTCGATTTTCCGTTGAAAACTCCTTCGATTTTACGAGTTCCATCGGAAAGTGAAATAAACTTCTGTAAAAACTCTGGATTACAGTGCTGGATATCATCTAAATATAACATCACGTTATCACCCATTTCAAATGCTAAATTCAGCTTTTTTAATTCTTCTCTAGATGCAGAATTGTTAGCTGACATCGGATCAACAGAAGTCACATCATGTCCAATTGCCGGACCGTTAATTTTCATAAATACCAAACCTAAACGATTCGATATGTATTCCATTAAGGTAGTTTTACCATAACCTGGAGGAGAAATTAATAATAACATACCCATTCTATCGGTACGTTTATTATCACCAACCGTCCCTAATTGTTTCGCTAAATTGTCTCCAATCAATGGGAAATACACCTGATCAATTAATTTATTTCTTACAAAAGAGGATAAAACTCTCGGTTTAAATTCTTCCAGTTTTAAATCTTCTTTTAGTTGTTCAGTTACTTCTTGCTTCGCTTCTTTGTATCTGATGAAATTCGGAACTTCTACAGTAGCAAATTGTGCTAAACTCGAAATGAAATCATGATAGTTAAAGACAAAAGTTCCTTCAGTAATTGTACTGTGGTCTCCTCTTAAATCTTTTATTTCTTCTATCGGATGAACTGCTTTAACTTCAGAAGTTGATTCGTGTTCAAACAATAAAATAGTAACGATTTCATTAATATAGGTTTGCTTCGAATTTTCTGCTGAAGACAAGAACGAACTTACCCATTGTTTTGTTAAATGAATTTTATCAGTGTATTCATTTGATTTATCAACTCCGTTTCTGAATTTATGATAAGCATCTTGTTTCTTTAAAGTTTTCATAAACTCATCTTTTAAACCAAATGCATCTGTACTAATTTGGAATGAATTGTTTTGTTTCAATTCTTCAAAAAGATAATTTGCAATCTGCTCACTTTCTGATTCAGAAAACAATTTACTTTGCTGAGCGAATTCAGTGATTTTGGCACTTAAATTTTCAATAATAAAAGCAAAAGAATCACTGTTTGGAAAAACACTTAATACTTCACCAGAAGCTTTAATATTGGTGTTTAATAAAGTCTGAGCTTCCTCAGAAAGAGAATTCCAAAAATATTGCGCATACGCTCTTGTATTAGGAGCATAGGTGAGTAGTCCTAATTCATGATGTTTATGAACTAATGTGTGTAAAATCTGACTAGTATCACTATCATGAACTCCTTTTACATAACCTTCAGAATATAAGTTACTACTTTCTTGTTGTACAACAGTTAATAATTCTTCTTGTGTTTTATTGATTAATTCAGTTTCTGGAATATTTTTGAAAATCTTATACGCCAAATAAGCAGCACGATAGACTTCGTTATTTTCAGAAACTAATTCTTGATTCCAATATTTTTTAGATTGTAATAAAATATCGTTTTCAATAGTATCGTAAAAATCAGTACCTGTTAAGTGATAATATAATTCTTCGTTTTTATATACAATCGTTAAATCTAAAACCTGTTTGTTAACTCCGAATTTATGTTTACCAAGTTTAATAATATTCTCACCGTCTTCGTATAACTCCTGTTTGTCTTTAAGTTTACGAAGCGCATCTTCTTTAGCAACTTTTAATTTCGTTTCAATAGCTTCCGCTTTTCCGGCGTCGTCTAATTCACGTAACTGATTAATAATATCTCTAACTTTATTAATCATTAAATCCGCAGCAAAATATCCATTGATGTCTTCAATAGTATCGAAACTTTGCGCTTTTTTCTCAACTCCTTTTAAGATGCGTTCAGAAGCAGTTTGTAATGCCACTGCTTTCTTGTTACGTTTTTCAATAAGGTTGTTTTTACGCGTATCGAAAGCGGCATGAATTTCTTCACGTTTTTCTATAATCTGCGTAATAAACTCTTCAAAGTCGGCAAATTTCCCTTCTAATTCTTCAAGTTGAATGGCAGTTTTTGTTAAAAACTCATCACACTTTTCTGGCGTAGTAGCCATGTCAATATAATTGATAATACTTTGATCAATTAATTTTAACTGTGCAACAAAATCAGCTTTAGCTTCAGAACTTCCTAAGCTTTTTATACTGTTTTTAATTCCTGCTTTTAATTGATTTAACGTTGCAAAAATTAAAGAGATATTGTCTATAATTTTCGTTGATTGCGAAGTGTCTTCTATTTCAAGATTAGAAACAATATCAATCAGCATTTCTAAATCAGCAGTAATTTGATTGACTTCTTTTTCTAAAGCTTTCGCTTCAACTACTTTCTTAATTTCTGGTAACGAAGCTTCTTTTTCAGCGACACGTTTGTGATACGGAGCTAATGCTTTATCGTTTAGTAAAAACTGTACACAACGTTTAGAAATTAAGGTGTTTTGCTCAGCAACTTGCTCTTCTAAAGCTTCTAAATGTGCTGCCTGAATATAGCGAACATCATGTAAACTAATAACTTCACCACGCAAGGTTCTTAATTGGCTTAATAATCCAACAAAATCATCAATAGATTTAAATGAAGTACTTTTTATTTTGCTAAAAAGTTCATCTGATTTGGTATTGATTTCTTTGGTTTCTTTTGAAGCTTGTTTTTTTAATTGAACTACTTTTTCAAACTCTTCAATTGCGGCATTTGCTGCTTCGTTAATTTGAAGAATAGGTTCATTTAATTGGTGTGTATCTGCTTCTGGTAACCAATAATACGTATCGTTAATATCTTTGGATATTTTGGCGATATCATTGTATAAACCAGTATAATTATCTTCTTTGTTTAAAAGATTGATTAATTCGTGACATTCTGCCATGGCACGAACAATATCTTTATTTCCGATTTTGAACAGTAAACTATCGGTATGTTGTGACGGCATAAAATCTCCTTTTAAATACGGAGTTTGCCAAATTTGAACTACATGATGTTTAGTTTGTTCATTTTCAGTTTTAAAGTAGCATAATTCACCGTTTTCAAGTAAGGTGAATCCGTTACAAATAATTGGAGTTTTAACTTCTTGCTCAATAATGTTATACGACATCAATACGTATAACCCACGGATTGTTGCGTAAAAAACATATAAGAAATCTTCACCGTTTGGTGAACTTACTTTCTTTTGAAATTTTACCTCTTTTACATCACTTTCGAATATTTTATATTCTCCAGTTTGTAAATAATATCCGTTAGGAAAAATAATACCGTGTCCGTCTGGTAATTGAACAGCTGTATCTTTAATACTTTCGATACGTTGTACTTCTTGTAGTTTATGATTGTACACGAAGTAACGAGGATCTTCCTGGAAAGGTTTGATTTCTAAAGTGATTAAGTTTCCTAAATCACCAAAACGAAATTGACCATCATCTAAGGTTTGATCTATGTGTTCAACAGGCTCAGAAAGAATTCCTTTTCCGTCGTCTGTATTATCTTCAATTTTTATGGTTAAATCACCTCCAATGGTTTCTACAAAAACTTTGTCAAGAACAGAAATGTGAGAATGCGTTCCATAGCGATGCATATCACGAGTTACTTCTTGCCATTTGAATTCATGTTGCGTAGGGAATTTGTATTCGTGTTCACTACGGTTGTCTATATACTGAAGTTGATTATCGTTAATTAACCATTTAAAGGTTTTAATATCCTTTGTATTTTCGCTTAATTGAAAAACCATGTGTAAATAGTTTCCAATGATGGCGAATTTTGAGAAAATGGTATTTCTATAGTATTTATATAAGTTGGTGAAATCACTGATGAAAGTTTCATCATGAATCATGTCTAAAGACTGTAAATGAAAATGATTTTCTTTAAACTCATAAATACTAAATACATCTGAAAGTTTAATATCTGTACGTAAACCAAAATGTACGTTATATCCGAAGATGGAAATGTTTCCAAAAGAAACAATATCTCTGGCGATACAGTTATTTTCAGTGTTTATTCTATCGTTAGCAATTAATTTGGTTTCTATATTACCAAAAACATGTTTTCTTGCATCATTTAGCTTATGTAATCGATCTTGTAGTTCTTGCTTTTGTTTTTGCAATCTACCTTGAATGATTTCATATGTTCCTCCGTCTAATTGTTGATTGTTTTGGTTTTCCATGTATTTTTTTGTGTCAATTCTTTGATGTCACTTCGAGTGAAATTATTTGAGTGAAAAAGAAGAATAATTTAGTTTCGAGAAGTTTTCATTAGTTGAATTTTTCTCGATACGATTTTACTTTGTTATCACTTCGCAAGAATCACTTGAATCAACATTTTTGTTTTGAACTTTATTGTCACTTCGAGTGAAATTATGTGTAATGTAATGGAGCATAATTTTGTATCGAGAAGTTATTGTTATTGAAACTGTTCTCGATACAATTTTTTATTCCGTTATCACTTCATAAAAAATCACTCGAACTGACATTTGGTATTTTAATCAAATTTCTTTTTTGCTAAATTAGGTAGTAATTCATATTGATTATTTATTAAAGCTTCTTTTTTGACTTTAGACCATTTCTTAATTTGTTTTTCTTTTTCTATTGCTATTTCAATATTCGTGAATTCACAATAGTAAACTAATTGTATTGGTCTTCTAAAATAAGTATAACTACCTTTATGTAATCCTTTTGAGTGTTCTAAAAGTCTTTGATTAAGATTTGAAGTTACTCCAGTGTAATATGTTTTATCAGAACATTGCAAAATATAAACATAGTAAACTGTCATAACTTTTTTGAACTTTTATTGTCACTTCGAGTGAAATTATTCGGAATGGAATGAAGAATAATTTTTTATCGAGAAGTTTTCGTTAGTTGAATTGTTCTCGATACAATTTTATTTCGTTGTCACTCTATAAAATCACTCGAACTGACATTTATATTTTTATGTTAAGATAATTTCTTATCAGATAACCCTAATCCTTTAGCAAGGTTGAAAAGATTACTGAATAATCCTTCTTCATCAGAAGTGTTTGCTCTATCTTTTAAGTCCATTAAAAGATTTGCTACAGTTAAGTTTTTGATGTCTTCAGAGGAGATTCCGTATTTGTTAGCGAAATCTTTGACTTTTTCTAATAAGTTTCCTTTAACATCATCACTACCTAAAATAGCATCTTTTACATCTTGAATGTTATCACTGTGTTGAACTAATCTATCGATTCCTTTAGCTTTAGTAATCTGTCCAATAATTTGATCGAAGAACATTGTTTCTCCACCAACGATATCAATATTAGCAGCTCTTAATGCATCACCAATAACTTGTGCTTGTGCATCTGCGATATCTTTCTGGATTTGAATTTGAGCTAAGTCTACTTGTAATTCTTTCTCTAAACGTAACTTGAACTCTTCGTGCTCTTTACCAACACCGTCTAATTTCTTCATTGCTTCGGCTTTCTCTTCGATACCAGCAGCATCTGCAATTGCTTTTTCTTTAATTACTTGCGCTTCAGCTAAACCTTCTTCTTTAATAGCTTCAGCTTTAGCTAAAATTCCAGCGGCTTCAGCTTTAGCTTTTTTCTCAATAATTGTAGCTTCTACTAATCCTTGACGCTCATTTGCATCTGCTTTTGCATGCATCACTTGTGCTTCAGACATACCAATTGTAGCTTCTTCTTTAGCTTTTGCTTCTGCTAATGTTTTACGAGCTTCTGCTTCTTTTTCACTAGCTTCTTTTTGAGCTTGAGCTTCAATATTAATTTCTTCAGCTTTTTGCTTCGCAGCTTCTTTTTGAGCTTCAGCTTGCTTAATTGTTCTAATTAATGCTTCTTCTGCGTTAGCTTCAGCAATAGTAATTTTGACTTGTTTCTCACGATCTGCAGTTTTGAAAGCTTCGATATCTTTCATGTTTTCTTGCTCTTCAACCACACCTTTCTCTAACATTACGCGATCACGAATAACATCTTGAATGTTTTTCTTTTCTACTTCAACAACTTTTTCTTTTTCTATTTGTGCTAAAGTTACAATACGCTCTCTTTCTGTAGCTTCTAACATTCTGTCTTTTTCTACTCTTTCAGCTTCTACTGCATCTGTACGTAATTTATTTTTCTCTGCAACAATAACTTGACGTTGTTTGTTTTCTTCTGCTACTTGTAATTTTTCTTCAGTTGCGATTCTAGCACTTTCAGATTTTAAACGCTCTTCTTCAGCTACTTTTAAAGTTTCTGCTTCCTCACGAGCTTTAATATTTGCAATTTCACGTTTTTGTTGTTCTTCTTTTTCAGCTAATTGCTTATCTAATTCCAAGATTGCTTCACGAGCTTCCACATCTTGTTTACGAATTACTTTTTCTTCGTCTCTTTTAATTAAGTTCGCTTGGATATTTTGTGCTGCTGTTAATTCAGTAATTTTCTTGATACCTTCTGCATCTAAAATATTATCAGGTTTCAAAAAACTAACAGGAGTTTGTTCTAAATAATCAATAGCACAATCTTCTAAAGTATATCCGTTTAAATCTGTACCAATAATATCAACAATTTCATCTCTAAATTCACGTCTAGCTTCATATAATTCAGTAAAATTAAACTTTTTACCCACTGTTTTTAAAGCTTCAGAGAATTTAGCTTCAAATAATTCCTCTAATGTTTCAATATCAGATGCTCTTTCGCATCCAATAGTTTGCGCTACTGCTTTAATGTACTCAACTTCATTGTTAACACGAACAAAGAAAGCTACTTTAATATCTGCACGCATATTATCTTTACAAACAAGTCCATCGTCACCGATACGTTCAATTTGAATTTTCTTTACAGAAATATCCATAATTTCAACACGATGAAAAACAGGTACGACATACATACCACTATCAGTAGCTACTTGTGTTCCTTTAAATCCTGTACGAACTAAAGCTTCACCTTGTGGTACTTTTTTGTAAAACATTGCTATAATAGCAAAGTAGACAATAACAATGAATACGGCTATACCTAGTCCAATACTTAAAAGTTGAATAATTGAATCTGTCATAGTAATTAATTAGTTTTATTGATTTTTATTTGTTGTAAATTTAATTTTTAAAAGTTTATGTCTATGCTATTTGTTTTATATTCTTGAGCATAGTAGAATAATTTATCATTACTTTGTTTGATGATTAATATCTGAGAATTGTAATGTATTTCTTTTCCATCTAAAGATTTTATATTAATGTTTAATATATTTCCATCAGCTTTGATTTCAGCTCTTCCAAGTTTATTATCTGAAATTTTCGATAAACTTACCCCTTTTCTACCAATAATTTCAGTAGGTTTATCTCCATCCTGATTAAGATTTTTAAAAAATGCTTTAAAAGGAGTAGTGAAGATTTTTGTGACAAATAGTGAAGGGAAAAAACTTCCTAACATTATAATGAAGCCAAAAGTGCTATTGTAGCTATGAGTAATTGTTGTACCTAAAGTTGTTATAAGCCACCATAGGAAAATCCATGAAGTAAAAGTAAACATGAATGGTAAACCAACAAAATTGAAATATATTAGTAAAACTTGCCACCATTTCAAAGGTTTCTTCCTCTTTCCAACTATATCTTCTTGATTAACTTCAGTATTGGATACATCATGAAAATCAATATCACTAGCTTCTACACCTGTGCCTACACTTGAATCAACGTCAATGTCAACATCTGTATCTACATCGATATCAATGTCAATATCTACATCTAAATCGAAGTCTATTCCAGAAATCATAGTGAATAACCAATATGTCAATAATAATATAAGCAGTATGGTTAAAGTAATGTTTACATCGGAAAATACAATGTCGGTTAATGTCATAGCTAGTTAGTAATATGTGTTAGTTTTTGTTTTTCAATTCCTCTAATTTATCAAATGATTTCTTTAATCTTTTTGTCATTTTATCTAAATCAGAAGTTTTTCCTGACAATTTAATTTCAAAATTATCAATTTTAACTTTTGAATCGTCTATTTGAGCTTTATTTTCATAAATAAATCCAATTGTAATTTCTTGATCATCTTCATTTTCTTTAAACATTTCTTTTAAAGTGTTCCAATTAAAAGTTTGTAACTTTTCTATACTTGATGTCTTAAGTTCAAAATTTGTAGTCGTAGACTTAGGCTCTTTTTCTTTAGAATTTTGACTATAAGAAGTAAAAGTTAATAAAGAAAGAATGGTAATTAATATAATTTTTGTTTTCATAGTTTTTAGTTTGTGGCAGAAGAATTTAATCATCAAAACCTAATTGTTTTTTTAGTTGAGCCAAATTATCTTCAGCAGTTTTATTTTTAGTATCAGTAAGTTCGTTTAATTTTTGATCTACAGTTTTCGATGATTTAGACAAATCTCCATAGGCTTCAGCTAAAGCTTCTTCTTGTTGTACTTTTTCTTTCATACGTTCTAACATAGTAACCGTCCCAGAGCTATCCATCTCAGCCATTTGTTTGTTCAAGTTTTTTGTTGCTTTAGAAACTTTAACACGAGCTTTAAGGGTTTTTAATTCGTTTTCCCATTTGCTTATTGTTCCTTTAATTTCTTGAACATTTCCTTCTAATTGAGCAACAGAATTGTCAAAGCTGGTAGCTTCATTTTTTGCATTTTCTATTTGCAAATGTATTTCTTGTTTTTTTAGTAAAGCTTGTTTAGCTAAATCATCTGCTTCATTGAACTCTAATTCACCATTTTTAGCCTTAGTAAGTACTAGCATGGCTTTTTGTTCGTAATCATTAGCTTTAGCTGTAAATTCTTCAATGTCATTTTTAGCTCTAATAGCAAGAGCTTTCACTTGTGCTAAAGATTCGAGAGATTTTTCAAGATCAACACGCAAATCGCGAATACCTTGTTCCGTCATTTTAATAGGATCTTCCATGTTATCTATGGCAGCATTTGCTTCTGCTTGTCCTATTTTAAAAAGTCGTTTAAAAAAATTCATAATTTCTAATATTTTGAGAAATTAATGATTTGCTCAGAGTATTCGCTAAGTAACAAACTTAAAGAGTTTAAACTGGCTTCTAATTCATTAATATCTAAGTTTTCTAATTGTAATGTGTCTCTAAAAATGACACGTTCACCTGTTTCATCAAGCACAAAAGCTCCATGAATTATATCTCTATTTTTTTGAAGTAATGCTTTAAACATTGCTTCATTTGGTTGCGTTGCTTTAAAAATGAATTGTTCCATGACTAGTATAGGATAAGCAACACCAATAATTAAGTTTTTTATTCCAAAATTCTCTTTTTCAATAACAAAAATCCCATCAGATTCGATCTCTTTACTAATTGTAAAGTTTAATTCTAATAAAAAGTTTTTCGTTTTATTAAAGTGAATGTTCATTAGCAATTGGTTATAGTTAAATAGTTTAGTGATTGATCTTCTTTAAGGTAATATTGTGGATGCCAACAATACTACAAAGTGTAAAGTTAATAGAATCATAATAAAATAGTTAATAGTTTAGCGACCTTTTTTTCTAGAAAAATTAGCAATATTCGTTTTTATTAGCTAATATTGTTAGTGTAAAGATACAAAATATTTTAATATTTGCAAATAAAATTAGCAAAACATGTCTTTTTTTGGAAGAAACATAAAAAAAATTAGAGGAGTAAAAGGTTTGAGTCAGAAATCTTTTGCAGAATTGTTTGATTTAAAGCGAGCTACATTAGGAGCTTATGAAGAGGGTAGAAGTGAACCTAAAATAGAAACTATAATTAAAATTGCTAATTATTTTAGCATTTCAATTGATAGTATGCTAACTTCTGATTTAACAGTGAATGAATTGTTACGTTTTAAAGAAGACTTAATTTTAGATGATAGTGAATATGAAAAAGAAAGTTTTGTTGCTGTACCGTATGTTTCCGAAAAAAAAATAGAGAGTTATTGTAAGCATTATAATAATCCTTCTTTTATAGATGATTTGTCTGTAATTAGTTTGCCGATAGAAATTGATAAAGTCTTACGAGCATTTACAGTTACAAATTTAGAAATGACAGATCATGATAAAGGTTTGTATCCTAAAGATATTGTCATCGCAGAAAAAGTTGCTGAAGAAGATTTTGAGAGCTATGGAAACGGAGAGATAGTAGTTGCTGTTTTAGAAAAAGAAATTATACTAAGAAAAATTTACGTTATTTCTGATAAAGTGGTTTTCAAAGCAGAACACAAAAATATTGAAGAAAAGATTTTTTCAAAAACGGATATAAAAGAATTGTGGCAAGCGAAATACACTTTTATAAAGCGTTTGCCTGAAATAGGTGATGAGGTTGAAAATAAACTATTATTCTTAGAAAAAGAATTACTGAAACTTAAAAATAGAGGTTAAGCTTTATAATCGTTATTGATTCCTAAACTAAAGCCAAATCTAGTTTCATTTTCGCTTCCTAATCTGTGAATAGCTATTTTACCAAGTCCTATCTTACTGAATTCATTAAAGGTAATGTCTTCTTCTTCGAAAAAAAGTGTTCCATTATATGGTTTTTTAGGAACATATTCACTGGTATTAATATTTTGATAAACATTAATAGAGACTATTTTATCGTCGTCTTTTAAACTACTAGATACTCCAAAATCATCCCAAATAACATATTTGCTACTTGAATCTATTGTTCTGGAAGGTTCACCAAAAATTTCAACTAAATTTTCAAATTCAGTAGGAAAAGTAAGTGGAGTTCCATTTACTAAAATACTGTCAGTGTTACAATTAATGATAAAATATTTCTGTTTCTTCTTCTTAAAAATAGTAAACATAAAACTAAGTTATGATTCTTCTACTTTAACAAAACTATAAAATTATTGGTTTAAAAACTGTATAAATGGACTAATTTTTAATAGATCTTGTTTTAGGTTACTAATAGTAACTTAATACTGTTTTTGTTACGTAAATTATAACAGTTTTAAACAAAAAGTTTTAATTAAATTTGCTATTAGAATCTATATAGATATAAAAATTACAATATGAATATACCTCAAACTAGCTTTCCACGAGTAGTTATTATTGGTGGAGGTTTTGCTGGATTAGCCGTTGCAAGAGGTTTAGAAGATAAAGAATTACAAGTAGTTCTTTTAGATAAACATAATTACCATACATTTCAACCTTTATTATATCAAGTTGCTACAGGAGGATTAGAACCAGATAGCATTGCTTTTCCTCTAAGAAAAAGATTTAACGATATCGAGAATTTCTATTTTCGATTGGCTGAAGTTACGGGTATAGATGCAGAAAAGAATGAAGTTAAAACATCAATAGGTAGTTTAAACTACGATTATTTAGTAATCGCTACTGGTTCTACAACTAATTTCTTTGGGAACAAAAATATTGAAAAATATACCATGGAAATGAAGTCAATTCCTCAGTCTTTAAATATTAGAAGTTTAATTCTAGAGAATTTTGAAGAAGCTTTATTGACTTCTGATTTAGAGGAGCGAAAAAAGTTAATGAATTTTGTTATTGTCGGTGGTGGACCTACTGGAGTAGAATTAGCTGGTGCATTAGCAGAAATGAAGAAAGAAATTCTACCTAAAGATTATCCGGATTTAGATATCCGTTTGATGAAAATCAATTTGATACAAGGTGCAGATTGTCTTTTGAAAGGTATGAGTCCGCAAGCTTCAGAGAAAGCCGAAGATTTTTTAATTAAGTTAGGTGTTGATGTATGGAAAAGTCTTCGTGTACAAAACTATGATGGAGATACAGTAACTACAAATGGTGAAGATCATTTTAAGGCAAGTACAGTAATTTGGGCTGCAGGTGTAAAAGGAGCTTCTATAGATGGTTTGCATACTGAATGTGTTGTAGAAAGAGCAGCTAGATATAAAGTGGATCAGTTTAATAAAGTTGCTTCTCATGAGAATATTTTTGCCATTGGAGATGTGGCTTGTATGAATACAGAAGCTTTTCCTTATGGTCATCCAATGATGGCGCAACCAGCTATTCAGCAAGGAAATTTATTAGCAAAAAATATTTTAGCATTACAAAAAGGAAAACAAATGAAACCTTTTGTGTATAATGACAAAGGTTCAATGGCTACTATTGGTAGGAATAAAGCTGTAGTTGATTTACCAAAATGGAAATTCCAAGGAGTTTTTGCTTGGTTCGTTTGGATGATAGTCCACTTATTTTCACTAATTGGTTTTCGAAATAAAGCAGTTGTGTTTTTAAACTGGATGTATAATTATATACGTTTCGACAGAGAAACAAGACTAATTATTCGTCCATTTAAGCAGAAAAATAAATATTCATTTGAAAGTGATAAATAAAAAAATCCCAAGTATTGTACTTGGGATTTTTTTATTTGTTTTTAACTTATTTATTCGATTCCGGTAGAAATTGTTATGATAGCATTGTCTTCATTAACAATGATTTCATATTCTGAACAAAAATCCATTTCAACAATTTCAACAAGTTCTATGTCATCTTTCACGACTATAGTAAATGTAATTGTTCCTGAATCGTAGCTTCTAAATTCTGAAGATTTACCAGGTTCTACATTATTTAAGTTTTCTGTATTACCTCCTGTAGTCTTAATTTGTACACTTACTTCTTCTGTTCCCATGTTTGTAATACGGGCTCTAGGGTTTTCGTTCTTACAGTCAGAACAAGAAGTGAAGTTAAAAGTCAAAATTAAAATTAAGAAAAAGGAGTAAAAACTTTTTAATAATTTCATTAATCGGTATGTTTTGGGGTTATATTCCGCGAATATAATATTTTTAAAATTAAACGTGCTTTTAAGATTGATAGTATGATAATTAGATAAAAAAAACTGAGCTTATTGCTCAGTTTTTGGTTTTAGCAACAACCAGAATTTGGATCACAACTAAAACCTTGACTTTGAATTTCTGATAGTTTTAACTTAGATTTTTGTTTTGGTGGAATTCCGCATTGGTCTTCGGCCAAACAAGCTGTAGCTGTATTTACTAGAAGGAAATTTTTTCCATCGAAATTTAAATCATATTTACCGATAGTTGTTCCTTGATATTCAACTTCTATTTCTACATCCTTAAGGTTTAAAGTTTTTTCAGATAATTCTATAATGTTGATTAATTTTTCAGGATGTAATCTATGGTTATAATCATTAGCATTCCATAATTGAAAATTTATTTTTTCTTCTTTACGAAGAACTCCTCCACAATCAATAAAATGCTTGGTAACTTTTCCAACTTCTGTTACATGAAAATGTTCAGGAACCAAATTTCCATCTGGTAATTGAAAAGCTATAGTGTTTAATTCTTTTAAGTGTTTTTTTATTTCAGTAAGTTTCATAATCGTTTAATTTAATTGAGATAAAACAAAATACATTTCAGAGGCAATTTGATTACTTCTTTCTAAGTATGTTTGAGCTTGTTTATCAGTGTTGTCAGAAATTTTTGGATCTTCATAAGTGATAGTAATTCTTTTATCTGTACCAGCTACGAATGGACATTCTTCATCAGCTTGCGAGCAAGTCATCACTGCAGCAAACTTTGAACTTGGGTTAAAGGAATCGTTATAACGTTTAGAAAAACCAATAATAGGATGAGAAACTTCATCATACTTAATTGCGTAAATGGGATTTGTATTTTCACTAATAATATTTATTTCAAAACCTTGGTTTTTTAATGTTTCAGCAATTGGATTTGCTAAAGCTGTAGCTTCTGTGCCACCAGAATAGGTTTTTATATTTTTGAAATTAAAATGATTCGCTAAAGTTTGCATCCATATTTGACCTAAATGACTTCTTCTTGAATTGTGAGTGCAAATAAAGTTAATGCGTATATCTTCTTTTTGAGTTCTTTTTTCTCTAATGTAAGCTATTAATGGCTTTAATTTTTCTTTTCTTCCATTGGTGATTTCTAGAGAAGAAATTTTTTCTATTGTTTTAATTAAATTCGCATTCATTGTAATATTACGATTGATGTATTCAAAATTTTTTAACAACAATTGTTGTTGGGGTTAGAGAATATATTTAAAAATTGATTTAAAATAGTTCTGATTTCTTCCCATTTTTCAGTATTGATACAATAACAAATACTTGTTCCTTCTATATTTCCTTTTAAGATTCCAATACTTTTTAATTCTTTTAAATGTTGCGATATAGTAGGTTGTGCTAAACCAATTTCATTTACTAAATCACCGCAAATACAGGTTTTTACTTTAGATATGTGTTCTAAAATCGCTATTCTAGCAGGATGTCCTAATACTTTAGCTATTTGAGCTATGTCATTTTGATTTTTGGAAAATATTTCAGATTTAGTTAATCCCATGTGTTAATTGTATATTGCAATATTACGATAAAACAAAGTAAGAAAAAAGAAAAAAATAGATTTATAAAGTTTTTTTGAACTTTTTTATTTGATTTTCAGCTACATTATCAATTTTACTTCCATCTTTTGAAAACCAAACATGTATATCTCCAAGGTAATTCATTCCTAAATATTTAGCACTTTCTATAAAAGGCATTTCAAAACCTTGTCTTCTATCATTTTCCCCAGAATTACTAACCATAGCCATATTTTTGCCTCTTAGTTTTCTTCCCAAGTCTTTTTGATAATGCAATAGATCAGATAATCTATCGAAAAATACTTTTAAAATTCCGCTCATAGTGTACCAGTATACTGGAGTAGCAAAAATGATGGTGTCATATTTTTCTGTAATTTTTTGCAGCAATGGAAGAAAATCATCATTTGCATTTTTGAAATCGTAATCAAAATGTCCAATATTATAATCTAATAAATCAATAATATCAAAATTCGAATCTTCGTTTAATAACTCTATTATTTTTTTGGTGTTTCCATTTTTTTTGGAACTCGCTTTAATAATTACTGTTGTATTCATTGTAATAATTTTTCAGGAAATTTACTCAGAATACAAGTATTTATTTTTTTAGATTGATTGCTAATTCTGATGATACTCAAGAAAAAAACAATTGAAAAATAAAGGAGTTTTAAAAATCTTTTTGTTAAAGTTTTATTTGAATACCAGAAGTAACTAATAAGTCTTTGTCTTTAGTTATTGCAATTAATTTTATTTCGTCTTTTGGTTCAATAATATCGGGGATAGAAAGTGTCATTTTCCCTTCTTTTTCAATTAGAGAAACTATTTTTTCTAGAATAACAATATTAGTATTTGTTAAAGTTCTATTTCTGTTTTCTCCTCTTTTTACAGGTGTAACACGTTTATCAATGGTTAATAGAAAATAAATATTACGCTTCTTGGTTTTTCCATCCACTTTGTAAGAAAAATCTACTTTTTTGTCTTTAATTTTTAGGTCTGTTATTTCTATAGTGTTAGAATTAGATCCTCTGTGTAGAATTTGTTTAATTCTTCTTTCTATTCTCACTTTATCAGAACCAACAAAATGTTCGTCACCATTTATAACTAATTGAGGTGTGTAAATAGAACTACTTAAAAATTTCTCAGCATAATCTCGTTGTTTGTTAGTATAATCTTTAGAAGCAAAAGGATCTTTCCAACCAATATAATCCCAATAATCAACATGGTAAGCTACAGGTATTACCCTATCACTATCATTGTTGTTTTTAATTTCTTCTAGAAGCCGATCTGCAGGCGGACAGCTAGAGCATCCTTGTGATGTAAACAATTCTAAAACAACTACAGGTTTTTCCTGTGCATTTAAACTAAAAAAAGAAATCAAAAAGATAAAAATGAATCGATAATGCATAAAGAATAATTTAATTTCCAAATTAGTAGTTTTTTTAACAAAAGACTTACAATATCGCTTTAAGACCTACTATATTTTTTTTACATTTATAAAATCAATAATAGAATGAAGATGAATATAGAGAAATATAAAGTTAATGGAGAAGTAAAATTAAAGAAGAAGAAAACTTTAGAGTATATTGAAGATGCTGAGAAAAAATTAAAAAAAGTACGAAAGAAGATAGCCGATTTACAAAATACAATGTATGCAGAAGGTAAATACAGTGCCTTAATTTGTTTACAAGGTATGGATACTGCAGGTAAAGACAGCTTGGTAAGAGAAGTGTTTAAACAATTTAATGTTAGAGGTGTAGAAGTACATAGTTTTAAAGTTCCTACAGAATTAGAATTAAAACATGATTTTTTATGGAGACATTATATTGCACTACCAGCTAAAGGTAAAGTTGGTGTTTTTAATAGAACGCATTACGAAAATGTACTAGTTACAAGAGTACATCCAGAATATGTGTTTTCAGAAAATATTCCTTCAGTAAAAAGTTTGGAAGACTTAAATGATGAATTCTATCATGATAGAATGGATCGTATCAATCAATTTGAAAAACATATAGCTGCCAACGGAACTATTATTTTAAAGTTCTTCTTACATCTATCTAAAGAAGAACAAAAGAATAGGTTATTACGTCGTTTAAATATTCCTGAGAAAAATTGGAAGTTTTCAACAGGAGATTTAAAAGAAAGAAAACTTTGGAACGAATATCAGTTTTGTTATGAAGATGCTATAAACAGAACATCAACAGATCATGCGCCTTGGTATGTAATACCTGCAGATGATAAACCAACAGCTCGTTTTATTGTAGCACAAACTATTTTAGAAGCCTTTGAAAAGTGTAATTTTAAAGAGCCTACTTTAGATAAAAAACTTTTAGATAAAATTAACGAGTTTAAAGAAGAACTAAATAACGAATAATAGCGTTATTATTGACATCTTTGTACATTTTAAATAATAAATACTACCATTAAAATTTTTTAATAACTATATGGAGTTAAACCTGAAAAAACCTATCGTTTTTTTCGATTTAGAAACAACTGGAATTAATATAGCCACTGATAGAATTGTAGAAATTTCTATACTAAAAATATTCCCTAACGGAACACAAGAAAGTAAAACTTGGTTGATAAACCCTGAAATAGAAATACCACAACAAGCTATAGATGTTCATGGAATTACAAATGAAAAAGTTGTTACAGAACCAACATTTAAAGAATTAGCATCTAAAATAAACGAGATGATATTCGATTCAGATCTTGCAGGATTTAATTCAAATAGATTTGATATTCCGCTTTTAGCTGAAGAATTACTAAGAGTTGGAATCGATTTTGATATGGAAGAAAGAAAAGCCATTGATGTACAAGTAATTTTCCATAAAAAAGAACAACGAACATTAAGTGCAGGTTATAAATTTTACTGTGGAAAAGATTTAGAAGATGCACACTCTGCTGAAGCAGATACATTAGCAACTTATGAAATCTTAAAAGCACAATTAGATAAATATGAAGATATAGAGAATTCAGTAGAAGCGTTAAGTGAATTTTCTTCACATACAAAACGAGCAGATTTTGCAGGATTCATACTATTTGATGAAGATGAAGATGAGATATTTTCTTTTGGAAAATATAAAGGAAGAAAAGTAGAAGATGTTTTAAAAGAAAATCCAGGATACAATTCATGGATTCAACAAGCAGACTTTCCATTATATACTAAAAAAGTATTACGCCAAATAAAAGAACGAATGAGTTCGCCTAAAACGCCTGAAATGACAGATGAAGAAAAATTAAAAGCGTTACAACAAAAATTTAATTTAAGATAACAATGTACATACCTTATAACGAATTACCCAACTCTGCAAGAGTTTGGGTATATCAAGCTGATAGAACATTCACTCAAGAAGAAATAGAAGTAATTTCTGCAAGAGCTTTGTTATTTATTGATCAATGGACCAGACATGGTGAAGATTTAAAAGGATCTTTTGCTATTAAATACAATCAGTTTATAGTATTGGCAATAGATGAAAACTTTAATTCAGCTTCTGGTTGCTCTATTGATGCTTCTGTACGTTTTGTTAAATCTATAGAAGAAGAGTTCAATGTAGATTTAATGGATAAAATGAACATTTCATTTAAAGACAACGATAATATCAATGTTGTAAAACTTTCAGATTTTCAAGAGTTTGCTAAACAACAGAAAATAACTGCTGCTACAGTTGTTTTTAATAATATGGTAAACACTAAAGAAGATTTTGAAACCAAATGGGAAGTTACAGCAGACAAAAGCTGGCATAGCCGATTTTTGGTATAAGAATTGTTTAAAGTAAAGTAATCCCCGACGTTTTAAATAATGAAATTTTAAAGCTCGTTAAATTAACGTGTGAACGATTTATATGAAGAAAAAGATACTATTATTAGCTATAATTTTTACCAGTGTTATTAATGCTCAGCAGTTAGATCCGTTACGAGCAAAACAGTACATTTTACAACAAGAATGGGTAGATAGTATTATTGATTCAATGTCTATAGAAGAAAAAATAGGACAGTTGTTTATGGTACAAGCATATTCTAATAAAGATGCTAAACACGAAAAATTTATTTCTGATTTGATCACAAAATATCATGTTGGAAATTTAATTTTCATGAAAGGAACACCAGAAAAACAAGTAGCGCTCACTAATACGTATCAAAGTTTAACAAAAAAAGTTCCGTTATTAATTGGTTTCGATGGAGAATGGGGATTAGATATGCGCTTAAAAAACACATATCGTTTTCCTTGGAATATGACTTTAGGAGCCATTCGTGATAATAAGTTAATTGAAAAGTTAGGAGAAAGAATAGGGGAACAATGTAAACGAGTAGGAATTCATATCAATTTTGCTCCGGTTGTAGATATTAATACAAACCCAGACAATCCAATTATTGGAAATCGTTCATTTGGTGAAAAGAAAGAAAATGTAGCAGAAAAATCTGTAGCGTTTACAAAAGGAATGCAAAGTGTTGGTGTTTTAGCAAATGCTAAACATTTTCCTGGACATGGAGATACAGCTACTGATTCACATTTAACATTACCATCAATAAATTTTACATTACAACGATTAGACTCTATTGAATTATATCCATTTAAAAGACAGTTTGATGCGGGTGTAGCAAGTGTAATGACAGCGCATTTAAGTATTCCTTCTTTAGAGTCGAATACAAATCTACCGTCTTCATTATCTAAAAATGTAGTTACAGATTTATTACAAGATAAACTAGGTTTCCAAGGTTTAGTTTTAACTGACGGATTAAATATGAAAGGAGCAGCAAATTATGCCACAGCTGCTGAAATTAACTTGGCTACTTTCTTAGCAGGAAATGATATTTTATTGATTCCTCAAGATATTCCGAATACGGTAAAAGCATTTAAAAAAGCTTTAGAGAAAGGTGAATTAGATGAAGAAAGAATTAATAAGTCGGTAAGAAAAATTTTAAAAGCAAAATATTTAGTTGGTTTACAGAAGTTTGATGCAATTAAAACGGACAGTTTACTTGTGGATTTAAATACAGCTAAAGATGAATTATTGCATCGAGATTTAATTAAAAAATCATTAACTGTTCTAAAAAATACAAGAGAAACATTACCAATAAAAAAGTTAGAGTTAAAAAATATAGCTTATGTTGCTTTAGGAGACGATAAAGGAGATGATTTTGTAAAAATGCTTCAGAATTATGCTAAAGTAGATGTGATTTCAGCAAAGCATTTAGATAAACTGACTAAAAAATTAGAAGATTATAATTTAGTAATTGTAGGTTTTCATAAATCGAATAAAAATCCTTGGAAATCTTATAAGTTCTCTAATCAAGATTTAGTTTGGTTGCAAGAAATATCAAGAAACAAACGTGTTATACTTGATGTTTTTGCAAATCCTTATAGCTTATTACAAGTAAAAACATTTACGAATATTGATAATATTATTGTTTCTTATCAAAATAGTAAGTTAGCACAAGAGCTTTCTGCTCAAGCAATTTTTGGAGCTTTTGAGATTTCAGGTAGACTTCCGATAAGTATTAGAAATGAATTTCTAGCAGGAAATGGAATGATTATATCTCCATTAAATCGCTTTGAATATACCATACCAGAAGCTGTAAATTTATCAAGAGATTCATTAAAATATGTAGATCGTTATATTGATACAATTTTACAGCAAAAAATGGCTCCAGGAGGTCAGGTTTTAATTGCGAGACACGGAAAAGTAATTTATCATAAAACTTTTGGTTATCAAACTGATGCTAAACGAAGAAAAGTAAAAAAATCTGATGTTTACGATTTAGCGTCTTTAACTAAAATTTTATCTACTTTACCAGCTGTAATGAAATTAGAAGAAGATAGAAAATTATCACTTCACTCTGATTTAGTTGATTTACTTCCAACTTATAAAGACAGTAATAAAGAGCATTTAAATATCAAACAAATCTTATCGCATTATGCTCGATTAAAATCGTGGATTCCATTTTATACAAGAACAATTGATTCTATCACAGGTAAAGTATCAAAAGAATATTATAGAACTAAAAAATCGAAGCAGTTTCCGATAAAAGTAGCTAAAGATTTATATTTAAATAAAGATTACAAGGATTCTATTTACACCAGAATAAAAGATTCTGATTTAAGAGAAAGAGTAGGATATAAGTATAGCGATTTAGGATATTATATACTTAAAGAGGTTGTTGAAAGAAAGTATAAAAAACGTTTAGATAAAGTCGTAGAAGATGAGTTTTATGCGTCTTTAGGTTTAAATAGAACTTCATATTTACCTCTTGAAAAATTTAATTGGAAAGAAGTAGTTCCTACAGAAAAAGACGATTATTATAGGGAACAATTATTAAGAGGTTATGTTCATGATATGGGAGCTGCAATGCAAGGTGGAGTAGGAGGTCATGCTGGTTTATTTGCGAATGCAAATGATGTAGCTAAAATTATGCAAATGTACTTGCAAGGCGGAACTTATGGAGGAGTAAAATATTTTAGACCAGAAACTATTGAGAAGTTTAATACAAGATATTATCCTCAGGTAAGAAATAGAAGAGGTTTAGGTTTTGATAAACCACAAATAAATCCAAGAGAAAAGCCAACTTGTGGTTGTGTTTCAGAAAATAGTTTTGGTCACAGTGGTTTTACAGGAACTTATACTTGGGCAGATCCAGATACCGGAATTCTATATGTATTTTTATCAAATAGAGTTTATCCGACTATGGGGAATAGAAAATTAGTTAAAAGTAACATAAGAACTAAAATACAGAAGGTTATCCAAGATGCTATTTTGAATTAAATAGTAATTCAACTGTTTTGAAAAATTATCAATTATTAAAAAACAAAATTTTAGAAGAAGGTATTTTAACAAAACAGAAAACCTTCAAAAGAGATGAGTTTATAAAAGCTAAAGGATCTAAGGATACTAATATTTATTTTATAATATCGGGTAGTGTAAAAGTTTTCTTTACCAATAATACAGAAGAACATGTGATGTATTTTGGGTATAAAAACTCAATTATCACCGCAATAGATTCCTTTTTATCTAATTCAATTAGTAATCTTGAAATAAAAGCACTAAAAAAGACTGCTGTTTTTTATATTTCAAAACAAGAATTTTACAATTTTTTAGATACGAATACCGAGTATTTAAAATTGTGGAATGAAATATTACAAGAAATTATATTATATCAATTTGAAAGAGAAAAAGACTTATTACTAACGTCCCCTGAAGAAAGGTATCAGAAAGTATTACATAGAAACCCAGAGCTTTTTCAAGAAATTCCTCACAAACATATTGCAAGTTATTTAAGAATGGCTTCTGAAACATTAAGTAGAATTAAAAAAACGTGACTTCAGTCAATATTTATATTTTCTCTTGTTCGTTTCTTTGAGGTATTAAATTTAATGAAATGGATAATTTTACTATACGATTGTTAACTATAGAAGATGCTGAGATTTTTTTTGAGTTAATTCAAAACAATAAAAGTAGATTAGAAGATTTTTTTGCAGGAACAATAAAATATACCCAAACTAAAGAAAGTACTTTAAATTATTGCAGAACGATAGAAGATAAAATAAAACTAAGAACATACTATCCTTATCTTATTTTTAAAAATGAAAAATTGATTGGTTTTATTGATTTTAAGAATATAGATTGGTCTATACCAAAAACAGAATTAGGAGCTTTTATAGATGTTAATTTTGAAGGGAAGGGTATTATTACTAAAAGTTTTATAACGTTATTAGAAAGTGTCGTTAAAAAGCATGGTTTTAAAAAACTTTTCTGTAGAATATCTCAGCGAAACGTTAGGAGTATTGCATTAGCTGAAAGATGTGGTTTTCGTTTAGAAGGTACAATTTCGAATGACTATCGAACTACTAATGGAGAATTAATTGATTTGAACTATTACGGAAAGGAGTTGTAGTTTTAGTTCTTAAAAGCAAATTCAATAATATTGGCTCCCATTCGTAAAGCTTTTTCTCTTGTTTCTTTTGGGTTATTATGAATTGATTCATCTTCCCAGCCATCACTTAAATCACTTTCATAATCGTAAAAAGCAATTAACCTACCTTCGTAGAATAAGCCAAATCCTTGAGGAGCTTTTTTATCATGTTCATGAATTTTAGGTAATCCTTTTGGAAAATCAAATGTTTGATGATAAATAGGGTGAGAAACAGGTATTTCTTGAAAATTAAGTTTAGGAAATACTTTTTTCATTTCACGACGAATATACTTATCTAATCCATAATTATCTGAAATATGAATAAAACCTCCAGATATTAGATACTTTCTTAAATTCTCTACAGAAGCATCATCAAAATAAACATTTCCGTGTCCGGTTAAAAAAACAATAGGTAAACTAAAAATATCTTCACTATCTGGTGTTACAGTAGCTATATTATAATCTATAGAAGTTTTTGTATTTCTGTTGCTAAAGTTAATTAGGTTAGGTAAAGAAGTAGGATTAGCATACCAATCTCCGCCACCTCCATATTTTAAAATACCAATCTGTTGAGCATTAGTAAATAATGATATAGTAAATATTAAGATAGATAGTATATATTTCATAAGGCCTCTGTAAGCGATAACCAAGATATAAATAAAAAAAAACACCATTCCCTTCTAATGGTGTTTTTTTTGTGAAGAAAGTAGTAAATATTAATCCCTAAATATATTTACTGGTTTATGTAAGTTTTCGATTCAAAGATAGTTAAGTTGTTCGTTTATAGACTCCTGAAACATATGGTTTGGATGTTTTAGGACAACTTTATCAAAAAAAAACACTGTTGATAAACAGTGTTTTGGCTTTTCCCTCTTCATAGAGAGTTTCCTCTCTATAATTCTTCGTAAAAACTTAATAAAATAAAGCATTAAGTTAGTCTTACTTTATTAAGTATACTATTCAAATATAAAATTGAGATCTTAAAATAAAGTCCTAAAACTTATGATTTGGATGTTTTCGGACTAATTAAGGATAAAAAAAATTAACAATTTGAGTTTTTAAAGGCTAAAGGAGTGCATCCAGCGTGTTTCTTGAAAACGTCATAAAATGCAGATTTAGAGTTAAAACCCGATTCTAAACCAATAGAAGCAATAGTGTAGCTCTCGTATTTTGGGTTAAGTAAAAATTTTTTTGCTTGTTCTACTCTCATTTCATTAATATAGTCAACAAAACTTTTTTTAGCATTATTATTTATTATAGCAGATAAAGTACTTGTTCCTATACTTACATCTTTAGATAAGTTTTGGAGTGTATATTTTGGTTGCAAAAATTTTTTATTTGTTTTTACAAAAGAATCAACATTTAAAAAGTGTTCTTCATATTTGGTAGAGAGTTCTTTTTCTTCTTGAATTTCAGCTATAGTTTCGTTTTCACTTTCCTCTCTAATATGTTTTCTTTCTTTTAATATTCTCAAATATTTAATTCCCTGATATCCTAAAATGAAAATAATTACAGTTGTAGATATTCGTAAAGGATAGTAAGAATAAATAAATCCAGAGAAGTTTAAACTGAATTTAATAACCAATGCAAAAACCCAAAGTAAGTAAACAATACCTGTAAGTTTAAAAAAGTTATAAATCCATTTTAAATTATCAAAAGATAGAATTTTTTGAAAAAGTTGTTCTTTTTTTCGAAGTACATAATATGAATACACAAAAATACTAATAGAACTAATAAAGCTGATAAGTTCTTCAAAAGAAGTATAACGTTCGTAAATATAATCTAGTTCTTTTTCAGAAGCTCCTCCGGTAGAAGAGAATATTACAAAACTCACTTGTGCAATACACATCAATAAAAAGACAAAAACAAAATATTTTAATAGCTTTTTTTGATGATCTACAATGTCTAAATAATTAACTAAAAATGCATAAAAGAAAGGACCGCTTAAAAAATGCCAAGGAATTTGAATGTAACTCAACATAAACTTATGTTGAAATAAATTTAAAGCTAAAGCCCAAGATTGAAAGTTGTTAAGGGCAATAGTTAATATCATTAAGTTTAAGAACAGTAGACTTTTATTTTTACCATATTTAGAAAAAAACATGAAAAGGCTTAGGCAAAAACCTAATAAAGCACTTCCAAGTAAAAATACATTAAAAACATCGGTTATGTTAAATGCTAGTAGCATAAATTGATCTTTGGTTGGGGTTAGGGGGACATAAATTTAATAAAATAAATGATTTTATGAAATTTATAGAACGGGTACTTTTCCCCTTAATTACATATAGTTAGCTATTATAATGTAAAAAACTAATATGTTGAACAGCTGTTAAAGCTGCAGTTTCTGTTCTTAAACGACTTTTTCCTAATGATATAGTTGTGTAATTGGACTGCGTGGCTAATGATACTTCTTCTTCAGAAAAATCTCCTTCCGGACCAATTAAAATAGTAATATTAGAATTGAAACTAGATACATTGTTTAAACTTGTTTTCTCCGAAGGATAACAATGAGCAATAAACTTGTCTCCAGAATTTTCTTGTTTAATAAATTCTGAAAATTTTATAGGTTCATTAATAGTCACTGCATGAAACTTTAAAGATTGTTTCATGGCAGCTAACATTATTTTATGTAAACGTTCTGTTTTTACAACTTTTCTTTCTGAATTGTTACAGATTATTGGGGTTATTTCATCAATACCTATTTCTGTGGCCTTTTCAACAAACCATTCTAAACGATCCATGTTTTTGGTAGGAGCAATAGCTAAATGAAGATGATAATTCCATTCTTTAGTTTTTTGCTCAAAATCTATAATCTTAGCAACACATTTTTTATCGCTAGGTACTATTATGGTAGCGGTAAAAACTGTTCCTTTACCATTGGTTATAATAAGTTTATCATCACTGTTTTTTCGAAGTACTTTGACAATGTGACGACTTTCTTCTTTATTAAAGATGATTTCTTTAGTTTCCTTTGTTATTTCTGGATTAAAAAATAGTTGCATTATAAATTTAATCGATAAGTTCGTCTTCTTTTATGTGTAACTGGTTGAAAATCTTTCCAAATTTTGAAAATAGCTGTATTGTCTTCTAATTCAGGAGTTCTAATACAATTTTGAATTCCTTTAGCTGTAAATGTTCTTATATTTTCTCTAAAAATGATTGCTGTTACTCCTTTGTTTTGATAATCAGGATGTACTCCGATTAAATAAAAGGTAATATCCTTTGCGTATTTTCTAGCTCTTAGTAAATGAAATAAACCAAATGGAAATAATTTTCCTTTAGCCTTTTGTAAAGCTTTAGAGAAAGAAGGCATAACTATAGAAAATGCGACCATTTTATTTTCACTATCTACAACAAATTTAATGTATTCAGGATTGATAAATGAAATGTATTTTTTCTTAAAAAACTCTATTTGCGCATTAGAAATAGGAACATAAGTAGATAACTTAGAATAAGTTTTACTAAATAATTCGAACATTTCATCTACATAAGGCATAATGTCTTTGGTATTTGTAAATGTAATCTCTTTTAAGTTATATCTTCTTTGGATTAAATTTCCTGCTTTCTCGTATTTCTTTGCATTTACATTTTTAAATTCGAATTTGTTTTCTAAATATTCTTTTTCTTTAACAAAACCTAATTGTTCTAAATGATCTTTATAGTAAGGAAGATTGTACCAAGTGATCATAGTCCCAATATGATCAAATCCTTCGGTTAAAACACCTGTTTTATCTAAATTATTAAAGCCTACAGGACCTTCAACATATTCTAGGCCTTTTTCTTTTCCTATTTCCTTCGCTTTATTTATTAAAACTTTGGTAACTTCAATATCATCAATAACTTCAAACCAGCCAAAACGTACTTTTTTTATTCCTTGTTTTTCAACTTCGTAGTTATTTATAATCACAGCAATACGACCAACTATTTTTTTATTTCTAATAGCGACAAAAAGTCTAGCATCAGCGTGTTCGAAAACAGGATTAACATTACTATCGAAATTATTTATTTCATCGTTAATAATAGGAGGAACCCAGTATTTATTGCCTTTGTATAAAGAAAAAGGAAATAAAACAAATTGTTTTATTTCCTTTCTTGTTTTTATTTCCTTTAGTTGAATCATAAAACAAATGTATGATTTCTATTGGTCTTCTTTTTGTTCTTCTTTCTCTTTTTTGTCTTTTTCTTTCTTCTTTTTCTTTTCCTCTTTCTTTTTTTCTTCTTCCTCTTCTTTTTTCAGTTCTTCTTCTAATTTTTTAATTTCTTTTTCTAGCTTTTCTTGTTCTTTTTTCTTTCTTTTTTCTTCTTTCTCCTTTTCTTTTTGAGCTTTCCTTAGTGCTTTTTCTTCTGCTTTTTTCTTCTTTTTGGCAGCTTTCTTCTTTTCTTTGGTAGTTTTCTTTTTTGCCTTTTCGTCTTTTTTAGTTAAATCATCTAAAATTGACTTTTTACGAGTTCTACCTCTTGGTTTTTCGTTTACCTCTTCGATAGTTGTGCCTTCTTCTAACTGAGGTTCAGTTTTATCTTTCTTCTTAAATATACCTTTTATCTTATCAATCATTCTTCCAAAGAAACCTTTATTATAGGTTTGAACTTCATCGTCTTCTATTTTATTTCCAAATTCATCAAGTTCTTCAAACTGATCAACATGTCTATCTAATCTATAAGAAACTCCAACACTTCCATAAAAACCAACAGTTTCTTCTTGGAAAGTAGCTCTAAGTGATGAATTTATTTGTAAGTTTTTATTCAATAAATATGCTGCACCAGCTCCCAAATTACTTTGGTTTTCTTGTTTGTTAAATAAAGCTTGATGTTCTGCAAATCCAGACCATCTATCGTTAAAATTATAGGTTCCAGTAACTACGTAAGATAATTCTGGTAAATAGCCTCCAATATAATTGTAGTGGATATTTGTAACTACATTTAGTTTGTGTGAAAACTCATTTTGTAATAAAACTCCAATCTTTGGTGTAATTCCACCTCTAGAATGAAAATCATTCAAAATAGAACCAACATTAAATCCTCCATAAACAGCTACGTGAGGAATCCATCTTTTCCAGTCAAAAGAATGTCTTTTTTTCCAACTTCTAATTTCTTTAGACTTATCTTGATATGTAGGTTTATACACTAAATACTTAGCAGCTATAGTTAATTGACCTAAACTAAACTGAGATCTTGTAGATTGAAATACATTTGTAAAAGCAAATTGATTGCTTTGCAAAGCAGTTGTAAGACTAAATTCTAACTTTTCATCTATGGCACCCATTCTAAAATGCAAGTCTAATCCAGTAGCTCTTGGATTACTAAAAATAGGAGTCTGAGCTTCGAATTGCCTATGAAAAATGCTAGTTTCTAGTTGATAAACTCCAACACCAACACTATAAGGACTTTCAGAAAATCCTGGCCTATTTGAATTTATGACATCGGTATATTGTGCAAATAAAGGAAATGCAACAATTAGGGGGAGTAAATAAAAAAGTCTTTTCATCATAATCAACACGTACAATTTACAACAGTTACAAACATACAGTAAAAATATCAATCCATTAAGTTTACCAAACTATTAACGCAAGGTTTTGGCTCAAATTGTTATTTTTGAATGATTTTTAGAAAAACTATTAACAAGATACTGCAATAAAAATTATATGGGTTTAATAAAAACACTTCTTATAATTGGTATAATTTACTATTCATTTAAATTTTTAGCAAGATTGTTTGCTCCATATTTAATGAAAAAAGCTATGAGTAAGATGGAAGAGAAGATGAGAAATCAGAACCGTCAAAATACTGCAAGTGATATTAAAGTTGGAGAAACAGTAATTGATAAAAAGCCAAATTCAAATAAACAAAGCGATAAATCAGTAGGTGAATATATTGATTTTGAAGAAATAGACTAACCATGAAACTTACGAAGTATTTACCTCACGTAGGAGCAATTGTATTATTTATAGTTGCTTCTTTATTATATTTTAACCCTGTTTTAGGAGGAAAACAAATCAAACAAAGCGATATCACACAGTATATTGGTATGGCTAAAGAGATGAATGATTTTAGAGCAGAAGAAAATAAAGAACCTTATTGGATTGGTAATGCTTTCAGTGGAATGCCTTCATATCAAGTAGGGGCAAGGTTTCCAAACGATTTTGTTAAAGAGTTAGATTATTTGTTACGTTTTCTACCCAGGCCAGCAGATTATTTATTTTTATATTTTTTAGGTTTCTTTTTACTATTAAATGCTTTAAAAGTAGATTGGAAAGTTTCTATTTTAGGAAGTTTAGCTTTTGGTTTTTCAACGTATTTGATTATCATTTTTGGTGCTGGGCATAATGCCAAAGCGCATACAATAGCATACATGCCAGCTGTAATTGCAGGAGTTTTATATGTTTTTAAAAAAAGATATTTGTTAGGTTTTATAGTTACTTCTTTAGCTATGGCCTTAGAGATAGCAGCTAATCATATACAGATGACCTACTATTTAGGTTTTTGTATTCTGATTTTAGGAATTGTAGAAGTGATAGATGCCTTTAAGAATAAAGAATTACCAACTTTTGCTAAACAAGTAGGAGTTTTACTAGTAGCTTTTATTATTGGTATTGGAACTAATTCAACACGATTATTATCCACTAAAGAATATGCAAACTTTAGTACAAGAGGAAAATCTGAGTTAACTATAAATCCAGATGGATCTCCTAAAAAGAAAACAAAAGGTTTAGATAAAGCTTATATTACAGAATATAGTTATGGCATTTTAGAAACTTTCAATCTAATTATTCCTCGTTACATGGGAGGTGGAACAGTTGAAAAATTAGGTGAAGATTCTGAATTTTATAAAACTTTAGAAAAAAACGCAGGAAAAGCTGTTGCTAAAGATTATTCAGAACAAGTATTAACCTATTGGGGTGAACAACCAATTGTAGAAGCTCCAGCTTACATTGGGGCAGTAGTTTGGTTTTTATTTTTTCTCGGAATTTTCTTTGTAAGAGGAAAGCTGAAATATTGGTTAGTTAGTGCTACGATTTTTTCTTTATTACTTAGTTGGGGTAAAAACTTCTCGATCTTAACTAATTTATTTATCGATTATGTACCACTTTACAATAAATTCAGAGCAGTTTCTTCAATACAAGTAATTGCCGAATTATGTGTGCCTTTATTAGGTGTTTTAGGTCTCAAAGAGTTCTTTTATAGCAAACAAACTGCAGAAGAAAAAACAAAAGGATTAATAAATGCAGTTTTGACTACAGGTGGAGTAATTATTGCAGGGTTAATTTTTGCACACATGTCTTCTACCTTCGAAGGAATAAGAGATGAGCAGTATAAACAATTACCAGCTTTAGTTGAAGCTTTAATAGCTGATAGAAAATCTATGTTGCTTACAGATACGTTAAGATCCTTAATTTTAGTAATACTTTCAGGAGGAGTTTTATGGTTGTTTTTAAAAGACAAAGTAAAGTTAGCACCAGTAATTATTACCGTAAGTGTTTTATTACTTTTTGATTTACTAAGTGTAGATTTAAGATATGTTAATAAAGACGATTTTACTTCAGCTAGAAATGTAGAAAGACCTTTTATTGCAAATGAAGCTGATAAAAAAATATTACAAGACAAAACTCATTTTAGAGTAGCTAATTTTTCTACCAACTTAATGAATGAAGGTAGAACTTCTTATTTTCATAACTCAATAGGAGGGTATCATGCAGCTAAAATGATGCGTTATCAAGAGCTTTTCGAATATCAAATTGCTCAGAATAATTTGGAAATGTTGAATATGTTAAATACGAAATACTTCATAGGTAGTGAAACAGACATTCAACTAAATGATAAAGCTAATGGAAATGCATGGTTTGTTTCTAAGTTAGACATAGTAGATTCAGCGAATGATGAAATGAAAGCTTTAAAATCGATTAATACTAAAGAACAAGCCGTTATTAGAAAAAGTGATTATTCAGGTACAGATACTTATGCTAAAGACTCCTTATCGTTTATTCGTCTTGAAAAGTATGAACCAAATCATTTAACATATAAAAGTAAATCTACTAATAATCAGTTTGCTGTATTTTCTGAGATCTATTATAAAGATGGCTGGAATGCTTATGTTGATGGAAAATTAGAACCACACTATCAAGTAAATTATGTTCTAAGAGGTATGAATCTTCCTAAAGGAGAACATAAAATCGAGTTTAAATTTGAGCCAAAAGTAATTCAAACTGGAAATAAAATATCTTTAATCTTCTTAGCTTTATTTGTTTTGGTTTGTATAGGATGGTATTATTTAGAAAAAAAGAAAACTACTCCTTTAAATTCTTAATGTAAACTGAAGGAGTAATATTCATATATTTTTTAAAGACTCTAGTAAAAGCAGAAGCGTTTGTATATCCAACTTCTTCTGCTAATGCTTGTACAGAATAATTACGATATACTTTATCATTGTTTAGCTTTTCTACAATATAATCTATCTTTTTTCTACTGTAATATTGTTTAAATGTTTCGTTTTTATTTTTATTGAAAACAAACGAAATGTAAGTAGAATTTGTCTCTAGTGCTTTAGCTAATGTGTTTATTGTGAAATCAGATTTCAAAAAGCTAAGCTCATTGTCTACAGTATCAATTTTAGTTAAAATTTTCTTTTCAAGTTCTTCGTCAATATTATACTCAACTTTTTGAGATTCTTTTTCTTTAGGAGTTTCAATCTCAATGTTTTCTTCTTTTTCTTTATTTTGAATGCCTACAATTTCTTTTTTGTATTTTTTTCTTTTGAAGAGAAAGAATCCAGAAGCAATTAATAAAATGAAAATACAGCCTAAAATGATATTCGTGTATTTATTCTTCTCACTTTTTATTATGGATTTGTTAAGCTCTTTAATTTTTTCGATATCGTTATCGTATAATAATTGATAAGTTTTGTCTTTACGGGCTCTAGTTTCATCAATTTCTTTAATTGTTAATTCAGAGTATTTGTAAGCACTATCAAGCTTTCTGTTTTTAAAATATTGATCTGATAAAATATTATAGCCAGTAACTAAAGAACTCTTTCTAATATTTTGAATTCTAATTAACTTTTGAGCATAAAAAATAGCTGAATCAATTCTCTTTAAATTTTGAAAACAAATAGCTTTGTTCAAATAAGCTTCCTGACGATATTCATGACCATTACTAATTTTAGAATATGTATCTACAAGATCTAAAGCTTTTTGGTATTCTCCTTTAGCAATGTATACTTCTGTCATTTTTAAAGTATACATTAGTTCAGAGTCAGAATGTACAGGTATAAAAAGTTTGGTATACTTATAAGCTTCGTTATAGTAATGTATTGTAGAATCTAAAAGTGCTGTATTGTTTTTATTTTTACTTAAAAGTAAATATGTTTTACCGAGTAGATTATTAGCATCAGCTTTTTTAGTTATAATATTATTAAAATTAATTGTATCTGTTTGATCAGCTTTTTTATTCTTTAATGCTCGTACAACTTTTAATAAAATTTCTTTTGAATCATCTTCTAACTTTAATTCATTTTTTATTAAAGCTTTAGACATCTCTATAGTGACCAAGTAATGAAATTTATCAATTTTTTTATCATCAATAGACTTTACATAATCTGAAAATTTTACAAGTTCATTATACGCTTTTTCAAATTCTTCAGTGTTTTTATATAACCAAAATAAACGGTTAAAAACTCCTATTTTAGTTTTAATTACACAAGGATTAATATTGTCGTTTTGTAAGATGAAATTTGTTTCTTCAAGTAATTTTATGGCTTGTTTTTCTACTTCGCTATAATTCTTATTTTTATAATGATAATATATAATAGCATTTTTACAGCTTAATCGAACGCATAAGTTTTTTGAGTTTATATTTTTATTTGCATAATAATATAAACTATCGAGATTTGAGTCTTTATAATAAGACAATTTAACCTCAAAATCTTCTCTAGAATCAAGTTGAGCTCCGCAAAAAGAGCACACAAGAATGAATAAAAAGAATAATTTTTCTTTCAATTTACAGCGGATTATTTGGTTGGTTTTTCTTCTTTTTAGCTAAGAAGTTTGCATACATTTTATAAAATGTGCAATATAAAACTTTTTAAATATTGTGAATAAAATTAGTTTTGTAGATCTATAAAAGTCAAAGAAACGTAACGCAGGGAAAATAGCGATGGGAGAACTATGTAAGGAGTTTTGAAACTCCTTTTTTTATTTCATAACTTTTAGGTAAAGTTCTATTTATAATCAATAGATTTGTTTTGTTAAAGATTATGTTTTTAAAATGTACAAAAAGTTACCAAAAAACAGATACAATAAAACATTAAGTTTACTGCAAAAAGTATTACCTGCACCAGCTACAGTTTTAGATTTAGGAGTAAGAAATCCATTTAGTGAAATTATGGAAGAGAATGGATATACAGTTTTTAATACAAATGGAGAAGATTTAGATTTAATTCCAGAACTTGTTAAAAACTACAAAGTAGATGCAGTTACTTCTTTTGAAATTTTTGAACACTTATTGTCTCCTTTTTCAGTGTTGCAAGCTATCGAATGTGATAAATTAATAACAACTGTTCCTTTACGTTTATGGTTTTCTACTGCATACAGAAGTAAAAATGATATGTGGGATAGACATTATCATGAATTTGAAGATTGGCAATTCGATTGGTTATTAGAAAAAACAGGTTGGGAGATTAAAGAAACAGATAAATGGACTAACCCAACAAATAAAATTGGAATAAGACCTTTGTTGCGTACGTTTACACCTAGGTATTACGCAGTTTATGCCGAACGAAAAAGTGAGTTATGAGAATAGGCATGATATTGGATAATGTTTATCCACCTGATCCTAGAGTTGAAAATGAAGCGATAGAACTTATTAAGGAAGGACATGAGGTTTACTTGTTTTGTCTTTCATATGATAAGAATGAAAAAGTAGAAGAAGAAATTAATGGAATTAAAGTAAGAAGATATACTAGTAATACTATAGAGTATAAGTTATCTGCTTTAGCATATACTTTTCCTTTTTACAATATTTTAATGAGTTCTAAAATCAAAGATTTCATTAAAAATACTTCAGTTGAAGTTATCCATATTCATGATATAAGAATTGCAGGAGCTGCTTTTTTAGCCAACAAAAAATTTAACTTACCAACTGTTTTAGATTTACACGAAAACAGACCAGAAATAATGAGGTTTTATCCTCATATGCAAAAGCTTTATGGGAAATTATTAATCTCAATAAAAAAATGGATTAAAAAAGAGGAAGCGTTTGTAAAAAATGCGAGTAAAGTTATTGTTGTAACAAAACACGCAAAAAAAGAATTGGTCGATAGAACTCAAATTCTAAAAAGTAAAGTTGCAGTAGTTCCCAATACGATTAGATCATCTTTTTATAATGACAAGAATGATTTAGAAATTCCGTACAAGAATCAAAAGGAAGATCTGACATTACTTTACCTTGGTGATACAGGTGAACGTAGAGGCTTAAGAACAGTAGTATCATCTTTGGTAAAACTAAGAGATGAGAAAGGAATAAAAAATATAAAGTTTGTAATAGTAGGAAAGACAAGTCAGTATTTAGAAAAAATGGTTTCTGATAACAGTATTTCTGATCAAGTTAAGTTATTTGGTTGGCAATACGATACTACTTTTCCAAACTGGATTAGAGAGTCTGATGTTTGTGTTTCTCCTTTACACAAAAATATCCATCACGATACTACATATGCAAATAAGATATTTCAATATATGAGTATCGGAAAACCTCTATTAATTAGTGACGTTTTAGCTCAAGAAGTTTTAATGAAAGAAACAGAAGCAGGTTTAGTTCATAAAGCTAAAGATGTACATGATTTTACAGAACAATTGTTGAAATTATATCATGATTCTAATTTAAGAGAAAAATTAGGAAAAAATGGTGAAAGTTTTGTTAGAAATCATTTTACATGGGATAAGACTTCTGGAGAATTAATAGATTTATACAAAAATTTAAATTGAAAGTATTAGTTATAACATATTATTGGCCACCTGCTGGTGGACCAGGAGTTCAACGTTGGTTAAAGTTTGTAAAATACTTAAGAGATTTTGGAATAGAACCGGTTGTTTTCACTGCAGAAAATCCTTTTTATCCAACAGTAGATGAAACTTTAATACAAGATGTTCCAGATGGAATAGAGATTGTTAAATGTCCGATTTTCGAACCGAATAATATTGTAGCTAAATTCAAGAAGAATGAAACTCAAAGAAGTGCAGGTTTTTTAGATCCTAATCCTTCTTTAATATCAAAGCTTCTTTTGTACATAAGGGCAAATTATTTTATTCCAGACGCTAGAAAATTTTGGGTAAAACCAGCTGTGAAAATGCTAAGAAAGTATCTTTCAGAAAATTCAGTAGATGCAGTAATTACTACTGGTCCACCTCATAGTTTACATCTCATTGGGAAAAAACTTAAAGAAGCTACAGGAATAAAATGGATAGCAGATTTTAGAGATCCTTGGACAAGTATTGATTATTTTCATTTATTACCTTTAACAAATTCAGCAAGAAAAAAACATTTTAAATTAGAGGAAGAAGTTGTGAGAGCTGCTGATCGTGTGATTATGGTAAGTAGAAATGCTAAAAAAAAGTATGAAGACTTTAATAAAAATATTGATGTTATCACTAATGGTTTTGATACTGAAAAGGGTTTAGAAGAGGCAAAAGTTGAATTGGATAAAAAATTCAGTATTACTCACATAGGAACAATGAATTCAGAAAGAAATCCGAAAGCCTTTTGGGAAGCTTTATCTGAGATTAGTGAAGAGAATTCTGAATTTGCTGATGATCTGGAACTTAAATTTATAGGTAAAGTTGATGATTCAGTTTGGGAAAATGAAATTGAATCAAGAGCATTTAAAGATGTTAAAAGGGTAAGTTATGTACCACATTTAGAAGCTAAATTATATCAAAGAAAATCTCAAGTACTTTTAATTGTTGTAAATGATTATCCGAGTGCAAAAGAGATGATTCCAGGTAAAACTTTCGAATATTTACAAGCAAATCGACCAATTTTAGGCTTTGCACCAGAAGACGGTGATTTAGCAGAAATTTTATCAAACACAAATTCAGGTGTAGCTGTTGATTTTAGAAATAAAGAACTGGCTAAAAAGTCAATTTTAAATTTATATTCAAACTTTAAAAAAGGAAATTTAGAATCAACATCAAAAGGAGTAGATAGTTTTCATAGAAGAGAATTAACTGAAAAACTATCCGTTATTATTAAAGATTTAATTCAAAAATAATTTGGGAATAATTTTTAAACAATCTTTTAGGAATACCATAGTCATTTACTTTGGTTTTATTATTGGTGCAGTAAACGCAATTGCTTTTTATCCTAATATCTTAAAAGAAGAATATCATGGTCTAGTAACTTTTTTGTTATCAGCATCAAATTTAATAATGCCATTAATAGCTTTTGGTATTCATAATACTATTGTAAAGTTTTTTTCTTCATACAATACTAAAGAAGAGAAAGATCGATTTTTATCTTCAATAATTATTTTCCCATTATTTATAGCATTGCCAATTGGATTTTTCTGGGATGCTTTTCATGAATTCATTATTTCTCGTTTGAGTGCTAAAAACGATGGAAAAGTAGAAGATTATACTTTAGTAATATATATAGTAGCGGTTAGTTGTGCGTATTTTGAAGTTTTTTATTCTTGGGCTAAGGTGCACTTAAAAACTGTTTTAGGAAACATACTTAAAGAGTTTTACAATAGAGCAGTAGTATTTGTTCTATTAATTGCAGTTTTCTTTGATTTTATCAATAAATCTGAGTTTATATATGCACTAACAGGTTTTTATATAGTTAGAACCTTGATTATGATGTTTTATGCTTTTAAAACGTATTTGCCTAAGTTTAATTTTAAATTTCCAATTAATACAAAAGAGATTTTAAAATATTCTGCCTATGTTTTTTTAGCTGGAAGTGCAGGAGCTGTTATTATTGATATTGATAAATTAATGATACCTGGTAAAGAAGCAATTAAAGTAGCAAGTTACTATACAGTAGCAGTGTATATTGGTTCATTTATAGAAGCACCAGGAAGAGCTTTAGCACAAATCTTACAACCTTTAACTTCTAAATCTTTAAACGAGAATAATGTAAATGAAGTAGAGAGTTTATATAAGAAGAGTTCTATTAATTTATTAGTAATCAGTGGAATGTTCTTCCTTTTAGTGAATTGTAGTATCGGTGAATTATTTAAAATGATGCCAGAAGGTTACGCAGGAGGAGAGTTAGTTGTTTTAATGATTTCTTTTGCTAAAATGTATACAATGTCTCTTGGTAATAATAGAGATATTATAAATAATTCGAAATTTTATAGAATGGTTTTACCTATTGGATTTGGTATGGCATTATCGGTTTATTTCTTAAATAAATTGTTTTATTATCAAATGAATTTCGGAACAAATGGATTGGCTTTGTCTACTTTAATTTCATTACTAGTGTTTAACACAGTAAAATTATGGTTTGTAAAAGCTAAGTTTGAAATGAATCCTTACACAAAAGAGACAACTAAAATATTTTTTATCATCATTGCCTTATTCGGTCTTTTCTATTTTTGGAACTTTAAAACGCCAGAATTCTTTGTTGGTAAGCTTCCAATACACCATTTGGTAAATATTGCCTTAAAAAGTATTTTAATTGCAGGAATATATCTTTATATAGTACTTAAATTAAAGATATCAGATCAGTTAAATTCATTGGTATTAAAACTGAAAAGTAAAATAGTGAAGTAAGAAAGACTTGCGATCAAATTTCATGGGGAAAGCAAGCCTTTTCTCTGTTGCTAATTATAGGGAATTATTTCATTTACAAAGTTATAGTTAAAAACGCATTTAATTGATAAACATAGGTTTATAAATTAGTTAGAGTATAGTTTTTTTCTAATTCTGCTTAACTGTACTGGTGTAATATTTAAATAACTCGCTATTTGATATTGAGGTATTAAGTTTTCAATATCAGGAATTCTTCTCTTTAAAATTTGATATCTATTAGTAGCGTCTAATAATGATAGTCGATCTAACCTATTTTGTAAGTAATAAATAGAAGCTTGATTCAGTTTATTAATAAATAGAAATAATTCACTATTCTGCTGAGCTTCTTTTAAAAGCTGATTTAAATTACCTGTAAGAATTACTGTATCTGTTAAAGATTTAAAAGAATCAGTAGATATGCGTTCTGTTAAATCTAAATCTGAGAGGTTAACAAAAGCATGCTTTTCAAATAAAATAGCTCTAATATATTCTTTATTAGCTTTTTTATCTTGTGAGTAATTAGCGATTATTCCATGAACTATAATATGGAATTTTTTATAAGGTGTATCACCTGGTTTTATTAGTTCTCCAGCTTTTATTTCTTGTTTCTGAAGTAAGTTGTTAAATTTCTGTATAGCTTCATCTGATATATTATTCATGTAAAACCTACAGAAATCAAAAATAAAATTATCATTCATTCTACTGAGAGTACATTTTTTTTCGAATTCTACTTAATTGTACAGGAGTAACGCTCAAATAACTTGCAATCTGATATTGAGCGATCAAATTTTCTATATTAGGAATGTTATTTTTTAAAGCTTGATATCTCTGTGTAGCATCCATGAAAGAAAGTTCATCTATTCTTTTTTGTGATTTTAAAAGCGCATCTTCTAATATTCTATTGTAAAGATTAGAGAGTTCATGGTTAAGATGTGTTTGTTCTATAAACTCAGGGTAACTACCTTGATATACAATACATTTGGATAAACACTTGTAGTAATTTACACTTCTATTATCGTCTTTGTCGAGAGAAGATATATTAGTGAAAATTGTTTTATCGTTATGAATTGCTCGTATGTATTCTTTTTCACTCCTTTTATCTTGAGCAAAACTTCCTACAATACCAGATTTTATAATATAAAATTTTTTTGCTTGAGATTTATTTTTAATCACAATGTGATCTCTTGGGTATTCTTTTAAAGAAATAAAGCTAGAAAATAGTTGAATAGCTTCATCAGAAAGATTACTCACATACGATCTTAGCAAAGATGTAATCAAATCAATTTCCATCATGGGTAAAAATTGAAGTTATATTGGGGTTAATGTTTAAATGTTCGTATCCTCAAGATACGTCAAAGCATTTGGTCCTTCCATAAAAAGAAGGTCCAAAATAGATAAATTAGAAATATACCCATGTTTATGGTCAAACATTTGGATGTATTCTTTAGTTTCCACAAAAACACCATTCTTTGCGATCGCTAATTCCCTATAATCGTTCAGCAACGGTGTCATTTCATACGTTTCTGTTTCCGAAAATTCTTGAGAAATTTGTAAAGCATCTGTTACAAATAAAAACGTATCTATGTTTAAATCAACTAAATATACGTATTTTTTGTTAAAGATTTTAGAAATGTCATCTTCAAAAAATTCAAAATAAGGAGATGACTGATATGCAGTTTTAATAGATTTAAAATGTTGACTTTGCCATGGAAAGTCATTTTCTACTAAAGTATCTTTTGTTTTTTTTCTGCCAGAAGCGTTTTTAATGTGTTTTACAGGGATATTTAAAGATAACTTTCCGTTAGCTCCATAAATATAACATCTGTTTCTGTACGTTTGTTTTTGAAAGTTATCTTCCTTTTCAAAAACTACTTTATCAGATTTTAAAATTGCCGCATATTGGCTAATAGGTGAAAAATATGTGGGTATAAAAAGACTCAAATTATTTTGCTTTTTTCTTTTTTGGCATAAAAACAAAAGCTAAAATTGCTAAAGCTGCTGCTATACCAAACCAAAAATATGATTTAGATTCTCCATTAGTAACCGTTGTAAACATTCTGTCCCAACGAACACTACCAGTATCTTTATCATAGCTAAACCAAACCATTACAGGAGTACCAATTACATGATCGAAAGGAACATAACCCCAAGCTCTAGCATCTAAAGAGTTTTGTCTGTTGTCTCCCATCATCCAGTAATAATCTTGTTTAAAAGTATATGAATCAGCTTTCTTTCCGTTGATATAAATATCGTCACCGAAATATGTTAATTCATTTTTCTCGTATTCTTGAATTATTCTTTTATAAAAAGGGATACTTTCAGCATTTAAAGTTACGGTAGCACCTTTTTTAGGAATATAAATAGGACCGAAATTATCTATAGACCAAGGGTATTTTGGATTATGAGGGAAAATTCCATCATCGTAATATCCCTTTGGACGATTAGATTTTTCAATACTTTTTACTTTTGGGTTTTTCTTTAATGCTGCTGCTTCTGCATCAGTTAATGTTAAAGAAAAAGTACCATTTCCATAAACTAATCCTTCTCTGATATTATAACGCTTTAAATCTCCTGGAGATAATTTTTCTCCATTAGTGTCTACAATAAAATTCCATTGTGGCTTGGCACTTTTAGGAAGTACAGTTCTTTTACCGTTAATATAAATATAACCATCCTTAATCTCTAAACTATCACCAGCAACACCGACACAACGCTTAACTAAGTTTGTTTTTTTGTCGATAGGCTTGTAATAATTTCTGTCAGAAGTAAGAATATTCATGTTTCTTAACGTATCAGCAGGTTGACCAAAAACTACAATATCATTTCGTTTAATTTTCTTTAACCCAGGTAACCTCATATAAGGTAACTGTAGCTTGTTTATTAAAGAGTTATTTCTATTTTCATAATCATCACTAAACACGTAAGATTTAGTTCCTAAACCTGGAATACTATCGTGAATCATAGGTAATGAAACAGTAGTCATAGGAACTCTAGATCCGTAATGAAATTTACTTACGAATAAATAATCTCCAACTAATAATGTTTTTTCAAGAGATGAAGAAGGAATTACGTAAGGTCTTATGAAGTAATTGTGTACTAAAGTTGCAGCGATAATAGCAAAAGCAATAGAGCTTATCCATTCACCAGCAACTGTTGGAGCTTTTAAGGCTCTTTTCTGATCATATTGTGTATCATTAAAATAAGAAATGTAAAATATGTAAAAACCTAAAGTTACAATTGCTAGAATAGAATCTTTTGTAGATTTAAAACCGAAACTACGACATGTTTCTATCCAAATTACAGGAAACATAATAAGGTTTACTGTAGGTATAAATAATAAAATTACCCACCATTTAGGTCTTTTTAAAATACCCAATAAAACTATGGCATTATATACAGGTATAGCAGCTTCCCAAGCTTTTCTTCCTGCTTTAACATATAATTTCCAAGTTCCTAAAAAGTGAATGAATTGGATAATTAAAAATAAAATAAACCATCCTGTAAATGACATAATTTCTCTAGTTTAGTTTTTTATCAATATTAAGACGCAATCTACATTTTTTCGTTAAAATAGTTAGTCTATTTTAACCAATGTTTAACACATCTCTCATCGTGAATACTCCTTGTTTGTTTTTTAACCATTCTGCAGCAATAACAGCTCCTAAAGCGAAACCTTGTCTGTTATGAGCTGTGTGCTTTATTTCAATGGCATCAACTACAGAGTTGTAATTAATTGTATGTGTACCTGGTACATCAGGAGTTCTCACTGCAGTAATTGGAATAATTTCTTCAGAAGCTTCTCCATCTAACTCCCAAGATTTTCTGTTGGTATTATCTATTATTCCTTCAGCTAAAGTAATTGCAGTACCACTTGGTGCGTCGAGTTTTTTAGTGTGATGAATTTCTTCAATATCAACTTTGTATTGATCTAAAGCAGCCATCATTTTAGCTAACTGATTATTTAATTCAAAAAATATATTAACACCTAAGCTAAAGTTTGAGGCATAAATAAATCCTCCATTATTTTCTTTACATACTGCTAAAGCATCATCATATTTATCTAACCATCCAGTAGTTCCAGAAACTACAGGGATATTATTTTTAAAACAATTTGTGATATTGTTGTAAGCTGCGCTAGGAATACTGAAGTCTATAGCTACATCTGCAGTAGAAATATCGTAACTTTCTTCTCCATTATCTCTAATTACGATTTCATGACCTCTTTGTTGGGCAATTTTTTCTATTTCTTTACCCATTCTTCCGTAACCTAATAAGGCTATTTTCATTTTAAAAAGTATATTTTAAAGTTAAACCTACTTTTGGTGTAGCATCGTAAGCATCTCTACTAGGTATTGCAGCCGGACTTAAAGATAAGTCATCACTATCATCAAATTGTATTAAGTGTGCTGTTACACTGGCTTCTACAACCTGTAAAACGTATATAAGTACAGTAGTTAATAACGATAAATCTCTATTTTGTCTTAGTTGACGCTGTGCGCTTTCTAATCCTGCAGTTGAAATAATCTGAGTTCCATCTGCTAAAGTAAATTCATCTGGTAATCCTGCACTTCTTTGTCTAAAAGCTGTTCTAAATCGGTCGTATTCATTACTATTATCTATAAAGAAATAAATACTAGTTGCCATTCCTCCATAAATAAGAGGCAATTGCCACCAATATCGATTATTATATATTTGACCAGCTCCAGGAATTATAGCGGAGTAAAAAGCCGCTTTTGAAGGTGATAAAGGATTGTATTGTACTTTAGGTGACTTCAGTTGTAATTGTGAAACTTGTTGTACCTGAGTAGAATCTTTTTGTGCATACAAATTAGTACACACTAAAAATAGTATTATGTAATAAAGTTTTTTCAATTCTATTTTAGCAAATCTTTTATTCTATTAAAATCTTCTATGGATGTAAAAGGAATAGAAATTTTACCTTTTCCATTATTTCCTACGGTAACGTTAATTTTAGCATCAAAAAATTGATTAAAATCTTGAATACTATTTGTTATAGAAGATGGTAAAGTTTTTTTCTTGCTAGCTTTTGCTAAGTTTCCTGATTTTAAAGCTCTTACTAAATCTTCTGTTTGTCTAACAGATAATTTATCACGTAAAATCTTTTCATATATTTTAAGCTGATCCGACGGATTCTCTACATTAATTAAAGCTCTACCATGTCCCATAGAAATGAATGCATCTCTCATTCCTGTTTGAATAATAGGATCTAATTTTAGTAAACGTAAATAGTTAGTAACTGTAGACCTTTTTTTACCAACTCGAATACTTAATTGTTCTTGAGTTAATTTGATTTCGTCTATTAATCTTTGGTAAGACAAAGCAACTTCAATTGGATCTAAATTTTTCCTTTGAATATTTTCCACTAACGCCATTTCTAGCATTTCTTGGTCGTTAGCGATACGAATATAAGCTGGCACTGTAGTATTACCAACTAATTTAGAAGCTCTAAAACGTCTTTCTCCAGAAACTAATTGAAATTTATCTTCTGCTAGTTTTCTAACTGTAATAGGTTGAATAACACCTAACTCTCTGATGGAGTTTGCTAATTCTTGTAGCGCGTCTTCATCAAAATAAGTTCTTGGCTGAAAAGGATTTACTTCAATTAAGTTTAAATCAATTTCAATGATACTACCAACAACTTTATCGGCGTTTTCATCTGAAGCAGAATTTACTTCTGCAGTTTCTTTTAACAAAGCTGATAATCCTCTTCCTAATGCTTGCTTCTTTGTTGCTTTTGCCATTTTATGAGTTCTTATTTATAATTTCATTTGCTAAGTTAATATAATTTACTGCACCTTTACTTGTGGCATCATATGAAATTATACTTTCTCCGTAACTCGGAGCTTCACTTAAACGTATATTTCTGTGAACTATTGTTTCAAAAACCATAGAGTTAAAATGCTTTCTTACTTCATCTACTACTTGATTAGATAAACGCAATCTCGCATCGTACATCGTTAATAATAGTCCTTCTATTTCTAGTTCTTTATTGTGTATTTTTTGAACACTTTTAATTGTGTTTAATAATTTTCCTAATCCTTCTAAAGCAAAGTATTCACATTGAATAGGTATAATTACAGCATTAGAAGCTACCAAAGAATTCAGTGTTATTAATCCTAATGAAGGAGCACAATCGATTAAAATATAATCGTAATCGTTTTCTAATTCTTTTAATGATTTCTTAAGCATGTATTCACGCTCAAGTTTATCAACTAGTTCAATCTCAATAGCAACTAAGTCAATATGAGCAGGTACTAAATCAACATTAGGAGATTCTGTTTTTACTATAGCTTCTTTTACGGTGGCAGTATGTTCTAAAACTTGATAGGTTCCAATGTCTACACTATCTACATCAATACCTAATCCAGAAGTCGCATTTGCTTGTGGATCTGCATCGATAAGTAAAACTTTTTTTTCTAATACGCCTAAAGCCGCGGCTAAGTTTACAGAAGTTGTAGTTTTTCCAACTCCTCCTTTTTGATTTGCTATTGCAATGATTTTACTCATACTTCTCATGTATTTACCGAACGTAAAAATACAATTATTTATGACTTAATAAATACTAAAATATTAACAAAAAAAATATTCAAGGTTAAAGGATTTCTTCACTGTTTTTTTTGAGGGGGTTTTCACTATTTAAAATAGGATTTAACATGATATGTAAAATTCATGTTGCTACTATGTTTGCAGTGTTGTTTTTATCAATCAACTTAAGAAAGCAATTGTTTTAAAAGGAATGATCAACCTTAAAAATCGCGGAAGCCGAAAAGCGTATGAGTAGGTAAAAAACTAATTAAATAAAATTTATAATGAAAAAAATGTTTTTTTTAATCATGATGGCAATCATGGTTATAGGATGTAAAGATGAAGAAATTATTAAAGAATCAAATGAATCTGAAGAGTTAGCAGCTATTTCTAGTAAAGGAAGAGAAGTAGGAATGCTAAGGTTTGGTTCTGTTAGAGAATTGGAAGCTTTTGTTGCTGAACGTATTGAATCAAAGTCAGATTTATTAGATGAGGCAAGAGCCTTTTCTGATAAAGGAATTTACAATCCTTTATTGATGGTGTATAACTTAGAGGCTGAAGAAGCAAAAGAATTAGGTATTGAAGAAAAAAATATTCCTACTGTTGCTTCTGATGATGATATGTTATTATTGATGTTAAACCAAGATGGAGAAATAGGTATAGAAGATAAAATCTTTAGAATTGATGAGGATTTTGTATACACTTATGTAGAAGGGGGAGATGATGAAATTGATACTTTTCTTGAAAAATATAATGGAGGAGGTATTAAAATGGAAAATGGTCAAACAATTGAATTTAGTAAAGGGTTAACTGTTTACAAACATGATAACGTTATAAAAGATGGTAGAGAGAACCTTGTAGCTAGAAATCAAACAGGTTTTGATAATTTCAATAATAACCACAGAATGAAGTCAAGACAATTTCACGGATACTGGGTATTCTATAGTTCTATTGGTGCTAAAACTTTAGTTGAGCAACGTAGAAGATTTTTATGGTGGTCTTGGTGGAAAAATATTAAAGCAAATAATAATTTACAGTTTGAGTTATCATACAGAGTAAACTCAACATTCGGTTTCCCACCTGTGTTTTTAAATACATCAGGAAGTAGTGGATGTACAAATTGTAACCAACATCAAAGAGTTTATAATTGGTCTGTTGGTTTTCCAGTAGCTCCAAATGTTTATATTCCTTTAGATGGAATGACTAGGCATCAAGCAACTTGGAATGGAATAACTAGAACAAGAACATTATTCTATTAAGTTTTAGTAATAATTGTTAGCAAACAAAAAGTCCTGATGAAATTTCATCAGGACTTTCTTATTTTATATCAAATTGAAAATAATTATCCATTTAACATTACTGGCATTACTAGCATAGTAACGTGTTCTCCTTCTTCAGTACCATCAATTGGAGTTAAAATTCCAGCTCTATTTGGTAAGCTCATTTCTAATTGAACATCATTAGCATTTAAGTTGTTTAACATTTCGCTTAAAAAACGAGAGTTAAAACCAATTTGCATATCATCGCCTTGATAATCACAGTTTAAACGCTCGTCAGCTTTATTTGCATAATCTAAATCTTCTGCAGAAATATTCAACTCAGTTCCAGCCATTTTTAAACGGATTTGATGAGTTGTTTTACTAGAGAAAATAGAAACACGTTTTACAGAGTTTAAGAATGAAGCTCTGTCTACTGTTAATTTATTTGGGTTTTCCTTTGGAATTACAGCTTCGTAATTAGGGTATTTACCATCAATTAAACGACAAACTAATACTACATTATCAAAAGTAAATTTAGCGTTAGTGTCATTATATTCAATCGTTACATTTTCTTCAGAACCTCCAAGTATACCTTTTAAAATATTTAAAGGTTTCTTTGGCATAATAAATTCAGCAGACTTGTCTGCAGAAACATCAGTTCTAGTATATTTTACTAATTTGTGAGCATCAGTAGCTACAAAAGTTAATTCTTTAGAGTTAAATTGAAAAAATACACCACTCATCACGGGTCTCAAATCATCATTACCAGCAGCAAATATCGTTTTAGAAATAGCTGTAGATAATACATGTGATGGAACATCTGTACTACTAGGAGAAGGTAATTCTATAGCTTTAGGAAATTCCTCTCCATCATAATAAGCCATGTCATATTTCCCTTGTTCAGAACTGATTTCAATAGTGTTTTCTCCTTCAGTTTTAAAAGTTAACGGCTGATCAGGAAAAGTTTTTAGTGTATCTAAAAGTAAACGTGCATTAATAGCTATTGAACCTGTATCTGTACTTTCAACATTAACAACGGCGCTCATAGTTGTTTCAAGGTCAGAAGCAGAAGCTTTTAGTTGATTTTCTGAAAGTTCAAATAAAAAGTTGTCTAAAATAGGCAAGGTGTTATTGCTGTTGATTACTCCACCTAAAATTTGTAGTTGTTTTAGTAAATGTGAACTAGATACAATAAATTTCATTGTTTTTTTCTAAAGAATTTGATGTACAAAGATATTCTATTCCGTTTATTTTAAAAATTATTTTATCAACATTGTTGTACTTATTGTTGATTAGTTGAAAAGATAATTAATACCAATACTTCCGTATATGTTTCCGCTAGGAACTTTAACGCTTTTTAATTTCTTGGTATGATGAATAATAGCATACTTAAAATTAAATCTATTAGCTGTGAATTTAAAGCCTAATTCCGTAGTTAATACAATAGGTTTAAGTTCGTATGTGATTGGATTGTTTGTGTTTAAAAAGCTTCCTTGTATTGTGGCGTCGTAAATTGCGTATCGAAGCATAGGGTTAACATAGAAAAGAACTTCAATTTCGTTGTTAAAATCAGTGAGTTCATTATTTAGATTGCTGTTAAAAGCTATGCTGTTGGCAATGTTTTGTAGTGGTTTAATTCCAATTCTAGATAAAAAACCTGTGGAAACATCAGAAAATACAGTTCCTACATTAACTGTATTCATCCAATTGAAATCAATATATTTTGATGTTGCTAGTTGTTTTGTATACTCTAAATTGAAGTTTAAAGCAAAAGCATCTTGGATTTGGTATTTCCATCCATTGGCTGCTTCAAAACCATAAATATCATGAACAAAATTCATAGATTCTTCACCAAAAGCAGAAGGTCCAATTACGCCAATTTCACCACTAATTCTAAATAAAGAGTTCTTTTTAAGGAAGTAACTAATGCCAAATCCTCCAAATAAATATCCAGCAAAAGGTCTGTCATGCTCACTTAAAAACTGAACATTTGCCTTAAAAGGAGAGTATAGTTTTTGTCCAATCTGAAAATTATAAATCTTTTTTTGAATTTTGTCTGATTTCTTTGTACTTAAGTAAGAGTAGTTTAAAAAAGCACCGTTAGTGTAGTATCTATCCTGATAGAATGATATATATAGATCATTGTCGTTAACAAAACTGAATTGTTTTGAGAACTTTTCCTGACCATAGCAATTAATAATGACAAAGAATAATAAAAATGTTTTTTTCACCAGACGAAAATAACAAAAAAACATAGAGTATTCTAATGAAGAATTTATAATTTAGTGTTAGTTTTATTGGATATGGACAACAAAGTAAAAATTACTGAACAAGATTTTTTGAGGATTAAAACAAATGAAGAGCTGTTAGCTTTTATTGATGAGAATAATATTCCGTTTAAATCTGTAGAAAAAGATTTAGTTTACGAAAAAGAACTTAAAAAATTACAGATAGAATTAGTAAAGCTTCAGCAATGGATAGCCAAGAATAATAAAAGAGTTGCGGTTATATTTGAGGGTAGAGATGCGGCAGGAAAAGGAGGTAATATAAGAAGGTTTATGGAGCATTTAAATCCTAGGTCTTCTAGATTAGTTGCTTTAAATAAACCTACTGAAGTAGAAATGGGGCAATGGTATTTTCAGCGTTACATAAAAGAATTGCCAAACCCAGGGGAAATTGTTTTTTTTGATAGAAGTTGGTATAATAGAGCAGTGGTAGAACCTGTTATGGGGTTTTGTACTGAGGCTCAGTATAGGAAATTCTTGGTTCAGGTTCCAGAGTTTGAGCATATGTTGTATGAAGATGGTGTTGTGGTAATTAAGTTCTGGTTGTCGATTACTAAAAAGGAGCAATTAAAAAGATTTGAAGCTAGAATGGATAATCCGTTAAAGCACTGGAAATTTAGTCCTGTAGATAAAAAAGGTCAGGAGTTGTGGGATAGATATACTTATTATAAAGGAGAAATGTTTACTAACACTCATACTACTTATTGTCCTTGGACTATTATTAAAACAAATAGTAAAAAAACTGCAAGATTAGAAGCGATTCGTCATGTGTTATCTAAGTTCGATTATGATGGGAAAGAAGATGCGATGACATATTTAAATCCAGATCCAAATATTGTAATGAGATATTATAGATCTGTTGTTCAAAACGATTAAAATTTTATGGAAAATAAAAGGAATTCTAAGATGAATCTATCAGAAAGTGATGTGGAAAAATTAAGTTCAAAAGATGGACTTAAAGCTATACTTTCAAGAGAACCATATAATATAGATAAAGCATTAAGATATGTTAATTATCTACATAAACTTGAAGAATTACAGGTTGAATTAATTAGGTTGCAAACTTGGGCAATTGAGCATAATGAAAGGATTATAATTTTATTTGAAGGTAGAGATGCTGCTGGAAAAGGTGGTGCGATTAGAAGAATTACTGAAAGGATAAATCCACGTCACATGAGAATTGTGGCTTTGCCAAAGCCGACCGAAGAGCAAAAAACACAATGGTATTTTCAACGTTATGTAGAGCAATTTCCAAAAGCTGGAGAGTTAGTGTTGTTTGATAGGAGTTGGTATAATAGGGCTGTAGTTGAACCTGTAAATGGTTTTTGTTCAGAACAGGAGTATAAAGTTTTTATGAAGCAAGTGAACGGTTTTGAGAAAATGATTTTACAATCAGGAATTCGTTTAGTGAAAATTTATATGTCTATTTCTAAAAAAGAACAGCAAAAACGTTTTGATGATATCAAGAATGATCCACTTAAACAGTGGAAAATGACTCGAGTAGATGAAAGAGCTCAAGAACTTTGGGATGATTATACTGTATATAAAAAGAAAATGTTTAAAAAAACGAATACAGAATTATCGCCCTGGAAAATCATAAGAGCCAACAGGAAAACAGAAGCTAGAATAGAATGTATAGAACATATTCTAGATAGTATTCCTTATGATAAAAATACTGAGATTTAAAAAATGATAAAAAAAGATTACTTTTAAGAAAGTAATCTTTTTACTTCTTCAAAAACTAAAAATAATTCACCAGCAATTTTTTTACTAGTTTCTAAGTATTTTTCGTTTTGAATATCTGTGTTGTCAGCTACTTTAGGGTCTGTGTATGGTAAATGAAACCGATGAATTGCATCTGGAATAAAAGGGCAATTTTCATCAGCATCATCACAAGTAGTTATCGCTAAATATGGGTAATCATTATTTTCGTTGTCGTAAGTTTTAGAGAATCCCTTAATAGATTTCTTGGACCCTATAAAGGAGATTAAGTATAAAGGATTTTGATGAGAGAAATCTTCAACACTAAAATCAAAACTTGTTTTTTGTAAGCATTTTACTGTATTTCTATGAAAAGCAGTAGTTTCAGTTCCGCCTGAATAAGCAAAAATGTTGTCAAGTTTAAAATATTCTATAGCGAAAAAAGACCAAACTTGTGCCATTTGACTCCTTCTAGAGTTGTGTGTGCAAATAAAATTTAAGTTGATTTTGTCTCTGTCCTCTAATTCTTCTACAATTTTGTCTGCGATTGAATACAATAAATCTTTCCTCTCTTCTGAAACAATTAAATCTTTCTTGGCATCTTCAAAAAAAACTTTAGTTTCGAAATTAGTAGTTTTTATCATTGTTTTAATAGTGTTTTAAGGGGACTTTAAGTGTATTTTTGCTATTATTTATTGAGTACAAAAGTAATAAAGAGCTCTGTTTCTTTTTTTTAATTTAAAGTTAACTATGTGTTTAGAAATTGGTAATAAAGTAGCTGTTTTAGACGATGTTATTAAGGGAGTTGTGGTTAAAATTAATAAAGATGAAGTCTTTATTAGAACAGACGATGGAATGGAAATGTCTTTTATTTCTTCAGATTTAGTCAAGATAGGTGTAGAGCAAAATAAAATATCAGGATATTCTAAAAATGATAATCGATTTTTAAGGCAAAAAGAAACTGTTGATACTGGTAGAAAAAAGAAAACTTCATTCATTAAAAATAAAAATGAAATTGTAATGGAGGTCGATTTACATATAGAGAAATTAGTGAAATCTAGAAAAGGAATGGATAATTATGATATACTTTCTGTTCAAATTGATACGGCTAAACGAAAAGTAGAATATTGTATTCAAAAGAAGATTTCTAAAATTATTTTTATTCATGGAGTTGGTGAAGGTGTTTTAAAATCTGAATTACATTATTTATTAAATAGATATCCTGTTAAATTTTATGATGCATCTTATCAAAAATACGGATTAGGAGCAACAGAGGTTTATGTGTATCAAAATCAATAAATCTGTATTTTTGTACATTATATATAAGGTATGAAAAAAGTCTATTTTGACAATGCTGCTACTACACCAATGCTGAAAGAAGTAGTAGATGTGATGATGGAGTCAATGAATAATAACTTTGGTAATCCTTCTTCGATTCATGAAATGGGGAGAAAGGCTAAAGTTGTTTTAGAAACTGCTAGAAAAAAAATAGCTGGTTTTTTAAATGCTTCTTCTGCAGAAATTGTGTTTACTTCAGGAGGAACTGAGGCTAATAATTTGGTGTTACGAAATGCTATTGAAAACCTTAATGTAAAGCGTGTTATTACTTCAAGGATAGAGCATCATGCTGTTTTGGATGTTTTGTTAGAGTTAAGTAAAATATATGATTTTGAAATAGAGTATGCTGAGCTTAATGATAAAGGAGAAGTTAATCTAGAAGATTTAAAAACAAAATTAACTAATGATAAAAAATTAACTTTAGTTAGTTTAATGTGGGTGAATAATGAACTTGGTAATATTTTACCTGTTGAAAAGGTGGGTGAGCTGTGTAGCGAAAATAATGCTTTTTTTCATACTGATGCTGTTCAGACTGTTGGTCATTTTCATGTTGATTTAACGAAGTTGAATATTGATTTTTTAGTGGCTAGTGCACATAAGTTTCATGGTCCTAAAGGTGTTGGTTTTCTTTATGTAAGAAAGAATCTTTCTTTTAAATCGATGTTTTTTGGTGGAGGTCAAGAAAAAGGAAAGCGATCTGGTACAGAAAATTTACATTCAATTTTAGGTATGCAAAAGGCATTAGAGATTTCGTTGTCTGATCTAAATAGTGATATGGTGAAGATTAAAATGTTAAAACAGTACTTTATTTCTGAATTGGTAAATGAAATTCCGAACATTTTATTCAATGGTGTTTCAGGGAATTTAGAAAAGTCATCATCTACAATTTTAAATGTTAGATTTCCTGTTGAAAATAAAATGTTATTATTCAATTTAGATTTAAACGGTGTTTTTGCTTCTGGGGGAAGTGCATGTCAAAGTGGAGCTTCTAAAAAATCACATGTACTTATTGAAATTCTAAATAAGGAAGAAATTCAAAAATCATCTGTTCGTTTTTCTTTTAGTAAGTTTTCATCAAAAGAAGAAGTAGATTTTGTTGTTGAAAAACTTAAAAAGCTTATAGTTTAGTTTTCTGCTATTTTTAAAAGCTAACTCATGTAATCTGATTGGTGTTTTTTTTAAGTTTCTTAAAAGCTTTAATTTTGATTCTTTTTGATAGTTTTATATGATTTTAAAATTAATCATAATAGTTTTTGATTATTGAAATTGTTAACGAGTTTTTATTTGAATAAAAAATATTTTAATTTATCGTAAGGTTTTTTGAGTGTTTAAGACGAATGTCTTAAATAATTTATTTTTTTTGTGTTAAAAAAGTGACTTTTTTCGAAAAAAAGTTTCTTAAAAAATGTGCTAAATATGTTAAAAAAGTATATATTTGCGCACGAAATATGTTCCCCCCGCTTTCAAGTGTAATAGCTTGTATTAAGGGTCTTTACTTTGAGATTATCATACGGAGGGATATATTTGCTTCTCTGCATATTTTCATTATTAAGATTTTTTTACACACTACATTTGATGGCTGATAAGAATATAGTTAAGTAAGTTTTCAATCAGAAGTTGTCATAATGAGAAACTTTTACCCTTTAAAATCCCCAAAGGCAATACTTGTTGTTGCTTTATTTTTTATTTCTGTTTCATTCAATCAATTATTTTCACAAGAAATAAGAATCACTGATGCTGATCAAACTGTTAGCAATGGAGCTACGTTTGTTGATAGTGGTGGTTCCGGTGGTAATTATGGTTTTAATGAAAATAATAGTATAACATTAACTTCTTCAACAGGAGGGAACTTGATTGTTAATTTTACATCTTTTGATGTAGAAGATGCAGGAGGTGGGTTTTGTTTTGATTTTATCCATATTTATAATGGGAATAGCGCAAATCCAGCTAATAGAATAGGTTTCTTTTGTAATGGGGGAATACCTGGTACTATAACTTCTACGGGTTCACAATTGCATTTCGTTTTTGAATCCGACAATTTTGTAAATAGATCAGGTTGGGTAGCAGATATTAATATTTCACCAGCTGATCCAGCTATTCCGAATACAGATTCAGATTCTTTTAATAATACAGCTGATGCAGATGACGATAATGATGGTATCTTAGATGTATTAGAATATGGTACATGTACAGGTGTAGACTCTACCCTAGATTGGAGTTCTGAATATACAGCTGGTACGGCTGATAATACAGGGGAAGATCCTCTTCAAAATCCTACTGTTGACATTAACGGTGTTGGAATGACTATCCAAAGACAAGTGATAGGAGTACTAAATAACCAACAATATAGAATACAAAACTTAACTGGAACTTTTGTTGGAGACGGTTATGTTTTAACTCAGTCATCAACAGCTACGTCAGAATCAAGGCATACATTCATATTTGATGAACCAATATTTAATTTAGGTTTTACATTGTTTGATGTAGATACAGGACCTAATTTTACTGATAATGTAGATTTGATTTTTACATTAGCTGACGGTTCTACTCATACTTTAAACTCATCTGAGTATACTCCAAATGGTCAATCGGTTTCTGGTAATACTATTACGGGAACAGGTACTGACGGAAGTTTTATAATTGATGGAATTCAACAATGGGTAATTCAATTAGAAGTTAGATATCGAAATGTAGGAGCCTCTCCAAGTGTTAATCAAGCTATGGCTATAGGAGATTTTTCTTTTTGTCAAACTCAAGATACAGATAATGATGGGGTTAAGGATTATTTAGATCTAGATTCTGATGGTGATGGTTGTTTTGATGCTTTAGAAGGTGGAGTAGGCATAACCATAGCACAAGTTAATGGTTCAGGAAGAATTACGGGAGGTCAAGATGGTAGCGGTGTTCCTAGTTTAGTCTCAGGAGGACAATCTATTGGTACTTCTACAGATTTTGATACTAGAGATACCCAGTGTGATGATGATGGAGATGGAGTGCCTAATGCTTCAGATGTTTGTAATGGTTTTGACGATAATCAAGATGCAGATGGAGATGGAATACCAGATTACTGTGATACAGATAACGATAATGATGGAATAACGGATAGTAATGAAGGAGTGAATTGTCCTTCTGGAGAGTTAAATGTTGGAACAACTGGTGTTTTTACTGGTGCTGGAGTTATTAATGATATATATGTTCATGATGGCGTTAATGTAGATGTTTCGGCTACTACAGTCAATGCAAATTTAACTCAATTACAAGTTCAAAACACTACTACACTTAGAGTTCAAGGTAATAATGCTGATGATGGTACAGGTGATTCAGTAGTATATACCTTTACCTTTAGTGAACCTGTAGTTAATGCAAAATTCAGATGGACAGGAATAGACCAAGGGGATAAAGTTACTATAACTTCAATAGGGCCTTTGGGAGCGAATAATGTTTTTTTAGCAGGTTTTGCTGATCCAGTTTCATCATTAATTAATGATGATTATAATGGTACCAATGCAGGTGATCCAAATACAAATGGAGTCTTGTTTGATATAGATAATAATGGTACAGCTTCTCCAACAATAACTTCTTTTATATCAGGAGGAAATGCCAATCAAAGTTATACAGATGTATCCATAGATGGTGTAGTTTCTTCATTTCAAGTAACAACAAGAAAGTCTAGAGAAGACAATAATGGTATTAATAATGGTTCTGTAACTTTTACATTTACAAATTTTGAGTATTGTACTTTTGATGATGTTGATAATGATAATATTCCAAATCATTTAGATACAGATTCTGATGGTGATGGATGTTTAGATGTTGTTGAATCTGGAGGTGTGGATAATAATAATGATGGTGTTTTAGATGGAACTGGTATAAGCTCAAGTGGACAGGTTACTGGAGGAACTGGAGGGTATGATGGATTGTCTTCAGGTGGTGGAGAATTTACTGCAGTGGAAGTTTCTGTTGATGCTACTGAATTAATCGATCAGATTGTACCCACAGGTGTATCAACTTTATTTACAATCACATCAGTTACAGCTTCAAATGCTACTAGTTATACTGCGGGAACACCTAATTATGGAGTATTAGGTAATGCAAACGCAGGAATAAATTATCAATGGTATATTGGAGATCCAAGTTCTGGAGGTACAGCAATCGCTGCCTCAGATCCAAATTATAGTGGGGAAAATACAGATACATTAAATATTGTAAATGTAACAGGATTAAATAATACAGAATACTTTTTAGTAGTATCTCACAATAATAACAGCTGTATAAACATTACGAATAGTGCAACTCTTTTGGTGGATACTACTGATTCTGATAATGACGGAATAGGAGATATAGTTGATTTAGATGATGATAACGATGGAATTTTAGATACAGATGAACTAGGTTCTTGTTCAGGAAGTATTTCTTATGAATATTATGATGGTACACCAGCAGGCTTAACTGTTGATAATATTCCTACATCTGGTCCAGATGCTACAGGTACAGCAACATCTTTTGATGTCGATGCCATTATTGCTTCTATATTTGCTGACAATAATTCATATGGATTAAGATTCAAAGGATATTTAAATATTACAACTGCTGGGTTGTATAATTTTTATACAACTTCTGATGATGGATCGAAATTATTTATAAATGGAAATGAAATAGTAGACAATGATGGAGATCATCCAGAAGTTACAGCTTCAGGAAGCTATTATTTATCTGTTGGTTTACATGAGGTTGAAGTTTTATTTTATGAAAATGGAGGTTTAGAATCTTTAGATGTTGATTATGAGTTGCCAGGAACTATTGCAAGACAAGATTTACCTTTTGCAAATTTATTTTGTAGTTTAGATACGGACGGAGATGGAACTCCTAATCATTTAGACTTAGATTCAGATAATGATGGATGTCCAGATGCAATAGAAGCAGATGAAAATGTAACTCAAGCTCAATTAACTAGTGATAGAATATCAGGAGGTGTAGATTCTAATGGAGTTCCTTTATTAGTTAATAATGGAGGAATAGCAGATATAGGAGGAGATCAAGGTCAAGGAACTACAACTAATGTAGTAACTTCTAATTCTCCTGATGCAGGAATATTAAGTGGAGGTCCTTTAGTGTGTATTTCTACTCCAGTAACGATTTCAACAACAGGAGATTCTGGAGGAAGTTGGAGTAGTTCAAATACTTCTATAGCTACAGTGAGTTCATCAGGAGTAGTAACAGGGGTTGCAGCAGGTTCTGTAATAATAACATATACTGTAACATCACCAGGAGGTTGTGGAGATGATAGTTCTACAATTAATTTAACGATAAACGATTTACCAACGGCTGATGCAGGCTCAGATGCCACGATTACTTGTGCAACAACAAGTGTTCAAATCGGAACCAC
>NZ_CANNBW010000018.1 GCF_947502995.1 uncultured Tenacibaculum sp. | reverse complement strand
CAAAAAACCAGAGAAGCTAGCTTCTCTGGTTTAAATAATACTTTTTAAAACTGTCAACCTATTTTAGGACGACTCATCTTTAATTTATGAAAAAAAGCTATTACCTAGTCTTATTATTTTTAAGTTTTGCTTGTTCAAACCATGGTCAATTAAAAAAACTAGCAAGATTACCTAAGTTGTTAGATGAAGTTTCTGGAATAGAAAAAATACATGGTAAAAACTTATTTTGGATGCATAATGATGGTGGTAACAAAAATGAAATTTACTTGGTGAATTCATCAGGAAAAATAGAAAGAACTGTTATTATTAATGCAAAAAATAACGACTGGGAAGATATTACTTCAGATGAAAAAGGGAATTTGTATTTAGCTGATTTTGGAAACAATGAGAATATAAGACAAGACTTAACTATTTTGAAAATTAACTTTGAAGAAGTAATGAATAAGAAGTCTGTTGAAGTTGAAAAAATACAGTTTGAATATCCAGAACAAACCAAATTTCCACCTAAAAAGAAAAAGCGTTTTTTCGATGCAGAAAGTATACTTTTTTACAAAGATAGTTTGTACATTTTTACAAAAAGTAGAGTAAAAAAAGATTATGGAAAAACGAGTTTATATAAAATACCAGCAAGTAAAGGGAAATACCAGGCAGAGTTACTTGGTAGTTTCGAAAATTGCTCTAAAATGAAATGTTGGATAACATCTTCAAGTATTTCAAACGACGGAAAACAAGTTGCTTTATTAACATCTCATACAGTTTTGTTATTTTATGATTTTGATGGCGATAATTTTTTAAAAGGAAAGCTAAAAGAAATTGATCTTGGTTTTGTGTCTCAAAAAGAAGCTATCGATTTTAATGATGATGACACAAAATTATTTATCACCGATGAAAGATCTCACGGAAAAGGAGGGAAATTATATGAGTTTGATCTTTCAAGAAAAACAAATCACTAAAGGAAAAGGAATTTATGGAATTAAATGTTTTAGGAAAACCATTACTAAGTTGCTGTGATAATCCAGCTACGGGTTATTTTAGAGATGGTTTATGTAGAACTGCAGCTCACGATTATGGAACACATGTAGTTTGTGCAGTTGTAACACAAGAATTTCTTGAATTTACTATAAGAAGAGGAAATGATTTATCTACTCCAATACCACATTGGAAATTTCCAGGTTTAAAACCAGGTTCTAAATGGTGTTTGTGTATTTCAAGATGGTTAGAAGCATAACAATATGGAAAAGCGCCAAAAATTATTTTAGAAGCTACACATCAAAAAGCTTTACAATACACAACCTTAGAAAAGTTGAAAACTTATGAATTTGTAATTTCTTAGTCTATAATTCTAAAAACACTTTCCTTTAGTGTCAATAAAAAATTGACGAGCTTATAGCTTTATAAACTACAATATTTAATTCTTCATTTTATATAAATTGAAAGGAATACCAACTCTAATTCTAGCCACAAAGTTTTTGTAAGCATTTTTATCATATCTAGCATTGTCAAAACCAATATCAATACCAAAAGTAAGTCCTGTTTTATTGTCTTTTGGTTTTCTAAATACAGGACCAAATAAAAGCGAATAATTATCTTGATAAAATGAATTTGCAGGAGTTTTAATCTTGTATCTGTGCGCTAAAGATAAGTTTAAACCAAACACTTTTTTCTCTCCAAAAAAGTAGGCTCCATAAAGGTTAAAAGTTCCGTATTGTAATGTTTCATCTACGTTGTCAAAACTTCCAAGAACTTGCTCATCTTCATCTTTTATTATAAACAAACCATCTGTATTAACTTCAGCAATTTCAGCTGTTCCATTAATTAAGTTGCTATTTAAAAATGAGCCAAAATTAAATTGTAAACCTGCTTTTGTATAAAGAGCAGAATAACGTTTGTTTAAAGTCCAATTTAAGTTTAAAGAAACAACTGTGTTTAATCTGTTAATCCCTGTTTTCTTTGCTTCTAAAGCATTAAAGTCTGTTAACACAGCTTCATTGATATTCGCCGCTTTTTCAGAAAAATTAAAAGAGTTATTATTCAAACGAACATTAGCATCTAACCACCAGAAATTATAACCTGTACTTTTTATGTTTTTTTTATCATAAACATAAGCAGTTTCTTTAATTAATTCACTTAAAGCTCTATTTCCCTCTTTTTTTTGAGACCAAAGTAAATCTAGAAGTTTATTAATACTGTTGTAATTACTCTTGTTTTTTGTTGAGTCAGTGTAATCTTTAAAATTTAAATTAGTGATTTCTCTGTTGCCTTTATACTTTTCAATTGTTTTAAAAATTTTTTCTAGGTTTTTTAAATCTTTAAAATAACGTTTTAAGATGCTGTCGTTTTTTCCTTTTTTTAATGCATTTAGATATAATTCTAGTTTATTCTTATACTCATTCTTCTTAATAGAAGTTATTTTTTTAGTAATACTATCTCGAATAAAAATTTTTCTAAGAACTTTATTATGATTTAGTTTGTTTTTGCCTTCATTGGTTAAGCCAGAAGCTTTAAATTTCCAAATAAGACCTAAATTTCCACCAACATTACTTTGCCATTCACCTCTAGAGTACAAGTTAAAAAAAGAACCACTACCATTTGCATTAATTCCGGCTTTTAGAAAAAATTGATGTTTACTTTCTCCCCATAAATGAAAATTAGTATTTACAGAAACTCTAGTTTTCTCGTCGTTTAAAGAAACACCAAAAGCAGAAGCATTATCAACTAAATCTGAATTATTGAAAATAACATAGTTAAAAGCGTTGGTTAGCCTTTCGTTTAAAAGTTTACTTTGAATAATAGTTTTGCCATGATGTGCACCTTTATAATTTGAAGTTATAGAGTCTAAGCGCTTATTAAATATTTCTCTTTTAGATTGAGAATACGTAGCGATGTAAGATAAAAATAGAATTAATTTTATAAAGGTTCTCATTGACTTTTATTTTGGTTGGGATAAAAATAAAGCCTTAAAGTGACGAATCTTATACCTATTTGTAGGTAGATTTTAGAGAATAGATACACCTAACAGCAACCAACCAGCAGCCAAACAAAGTCCGCCTAATGGAGTAATAGGACCTAAAAACTTCATTTTCTTTCCAAAAGCATCAGACAATACTAAACCATAAATACTGAAAGAAAATAATAGTACACCAATAGTAAATAAAAGTAAACTATTGGCGTATTTTTCATTAAACTGTAATCCTAATGTGAGTAATACAATTGCGTGATACATTTGATATTTTACTCCAGTTTCAAAACTAGTGAGTTGATCTGTAGTTAATTTTTTCTTTAAAAAATGTGCTCCAAAAGCTCCTAAAATGATAGCTAAAAAACCAAAAGTAGCAGCAATAATAATTGTGATTTCCTGAGTCATGTTTTAAAAGTTAAATCCTAAACTAAATGTAAAACGGCTACCATCATCTCCGTTAAATAAAGCTAAGTTAGCGGTAAACATATCCAATCCACTTAACCAGAAAGAACCTCCGTAACTAGAGTTCCAAGTATTCGATTGTGCAGCAAAAGGGCTCCAAACTTTACCATAATCAAAACCACCAGTAACTCCAACTCTCATAGGAATAAAAGCTTTAAAACTACCTAAACGTAAACGTAAATCGTTGGTGTGATAAAAACTCTCAGTTCCTGTAAAACGCTGATTGTTGTATCCTCTTAAGTTTCTATTTCCACCGATACTTGCTGCGTGATATATTTCGAATCTATTTTTAAAATTTAAATGACTACCAACTTCCGTAGCATAAACTAAACTTCTATTTGGAACTAAATTCTGATAAATAGCAAGTGAAGTTTTTAAATATCCGAAATATCTATTTGTGTTATTTGTGTTCATTTTAGCTCCCATAGTAACATCAAAGTTCATTCCTTTTGTAGGGAAACTATTATTATCAACTCTATTGTGATTAAAGTTCACTTCACCTCCAGCAAAATAATTTCTATCAAAAATATTAATAGCACTATTAGGAGAGTTTGTAATATTTCTATTTGGAGTATTTTCTACTTTAATAGCTTCAAAAGTACCTGTAACTTTAAAAGTACTTCCCCAATTAAATCTTCTGATTAAAGAAGGAAGCAATAAGAATTCTTCTCGTTTAACTCTGTAAAAGTCTAAATCTCTACTTTGATCAAAATTTGTTTCATTTCCGTAACCAAAGAAGTTAAAAGAATAATTACTACTTGTAGCACGAGCTTTTAATTCTAAACTCCAATTTCCAATAAATTCTGTAAACTCACCGGTATAATTGATATCGAAACCATTAGTACTTGAGTAATAATTTGCTGTTAAATTATGTTGGTTATCAAATGGTCTTTTCTTAAAACCATAACGAGTATGCGTAACATTTACTCCAAAGAAGAAACCATCATCTGGGTTGGCACCTAAACTTGGAAAAACAAGTGTTGTGTTATTTTCTATATCTCTATGGTTATAAGTGTTTTTGAAGTAGTTATCTTCTCTTAAATCGTCAACTTCTTTTCCATTTACTGTATTTTTTTTAGAAATATAATCGTAAACTTTTGTCATTTTACTATTACCTTCAACAGAAGAGTTATCTTCGTAAAGATCGTTGTTATGTCCTCCAATTAAACGTAATAAAATTCCTTCTTGAACATCACCAGAAATAAAGAATTGATCTTTTCCATTTAATCCATAAAGTTGAATTTCTTCAGTTTCACTAGTTTTAAAAACTCTACTAAAAAATTTATTTTGTTTTCTTAAGATTTCAACACTAGTTTCATTGTTGTTTAAACGCTTAATAATGAAAATATCATCTTTATCTGTACCAACTATTTGAACTTTCTTAGCTTGTTTTGCATAATATTTTCTTGCGAAAGATTCTAATTTGTCTCTTCTAGATTTAATTTTAGCAATTAATTCTTCTCCATCAATGTCGTATACATTCTTAGGGAATTGTTTTATTGAGTTTTCAATAACTTCATCAGTTAAGTTACGTTGAATATATTTTACCTCTTTTAACCAATCTTCTAAAGTTAATTGATTTAAGAATTCTGCATCAAAGAAACGAGGATAGTTGTTATACCACTTCATATCTTTAATATCGTAATCCATAGTTTGCATGTTCTTAATTAACGGAGTGTTTAATTTTAAAAGCGGAATTAAAACTCCATCAAATCGAGAAAACGGTTGATCACGATCTCTAGGAATTGGTCTGTAGTAGGTTTTATCATCTTCTGTTTTAAATGAAGCAAAACGCCATTGATCTTCATGACGATCCCAATCTCCAATTACCATATCGAACAACCTAGAACGCACTGTAAAGCTTTGATCAATGGTATGTTTTCCGTTTTTTCTGATTTTCTCTAGTACATCATAAGTACTAATAATCTTTTTAGAGTTACCAAACGAAGCAACATCTTCACGATTTCCAGCGGGTCTTTCCTCTAATAAATATAAACCACCACCAAAAACATCGTTATACATTCCTAAAGCAGGTTGTTTAGGCATGTAATATAATTTAGGGTTTGTATGATAAATACCAGCAGCTTCAGCCATATCAGGAATTACAAAAGCAGCATACGGATGCGACATAGTAAAAATATCTTGAACAACATCTACTAAAAAAGTACCTTTTAAAACACCTCCCATAATTCTACTTCCATCTTTATACATAGATCGAAGCACATATTGTTTTCCATCAGCATTTTCTAGTCGTAAGGAATTTGTTTGGTTTCCACCACCACGACGAATTGGTTTTAAACCTCCAAAAACGTTATCCAATTCTAAAACGGGAACAGTAATTTCTTTACCATATTTTTCACGGTTTAAATCACCCCACATGAATTTATGAAAACCAGAAACATCTACTGCATCTTTACTATATAAAGTAGTTGTAATTTCTTTTTTATGTTGTTCAAATTCAGAAAAATCAAAATTTGTTTCTCTTAGGATAGGAGCTATAATTTGTTTGCTGAATAATAATTTGTTCTTATCCTCATCATTTGCAGAGTAATACTCAACGATTGCAGAACCATCATCATAGAAGTTTAATTTAGCATAACCATAATTACCATAAGTGAATTCGGCACCATAGCCAACTAAAGCAGGAGATTTTTTAGATCCTGCTCCACTTACAATTTGTTTAAAACCGTTGTTTTCTATGTATTGTAAATTATGTTCGTGCCCTCCAACAAAAACAATGTTATTTTTAAAGTCGTTAGCAATAGTTTCTATTTGACGAACAAAATCGCTATACTGTTTATGAAAGTTATCAGTTTGAATACCTGCATGAGAACGTAACATATTTTTAAATGTTCCTAAAATAGGAGCCGGACTCATATGATCTTTTACAGAAAAACTTCCTCCGTGCGGACCATTAGAATACATTGGATGGTGCATAGCTACTACTACATTTTTGTACCTATTCTTTTTAAATAAACTCCATAATTCTTCAATAAAACGTTCTCTAGTTTTAATATCACAATTGTCATTTATTTTAGGCTCTTCATCCCAATTCATGATAAACCATTTACTGTCAATAGTAATTAGAGTTAAATTCTCATTAATATCAACCTTATCTAATCCACAACCGTTTTCAGGTAAAAACGAATCATTACCTAATGCTTTTTCAACTAGTTTTTCTTGTCTTTTTAATCCGTCTACACCATTATACCAATCATGATTACCAGGTATAAAAATACTTCTACCTTTATTTTTCTTTGCAACTGCTGTTTGAATCTCTAAACGATATTTAGAAAGTTTATAATCCTGATGTTTTTTAGGGTAAATTCCAACAGGATATACATTATCTCCTAAGAACAATGCAGTACTATTCTCTGTTGCATTTATAAGTTCTTTTTCAAAGAAGTTTAAAGAAGTAAGTTGATCACCTTCTTTAGCTACATTACCTGCGTCACCAATTAAATAGAAAGTATGATTAGGTTTTTTAGTTGTTGTTTGTTGAGGTGTGTAGTTTTTAGAACTATACTGAGCTTTATAACTAGCACATCCATAAATGCACACAGAAATTATAGCTAAAAGAAAGAATTTCTTCATAGTAGTTGAGTTAATCTAAACAAAAATACAAATTAGTTTACAGATCGATATTGAACAGGTGAGTAGCCCGTTTTCTTCTTGAATATCTTACTGAAATGTTGAGGGTATTCAAAACCTAAATTGTAAGTAATTTCACATTTTATTGTGATTTCACCTTTTTTTAGAAGTTTGAATTTTCCAGTTTTTTTGCCCTATGAGACTTGTAGAATAGATGATAAGTATAAGTGTTATAATTTTGTTCATGATGTAATACTTTTAATTACATCACAAAATTACTTTTAAAGCCTTTGTAAAAAGTATACATTTTACTGAATGATGTGTACAAATTTCTTATTGACTAGTTTTTTATTTCAAAATCAGGACAGTCAAGTCTGATTTCTGTAGTTTGGAGTTGTGTGTTTAATAAATTGCAAAAATGAGAAGTATCGTTTTTTTGATAATATTTACACCCGTAACAAGTTCTTTGTACTGAAAGAATTCCGTTTTTGTTTAGTTTATGAATTAAAGTACTTAAAGTTTCAAATAAACTTTCTTTTTCTTGTTGTTCGAAATTGTCTACTTGATTTTTTAAAGGATTTGAAAATCCTTGAGTTTCATTTACAATCTCTTTTCCTTTTTCTGATAAAATGATCGTATAACTTCTATTATCTGAAGAAGAATAATCTTTTATAATCAACTCTTTTTTATGTAATACACGAATGGCATCACTTATAGTAGGTTTTGTAACATTAAATTCTTTGGCAAGATGACTTACATTACATAAATCTCGTTTATGAAAAGTAATAAAAATTAGAATTTGTATTTGAATGGGACTTAAACCTATAAGTTTTGCTTTTTCCCAAAGCAGTTTTTTAAAAACTTCCGAAACACGTTCTAAACCAGCAACTATTTTGCTAGAAATATCTTTTTCTTGTTGTTCAGGGTTAAAAGTACTTTCGTTCATAAAAAAAGCCTGTCTGAATTTAGTAGACAGGCAAAGTTAGTAATCCTAATTAAATTAATTGCAGTTTTCCATTTCTATAATTGCAAATCCGTTTTTTTGAATCACAGAAACTACCTCTTCAGTAGCTTGTTCAATGTGGCAAAGGCGACATTCTTTAGCCGTTAATTGTAATGTTTTAAAGGTTTTACTTTTTAGATACGTTTTACCAAAGTCAAATACTGTATTTGAATCTGTAATATGATCTGGTACTAAAATATCGAAATGCATTAATTTGCCATCTTCTCTGTTTACATAGGTGTCCCAAACTGATACTTTCATATTATTGAATTTTTACTTTATAGGGTAATGATAAATTTCCACTAGCTACACTAAATACATGATATACACCAAGCATCGGTAAATTACTGTTACTGGTATTAACTTTCATAAATGCAGTTACTCCATCGTAATTAAAATCAGATTTATTATTCATTCTATAATTCGGAACAACAACTTTTATAGTATGTTTTTCTGTAGTTACTGGAAAACCTGGAGAATCCATATACATTGGCATTCCTGGATTTGTAGGTGGCAATACTATTGTTTTATCTGCTTTTTTAAATTGTTTTACTGAAAGCCCACCTGAAACTTTATCATCTTTATGTAATACAACCTAATGTGGATGCCATATAATTCCATCATTGTCGTATTTCTGATCATTATTTTCATCCCACAAAGGAGTATCATCAAAATCAGGATGAGAAGTTAAAGCGAGTGCAACAATACCTGAGGTTTCATTAAAACCAACATCAGTTGATTGTAAAGATGTAGGGAATACATAACCTAAAACTGGTGCTCCATCCAATTGCCCCGTTTTTTTAGGAACAGTTTTACCTGCGAAACCTTTTACTTCAATTTCCCAAACTGTTACTCCTAAGTCTGTTTTATTTGTAACCTGTACGTTTTTAATACTAAAGTTATCATCTTCATATTCCTTTTGCTGAGAAAAAGCAACTGTTATTGAAAGTAATAATAGTATAGTTAATTGTTTAATATTAGTTTTCATATTATTTATTTTAATAGTTAGGATTCTTTTTTTAGGTAGGAATCCTAACTATATTGATTTAAAAAAAGATTATCCTTTTACATCTTCCATAGAAGCACCGAAGTTGATATGTAAAGCATTACCATTTGGAGTTACCAAAGCAGGTACTGATTTAACTCCTACTGATTCAGCTTCAGCAATTCTGTTTCGATCTTCACCAATGTGAACGATTTCTACATTATCTGATCCAATTAAATTAACGATATCATGTTCTGCACTTATACAAACTGGACAACCTGCGTGGTAAAAAATTGATTTACTCATAATAATATGTATTGATTTTAAATTTGTTTCTATTTTAATTATGATACAAATATAGTAAGGATTCCTAACTAAATAAAATTTTTGATAGATTTTTTTCTAATATTAATTCTGAATATATCATGAAACCCTTGTGTTATAAGGGAAACAGTATGTGTTTATTTTTCTCTTAGAATAAAGAAAAGTCTCTTAAATTATGTTATAAGAGACTTTTTAGTATATTATTTATATTGAAATTCTTCAATTAAGAACTACATGATAGCATAGAACAACCTATTTTATGTCGAGCCCAATCTGGTCGCTTAGCAAACCATTTTTCATATTCAGGTTGATCTTCGTAAGGTTTCTTTAGCATTTGATATAATTCGTCAATTAATTCATAATTTCCTTTATCAGCATCATCGATAGCTAATTGTGCCATGTAATTTCTTAGTACATATTTTGGATTAACTGAATTCATTTTAGTTTTTCTTTCATCATCTTCAATAGTTTCATTTTGCAATGCTTCAATGTAACTATTCATCCAATCATTCCACTGCGATAAAACCTCTCCTTGTAAAGCTTCTTCGTTATAAAATGCATATGTTATTTTTTCGATAGCTTTAGCAGTTGAATCACTTTTTGAAATTGAAGCTAAATTTCTAAAGAAGATAGTATAATCTGTTTCTATAAGTTGTAAAGCTTTTTCTAAAGATGAAATAAGTTCAACATAATCTCCATTGATAGAAAGACCAAGTTTTTGCATCATCATTTTAGAATATTGCTCAATATACAACCCTTCAAAAGTATCTAGAACTTCTTCAAGCGGTTCTACTTCATTAATCAAAGGATATAACGCATTTGCCAATTTGAATAAATTCCACATACAAATGTAGGGTTGATTACCAAATTTGTAACGTCGATGTTGTGCATCAGTAGTATTTGGAGTCCACTCATAATCAAAATCTTCTAACCAGCCATACGGACCATAATCAATAGTTAATCCTAAAATAGACATGTTATCAGTATTCATTACACCATGCACAAAACCAACTCGTTGCCAGTGGACTACCATTTCAATAGTTCGATCTCTAATTGCAGTTAGAAAATCAAGATATTTTTGTTTTCCTTCTGAAGTAATTTCAGGATAGAAATGTTTGATGGTATAATCTGTAAGTAATTGTAGTGTTTCATGATTCTGACGAGCTGCTAAAATTTCAAAATTGCCAAAACGGATAAAACTAGGTGCAACTCTAGACACTACAGCACCTTTTTCGTAAGCCGGATTTCCATTATACATTACATCACGTAACACTTGATCCCCTGTTAAACTCAACGATAAAGATCGCGTAGTTGGAACGCCTAAATGATGCATAGCTTCGCTACACAAATGTTCACGAATAGAAGAACGAAGTACAGCCAATCCATCTGCCGTTCTAGAATATGGAGTTTCACCAGCACCTTTTAATTGCAATGCCCAATGTTCATTATTATGATCAATTTCAAAAAGGTTAATCGCTCTACCATCACCTAATTGTCCAGCCCAATTCCCGAATTGATGTCCACCATAACACATGGCATACGGATGTGTATTTTCTAAAACTTTATTTCCAGTAAAAATCGACAAAAACTCATCCGATGTTGTGTCTTCTTTAGTCAAACCTAAATGTTCAAGTAAAGTTTCAGAAACGTGTAAAAGTTCTGGTTTTACTGTTTTTTTAGGTGTAACATAAGAAAAGCAAGCATCAACAACTTGCCTTCTTGTGTTTTCTAAAGTTTTATCTGCTGGAAGCGAATCGCTAAATGTATTGTTAATATTAAAAATCATAGATTTTTATTGAAATAATACATAAAGATACTTCTTTAATCTATTAAACTAGATTCAAAATATGCTTTGTTTTCTAAAGTTTTATGAACCGGACATTTTGCAGCGATTTCTAATAAACGAGCTCTTTGTTTTTCATCTAAATCACCAACCAGTTTTATTTTTTTAGTAAAATGATCATGCCTGTTGATTCCTTCTGAAGTTATTCCTAATTCTTCACTAGATTTTTTTACACGAGTAACATACACAAATACCTCTTGTAAATCCCACTGTTTTCTATTTGCGTACATTTTAAGTGTCATCGTAGTACAAGCAATTAAAGCAGCATTAAGATAATCGAAAGGAGAAGGACCAAAATCGTCTCCACCAACACTAGCAGGTTCATCTGCAATTAAACTGTGGTTACTAGTTTGAATTTTTGTTGTAAAATTATCTTCAATTAAATTCAAATGGCCAACAGCTTGTTCTTGAGCTGAGTTTAAGTTTACTTTTACTTTTTTAGGGAAATAACGTTGTACCCAAGCTCCAATAACATTACCTGCATATTTACTATCTTCTGGGTTGGTTAACAAATGATCTGCATTGTCTAACGTTACAAAACTTTTTGGATGATGTGCGTTATGGTATATTTTCTCAGCATTTTTAATACCTACAACAGTATCTATTGGTGAATGAAGAATTAAAATTGGTTTTCTTAATTTTTTTACAATACTTGGTAAATCTGTTTTCGTGAAATTATCAACAAACTCTTTATTAATTTTAAAAGGTCTTCCTCCAATATTCACATTTACCTCTCCTTTTTGTTCTACTTCGTGAATTCCGTGAGAGAATAAATGCGTTACATGTTCTACATCTGCTGGTGCGCCAATTGTTGCTATAGCTTTTACTGAAGTTAATTCTGCTGCTGCAGTAAGTACAGCCGCACCACCAAGAGAGTGCCCAACTAATAAAGAAGGAGCTTCGAAATTAGTGTTCATATATTCACTTACCGCAATAAGATCGGCAACATTTGCTGAAAAATGGCTTTCATGAAATTCACCTTCACTTTTACCTAAACCTGTAAAATCGAAACGAACAACTCCAAAACCATAATTTGTAAGTGTTCTACTGATATTTTTTACTGCACTTAAAGAGCTAGTACATGTAAAACAATGAGCAAAAATGGCAAAGAAATCAGGTTTTTGATTTGCTGGTAATTCTAAAAAAGCATTTAAAATTTGTCCTTTACTATTAGGTATTTTCAGTTTAGATCTTTTCATGAAGTAATATTTTATTTACAAGTTTTATGTCGTTATCCGTTTTCAATTCTTACGAAAGAAATGGTTTGAAAAAGATATTGATATTCCTTTTAAAATAAATTCTTATTAAGTAGTTTTATAGCAGAATCAACAAAAAAATGCAATGAAATCACAATACCTCCAGTTTGAACAATCTTTAGCGAATCATATTAAAGCTCGATTCCCAATACTATATATTACTACTTGGGAAGAAGAAAGGCTTATTGAATTAATTGATCAAATGGTTAATGAAAAAGATCATTTTAAATTTAGAAAAGAAGTTTTTCAATGGAGTGTTACCAAAGGAATTGAAAAGAATGGAAAAGTCGTAAAATCAGATTTAAAGAATTCTATAAGTGTATTAGAATATATTGAAAACTATAAAGATGATGCGGTTTTCATTTTAAAAGATTTGTATTTTGATTTAAAGAGATGTTGTGAAAATCATCCAAATCAAATCCTAATTAGAAAAATTAAAGATTTGGTTTATCAACTTAAAATGTCAGAATATTCCAAAACAATTATCATTATCGGACATGATATTTTTGTTCCAGATGATCTGTCAAAACAAATTTGTTTGATGGATTTTGAATTACCAAATAATGAGGAAATTCAGAAAGTTTACAAGAATATCATTGATACAAATAAGGATAATAAAAAATTAAAGCTTCGAGTTGATAATGAAGACTTAAAAAAATTAAGTGATGCTGCATCAGGACTAACTTTACACGAAGCTGAAAATGCATTGGCTTTAGCTATCACGAGAGACGGTACTTTAAGTCTAAGTGATATTGAAGCAATAAAAGAAGAAAAAAAACAACTAATAAAAAGATCTGGTATTCTTGAATTTTTATCTCCAAAAATAGATATGAAAAGTGTTGGAGGTTTAAATAATATTAAAAATTGGATATATAAAAGGTCTAATTCTTGGGGGAGTGTAGCAAAACAATATAATCTTCCTTCGCCCAAAGGAGTATTAATTACTGGAGTTCCAGGTTGCGGAAAATCGTTAATAGCAAAATCATTAAGTTCCGAATGGAACTTACCTTTATTAAAGTTTGATGTTGGAAGTGTTTTTGGTGGAATTGTTGGAAGTAGTGAAGCTAATATGAGAAAGGTAATTCAAACTGCAGAAGCAATTGCGCCTTGTGTACTATGGATTGATGAGATTGAAAAAGGATTCACAGGAATTGGTTCTTCTGGAGATAGCGGTACTTCAACTCGTATTTTTGGAACTTTCTTAAGTTGGATGCAGGAAAAGCAAAAATTTGTTTTTGTTGTTGCAACAGCTAATAAAATTGATTTATTGCCTCCTGAATTAATGCGAAAAGGACGTTTTGATGAAATCTTCTTTGTTGATTTACCAACTAAAGTTGAAAGAGCAGCAGTTTTTAAAGTGCATTTGCGTAAAAAATTAAAGAATAAAGAAGTTTTAGAAGCTGATTTTAGCGAGCAGGAATATCTTGATATTCTTGTAGAAAAAACAGAAGGTTTTACTGGAGCTGAAATTGAACAAGTAGTAATTTCTGCATTATTCGAAGCTTTCGATCAACGAAGAAAACTAACCTTTCAAGATTTTGAAAAATCTATTAATAATACAGTTCCTTTAAAGGTAACTCAAGCAGAAAATATTGAGGCAATTCGACAATGGGCAAATGTTAGAGCTGTATCAGCAACAACGATAAATGACAATGAATTTATAGAAGAAGCAGTAGTTGTTCATGAAGATGGTTTTGATGATTTTAAACCAACTCCAAATAGTCAGCCACGAAGAGGAGGTAGAACAATAGATTTTTAAAAAGAAAAAGTATTTATAATGAGTGTAGTAGTCGTAATCGGAGGAGCAAGTGCTCTTTTAGGAGCAGCAGGAGTATCTGTTGGTAGTATCGCTGTAGGAGCTGTTGCTGAACAATTGTTATCAAATCTTGAAACCAAAACTTCAACTATAAATAACACTGTAATTTATCCCTCTATTTTTAGAAAGATAAACATTGTTAAATCTGCATTAAATAATTTATCAAATAATGCGAGATTGAATGTTAAAAACCACGTTTTGTCGGAAATTGATGATGTACAAATAGAGTGTGTATTTAATCCTAATCGTAAAGCTATTGATATGTTTTTTATTGGAGCAAATAAAGAAAAAGCTCAAGAATTAGTATCGCAAATAGAAACGGAGTATGGTAATGTTATTCAAGAATTGGTATATAAGAAATTAAAAAATGATGCTGACTCTAAAGGTTTAACTCTAGAATCAGAAGAATTAACAGAGAATAAATCTATAGTACTTACTTATAATATCAATCAATAATTGCTCAGTAATGAAGAAAATCATAATAGAAATAACAAAAAGTGGAGCTGTAAAAGCAAAAGTTGAAGGAGTAAAAGGAAAAAGATGTTTAGAATATATAAGTGTATTGGAAGATTTGATTGAAGGAGAAACATTAGAACATGAGCTTACTCACGAATTTCATGAAGATCAGATTGAAGTCAAGGAAGAAAATAAATTGTCAAACAACAATAAATAGGTGTTACTTGTAAAATGAAAAAGTTAAAATTAGTAGCTATAATTGCTATTTCTATAGTCCCTGTTTTTAATAGTATTGTTGCTATTGGTTACGGAGTTTTTATAAAGAAATTTTCTGCAGCGATTTACGCTGCCTTATTTTTAATAGCTTCAGTAGTTCTTTTAGAGTTAGATTCTTATGAAACAAATCAACATTTGGTAAAAACTCATGAAGTAGAAAGAATAGAAGATTTAGAGGTGTTTTATTTTGATGATATTTCTATACGTTTTCCACAATATAGTTTAACTACTACTCAACTGTCAGATGGTTATCATGAAGAAGTTAAGTTAAACGAAGGAAAGAAGTTTGTTCATAAAATTACAGCCTTAGGAGGGAAGTTTAAATCCTATTCTATTATAGATCAACAAGGAAACTTAGTTGAAGATAGATTAAAGAAATTACATCAACAACAATTAAAAAACTACGAAAAAGACCATCCTAATAAAAAAGTGGTTTTTCAAGATATAGTTTATCGTTCTTACTATGGAACAATAGCTCCTTTTATCATCATAATTTCTATGATTCATTGCTTTTTTACATTGAGAAGAAGGAAAGAAGATGAAGTGGTAACTACGAGTAACAATTCACTAAGTATCGAACCATCAAAAGAAGTCGAAATGATTGTAGAGAATGAAGTAAATGCAAACTTAGAGGTTGAAGAGTTAATCCAGAAGAGTGAAAATGACTTAAATGTAGAGTTGAAATTATTAGATGTAAATAAAGCAAATGATGTGCAGTTTGCTCAACTAAAAGCTATATCTAAAATTCAAGCTGTATACCTTGTTAAAGAAAGAGATGAGAATGGAAAATATATAAATCTTTCTAATTTCTTTGATAGAAATTCTGTTTCTGAGAAACTTCAAAATGAATTAAAAGAATTTCTTTTTGTTGAAAAGAATATAACAGATGATAATGCTTCTGATTCAAATGAACGAAGAGGTAGAGTGTTAGATTTTTAATATTAACTTTTGTTATGTGTTTAATTGCAATTATCATTTTTGTCCTAGCTTTTGTACCATATGCAAATGCAATTGTGGCAATTTTCTTCTCTTTATTCAGTGGTAGTTATAAGTTGATTTTAGGAACTGTTTTATTATTTTCGGCTTACTATTTTACGGTTCAAATAGATGAAAAAACGAATGAAGACTATATGAAATCGTTCTATAAGGTAGACAATGTAGAGGATTTGGAATTCTTTTATGGAAACGACTATTTTTCAACGATAAATCCAAAGTATTCTTTAGTAACTACTGAATTAAATAATGGGCATCATGAATTTGAAAAAGATAGTAATAATGTAAAAACAATTCATAAAATTGAAGTAGAATCTGGAGTGTTTACTTCATATTTTATTACCAATAAAGTTGGTGATACATTAGAAAATCATTTAGATAAGTTATATCATTTACAAGTTGCCAATTATGAAAGAGATAATCCTGGTAAAAAGGTAATTCTTGATTTTCCTGTTCGAAAAGAAGGGTTCTTTAGGTATGCTCGAAGAATTATTTACGTACTATGTATTTTGGCGGTGTTTTATTCATTTTTCTCAGTTGAAACTGCTCAGACCTACGTTGAATCATTAAAAGATATTTCGAAAAAAAGACCATCATTTTTTAATAATGAAAAGAGATTAGATACGAATAATTTGTTAGATGATGTAATCAATGAAGCTGATGAAAATAATACTGAAATCAGTATTGAAAATGAAGTTAGCTTATTAGAAGTTAATCGTGCAGGCGAGGAAGATTTTGCAACATTATCAGGGATTTCAATGGTACAAGCTAAATATTTGGTAAAGGAAAGAGAAGATAATGGGAGGTATAGCTCTTTGGAAAATTTCTATACTAGAAACGATATTTCTAAAAATATTCAAGAGAATATTAAAGCAAAAATTACGTGTGATGAAATAGAAAATGAAAAACCCAAGGACACTTCGAGAAAAAGATTTAGAGGAAGAAGGTTAGAGTTATAGTATGGTTTTAAATATTCATAAATATATCACTTCTTCAGAGGTTGAAGGTCCAGGAAAACGTTTTGTTTTATGGGTTCAAGGATGCAGCATACAATGTGAAAATTGTTTTGTTCCTCAAACTTGGAATAGAAAAGAAGGAACAGAAATTAAAGTTGATGAATTGTATGATATTATAGTAAACGTAAAAGAGGATATTGAAGGGATAACTGTTTTTGGAGGAGAGCCCTTTGATCAACATGAAGCACTGTATTCATTAATTAAAAAAATTAAGAGCCAAACTAAATTATCTGTAATGATTTTTAGTGGTTACACAATTGAGCACATTAGAAGGAGAAAGGAAATAACAAATCATTTACTGCTGGAACTATGTGATATTTTTGTTGATGGACCCTATATAGAAAAGTTACACGATTTATCCCGTCCATGGTCGGGCTCAAGTAATCAACGATATTTCTTTTTTACCGATCGATATAAAGAATTGGTTAAGAAGCTCAATATTAAAAACAAGCTAACCATTACCATACAAAATACGGGTGAAGTTGTTGTTAATGGTATAGCTCATAAAGATTCTATAAGGTATTTAGAAAATTTAATTTCAAATTGAATTACTTCAGCTTATCAGCATATAATTTTCTAAGCTTAGAAAGCTTTGGCGTAATCACAAAATTGCAATATCCTTGTTCTTTGTTGTTTTCGTAATAGTTTTGATGATAATCTTCTGCTGCATAGAAAATTGGCATTTCACTCACTTCAGTAACTATTGGATTATCAAAGTAAGGTTGTACTTGTTTAACCACTTCTTCGATAATGCTTTTCTCTTCTTCATTCTGATAGTAAATAACAGAACGATATTGAGTGCCAACATCTGCTCCTTGACGATTTAACGTTGTAGGATCGTGAGTGGTCATAAAAATGATTAAAATTTCTTGAAAAGAAATTACATCAGGATGATAAGTAATCTGAATTACTTCAGCATGTCCTGTTAAACCAGAACAAATTTCTCTGTATGTCGGATGTCCAGGAGCGTTTCCACCTGCATAACCAGAAACTACTTTTTCAATACCTTTAATTTGATTAAAAATGGCTTCAGTACACCAAAAACATCCACCACCAACTGTAGCTATTTTAGTTTTCATCGTCTAATTGAATTGATAAAGAATTTACACAATAACGCAAACCACTAGGTTCTGGTCCGTCAGGAAAAACATGACCTAAATGAGAATCACAAGTATTACAAACAATCTCAACACGAATCATTCCATGTGAAGAATCTTTATGATACTTAATAGCGTTCTCCTGTATTGGCTGATTAAAACTAGGCCAACCAGAACTAGAATCAAATTTTATTGAAGAATCAAATAAAGGAGTGCCACAGCAAGCACAACTATATTTTCCTTCAGTAAACGAAGTACAGTGTTCTCCACTAAAAGGTCTTTCAGTTCCTTTTAATCGAGTAATCTTAAATTGTTCAGGAGAAAGGATTTCTTTCCATTCCTCATCAGTTTTTTCAACTCTCTTGTCAGGAGTTGGATTACCATTAACGGTAAAGTGTATAATATTTTTCCAAGTAAGCATAATTATTATGTCGAAATAATACAAGAATCCTTGCGTTATAAAAATTGATAAAGTTTAGTTACTTTTACTAAACTAAATTACGGATTTATGAGCACTCTCCTAGAAAAAGCAGAAAGTTTTGTGATGAATACTTTAAATGAAAAACTAGACAAGAAATTAGTTTATCATAGCTTATCACATACACTTCGAGTAGTAGAAAAATCTTCTGAATTGGCAGAAGAAGCAAAGCTATCTGAAACAGATAAAGAGTGTTTGGTTATTGCTGCTTGGTTTCATGATACAGGTTTTACTGTAGACCCTAACAATCATGAAGAGGAAAGTACGATTATTGTATCTGATTTTTTATCTAAAGAAGGAGTAGAAGAGGAGAAAATTAAAGCCATTAAAGGGACTATTTTAGCAACTAAAATGGATGTTGAACCTGTTTCTGAATTAGAAAAATTACTAAAAGATGCCGATTGTTCTCATTTAGGAAGTAAAAATTATAATGAGTTTTCTCAATTGCTTCATAAAGAAATGGAGTTATTATCTGATTCCAAAATTAAAGATACAGATTGGATAAAAAAGAATATTGATTTTTTAACTAACGGACATCGTTTTTATACAGATATTGCTGTAAGAAAATGGGAAAAGCAAAAATCAAAAAATTTAGCACAGCTTTTAAAAACTGAGAAAAAAATCAAGCAAGAACAAAAGAAATTATCTCAGAAAAAAGAAGAACTTCAGTTAAAAAAAGATAAAGTTGAGTTACCTGAAAGAGGAATTGAAACGATGTTTCGTGTTGCATTGAGAAATCATATCACACTAAGTGATATTGCTGATACGAAAGCCAATATTTTACTTTCTGTAAATGCAATTATTATTTCTATGGCATTATCTACATTAATTCCAAAATTAGATAATCCTTCTAATGGGTATTTAATAGTACCAACAATTATTTTCGTTGTTTTTACTGTAATCTCTATAATTCTTTCCATATTAGCAACACGACCTAATGTTACTCAAGGAAAGTTTACAAAGGAAGATATTGCAAACAAGAAAGTAAATCTGATTTTCTTTGGCAACTTTCATAAAATGAGTTTGCAAGAGTTTGAATGGGGTATGAGTGAAATGATGAAAGATCGTGATTATTTATACGGGTCTTTAACGAAAGATTTATATTTCTTAGGATTAGTTTTAAATAGAAAATATAGCTTATTACGCACTACTTACACCGTATTTATGATAGGAATTATTGTAAGTGTTATTGCTTTTGCAGTAGCTTTTTATAATCAAAGTGCGGGGGTTGTTCCGGCTGCTTAATTCCTTGTTAATAGATAGTTTAAAGGAAAATTTTCTTTTAAGCTAAAAATATTTTGAAAAATGATAGGGTAAATTTCTATTGAATTGTATTACATGAGTAATAATTTAAAAAATAATTCTCATGAAATTTATCAAAAATCTATTAGTAATTAATTTAGCATTAATCTTATTTGTTTCTTGTAATGATGACGATTCTGATGTTGTAAATCCAGATAATGGTTCTGCGACTTGTGAAAAAGTTGACTTTACAATTTCTGAAAATGTTGGATTAGATTTAAAATTCGAAGCAGAAAAGAAAGATGGATACACATATACTTTTCAGGTAAATCAAAAAGATGCAACAGGTAAAACTGAAGAGTCAAAAGATACAAGTAAAGGAGAAAGTTCATTTGTTTGGGGAATTGGAGAAGGAGAGTATACTGTTTGTTTAACTGTAGCAATTGCAAACAACGATTGTACTCCAGATAAAACGTGTAAAACATTAATTGTAACTGCGAAAAATGTAACTGATTTTAATAAGCCAGAAACTGAGAAAACAGTTGTTTTTAAAGATAATGATGGTAATTATAAATTAAGATTCTTGGACAAAGACGGAAAAGAAGTAAACTAAAATAAAAAGAGCCTCAATATTGAGGCTCTTTTTATTTTATATAGTTGTTTATTATATTTTTTTAATCAATTCATCAATAGATAAAGAAGATTTTGAGTTCTCTTCTTCATTATATTTAACTTCTACTCGAATAGCTTTCAATCCAGAAACTCCTTGTAAATCTTCTAATTCTAAAATCTCTACTTTTCCTAATTGGTTTTTAGATTGTAAATACTTTATATATTTTAAGTATTCTTGTGCATCTTTATCTTGAGAATAAACAATGGCTATTTTTCCAGGAGTTGTTAAACGTTCTGTAGTACCTTTTATGTGTGCTTTATCGATTCTCTTTTTTATGATTTCATAACGAATGTTGTAAGCACCATCTACATCAAATTGCTTTTCATCCATTCTAAATTCAATAGCTAAAGGATTGCTATGAACTAAAATTAATGATGCAACACGTAAGTCATGATCCAAATCTTTTCTCAAGTTATAAGCAACATTTTCCATTTCGTAAGTGGTTTGCAATTGCCATAATCTTAAATTATAAAGATATAAAGGATCGTACTTTTTTTCTTTTGTAATCGATTGTCCGATATACAAATTATATTCTACACCATCTGTTTTGTAACGTTCAAAATAATGTGGGAATATCTTTTGAGCTTCCTCTTGTTTCTTATCGATAAACTTAGCTAGTTTGTCATTAAGTTTAGTAACACTATTTTCATAGTCTTTTCTCTTTTCGTAAACAACTTGAAGATTGTTGTCTAACAATCCTAAGTAATCATTTACAACCTGTGTAAGTTCGTCGTTGATTTCTTTGATATGATTAAAAACAGGATAAATATCACGTTTCAAAAAGTCTAAAATAGCAACTTCATCGCCAGCCTTCATTCCTTTTTCAACTTCAACTAAATAATCTTCTACACGATACATTAATTCATCATATATCGGTAAGTTTTCTTTTAAACAAGCTTCTCTTAAAACATGGATTGCAGATTTTAACTGCTTTGTTAAATCTTGTTTAATGGCTAAATTTCTTGCATGAGAAGAACCTTTAATGTCTGATTGTCCGTACAATGGATAAACATCGTTAAAAGTGATCTTTTCGATTTTAGCATCTTCTTCCTGATCTAAAAGTGCATTTTGATAGTTTTCAGCAGCTTCGTAAAAACGCCATTTAACAGCAGGATGGATAGAAGTATAGTATTCTTGAATGGTTGCTTCAAGAATATTCATGTATTCTTCTGAATTACGTTCTGCAGCAGCTTGAAAAACAGGAATAATATCTTTAAGTTTCTGTTTATTAACAGAGTTTAATTCATAAGCTCTAGGTGAAGCAATTTCTATAAGAACTAAATCTTGATTGGTACTGTTCTTAATTGGGATAAGAATAATACTACCAATTTCTCGATTTTCTAAGTTTTTTGAAAATTTATTTCCACCAGATAAATCGTGATAATTCTTAGCATCAGAAATTACGATACTCTCGTTTTCTCTGAAAATTTTACTAATTAAATGATTGCAAAAATATTCATTACAAGTAATTTGAGTTTCTTGATTAAGAAGTATGCTTTCCGATCTTTTTACTTTTACTTTTCCTTCGGAAATATTACTGATGTCAAAAACAGAATATCCAACTTTTAAGTCTTTAATAGTATAAAAATCTCGTAAGTTATCTCTTAATTTTTCTGTCATGCTTTGATCTTCTCTCCTAACGAGATTGTCGCGAATAGAAGTGATAGTTTCATCTGCAGTAACATCAAAAAGATTCATAATACCAAACCCTTTAAAAATATAGGAGTTTGGTGGAAATTTTTCTTTCCAAATTTCAATATTATCAAAATTATCTAATAATAATTTAATATCGTCTTCAGTAATCTTTGGAGCATTTTCAGTAGGAGTAATGTCCATAAAATCACCATTAAATGCTACTCTATAATGTTTAGTAAAATCGCTAGTTTTATCTGGAATATCAAAATAAAACGGACGTTTTAAATCTACATGATAATTGTATATATATGATAAAATTAAAGTACAAGCATAAATGTACATAGCATCTTGCTCGAAATTACGAACTACAAATTCATAGTCGTCACCAGCATTGGTTAAAATATTTTCAAAACGTTCAGTAAACTTAAAACAAGTAAATGAAAATGGAACTGTAGCAGCTTTTATTTCGTTTGTACTTAATATTTCAGGAAATAAAGGATCTAAAACTAAGTTGATAATGTCTTCATGTTTCTGAAGTAATGAGAAATCTGAAAACCCATTAATAAGCTCAGGAATTTTGTCAATTTCCTCAACCATATGTTTTGCCGCTTCATGAAAAGGATGTGTTTTGTATTGATTATCAGTGTACTTTTCAAAAAGGTCGTATACCATTTTAAAACTGATATTAATATGTAGCGGTAATTCTAAATCAACGTTATCGTGAAAGCTTCTAATGGTCATCTTCATCTCTTTTTTGTAATTGCAAAATTACGAAATGTATTTTTTAGTCGTATTGATCTATGACAACTTGCAGATTTAAAATAAAAAAAGCCATCTTTTAAGATGACTTTTTGTTGTGTTTTAATGGAATCCGTAATCTCGAACTTCTCCTTTTTTTCCTAAGCTATTAAATTTCCAACTAAATCCAAGCATAAAATATTGTTGTAGTACGGTACTTTCTGAGTCTTCAACATAATTTCCAACAACAGTTCTTCTGGCATTTGTATTCTGATTTAATACATCATAAGCTTTTAAAGTAATTGTACCTTTATCTTTTAATATTGAATACGATAGAGTAGAGTTCCAGAACCAGGCTGATCTATTAAATCCAATAACATTTGGGTTAAAAGTGTAACGCACATCATTTCTCCATTCTAATTTTTTAGGTACACTAGTTCTTGTTCTTATACGAAGTGAATGTCTAGTAAAGTTTTGATCTGCAATATTATTAGCGTTAAAACGAGTGTTAGTAAAAGCAATTTCATAGTTAGGTTCTATAACTATCTTTTTCTTCCAGTTAAACTCAAAACCTAATCGAGGAGTAATAGCGTTAGTTTTTGTTGTGTTTTCTATTTCATTTAAAATATTTAAACTTTTAGAAGCATTAAATCTTAATCCAGTTCTAATATTAAATGTTGACACAGAATCTAATTTAATTCCTCTATTGTAGCTACCTCCTCCATAAAAACTGTAAACTCCATCTGCGTTTTCATATGTAGTTGTTCTTACTAAGTCGTCTCCAATTGTTGTTTTACTTACAATTTGATTGTTTGTAATATCTCCACCTCCCCAGAAGAAGAATCCAGTTCTTTTTTGCCAGTTGTACTTATTAAAGTTTGCAAAAACTCTGTGATTTTGACTTGGTCTAAGGTTTGGGTTACCAGTTACAATATTAGATGGATTAGATACATCTGTGAAAGGTTGTAATTGTGTTATCCCAGGAGCGTTATTATCTAAATTATATCCGATATAAACTCTAGCTTTAGATGGAAATCTATAACGCATACTAGCATCAACAGTAACGTTATTAAAGTCTTTATTTAAACTTAAATTAGGTCTTAAAACATCTTGATTTTCTAAAGTTCTTATTGTTTGACCGATATCGAAATCTAAATTAAATGATTTTGTGTCGTATGTAATTCCAACTAATGGAGTTTTTGTAATATCATTAAATGTAAAGTTGGTACTTAAATCAGTGTTGAAATTTGTAAAATCTTGTGTTGCATTATCAAAATCAAAAGTACTTTCAACTCTAGTCCTTTCGTCTATTCTATAACGATAATTTAAATTAATGAATAACTTTTTAGCGATAATTGGTTGACGATACGATAAACGAGTTCTAAATCCATTTAAATCACTCGTAATATCAGTTTTTTGATCTCGTATTTCAGTGTTAGCATTTGTTCCAAAAGTCTCAATTGTTGAGTTATTAAAATCTTCTCCTTCAGTTTGATCAATTTGATTTGTAATAGAGGCTTTAATAAAACCACCTTTGTTACCGAACTTTTTAGTAATGTCGATTCTGTTTTGAAAGTTTTTAGCTTCTGAAGTAGAAAATGAATTACTAGAAAACCTGTTTGTAAGTGCTCTATTTTCATCTAATGTTTCATCCGATTGAGTGAAGTTTGAACTTCTATCATTAAACGTAAAACGAGGTGTAACATTAATTAAAAACGTAGAATCTATTTCAATATCTAAATCAGCATCGAAATTATGATTGTCATTTTCTGTAGTGCTGCTAGAATTTGAATTTGTAAAATAACGAAGTTCTCTAGTTTGAGTAGGATCATTTTCATCTTGTACTTGAACAGTATATTCTCTATTACTTCTATTTATGTTCTCTGAATCACTACCAGAATAAAAGTAATTTGCATTAAGATCAACTCCTTTTCCATATTCATCGGCATAAGTTGCTCCACCAGTTCTAGAGGTTATAATACCTTGTCCGCCTCCAAAATTTCTACCTCCAACAGAAAATTGTCCATTTCCAAAGAAGCTTACATTATTAGAATTACCAAACATTTTGGTGATTTCACCAAAACTAAATCCAGGAGAGTTAATGTTATTTGTTCCAGCTAAAACACTAAAACGAGTATTATTGTCGAATCTATTTACAATAGTAGCAGCTTCATAACGTTCGTCTGTTCCACCACCAGCTGCAACTCTACCAAACCAACCTTTGTTGTTTTCTTCTTTAATGGTAAGATTAATGGTTTTATTATTAGCATCTCCTTTTTCACCAGAGAAAGCTTCAGACTTAGATTTAGTATCTGTGATTTGAACTTTTTCAATAATTTCTTTAGATAAATTCTTAGTGGCAATTGTAGGATCGTTTCCAAAGAAAGGTTTACCATTTACTAAGATTTTATTTACAGGTTTTCCGTTAACTGTAATTTGACCTTCTTCGTTAACCTCAACTCCTGGTAGTTTCTTTAATAAATCTTCCACATTAGCATCTTTCTTTGTCTTAAAAGATTTTACATTAAACTCTAATGTGTCCTTTTTTATGGTAATTGGAGCTCTTGATTTTACAACGACTTCATTTAGTAGATTAGATTCTTCTTTTAATAAAATTGTACCTAAGTTAATATTAGATTCCTTGTCTAATACAATCGCCTTTTTGTATTCATCCATTCCAATGAATGAAATGAATAACTTCACATTTTTATTATATACTTTTCCTTCTAGTGAAAAATTACCTTTGTTATCAGAAATTGTATACGATAAAACGGTGCTATCCTTTTCTTTTTCTAAATGAATTGTTGCCGCTTCAATAGCTGTTTTTTCCTTTTCAGATTTAATAGTACCTGATATTTTAAATTTGTATGATTGAGCATACATACTACAGGATAGTATTAAAGCAATAATTAACAATGTTTTTTTCATATGTCCCCTTTTATTTTAAAGTCGCCAAAAATATTAGACTCTTTTCAGATGGAAAAACGAAATGTAGTGAAATGTATATTTTATGTGGTTAATTGTAATGTTTCTCAATTTCAAAAATCATAAACACTGATTTTGAATATATTGAAAAACAATTTTTTCATAACATTTTATTCTTACCAATAAATTCTCGACAAAAAAACGAAAAAAACTAACGATATAAAGTTAATATAAGTTAACAATGGTTAAGAAGTGTTAATTTTTGAAAAATCAACACTTAAAATTCCATATATTTAAAAATAATGTTAAAAAAAGGTGTTTTCCTGAATTTTTACAGATTTTTCACTGTTTTTATTGAAAATATTTTGAATAGATGGTGTAAGGCACTATATTTATACCCTGAATTTTTAATAACAAAATATCCCCCCCTTATGAAAATTTTGTTTATTTCTATATTGACTTTATTTTTATCTACTTCGGTTTTTTCTCAATCTGAAAAAGATTACACGACTACATTAGAGTTAATTAAAAAAGCTCTCAATGAAAAAAAATCATCATTAATTCACGAAAAATTTGATGCTAAACTAAAAGGAAAATGGAGTCCTGATAAGTTTGGGAAAATGGTAGACAGTTTACATAAAGATAAAGGTAAAATGTCGACTTATGAGTTGATTATGGAAGATGAAAAAGAGAAAAACTTTCTAGTTGAATTTGAAAATGGTTCAATGTTGGTTTTACTCTATTTATCCAAAGATGGAAAAATTACAAGCTTCCAAATTAAAGACTATTAATACTTAAGTACAAACACAACATCATGAGAAAAATATTTAAAAATATAACCCTTTCTGTTTTTTTAATGTTAACCGTTAATTTAAGCCATAGTCAGAGTGAAAAATATGGAGCACTTACCTATAATAAAGCTGTTAATATTTCAGGAAAGCAAAGAATGTTAACGCAAAGAATGGGTAAAATTTATTTATACCTTTTAAGTAATCCAAATGATTTTAAAGCAAAAAAAGATTTAAAAATAACTAAGATAATATTTGAAAAACAAAATAATATTCTTGATAAAAATACTGAAGCTCCTTTAACAAAAGAACGTATTAAAGAAGTGAAAGATACTTGGGAAAAGTATAAGAAGTTCTTAGCATCTGAACCAAATAAAGACGATGCTGTTAAAATTATTAATACCAATTCTACAATTTTAAAATATGCTAATAATGTTGTAAATGCTATTATTTTAGAATCTAAAGGAAAAACAAATTCGAATGATTCTTTTGTGAAAGAAGAAGATTCAGAATTAAAACAGATTATTAATAAATCTGGGAGGCAGCGTATGCTTTCGCAACGATTAGCTTTGTATTATTTTGCTAATAAACCAGAATTAAAAACACCTAAAAGTGAAAGGAATTTAAAAAGTGTATATACAGAATTAGATAATGCTTTAAATGATTTACTAATTTCTAGTTTTAATAATGATAGAATAGATGAAGCTTTAGGAGATGTTTCAGCATTATGGGAAAGTGTAACATCTAATTCAGATAGATTGTTTAAGCAAGGTTATGAAGATGCTGAAATGTATAAGTTAAGTAATCAATTAACTAAAACTTTTAACAAAATAACCAATTTGTACGAAAAAGTACGAATTGAATAAAGTATAAACTGAGAACATTAATTAAATATGTGTGGAACTTAAAAGACTATTACGTGAATAACTAAAAGTCTTATGAATTTGGTAGTGTTTTAAAAATACCATCTTATTAGTTTAAAAATCATACCCCCAATATTATGAAACTTAAGAACTATTTAGCTATTTGTTTTGTTTTTGTTTACACGATAGCAAATGCACAAAACAATGTTTGTACTTCTCCAGAAAATCAAATAGAAGATTTAAACAGTATAGGGAAATGCGCTATAGAAAAGTTTAAAAAATCAAACGAGAAAGAGTATTTAACAGTTTCTACTCGAAGCAGAGTAGTACGAAGAAGAAATACTCCTAACATTTTAAAAATTAAGAAGAATTTAAAGGCTATTTCTAAACAGAAAACTATCGTAGAAAAAAAGGAAACCTTAAAAAATAACTCTAAAGATGCTATTTTAAAAGGGAGAACTTCAGAAGAAGTGTTACTTAAAAATTATATTAGGTTCGATCAAGTTACAGACAAACCTGTGTTTATTACATGTTCTGATAATACTATTTACAATAAAGAAGAGTGTATTAAAGAAACTATATTAAATAATATTTTAGAAAATCTTATTTATCCATTTGATGCAGCCTCGGAAGGAATTGAAGGTAGAATTTGGGTGCGATTTATTGTAGATAAAGAAGGTTATGTAAAAAATATAACGACTTCTGGTCCTGATAATGCTGAATTATTAGAAAAAGAAGCCGAAAGATTAGTTACTTTATTACCTAAGTTTATTCCTGGTAAACAAAATGATGCTTTTGTTAACGTAGAATATTTTATACCAATTGATTTTGAGTTAGAAGACTAAAAATTAATTAGTAATGTTATATTATTTCTGTCTGAAATAAATACTTATAGGCACACCGTTAAAATTATAATGTTCACGTAATTGATTTTCAACAAATCTACGATACGGATCTTTTATATACTGTGGCAGATTCGCAAAAAAGGCAAACTGAGGCGTATGCGTTGGTAACTGCATACAGTATTTAATCTTAATAAACTTACCTTTTGTAGCTGGAGGAGGAGTTTGTTGCATAATCTCCAACATAGTTTCGTTAAGTTTACTCGTTTGTATTTTACGTTTTCTGTTTTCATGAACTTCAACAGCCGTTTCTATAGCTTTAAAAATTCTTTGTTTTGTTAAAGCAGAGATAAATACGATCGGAACATCTGTAAAAGGTTCTATTGTTTTACGTATTTTATTTTCGAAATCACGCATAGTATTGGTTTCTTTATCAACCAAATCCCATTTGTTAACTAAAATAACAACACCTTTTCTGTTTTTTTCAGCAAGCCAAAATATCTTTTCATCTTGTCCTTCAAAACCACGAGTTGCATCTACCATAACAATTGCGATATCACAATATTCAATGGCTCTAACAGCACGCATTACAGAGTAAAATTCTAAATCTTCTTTAACTTTCGATTTCTTTCGAATTCCTGCAGTATCAACTAAATTGAATTCAAAACCGAAACGATTGTATTTTGTATCAATAGAATCTCTAGTAGTTCCAGCAATATTTGTTACAATATTTCTGTCTTCACCGATTAATGCGTTGATAAAAGAAGATTTACCTGCATTTGGTCTACCTACTACAGCAAAACGTGGTAATTCATTTTCTGTTTGTTCTTCTTCTACAGGTTCAGGAATTTCTTCAACAATTGCATCTAATAAATCACCAGTTCCACTTCCGTTAACAGATGAAATAGTGTGATAGTCACCTAAACCTAAGTTGTAAAATTCAACAGCATCAGCAGCACGCATGGCGTTATCTACTTTGTTTACTGCGATAAATAAAGGTTTATCTACTTGGCGTAAAATTTTAGCAACAGCATCATCCATTGGAGTAATACCTTGTTCTACATCTACAACAAATAAAATAATATCAGCTTCATCTATAGCCAATTGTACTTGTTTTCTTATTTCTCCTTCAAAAATATCATCTGATCCTACGATGTATCCACCAGTATCAATTACAGAGAATTCTTTTCCATTCCATTCAGATTTTCCATAATGACGGTCTCTAGTTACACCGCTTACAGAATCTACAATGGCTTCTCTTCTTTTAATTAATCTGTTGAATAATGTAGATTTACCTACATTAGGTCTTCCTACAATGGCTACAATACTATTCATGCTGCAAAGGTAGCGTTTCTATAAAATAAAACAACTATTGAAGAGAATCAATAGTTGTTTTTTATGAATACGTAAATTAGTTCTTATTTTACATTCTGATAGATACTTACAGTTCCACTATCTTCATTCGAAACAAGTACTAAGTCTTTTCCATTAGGACTGTCTGCTGCAGGAATAACTAACAGACCTTCTGGTGCTTCGTCGCCTTCGTGAGATAAAATTGATAAAAATGTTGGTGCAGTAGGTGTTGTAATATCATAAACTAATACCTGATCAGTTCTTTCTAATCCAACAAAAAGAATATATCTTTCATTACCTATGTTTAATACTTCTACCGCTTCTGGTTCTGCACCTTTGTCATCGCTTCTTTTATCTTCATCATTAAATCTAGCAGGAGTTAATTCCAAAGTTTTACTAGCAATACTGTTACCACTATCGTAAACTAAAGTTCCGTTTTCAGACCAAATACTGAAAGAACGAGCACCGTAAGAATATAACTTGTCATAATCGCCATCACCATCGGTATCACCTAAATCTAATGCAATTTTTAATCTACCTAAATCTTCTTCTTTTTGTAAATCAGCAGCGTTAGGAAAAGCAGTTGGATCTAAATCAATTTTCTTGATTCTTTTTTCGTTTACAAAAACATCTTCATCATCGTCTTCAGTATCTGTTCCTTTATCGTCAATGTATTCTCTAGCATCACCTTCGTTAGCTGAGATAATATATCCAACTCCATTTATATTTACGTAAGTAATTGCATCTGGTTGATACATTCCGTAAACCGGAACACTTCTTAATTCAGTTTTACCATCTTCATTACTAGGATCGATTTCGTTTCCTGCTTGGCTATAATCTTTAAAACCTAAAGGGTAAATTGCTTCAATAGATTTTGAAACTAAATTTATTTTAGCAATACCATTATTTTCCTGTAAAGAAACCCAAGCAGTTTTAGAATCATTTGAAATAGCAATGTATTCAGGTTCAACATCTGTAGCTAAATTCGCATTGGGACCAAATACTCTAAACCCATTGGCTTCTAAAGAAGCTTCTTGTCCATTAAATGCATTAAAATCTAATGTAGTTACTTGGCTGTTTTCAATATCAATAATACTCACACTACCTTCAGGATCATTTGTATACAAACCATTAGGTTCTCCTTCATTAGCACAAACTAATAATTTACCATCTTTAGAAAAAGTAACCATGTCTGGTAATGCTCCAACTGTGTAAGTATTAATTAAAGTATTATTTTCTGCATTATATAAAGCAATTTTCCCATTGTTTTGTTTTACTTCATCCTCTAAAGCAATAGCAATTTTACCGTCATAAGCAGAAATACTATTTGGAGCACCACTCATTACAGAAATAGAAGAAACTTGTTGAGGTGCAACTAAATTTTCAATATTATAAACAGAAATTTCTTTTGATTCAGCATTTACAACAAACAACTTTTTTGTTTTTTTATCGTATGCTGAAATTTCAGCAGCTCCTTCACCACCTACACTAATGGAACTTAAATATTGAAAATTCACAGTTGTATCTACTGGAGTAGGAACTGGATCTGTAGTTTTATCATCGTCACAACTCACTAAATTTAAAGCAAGCATTAACAATAAAGTTTTAAATAAATTTTTCATGGTTGATAATTTTGACAAAACTTATTTTAAAACTTTACTTAAAAGTTATGCGAAGTAAAAGAGTTTGTTAGATTAAACTTAAGAATGTTAAATTATTCTTTATAACCAAACCTTCTTAATTGTTTATCGTTTGAACGCCAGTTTTTATTCACCTTAACATAAAGATCTAAGAATATCTTTTTATCAAAGAAGTGTTGTAAGCTTTTTCGAGCTTCAGTACCAACACGTTTAATTGCTGTTCCTCTATGACCAATAATAATTCCTTTTTGTGTTTCTCTTTCTACCATAATTACAGCTCTAATTTTTATGATATTAGGTTCTTCCACAAAACTCTCAGTTTCTACTTCTACAGCATAAGGAATTTCTTTCTTGTAATGTTGTAAGATTTTTTCTCGAATAGTTTCGTTAACAAAGAAACGTTCGGGTTTATCTGTTAATTGATCTTTAGGATAAAAAGGAGGAGAGTCTGGTAATAACTCTATAATTTTATAAAAAACAGTTTCTACATTAAATTTTTCTAAAGCAGAGATCACATATACAAATGAATTTGGAACTTTCTTTTTCCAGTATTCGATTTTCTCTTCAACTTGTTCTTGACTAGAAGTATCAATCTTATTTAATAATAAAATGACAGGAATTTTGCTGTTAATTATTTTATTAAAAAAGGCTTCATTTTTTAACTCTTTCTCACCAACTTCAACCATGTAAATTAATACATCTGCATCATCAAAAGCAGCTTTAACAAAATCCATCATTGAATCTTGCAATTCATATGCTGGTTTTATAATTCCAGGTGTATCAGAAAAAACAATTTGATAATCTTCTCCATTTACAATTCCTAAGATACGATGTCTTGTAGTTTGAGCTTTAGATGTGATAATAGATAACTTTTCACCAACTAAAGCATTCATTAAGGTTGATTTTCCAACATTAGGGTTTCCGATAATGTTTACAAATCCTGCTTTATGTGTCATAGGTGCAAAGGTAAGTGTTTTTTATAGTGTTGATTATAAAATGCTCTTATAGTTTTTTGAAAAAAAAGTTAAAATAAATTTGGTAAAGTGTTTTTAAAGTCTGTATCTTTGCCGTCCAATATCGCGGGATAGAGCAGTAGGCAGCTCGTCGGGCTCATAACCCGAAGGTCACAGGTTCGAGTCCTGTTCCCGCTACAGAGCTTAAAGCTAATAAAATTAACGGATTGTTTATGGACAATCCGTTTTTTTATGCCTATAACTTCGTTACTTTTACAAACCGTAAACACTACCGTAAACGTTTTTGATATGAAACTGAATTTTTCAAGTCCCAAAATTTATACAGGAGGAGTGTTAATTTCCGAATGGTCAAAGTTATCTAAATTACAGAAAGAAGAAGCTTTGAATAAAGATTGGTTTGTTTATTATTCTTATAGAAATCCTAAAACTCAGAAGTTACAAAGACAGCCTTATATTAAAGCAGGAGTTAATAAATTAAAAACAAAGAGAGAGCGTATTGCGTTTTTGCGTACTATGCAAAAAGCATTGTTACAATTACTTCAAGCAGGATTTAACCCATATAAAGATAATTCAGCATTAGAAGCGGAATTGTTTAGTGATGCTAACGAAAATACTATTTCTAATGTTACTGCTGTTGAAGAAAAAATAACGCAAGAAAAAACGCAAAAAGTGCAAATTAATTCTGAAGCAATAACTGAGATTGAAGAAACTTCTATTGTTAGAGCCTTTGAATTAGGGTTGGGTTTAAAAGAAAAATTGATGAATAAAAACTCTTTTACTAAATACAAGAGTAGAATTAATCGATTTTCAAAATGGTTAAAAACTAAAGGATACGAAAAGCAATCTGTAAAATCTTTAGATAAAAAGTTGATTATTCAGTACTTAAATGAAGTTTTACAAAGCTCAAGTGCAAGAAATAGAAACAATACAAGAACCGATATAAGTTCGCTATTTCAGATTTTAGAAGATAATGAGATTATCAAAGAGAACTATGTTAAAAAGATTAATGTTTTAAAATCTATTCCTAAAAGAAACAAAACCTACACACCACAACTTCAAAAAGATATTTATAATTATCTAGAAAAAAATGATAGACATTTACTATTGTTTATTCAGTTTATCTCCTATAATTTTTTGCGCCCAATAGAAGTATGTAGACTTAGAGTAGAGGATATTGATATTAAAGATAAAAAGCTATATGTAAAAGCAAAAAATAGTCCTGTTAAAATAAAAATTATACCAGATATATTAATCAATCAATTACCAGACCTTACGACAAAAGACGGAAAATCATTTTTATTTACGCAAAATGAAATAGGAGGAGAGTGGGATATTGAAGAAGAAAATAAAAGAGATCATTTTACTAAGAGATTTAAAAAGATAAAAGAGTTTTTTAAGTTAGGAAAAGAATATGGGTTGTATAGTTTTAGGCATACGTTCATTACAAAACTATATAGAGAGTTACGAAAAACCTATTCTCCTTTTGAAACAAAAAGTAAACTAATGCTCATTACAGGGCATACTACCATAACAGCCTTAGAAAAATATTTACGAGATATAGATGCTGAATTGCCAGAAGATTATTCTTTATTGATAAAATAACAGAAAAAAATAAAGTTTTTTTGCAAAAAAGTGAGCTAGTTTATGCTAGGTTACTTTAGTCTTCGACTTATTATTTTTAAGACGTTACTATTGTGCTTTAATTAAATAGTTAAAGTAGAATATTGAACGCAGAAGTAGTATATCAAGTGGCTAAAGCTCTTCCAAAAGAAGAGCAAAAGAGGTTATTTGAAATGCTACAAGAAGAGTTCATTATCAAACCTTCTAAAATTGATAAATTAAAATCACCTATATTATCTAAAGAAGAAGCTATAAAATATTTGTTAAAGAATGTTTTTAGCAAAGCTAGTTTATAAATCACTAATATTTTAAACAGAAATTGTATTCTTGTATTTATAAGTTCATGTTCTTTTTATATAAAAGAGTAATTTGAATCGTTGATAATTTTACCCCTCTAGTAGTTGAATGACTCTTTTTTGCGTTTTGCGTTTTCTTTGCGTTTTTTTTGTAAAATGATATTTTTCTAAATCTAAAATATTAATGTATTTGTATTTTAGGTGTTTAAGAGTGTTTGTAAGACTTTTTTGTTTTTTGCGTTTCTATTTTCGCTTTTGCGTAAAGCTTATGTTTGTCAATCTATGTTTTGTGTTTAAAAGTGATTTTTTTACTACATTTGTGTAGTGTTTCATTTGGAGCGGAAGCAATTGGAGCTTCTCATGTACCATTTGAAACATTTTTTTATGTGATATTTTTCTACTTTACTAGGTTTAGTGAAATTTGGACTATACCTTAACAATTAAAAATTTACGTAGTCATTTCTGACGTAACAAATAGTATACTTTAAATCCACTTGTTTTTCAAAATTATTAATTATATTAAAATGGATTGATATGATGCAGAACTTCTAGAATATTGTTCTTCATTAATAGAGTAAAAATAAGAAAAAGAAACCTTATGAATCTTAGCAGAAAGTAGACTAAGTTGGCTAATCCTTGCAAAAGCTTGCAGAAACTGGCGAATCTTGAAATCAATTCTAGAGATATCTTACTATTGCTTTTTAATTAAAGTAAAAAGTAATATTGAATGCCCAAGTAGTATATCAAGTAGCCAAAGCTCTTCCTAAAGAAGAGCAAATAGTGCTATATGAAATGCTACAAAAAGAACTTAGTGTAAATTCACTTCAAACAACAAAAAAGAAACAATCAGTGTTAACACAAGAAGCAGCGATTCAGTATTTGCTTAAAAATGTTTTCAATAAGAAATAAGATAAATAGAAAATACTTGATTCCCAAAACCTTTATTTTTCACCCATTTTATTAAATGTTAAAGGGAATAAAATTTAACGTTTTAGAATAAAAAAAGCAAAAAATAAAAATATTATGAGTAATTTTATTTTCATTGTTAATGTTGTACAACGTATTTGTGTATGGTTTTTTGCGGGAAAAAGACGCGAGTCGTTTTCCGTTGTTGCGGAAAGGTAATTAATAAGATTGAATTTCCAGTGAGGAAATTCAGCCGCAATTAATTATACACCTTGTTGACCACAGTTTTTATTCAATTAATGCTTTTTTTAGCACTTCTTTATTTTTATAATTTCCATTTTCTACGATTCGATAAACTCTCTGTTTAAATATTTCTAATTCTGAATTTGCTCTTTCCAATTCGTTTATAAACTCAGTTTCGTTAAATATCAATTTTGTTTTTATCTCTTCGTCTTTTGGCGAATCATCATAATATTCAGACAATTCAATTTCGTTTCCTTTGTTACGATAAAAAATTGATGGATGACCAATCCAGATTTCTTTCCATTTTCTTGATTTCTCCGTGATAATTTTTTTCCAATTTTGATAGTCATTTAATTCACTACAACATTGGTGTTCAATTATCAGATTGTCTTTTTCAATTCGCAATCCACCATCTAATGGAACAATTTGGTCATAATAATCTTTAGGGTCTATTTCCTCAATATGTGAGTCAATTGTTGCTATTATTAAATCGTCTGTTACTTTGGATAAAATAAGTTCATTATTATACTCGTCAACTTTAATCAACGCATTAATTTCAGTCGCTTTTTTATAAAGTTCTGTGTCATTCCATTCTTCTTGAATTGGCTGTGAATATAATATGTACTCTATTTTTCTCAAATTGTGGGCAACGTTTTGTGTATTGTTATTTGCGCTTTTTGATTGTAAAGTTAATTAAAAGTGATGAACTTTTGGTTTTGTGAGATTTAGTCCGAAGGAATAAATCCGCAAGCAATTAACTATACATTTTGTTGTGCATAGTGTTTTATTCAGCTTTTATTTCATAAGGTTCTTCTGGAAATCCAAATAATATTGCTTTTTGCTCATCTATTTCCTTAATTCCGATTAGCGTTTCTCGTTCGTCATTTTCGAAAATTGATGCGAAATAAGTTCCTTGCAAATTTTCTAATATTAATTTCCGTCCATTTCTTTTCACTCTTTTATTGAGTTCTTGGATTACTGGACTATCCAAAATTTTGTTGAATGTTAATGGTATTTTCTCGTTATTCCAGTGTGCTTTGAATTCGAGCTTTTCAATTTTTTTAGATTCAAGTTCCGTTTTGGTTGGTTCAATTCTTTCATAGTCAGTCGCAAATTCAGTATCCTCTGTTTTAGACTCAGTTTCGCTCAAAATCGTGAGAGTTTTTCCTTTTCTAAATATTCTTATTCGGTTGTCATTTACGAATTCATATTTTGATTCGGAAAGTTTCTCGCTCCATTCAGTTTGGACTTTTGATAATTCATTTTCGCGTTTTAATTCAAGTTCAAAATGGATAATTTGGTCGTTAGTGAATTCAATAAATTCTGGTCGACAATAATCGTCTCCTGTTTTAATCTTTAACCAAGTTCCATTCAGGTCTTTCATTTGTTTTCTGTGGTTTTTGGACATTATGCACAACGGCTTCGTATAACCCGTCAGTTATCGGGCTAAATTAGCCAAAAGATTTTAGTTATTTACTAGCTTAAGCAATTTTGAGTGGATTCGACTACGTTCGAATCCGCCGTAATTGCGGTTATACATTGTAGGCAACAGTATTTTTTAATTCAGTTGGTTTATTATTTATTCGTTTTATCATGTATGTTATTAAAAGTCCAATTGTAAATGTTGTCAGAATGGTACAAACAACAAATGCAATAATTGGTGGAATCATCATTAAAAATCTTTCCTCTGTTATAGTCAGTCCGACAATCAGACAAAAAGTCATCCAGATTATTAAATTCACAACAGCTGAATATTTAAAGGAAGTCAGAATTAATGATTTTCCGTTTTTAATATTCTTGTGCGCTAATTTTCCGCCAATCCATAGAGCAACCAAAAACGCAACTACAAGTCCGATTGTTGAAACTCCATAAGTTCCAAGAATAGCAATTGTTATAAGTCCTTCTCCGAATAAGAAGCTTGGAACAAAAATCGTTGCGAAAACAACAAAAATTCCAATTGGTGCTCCAATCAGATAAGAAGTCAGAATACTTTGCTTTAATTTCTTTTTCATTCGTTTTGCGTTCAGTTTGGATATTGTTGGCAACCGTTATTTTTTTGATTCAAACTGTAATTGTTCTCTAATATAGTCATTCAATTCAGACTTATTTATATCTAGGTATTTTTCAATCGCTTTGTAGTAGTCCTCATCAGTTTTTCCACTTGACATAAATTCTTTGAGTAAACTCCAACTACCTTTTTCTAATATTTTCCTTGCTATTAGTCCACCCAAAACATAATGATAGGAAGTTTCGCCATCCAAGTTAGTTAGCTTGAGCATATTGTTTAGGTCTATTTTAGGATGTTTCTGTAAATAGAGGTTTGTCCGTTTTATATGCCAATCCAAATTTTTTCCACGACTTCCTCCCAATAATGTTGCTACTCCTTCGGAAACCCAAAAATGCTTGTCTGGAAAGTGTTCGTCTATTTGAACGTGGAAAGCTTCGTGCGGATAATATTCTCCCAAACCACCAGAATAAACTTTGTCGTCAGTTGCTTTGCCGCTTGGTTTTAACTGCCCGCCCATACCAATGTAATAATCGAGCCCTTTTAACACTTGAATTTCATCATAATCGTCAGCGAGATAATATTCAAAAGGTTTTGGCTTTACACCAAAATTCTTACAAGTTTCAGTTATAAAACGATTAAGCTTTTGAGCTTTTTGGTAGTCGAACTTATGGGATGTAGGATAAAAGAAGTCCACAACACCTACTGTTGTACAATTCCAAGTTTGTTTATTCACAGTTAAAGCATTGAATAATTTGAATTTTCCGTTTTCCTTTTTCGCGAAATAGTTCGCAATCGCCAAAACGTAAGGGCTACCATCTTCTTTGCAATAAGAAAACTGGGCTTTAATTACACAGATTTCATTTCTGAATTTTATGCTTAAAATGTGAACTGGAAATCCCATATAAAGTGAAGGCTGAAACTCGCTTTCCAAGAAGTCGAAATTCTTATGATTCTGTTGTTCTTCAATATTCCAAAAGGGATTTTTTGTTTTGTCTTGTGGGTTTGATGACAAGTAGTTTTCAAAAAGATTCATTACTTCTTTGGTTTCCGCATTTGTTGAATCAACAACGTGATTATATGTCACTTTTTGTCCAAAAGCACTGATGCTGAAAAAAAGAAAAATTATGATTTGAAGTTGTTTCATTCTAATGGTTGCTAACGTTTAATGTAAAATGCGTTTTAATGCATTTTACATGGTGTTATATCATTTTTATTTTTTAAATATACGGTATCTCAGGAAGAACTATATTGGTATGATCTAAGTCAATCACTCTTGCCGCTTTTAATAAAAATAAATCTCCAACTTTCCAGTCAACTGGTTTTTCCGTTTTATAATTAACATTATCAGCACTGAACAAAGCTGGTTCTCCATAAGAGTTTTTTATTGTGGGGTGGTAAAATATAAAACTACCATAATCAATGAAAGGACAGAATATTTTAGAAGGATCATTAATGTAGTTTGGTATATCACATTTTGCGTTTTTTAGAATTTCCGAATAAGACAAAAAAGTTTTGTTTTTGTGCTTTATATCTCCTAGGTGTAGAGCCCAATTCATTTGTGGGAATTCAATCCAACTATGTCTTTTTACTATTTCTTGAAATGATTTAGGCCAGGAGCTATAATCTTTGTCTGATTTACCTTTTAAAGGTAAGCTAGCTCTAAGTGTTGCTGTATCAAACTCAATATTTAGAATGTTATCCTTAATTGTTACTTCCTTACCTGTATCCATAATAGCATTAAAGACAGGAAGAATTTCGTCAGAAACAACTAAATAACGAAAGTACTTTTTTAATCCAATCACAATGTCCTTACAATCCAAAAGATTCAGCAGTTCAGTACTAATTTCAATGGTAGGTTCATCACTTTTTATATACCCTTTCTGAATATATTTTTCAATTAAATCTAAGAATGCCTTTTCTATCTCTATTTTAGGCTTAGTTCTTCGTTTTTGACCTTTTTCTCCAATCAATCCTTCTTCTATCTCAATAAATTGACCTTTTTTTATTTCTATCCTACAAAAAAGTGAATTTTCTGACGTGTCTAGTTCCAAGTATGTTTTCATGTTTCAATTTTATTAAATTTCGTAGAGCTTGATAGTTAGTCCATAATTTGATATAACGTTTTGTGTATTGTTATTTGCGATTTTTGTTTGTAAAGTTAATTAAAAGGGATGAATTTTTGGTTTTTGCGAGATTTAGTCCGAAGGAATAAATCCGTAAGCAATTAATAATACATTTTGTTAGGCAAAGTATTATTGTCAATCAATTATTTCTTGAGGATATACCTCTTTAATTTCAAGTAATTGCTTGTCTGAAAGGTTATCTAAATTTGTCTTAAACTTTCTGTTAGCAAGTAGTTCTCTCAAATATTTTATTTCTCTAAGCATTGCGTTTTCTACTTCTATGTAAAAACCAAAACTTGTAGCTTTACTTGATGTAAAAATAATAACTGATTTTGATTTGTACTTAGATTCATAATTTCGAATATCTTTCTTTAACTCATCAATACTTACTTTTTTGTTGTTTACAAAGATTTGATTTTCAGAGTCAATGTGAACTTTGATAGCACTACCTAGATCATGCCTTTTTTTCTCTTTTTTTATTTTTGTTAATCTTTTTGGTATTCCCCGATTGTCAACATTATTGAGTGCATTGTTTTCATTTTTAATTTTTTGTGCTTGGGATGAAATGATTGTAAATCCCAAAGTCAAAAGTATAATAATAGTCTTTTTCATATTTTGCCTAACGTATTTGTGTATGATTTTTTGCGGGAAAAGGACGCGAGTCGTTTTCCGTTGTTGCGGAAAGATAATTAATAAGATTGAATTTTCGGTGAGGAAATTCAGCCGCAATTAATTATACACTTTGTTAGCAATAGTTTATCAGTGGTAATAGTCCCAAGACTGCATTGTTATAAATTCATCTTTTAACATAACAATACAAACTCCATGTTCCTCATCCCAGCTACATTCACCTTTGAACATAATAAATGAGGAATCATTTTTATGATTATCAGAAATTATTATATTCTCAATTGATATAGCTTTTTCAAAATCACAGGTATCTGTAATTTTAGGCAAGAACTCTATGTGTTTTTCAAATCTCTTTAAGTAAATGGAATTATATGAGTTTACTGCTCCAATGATTAAAGAATTAAAGATCTTTTCTTCATTTTCTAAGAGAAATTTATAAGCATTTAATTGTTCTTTGCTGGGTTTATCTCCAAAACCAAAAAAATCAATACATATAAAGTCGTTTACCGGTCGATTGTCTTTTTTAAATTGATTGAGTGATTTTAAGGTTACCAATGAATAATATTGATCTTCTTCTTCTGAGTATTCTATTTTCATATTCTTTTTCTAATTATTGCTAACGTATTTGTGTATGATTTTTTTGCGGGAAAAGGACGCGAGTCGTTTTCCGATGTTGCGGAAAGATAATTAATAAGATTGAATTTCCGGTGAGGAAATTCAATCTTATTAATTATACACGATGTTGCCCACAGTTATTTTATCCGTTTCCAAATCGTATAATGTTTTTCAGTCCCAAATTCAATTCGATTATCAGAGACTGATTTTAAATCCAATCCAAGCGGTTTGAAATAATAAAATCCGTCCTTTTTTTTTATCATTAATTTCCGTTTTAAATGCAAATCAACTGCTTCTTTTCGGTTTTTCGCTATTTCTTTGGATAAACGTCGCTCAATAATCAGTTTGTCATTTTCAATTCGGTATGTTCCAATATTCGTATGATCTGAGTTATAGTAAAATTCAAATTCACCGTTTTCTTTAAAAGTCCTGTCGGAATAACCAGTTCCATTTTCAGTTTCTATTGGGTCAATAGCAACATTTACAAATTCAGATTTTTCTTTGTCGGTTCTTAAATCACATTCTTTTTCAAAACGCCAGGTTCCAATTATCAATTCAGATTGATTTTTTTGAGCAACTATAATCCCAATTTGAAAAGTCAATATTATTGTCAGTAGGATTTTTTTCATAATTGTGGGCAACGGTCTCGTGTATGAGTAGTATCGGATTTTTACTCACAAACCTTTCGGTTTTGCACTGACCTTTGTTTTATGTTTATACTTTCGTTTTATCACTTAAACCGCTATTACTTATACACATTGTTGCCACTAGTTATTTTTAATTCAGTAGTGTTTTCAATTTGTTCATTAGTATTTCCTTTCTCTTTTCGTGATATTCACTAAAGTTTTCTAATGTCAAGTCCACATTTGGAATTATGTGTAAATTCAAAAATTGTTCTCTGTTATTTTCATTAGTTTCTTTGTCAACCCAGTCTTTTAAGTTTAAGTCGTTTTTTGACATATTTTCATTTGCATCAAGCATCTGCAAATTATAGATAGAGTTAAAAGTTCTCCATCCATATTTCTCTTTATTATCTTCACTTAAACTTCCGAAAGTTGAAGCTGGGTGAATGTGGTCTTTATGGAAATTGTTGTTTTTATAATCTAAATTCGGATACAATAGCGAAAGAATTGAAAAAGAATATTGATTGTCAATCTGCGTAAATAATATTTCTTCAATAAATTCATCTCCAACGCTCGTGTCTTTTCTTATGTGGTTGAAAATTGTGTCAATCGGGAAGTTTGAAATTACAGCTTTAATTTTAGTTTCCGAAATGTTGTCTGTAAATGCTCTACGCATTTGTGAAAGCACATTGTCTGAAGTTCCACCGAAAAGTCTTTTTATAAGCACAATATGTAACCATTTCTTAATACTCTCTCGATCTTGTTTAAACTCAATTTTATTTGAAAAGTCTCTGTAAATTCCTTTATGATACAAATAGTAAATTATAGGAATCACAGCATTTTTTGAGGTTAAAGTAAAGTCTGTAAACCCAAATGATTTTATCAAGTCAAAGGTTGATAGAATTGCATCTCTAATTTGTTCCCATTCTGTTTCAAATTCCTTTGCGTTTTCTTTTGAGAAGTTGGTTACTCTAAATTTAATGTCTTTACTATGCAAATACAAAAATGACTTTAGCACCAAGTCTTTTGAAATTGAATACCCCTTATCTCGAACAGTATCAACTAATTTGTGAATTTCCTTTCTTGCGTCTTTCTGTGTCCAATTGGCAACAGCAATAGACATTAATAGGTCAGAAAAGTTTAGTGGTTCGCCACCACTATTTATTCTTATGAAAATGTTTAAAGCCTTGTCAAGACTTTGTTCTTTCTCAAGGAAGTAGTTTATAATGGACTTTTCTACAATTGTTCGCCTTAATTGTCTTATGGCTTTTCGTGAAAAGCTATTTTCAAATTCTTCAACGAAGTTGTCAAATGTTTCGTCATCCGAATAGTTTAAGATTGCTCCAACTTTGAACCAATTTTTATCTTCGGTTTCGTAAACTTCACGTTCTTGGGTTAAATCTTTTTTAAGAAAGCTGAATTCGTAAATTCTACCATCTTCTTCTTCGGTCAACTCGTTAGAAATATTGAGGTATAAATGTCTTGTCGGAATGCTCCATTCGGTATCTTCCCATTTTCTTCTGTATTCTTTGTAGCCAAAGCTCCCTTTTAAGCCTAAATACAAAGAAGTCAGTCTTTGTTGTCCGTCCAAAACTGCGCTAAATGAGTTAATTCCATTTGTCGAAATTTCTTCATTGTGAGTTTTGTATCTGTCTCGATATTCATTTATGAATTTGTAAAATCTATAATTTTTTGAGGTACTTTCTTCTACGTTCCAAAATAGAAATGAGCTTATTGGATAGTTTCTCATAATTGAGTCAAAAAGCCATTCGATTTTCGAGTGTGTCCAGATAAATTCTCTTTGGATAGCTGGAAGTAAAAATTTATTTGATTCTATTCTTTCAATAGCATCAGAAATCGTTATTGGTGTTTGAAATGACATATTCTATTTCTGCGTTTTGTTTTAATTGGTGGCAACGGTTTCGGCTATGATTTCGTTGCGGAAAAATCCGCAGGATTCTTTCCGCCGTAGCCGAAAGATAGGAAATTTGCGTTGAATTCCGATAAGGAATACAACCGCAATGAATTATAGCCATTGTTGTAACCAGTGCTTTTTATTTTATTGATATCAATATACTTAATTTACCTGAACCTTTATTTGTCTCAATTTTTAAAGTAAAAGTTTCAAAGTCCCATATTCGTCCATACCATTTATTGGATTGAATCAAATCCTTTTCTTTTTCCCATTCAAATCTTTCTTTAAAATATTTATCCGCTCCAAAAATTTCAACCGCATTATTAACAACTAATTCGTATTCTCTTATAAATGTGAAGTTTGAATAATTATTGGTTTTTCGATAAAAATAAAGGTAGCTTTTACCATCCTCAAGGATTTTATCAATTCTATTAAAGAATCCCAAATAATTATGAACAGGCTTAATTGTATTTGTCTCTCTATTTATATCAATAGATTTATAAGAATCTACAATCAATCCATTTTTCAAATCATTCACTAAAAGTTCGGAAAAAGTATTTTGGTCTTTTTCTTCCTTTTCGACAATAAAGTCAAAAGATTGGATGAATTCATCAGCGTGAATAACTTTAGTGTCAATTCCAAGTAACTTATAAAGTGCTCTGGTTTTTTTCAAAAAACCATTATCGTCTGAAACAACACAATCGCAGTAAGCTCCATAATAACTATGAATCCCATCATTTAGCATATTATTGAATCTAACACTTTTAGATGGTTCTTTACTTATACCTAAAAGATCAAGAGTAAAGTATGCGTTTGTAAAAAAGTCATATTTTGATATTTCCTTGTCTCCATTTGGATTTAAATTACTATTCACATATTCTATAAACGTCTTTTGAAGATGAGAATCTTTCAAGTCTTCATTGAAATCTATCTCGTCATAGTCAATAGTAAACTTTCCATTGTTAATATGCTTGTCTGTAACGTTTCTCAATCCCTTATACACAGATTTATCCTCCTGCATATTTTTAAGCATTCCCATAAAGTGTTCACTCCATTGCAATATACTCATTGGTTCTCTGCCAAAAGGAAGAAAGTTTTTTAATGGGTCAGTTATTGACGAGTCCAAGTTTTCCATTTCTGGAAAGTTGAAATCTAACTTTGTTTCGGTTAAGAGAGTTTTTGCATTTTCAAACTTTTCTTGGTCTTCTGGATTTAGGTCGCTCGTGTCAAAATCAAAGATGCTTGAGAAATCAATATCATCTGTTTCTTTTTCAACATCTGCAAATGCTTCTAAAGGTCTTGCTAAATAGCAAGAGGTTTTCTTTTCAATTGCGTGGTATGATAGGTAATTATCATTCACAATTGAATCCATAAATTCTAATTCGGAATATTTAATATTTGTTTTATCGTTTTTTAAATCTCGAAGATGTGCGTGAGAGTAACAGAACAAACTTGCCTTTTGTTTCCTGATTTGATTCAATAGTTTGACATATTGAGCTTTTTCCTGTTTGAACAGGTGACTGAAGATTTGTTTGTCAAAATATATTCTTACCATTCATTTTTTCGGCATTGGTTACAACGTTTTGTGTATTGTTATTTGCGATTTTTTGTTTGTAAAGTTAATTAAAAGAGATGAACTTTTGGTTTTGCGAGATTTGTCCGAAGGATAAATCTGCAAGCAATTAACTATACATTTTGTTGTGTGTTCGTTTTATTTATTCAATATTTTATTTCTATAAGTTATCCATTTTTGAATGTCATTTTTCGAATTTTCAACGTCAAAGAAATTAGGGTTTGATCCATCTGCTGCTTTTAAGCTAAGTTTCGAAAGGATATTGGCTATACACGGAATTACCATTTCATTTCCTCTAATATGCATAGTGAATCCATATAATTTTTCCTTGTCTCCCATATTAAATTCAATCGAAAATTGATCATTTTCAAGTTTACCCCACGAAGAGTCTGAGAAGTCTATAGTAGGTTCAACTTCTCTCATCTTATTTATTATTTCAGATCTTTTACCAATAGGTTTAGGAGTGAAATCATCTGGTATCTCATCTAACGAATTCACATTCCCCCAGTCTTGAATAAATAAGTCCCAACTCATATTTTTATTCAGTTTAATGACACACAACGGTCTCGTATAACCGTCAGTTACGGGATTAAAGTTAATGATTTTCGGTTAAGCACTGACCTTAGCAATTCCGAGTGGATTCGGACGAAGTCGAATCCGCCGTAATTGCGGTTATACATTGTTGTACGCTGGCTTTTTTTGTCAGTTATCATATTCCGCCATTTCAATTTCTTCGTCGCTTGGTAACCAACCATTATTTATTTTTTCAACCAATTCAGTCAGATGTTTTTTTACTTTTCGAGTTGTAAAGTCAACGCATACAATTTTATCAATTTCCTTTTCTCCATCAAATGCACAAAACCCTGAAAACCAAAATCCTTCACTAAAATTTTGGTGCATAGTTGTCATAGGCGATAGTTCATAGTCGTATTCCTTTCCAGTTTTTTCCTCAAATTGAACTCCACGCCAACCAATTTCCTCGTCAAAGTATTGTTCAGTCAATCCTGCAAGTTCTCCTGCGCTACAAGTATAAGTCACGTTTTTATCTAATATTCGAGCAGTACTTTCGTGAAGTATTTCTCTGTTTTCCTTGTCCGCAATGGTAAAAACAACCCATTTTTCAGTCGGAAGAAAATCCAACCAATTCGAGTTGTCTTTTGTCGAAATGTAGAATACATCTCTGTTATTTATTTTTCCTATGCGTTCCATTTTTCAGCTTGCGTACAACGTTTAATATATGTGTCGTAGCAGGGAAAAATGTTACCCTGTTTTTGGTTTTTTCTGTGCATTGATTGCTAACTTTAACATTCTGCAAGCATTGCACCTTTATAAATATACAACAACCATTGGATTGATCACTTTGCTGCTATGATCACATATATGTTGTTGTACGATCGTTTTTATTTTCCTAAAAGTATTTTTAATTCCTTTCGAAATTGAGGATTGTTAGAAATATTGTCATGCCCTTCACCTTCTAGAAGTATTAATTTATCTTTTGGTTTAAAAAGATTTTGGAGTTGTAAAGAGTAACTGTGTGGGTTAGTCTTATCGTTAGTACCGTGAAAAATTAAAACAGGCATTTTACATTTTTGAATAAATTGATTATTGTTAAAGCTGTATTTGCTTAACATATTTAAAGGAAAAAGCTTACTTAATAACTTCACCCTTTTAGATATAGCTTCATTTAAATTATAAAAAGGAGCTTTCATTATTAATAGCTTTGGACTGTTCGTAGAGGCTAATTTAGCTGCCATTGCAGCTCCAAGAGAATATCCCACAAGAATGATGTCTTCTTCGGCATAAGTCTTTTTTAGTTCATCATACAACATTTGATTATCTGCATATAATTGATTCTCACTTGTTATATTTCCTCCACTTTTTCCAAAACCTCTATAATCTATCATAAAAACATCATAACCTAGTTGTGTGTATATATCTGATCCCTTTTCAAGAGAAGCTAGTGATTCTCCGGAACCATGAAGATAAAATATTAGACCTTTTGGATTGTCTACTTTAAATAAGAGACTGTTTAAAGTTACACCATCTGTTGTTCTAAAATTTAATTCTTCAAAACTTCTGTTCGAATGAAACTTATGATCTACAGAAAGTTTAGTTGGGGTAAAAAAATGTTTTTCTTGAGTAAAATAGAATCCAGCACAATTAATTAAATACAAGGCTATAAAGGAAAAAGAGATGATTTTAAAAATCTTTATTTTTTTTCTTTTCAATGGTTTGTTTTTTAATGACGTACAACGTTGAGTATATGAAGCGTAGCATCCCGAAGGGTGCTATGATTTCATATACAGTGTTAGCACCTTTATTTATTCATTTCTATGAGTTTCCATTCTCCATTCGGCTCTTTCGTCAAGTAAACACTGATATTCAAATCTTTTTCATTCCCAAGAACTTTTATTTCCAATTGAGCCTGTCCATTTCCATTTGAAATATTTACACTTCCAGTTGGCATCATTCCATACCCTTTTATCCCACCTGTTTCATCTAATATTTCCTGATTTTGTTCAATTTCCTGTACCGCAACTTTATATGCGTCAGAATTTTTCATAGCTGAACCAACAAATAAAAATGTGAATGTGTAAAAGGCGATTCCAACTCCAGCTAATGCTAAAATCCTTGGTAGTTTTGAAGGTTTATTTGGGTTTTTAACGACTATAGTTTTTGCTGTTTTGTCGCCAAGCCTTTTCTTTTCTTGACTTGAAGCAAGAACGATAAATTCAACTGGCCAAATTAGGATAAACAAATTTCGAACAAGTAATCTGCCAAAAGAAGGGATATCATATGGATTATTAGCATCTCGTACCATAATTCCCATAATCCACTTCCCAACACTAATTCCTTTAATTGAATCTTTAGCGAAATAAAGTAGAAATCCAGGAAGCATAACCGCTAACATTGTAGATGTCATTTTTCCTATATTATTTTCATCCATAAAATTAGGTCCGAGAGCTAAAAAGACAATTGAAACCATAAGGAATGTCATCACAAAATGGTCAATCATAAATGCCGCTATTCTTCTTTTTCTACTTGATAGATTTAACTGTTGTTCTAATTCTTCGTTCATTGTTGTTTTTTATTGGTGCTAACGTTTTGTGTATTGTTATTTGCGATTTTTTGTTTGTAAAGTTAATTAAAAGTGATGGACTTTTGGTTTTGCGAGATTTGTCCGAAGGATAAATCCGCAAGCAATTAACTATACACTTTGTTGTACTGCGTTTTTTTATCCTAAACCTAATTTATTTTTCTTATCTAATTCTCGAATTACTTCATTCTTGCATTTTGTTGCTATTCGAATCCATTCTTTGAAACTATTTACTTTGTAATATAATTTTCCATCTTTAATATTATAAAAAGCAAGAGGCCATTCTCCATTTTCATCTGATTGAGAAGTCAACCACACCCAAGCTCCACCATTTGAGTTTTCAGTCATTAAACATAATAAACTATCTTTTTTATAAATGCCGAAACCATCAGAGGGAACTTCTTTACCTAATTTTTTTCGAAACTTTCCAATCCAATGTATAGCTCCGAATTCTATATTTATACCATTGATTGGCTGGTCAATATGATATAGAGATTCAGCTCCGTTTCCAAATTCTTGAAGGAACACTTTATAAGAATCAGGAAGTTTAATATTCATATCATTTTCCAACTTATTTATTTGCTGATTAGTAATTTTAGAATTGATATTTTCGTGATATTTTAAGTCATCTTTTAAAATTCTAATTAACTCTTGCATTTCTATATCTGACTTTGATCGTTCGGTAGAGTTATTTTTATCCGTAATTGAATTACAAGACATCAGTAATAATATAATTAAAATGTATTTTGATAGAATTTTCATTTCGCTCTTTAAATGCAGTACAACGTATTTGTGTATGATTTTTTGCGGGAAAAGGACGCGAGTTCTTTTCCGTTGATGTGGAAAGGTAATTAATAAGATTGAATTTCCAGTGAGGAAATTCAGCCGCAATTAATTATACACCTTGTTGGCTGTAGTTTTTACTTTTTTGTACTATTATTTCCGTTTTTTCCTTTATCAATAGTAGATCTTTGAGAAGGACTTGTTGATGGAATTTGTCTAGAGCTATTACCTGAATTATTATTCGAATTGTTGCTGCTAGAATTCCCGTTATTATTACTCTTAGCCATTTTAGTTACAGTTTGTAATTAATAAATTTACAAAAATTATTAAAGTTAAAACTCCCGCGCTCAAAAAAATAATACTTAATCCAGTTTTCAAATTTTTGTTTTGTTCATTTATTGTAATCTTGTTGTCATTGAATGAGTCCCTGTTTATTCCAATTTCAAAAAGGTAAATTTCATCCTCTGATTTTTCTATTAAAGATTGAAACTCATTAAAGTTTATTCCATGATAAATTTTTCGTGGAAACAATGCTTTAACTAAAAAAAACAATCCTATTAAATTTAAAATTATTGGAATAAAAAATATTAGAATCCAAACAATTGACAATTCAAATTTTTCAAACAAAGAAAAAGCTAATGGAATAAAAAGAGATGAAATTGAAATGAAAGTTCCAGCTTTACTATTATTTGTATCAACAGAATTTATTTGGTCTGTTAGTAATTCTCTAGATTTTAAAGCGAGTATTTGACAATTATTATCTTTTTGAAAGTTCTCTTTATTTTTCTTCTTTTTTCCCATTTCCTTGGTTCGAATTACAGCCAACGTTTTGTGTATTGTTATTTGCGATTTTTTGATTGTAAAGTTAATTAAAAGTGGTGAACTTTTGATTTTGCGAGATTTAGTCCGAAGGAATAAATCCGCAAGCAATTAATAATACACTTTGTTAGCCACTGGTTTTATTTATAATAATTATGAATGTCTATAATAGTATCATTCCCTTTTTTATAAAAACTATATTCTCTAATTATTCCAATAGTAGTCTCGTCAACATCAATTCTTTTTTTTATCAGTCCAGAATCTAATTTAATATTAGTAGTGTATTCTAACGAGTAAATTCCAACAGCATTAAAATAGTCTAAGAAACTATTAATCGGTTTTTCAGTTAGAATAAATGATTTAGGTATTTCAGAAATTCCTTGTTTTGTTCTTTCAGAATTATATTTCTTTCCATATTCTTTATGATTAATGTTATTATAACCAGATATAAATCCTGAGGATAAGTACACAGTTATAAATATCAGAATAAAGATTATGTTTTTTTTCATTTTTAGTTTTTACTTGTGGCTAACGTATTTGTGTATGATTTTTTGCGGGAAAAGGACGCGAGTTCTTTTCCAATGTAGTGGAAAGATAATTAATAAGATTGAATTTCCGGTGAGGAAATGCAGCCGCAATTAATTATACACCTTGTTAGGGCATGTTTTTTTTATTCATTATCATAGTTAGTCTATTACCATCTTTTGCAACTAAACCTTCAAGGTTTATTCCATATTTGTCAGAAATTATATCCATAAACTTTTCTCCATCTTCTTCTTTAATTATTTCAGCTTTATTAAGATTTACAGTTGGACAAAATAACACTCCAAATTTTCCTTCTGGGAAGTGAATTGCTATTGCAGGTTTTAGTAAATTGAAAGACCTCATATAAAGTGCTAGAAAGGCACCTTTTTCTGGTCCGCCAAAAGGAAGAATTTGACTTTTATTTTGTTCAGTAATTTTAATTTCTGCAGGCGCGAAAGATACCTCACCACTCATCTCATAAATAAAACAGTATTGCTTAATTTGTTTTTGATAAACTGTTTCGATTGATAAACAGAAATCAGCAACATCTTCAATATTTTCATTTTTTATAACTTGTTTAAAAGCATGATTTATTTTTGAAGATTCTTTTTTATCGGTTTGATCTGAATGATAATATTCTTGAAATTTACTAAATGCTTTTTGATTTCCAATCCAAGCGTTTTGTTGGTTTTGAAGAACATTTTTATTAGAAACTTTAATAATTATTCTTTTTCCCTTATCGAGAGAAGCTATTATAAAATCAGTTTCATTATTTGAGTCAATATTTGCTTTAAGACATTCAAGTATTAATTGTTGGAAAGAAAAAATCTTATTACTATAAAATAGCTCGAGTATTTTTTCAGCATAATGAATATTTCCAGCAAATGATAAGCTCAGAAAAGGATTTAATATTAAGGATTTTAAATTCCCAGTAAGAGGATTATTTCTCACTGAATTTTTATCGGTAACTTTCGAGTCAGATGCGATATAAATTTTTTCTTCTACTTGTCTACATATTACTAAAGTCATTTTTCTTTTTCAAATTTGCCCTAACCGTTTTGTGTATTGTTATTTGCGATTTTTTATTTGTAAAGTTAATTAAAAGAGTTGAACTTTTGGTTTTGCGAGATTTGTCCGAAGGATAAATCCGCAAGCAATTAACTATACATTTTGTTGGCAATTGTTTTAATCCATTCCAATTAAGAGTTTTGCTTTTTCGTGATCAGGAAAGTTGTTTTCAAGCTTTAAAAAACTATCAATTTCCTCAGCCCAATTATTTTTCTTAGAAATTTTATTGAAAATTATAGCTAAAATATCTTTGTCAATTTTTAAATTTCTTAAATGATCGGGTAAAATATCCAGAGAACAAAATAGAGATAGGCATAAATTATATAGATCTTTATAAGTTACCAAATCAGGAAGATTTAAAGTCAAGAAATTATATAGTTTTATTGAGTCAATTGTTTCAAATCCAGATATTTTTTCTTTTTCCATTTTTATAAAATTATTGCCAACGTTTAATATATGTGTCGTAGCAGAGCAAAATGTTACCCCGCTTTTTGATTTTTCTGCGCATTGGTTGCGAACTTTAACTTTTTGCAAGCATTGCGCCTTACCAAAAAAACAACAACCTTTCGATTGATCGCTTAAATGCTATGATCACATATATGTTGTTGTGGCCAGTTTATTTATTTAATCTTGTTATCATAATCATAATATTCCATAGAGAGAATAAGTCACTTCCTTTTTTCGTAATAAAAACCGTTTCTTTCCCGTCAAATTCAGTGACTAGCAATTCGCGTTCGTTGCGTTTATTAATTTTTTTGAGTTTAGTTTCACCAGCTTCTGCTTTTTCGAAATATTCTTTCCGATTTTTAGAATCCACATCTTCAATTGCATCTAATTTTACAGAGTTGAGTTTTGTTCCATCATACCCAATAATTCTTTTTGTTCCCAATGCTGTCCAATTATTCTTTGAATCCGTAAATAGTAAGATTATTTTTCCGCTATCTTTTTCGTCAAAATGATTTAAGTATTTCATTTTGACTTCGTCAGTCAAGTTCTCAAATAAAAATGCATTTTTATTCGGCAGATTATGTTGAGAAGCTCTCCACTTAATTCTATCTTCTATAAATTCGACTGTTTTTCGCATTCAGTTTAATTGGCTACAACGTTTTGTGTATGGTGTCGTAGTATCCTGAAGGGTGCTATACACTATACACTTTGTTAGCTCTAGTTTATTTTTTAAATAATTTACCTAACCAACCTTTATGATTTGATCCATTAATGATTTTTTCAATTTCTTCGCTGAAGATCCAATCTTCTGGGTTGTAGTTTCCTCTTTTTTTATCGTAATCAATATAATCATTGTAACCTTTATTCAGTTTTATAAGTTTTGTTTTAATATCCACTCCATTACTATCAGTTACAGATAAATTAATGTGAATTTTTGATTTTAAAATTTTATCAATCAATTCATAACCTACTTTATGATCGTGCATTGATGTTGCTGTCGCATAGTTATGAATTGGGAACCTTCCTTTGTAAGGTTTGTTTATATCTTCGTTATATTCACTAATCAATAATTGAATTGTCTCATAGTTATTACAAGAGTTTAATAAACCTTCTGTTTTTCCTCCTTGAGAAAGAATATGTTTTAAAAATCGGTGGTTATGAACATATGTTTCCACAACGTTTTTATATCCATCATCTTTGGGAAAATTAGGATCTCCATATTCTTTCAAGACTTCTTTGAACCGCTGAAAACCTAATTCAGGATTTTGAACAGTATCGAATAGGAAATAGTCAAAAACTTTAGAAGATCTCTCTAGTTTTGGAGGCGAATATTCTTCGATTTCATCATCACCAAAATCATAAAACGATAGAGAATCAATAAAATCATTAAAAGAGTTAGTGTCAAATTTCACTAATCCATCTCCATCCGAATAACAAGTAGCGTAAATTTGCCCCTTTTCTTCATTACCAAGATAGATGTGATAGCAGCCTCTTTCCGCAATAGCTATGGTTAGTAGCTTTTCAATATTTATTGGATACTTTTCACCATCATACTCTTTAATATATTCGTTATCTGAATACATTACTTTGGTCTGTTTTTGCATAATTAAGTCTTCAACACTCAAAAACCTTTCAACAGCCCATACTCCCATATTAGTATCAGCTTCTATTGTTGGAACATCGGGATAAATGGTACAACCATTGTGTTTTTGAAGAAATGATCTATATTCATTAGGTAAACTAGTACCCAATAAGCTTTCTAGTTCTTCAATTTTTTTCGGTGAAGCTTCCGGTTCATCATTATTTATATGTATATCCATCTTTCTTCAATTAGAGCTAACGTTTTGTGTATTGTTATTTGCGGTTTTTAGTTGTAAAGTTAATTAAAAGGTGATAAACTTTAGATTTTGCGAGATTTAGTCCGAAGGAATAAATCCGCAAGCAATTAACTATACATTTTGTTACCAGACGTTATGGGTTTTACATTTATTATTTTTTAGAAAGTCATAACCTTTGTGTTTAAGGTAAGTTCCTCCATATATTTTCAATTTTGTTTTTGTCAATTTTTCAATTTCTATAGTATCATTTCCAGATAAACTTATAAATTTCATCATAGTTTTTCCATCAAATTTTGTTAGTTCTATAAAAGGAGCGGAAGTTAAGTAGTTAAGCGTTTTAGTCTTTTCGTTTTCTTTGTTATAGAAAATGGTTTCCCAACGTGTAGAGTTGCTTTTACCAATAAATTCTAACCATATTATTTCATTAGAATCTACTTTGTTTTCATGAATCCAAAATCCTCTTAGATTTTCACGTACAGAGTCTAATTTACTTAAATCAATTTCATAATCATTTTCCACAATAATTAAATCCCGTTTTGGATTTGAACATCCAGCAAGTAAAAAGTTCAAAATAGATATGTAAATGATTAATCTCAAATTTCAATTTTTAAATATAATGTATGGTAACGGTCTTGTGTATGAAACGTAGCGTGTAAAAAGACAAGTACTTTTCGGATTAGCACAAAGCCGAATTTTTATATTTTGTTTTTAACTTATCAATCATAAAAGCCAAATTTAAAAATTTGGCGGTCTTTGCAAATAAGCAAAAACCTTTGGGTTTAGCACTCACCTGCTATGTTTTATACACCTTGTTGCCAACCGTAATTCAACTTTAATTTGATGTAAGGCGGTTTTATTCATTTTTTTGAAATTCCTTTATTTTATTCTAGACGTCGTTATTTTCTGTGTTCTATTCAAGTGGTTACTTTATTAGTAAATGCTTATAGGTATAGATATTTGATCTACTAAATATATCCTTTGCAGGTCATTTTAATCAAGATCAAAAAGTCCAGATTTAGAAAGTTGTCGAGCAATAATATGCAGTTGATTACTTTCACGATCAGTATTGGCAGTTCCATAAAATGCAATGACTAGATCTTTAGATGGAGAAATGTAAAGACCTTGACCTCCATGCGCACCCTTATAAAAATCGCCATCCTCATATACTTCACCCCATTGATAACAGCTGTATTTCTTTTCTTCCAAATCCCTTGATTTATCTAAGTCTTTATTAACATCTCGAATTTTAAACAAGTGAGCATCAGAAATGATTGGATTAGCACTCTTTCTACCACTAGGCGTAAATGAAAGACCAAATCTAGCAAGATCTCGAAGTGTTGTTGACATACCATCAAGATATGAAAGAGAGGTTCCGTTTTTATTGATTGCTAAAAGGGCGCTATGTTCAGCGCCTATTTTGTCCCATATTTCCTGTTCTACAAAATCACGAAAGGTAAGACCACTTGCTTTTTCGACTAGTAATGTTAACACTAAAGCATCAGCATTCGAAAATTGGTATTCTGTTCCTGAAGGCTTAACAGATTTTGCAGTGGTTAGATCTTTAATTGGGTTATAACTTGGTTTATATATTTTCATTGAACTCGGATCAATTCCAGAGCTATTATTAAGAATATCTATTACTGGTACACCTTCCCAACCTGAGTTTTTGAAGGCATCAAAGTAATAATCAATGGGTTTACTAGTATCGATTAAACCTTTATCTTCTAAAATTGCAATTGAAGAACTAACAAAGACTTGCGTTATTAGCATATTAATATGCAAATCTGTTGGAAACATTCTCGGATAGCCTTCAAAAACAATTTTGCCTTTATGAATTATAATTAAGCCATTAACTTCTACTTGCTGCACATAGTCGTTTAACGATAATCCACCTCCTTTTTTTAAATCCGTTGTGGTTATAAAATTTTTTACATCATCTCTTGGCGTTTCTTCAAGAACTCTTGGTGTGTCTGATTTGAGTATACGTGAATGATTTCCTATTTCTGAGAAGTTTAAATAAAAATACCGCTCTGTATCTCCATATACAGTCCAATTCCCACCTTCATAAATATGTTTGTGGAATGCGTAAATCTCTTCTTTAGTAAATCCAGAATAATTATACGTTTCATATTTTGGACTTGTATTGCTTAAGATGTCACTGTCTTTTTTTTCTTCTTTTTGACAAGATTGAAAAAAAACTATCACTAAGAGGACAGAGATACTTTTTCTCATATTTATAGATTTTTAATTGAATTATTTATTTTTTGGTCTTATGGTTGGCAACGGTCTCGGCTATGGATAGTTGCGTGGTTTAGTTACTAATTTAGCAAAAGTTCACGAACCAGAGGAAAATCCGTAGGATTTTCCGAGTAGGCACGAACCAAGCAATTATTTATAGCCATTGTTGGGTGTAGTTTTTTATTCGGTTATTCTATTTTTTAAATCCATTTGTCCGTGTAAAATTCTCGTAATTTCAATCGGTAGGTTAATTCGTTTTCGGTAAAAAATTATATGCCGGCTTGTTTTAAGTCCGAATAAGTCATTGGTTATTCCCTCGTAATTTTTTCCTAAATCAGGATTATTAGCAATGTCTTGACAACTATCTAATAGCAAGTTATAATATCTATCAGCTTGTTGTTCAGACCACTTTTCAATTGTGTATTCCCAAATTCCAGTTAAATCTTCAACAGCTTTGTTGGTCAGTTCATATTTAGCCATTCTTTTTATGTCTAGCTTTTAATTCCTGAAGATGTTTTTCTGGATCAAAATCGTGTGCAATCCCACTGTCAATTCCTTCTTGGATTGCATTTCTCAAAGCAATGACTTTACTTTCTTCGTTTTCTAAAAGACGTAGTCCAGCTCTAATTACTTCACTTACGTTTTTGTATCGTCCAGCAGAGACTTGGCTGCTCACAAATTGGTCAAAATAATTTCCGAGTGATATTGATGTGTTCTTACTCATAATTCAAATATTTACTCAAAAGTACCAAAAATTGGTAAGTTTTCCAAATTACACCCAACTTGTTTATATACGCATAAAATACGTCGTTATACACCCGATTTAGAATAAAATCGACGTATTTAGTTGCGGTTATACAACAAATATAAAAGTTAAATATTGAAATCGTCAAAAGGATTTTTTATTTTCTGTAGGCTAATTGTACTAACATGTGTATAAATCATTGTTGTTTTAGGACTGTTATGACCAAGTAATTCTTGAATGAAACGAATATCTGTACCATTTTCAAGAAGGTGTGTCGCATAACTATGGCGCAAAGTATGTAGTGTAACATTTTTATTAATGTTAGTTTTGTTTAAAGCTCGTTTTAAAACTTGTCTTGCACTTGTTGCGCTGTATGTTGCATTTTTTTGTCCTTCAAATAAATATAATTTGGGGTTATATAGAGAAAAATATTTTTTCAGAAGATCAATCATCGTGAGTGATATGGGAACAAACCTATCTTTTCTTCCTTTTGCAGATTTTATGTGAAGTAATTTCCGATTTAAATCAATTGAATTTATTCTTAGGTTTAAAGCTTCACCAATTCTTAGTCCACAAGAATAGATTAAACTTAAAAGAGTTTTATGTTTAACATTTTTAATAGAAGTTAAGATAAGTTTTATATCGTCAAGACTTAATACTTCAGGAAGTTTTTTGCTTTTTTTAGGTCTATTTAAATTTTGTAAATCTAAGTGCTTGTTGTTGTTATAGCTGTAAAAAAGCTTAATTGCGTTAATTAATTGATTTTGAAATGTAGAAGAGAAATTATTTTTAATAATATACTGATCGTTAAATAACTCAATATCTTTTACGTTAATTTTATCAATGTCTTTTTGAGAATGAAACCTAAAGAAAAGTTTAATCATTGATATGTAGGTTTTAATAGTGTTATTACTATATCTCATTTGAATTAGCCATCTTTTAAATAAATCAATAGAGGAAATAATTTCAGAATTTAACTGTTTAGATAAATTGTAATTAGGGAAACCGTCTTGTAACTTTTTAAAATCAACATGGTAATTATTTTTACGTAAATAAATACAAAAATTATTAGCATTCTCTTTAGAGAAAGGGAGATAAAATGTTTTATAAGTATTACTCCACTTAACCAAAGGATACTTCTTTATATATTCTTTTACATTATAATCATATTCAAAATCAACTTTAATTTGATTCTTATTTTTATGATAAAGTTTTGATAAGTGAATTTTACTCATAACAAAAAGACTTATAGTGAGATAAGTCTTTTAAAGTTAAATAAAATATATTAATCAATATAAATGTGTATTTTCTACTATATTTGACAACAAATTAAAGTTTAATTACCGTAAACAATATCGTAAACGATTTGATTAGTTTTTGATGTTTAAAAGCGTGAAAATAGGCATTCCTTCGAACTCATAACCCGAAGGTCACAGGTTCGAGTCCTGTTCCCGCTACTAAAGTTAAAAGCTTCACTTTTTGTGAAGCTTTTTTTGTTTCTTAAAATGAAGGTTGACATGCATGTTAATAATAACTTGGTGAATTTTTTAATGAAGTAATTTTATCAATTATTAATTTTTGGAAAATAAAGTTATTTTTTATTTGGATTTTATTAGAAAAAAGATGTATTTTTGCCGTCCAATATCGCGGGATAGAGCAGTAGGCAGCTCGTCGGGCTCATAACCCGAAGGTCACAGGTTCGAGTCCTGTTCCCGCTACTAAATTTAAAAGCTTCACATTTTTGTGAAGCTTTTTTTGTTTCTTAAAGTTTGTTATTGGTAAATATTGCCTTTAAAAATGGCGATCTGAAATGTAGGATTGTTAGTTTTCTATGTTTCTGATTAAATGTTTTTCTGATTTGGATATTATTACTTGAATGTTTTATTACCTTGTATTGGCATCAGCAATTATTTAAATCTATATCCAATTGTCAAATTTATAGTAAAAGTATCTACGGTTACTTCTCCACCATTTGGACTACTTTCAGTTTCCCAATTTGCGACTTTTGTAAAATCTAAATAGTAATCTGCTCTCAATCCAAGTTGAAAGTTTGAAATGTCATATTTTAATCCTCCACCAAAAATTAACCCAAGAGATGTACGTTTTAACTCATTAATATTTTCAAGACTTTCAAAATGTTTGCTACTATTTACTAAATAATCAAATCGAGGTCCGAAACTTATAAATGGAGACAACCTCTCTTTTATTTTATATTTGAAATCAATCGTAGTATTGATTGATAAATAATCCAGTGATGGTTTTTCTGTAACTGTCTGTCCAGTAAATTCTCCAAATTGGTCGGTAAGTTGAATTTCATCTTTACCACCCTTTCTAATCATTCCAATGTTACTTGAAAGATTGAAATACTGTTTCTCGAGATAATTTAATCCAGCAAATATGGAATATCCAATCAATGTTTCATTATAAAATGGATTGTCATTAATCCCTGATAGTTTCCAATTAAGTTTTGATATCGATGTTCCTCCTTGAATTTTTAAAGTTTGTCCATTTATAATAATAGTAAAAGTTAATGCTATTAATAATAATCTGGTCTTTTTCATATTTATATGTTTTGTTTACAAGTTTTTAGTTGAGGTTTTTTGTGGTTTACAGAGGTTAGTGATCAATTTAGTACTAACTTTAGAAATTACGACGGATTCAGATTTAATTGAATCCGTCATAATTGTGGTTAAATATCATCTTTATTTTAAAGATTATAGTGTCTCCGACAAATATTTCAATAACTTTTCACTTTTTCTTTATTGAATTTTAATTCAATTAAAAAATTAGTAGCCATTGGAACTATTGTTTCATGATATTCTTCTACATTACTTAATATTAATACTCCAATTTCATTGTTTTTATCTATAAAAAGTATTGAAGAAAAACCACCTGTACCACCATCATGTTGTAATAAAGAAAAGCCTTCATGATCACTAATTCCCCACCCTAAACCTACATGCTGATCTGTTTCTTTTTTAAATGTTTTTTGTTGTGGTAGATTATAGATTACATCATCTTCAAAGTTTTTACGAATAAATTTTTCCATATCGTTAACAGAAGACTTTATGGATCCTGCTGCGGTTACGGTTTCGGCAAAATTCCAATGTATCTTAATATTTCCGTTAATATCTCTTGGTTCTACTAATCTAGAAGTGTCAACGTTGCTAAGTAATGTCGTACTACTGTTCATACCTAACGGGTTAAAAATAATATCTTGTAATAGCTCTTCGTAGGTTGTATTTCGTTTTCTTGCTAAAGAATATCCTAAAATACCTGTGGCTATATTAGAATATTCATAAACAGTACCACTAGGATTATTAAGTACGACATGATTTTGTAAATAACTTTTCAAATTTTCATAAGTATAAACCGCATAGAGATCTTCTGGATTAAAACCTATTATTTCATTAACATTATTTGGCATCCTAGGTATGCCAGAAGTATGATTTGCCATTTGCTTAAAAGTAACATTTCCCACTGCTAATAGAGGAAAATCAAATTGCTCTTGTAAAGTTTCAGATAAGCTAGCTTCATTACTGTTTATCATGCTTGATAGGCATATACTAGTAAATACTTTAGTAATTGAGCCAATTTCAAATATACTATTTGTATTATCTTTTACCTTTAACTCTCCATTCTCTCTAATAACTCCAATATATTCGGTTTTATCTCCTTTAATTAGTGCGATAGCTACTTGGGCTCCTTCAGGTAAATTTGTTAAATTACTTTCTAAAATATCAACATATTTTTGATTACTAATTTGATCTGATAATGATGAATGTGGAATAGGATCACTCTTTTTACAACTTACAAGTAGTAAAACCATAAATATTTTTAAAATTGTAATTGTTTTATAAGTTGTGTTTTTTTCTTTTTTTAAAACTTTCATTACTATAGATTTTTAATTTTTCTACAGCAAAACTCTATAAAAGATGTAAGTAAGAGGTTTTAAAAAGACCGAATCGTACAAATTGAAACTTATTTTTGCATATTTTTATAAGCGTTTGGAGTCATACCTGTAATTTTTTTAAACGAATTATGAAATGTAGATTTTGAAGAAAAACCACATTCAAGTCCAATTGCTAATAAGCTATACTTTTCAAACTCTTTGTTTAAAATAATCTTCTTAACATCTTCTACTCTATATCGATTAATGTAGGTAGTAAAATTACTCCCTGTTTCAGAGTTGATAATTTGAGAAAAATAATTAGGACTAATACCTAGCATTTTAGCTACTTTATTTCTATCTAATGTATTATCTCTATATATTTTTTCATTTAAACAAAGATCTTCTAATCTTTTGAAATAAATATTTTCTTTTGATAAGGTAGGAGTATATTCATTAATCTTAAATTCTTGTTTATGTGATTCTATGTTTAAATTAGTTATAGTTACTTTTAAATCTTCGTTATTGTTTGTTACATTGTTATAAGATTTTGGTAACGAAGATTTTTCTTTTATGTTTTCAAATTTATTAGCGTTAAAAAATTTATTGGTAAGTAGAGCTCTAACTTTTTCCCTGTCGCTTTTTAATTTCAATTTATAAACTCCAGAATAAGCAATCCAATGAATAAATAGCGTTCCAAATAGAGCTATTAATTGTATTATACTTGCTGTCAAATCAACTACGAATGGACTTATGACGAATAAAAGCATTACCATTACCAATAAAAAAAGTTCAAATTTCCATAACTTTAACAACCATTGCTTTTCTTCTTTATAAATAGAAAGTTTTATGTATTTGTATGTTTTAATTAAACAATACGGAATAAAAGAAAGAGTAGTAATATATAATAAACCAATTAAAAGGAATGCTAGCAACATATTGGTTTCATTTAGATCTTCAAAATCATTAAAGAAATAATTAAAAAAAGCCAATACTATTACAATAAAAGCTGTAGGTATAAACAGCCATAATAATTTTTTAGAATTTCTTTGAGGCGATTTTACCTGATGAATTACAAAAAGTAATATAAAAGTTGGAAATAGTAATAGAGCGTCTAATGTTTCTATGACTTTAAGGTAAGGAAACAGTTTATATGAATTAGAAATTTCTAATATTATATCTAACAAAACCCATGATGCAGAAAAAAGAGCATAAGCAAGAAACTTGTTAGATTTACTTTTAAAAAAAGGTGATTTTAAAAGTAAAAAACCAATAATCATTCCTTGAAATATAGCAATACTGAAAAGTATTATTTTTATTAATAACATTAATGAAATTGAATATATAGTTATGTGTTTATATTATACTTTTTACCTTAGTTAGGAGCCTTTTCCAATTATATAAAAAGTTTAAAGCAATTTTCACAAAAGTAAATATTAAAAATTAGTTTTATTGTTCATTACAAACAGCTATTATTAAATGATTAATTTTCATTTACCAATTTGAATTAAGGTTGTTTTTAGTGTTTTATACTTCGTATTAAGAGATATTTCTTTTGTAATAATTAATGAGTCTTTAAAAAAAGCTTTAGAAGAAGCAGATTTAAAAGGTGTAGAAATAAAACCTTTCCCAGTAGAATTTGAATATTTGTAGATTATAATCACGTCTTTTTTTATCCTTAATTCGTCACTAAAATTTTTTAATCTCTGAATAATTTTGCTTCATTATTAAGACTAAATAAAAATAATGTTTATAAATGAAGCTCCTCCTTTTAAAGAATTATCATTAAACAATTATTTATTTAATGATGAATCTTTACAGTTATATGAAGATTATGTTTCAAAAACTTTAGGATATATTCAGAAGTTTTTAGGAACAAGAAAATTCTATAAAGGAGACAACCTCGAAGAAATTCATGAGAATAAATTAAAAGCTCGATTAGTTGATGTTTATAACTCAAAATCAATTGATAAAGCTTTACAGGAACTTAATGATTTATACATAAATCATGCAATACGTTTTCATAACCCAAATTATGTAGCGCATTTAAATTGCCCAATAACATTACCGTCAATAGTTGCAGAGCTTATAGCAACAACAGTAAATACAGCGGTAGAAACATGGGATCAAAGTACTTCGGCAACGTTTATAGAGCAAGAAGTAATTCGTTGGATTTGTAATGAGTTCTGTTTCGATACAAACTCAGATGGAGTGTTTACAAGTGGAGGAACACAATCGAATTTTATGGCGTTGTTAATGGCAAGAGATCATTATGCTTTTGAAAATTTTGGAATTAATATTAAGCAAAACGGATGGTCTGAAGAAGTAAATAAATTCAAGATTTTCTGTTCAGAGAAATCACATTTCAGTATTCAAAAAAATGCAGCTTTATTAGGTTTAGGTTACGATGCTGTAATTCCTGTTAAAGTAGATGAAAAAATGCGAATGGATACTGAAGCTTTATATGTAGCTATTGAGAAAACCAAGCAAGAAGGAAATATTCCTATTGCAGTTGTTGCTACATTAGGAACTACAGATTACGGAAGTTTTGATCCATTACAAACTATAGGGAAAATTGCGAAAGAGCAAAACATGTGGTTGCATGTAGATGGCGCATATGGTGGATGTTACATTTTAACTGAAACACATAAACATCATTTTAAAGGAATGGAAATGGTAGATTCTGTAACTGTCGATTTTCACAAAACGTTATTCCAACCTGTAAGTTGTAGTGCTTTTTTAGTAAAGAATAAGCAGCATTTTCAATATGTATCATATTATGCAGATTATTTAAATCCGCTAGAAAATAAAGACAAAGAGCGTCCGAATTTAATTGAAAAATCAATTCAAACAACCAGAAGATTCGATGCTTTAAAAGTGTGGTTAACCTTAAAAACTTTAGGAACAAAAACTATTGCTTCATACTTAGAGGAAGTACATTATTTAGCAAAACAAGTGTACATGCATTTAAAAGAGAATCCGAATTTTGAATTAGCTCATGTTCCAGAATTAAGTACTGTTGTTTTTCGTTATAAAAATTCTGAAGCAGCACACGAACCTACTCACGATGATGTGAATTTATACATTAAAAATAAACTATATACATCAGGAAAAGCTTCTGTAGCAAGTACAAAGTTAAACGGAAACATCTATTTGAAATTTACACTTCTTAATCCTAAAAATACAATAGAAAATCTATTAAATATTGTGAAAATGATTGAAGAAACAGGAAAACTATATCAACCAAAAACCGAATTATTATGAGTAAGAATGTAGCAGATTTTATAGCCGTTGGAGTAGGACCTTTTAATTTAGGTTTAGCTTGTTTAACTGAGCATATAGAAAATTTGAATGGTGTTTTTTTAGATAGAAAAGAAAAGTTCGATTGGCATCCAGGAATGTTGTTAGAAGATACCACATTACAAATTCCTTTTATGGCAGATTTGGTAACATTAGCCGATCCTACAAATGAATTTAGTTTTTTAAATTATATCAAACAGAAAGGAAGAATGTATTCTTTTTACATTCGAGAGAACTTTTTGTTATTAAGAAATGAATACAATCAGTATTGTCAGTGGGCTATTAGTAAACTAAATAATATTCATTTTAATACAGATGTAACTCATATCGATTACGATGAGAAAGAGAAAGTTTATGTAGTCACAGCAAGATGTACAAAAACACATGAAATAAAAATTTATAAAGCTAAAAAGTTAGTTTTAGGAACAGGAACTCCACCTTACATTCCAGAATGTTGTAAAAAACTAAAAGGAAAAGCTGTTCATTCTTCAGCATATTTAGATCATAAAGAAAGTTTACAAAAACAAAAGAAAATTACGGTTTTAGGAAGTGGGCAAAGTGCTGCTGAAATTTTTCATGATCTATTATTAGAAGCAGATACAATTGGTTATGAATTGAATTGGATTACACGATCTCCGAGATTCTTTCCTCTAGAATACTCTAAGTTGACATTAGAAATGACATCTCCAGAATATGTAGATTATTTTTATGATTTACCTAGTGAAAAAAGAGACGATTTAATTAAAAATCAGAAACATTTATACAAAGGAATAAACAGTGATTTAATCGCTGCAATTCACGATACTTTATATACGAAACGAGTAGTTGCAGAAGATAAGTTGAAAGTTTCTTTAAGAACAAACACTGAACTTATTGAAACTAAATTACAAGACAACACAGTTCAATTAGAATTACATCAAGTTGAGCAGGATAAATACTTCCAACACGAAACTGAAGGATTGGTGTTAGCAACAGGATATTCGTACCAATTACCAGAATTTGTAAATGGAATTTCAGATCGAATTCAATGGGATGCAAAAGAGCGTTTTGATGTAGCACGTAACTATAGTGTAGATAAAAATGGTAACGAAATTTTTGTACAAAATGCAGAATTACATACTCATGGTTTTGTAACTCCAGATTTAGGAATGGCAGCTTACAGAAACTCATACATTATTAAAGAAATGACAGGAGCAGAATATTATCCTATCGAGAGTAAAATTGCTTTTCAACAATTTGGTGTGAGTCAAGAAGAAGAAATTCTAATGAATGTAATCAATTAGTAAATATGTAATTCGTCGTTACTAGTGAAATCAAAATGAAGCAATCTATCATCAACCAAGTAGATTGTTTCATTCACTAGTAAAAACGACGAAATTTTGAATAAGCAAATGAAATTAAAAAACTTTTTGATTTTAATGACTTTAGTTGCTGTTGTCAGTGATTATTTGTTACATCCTTTTTACCCACAATTTTTTGAATTGCGTTTTGGTGTAAAAGATCCAGAAATGGTTGGTTATTACTTTGCTGCAATTTGCTTCATGGTAATGATTGCTTTTCCTTTTTGGGCATATATTTCTAAGAAAGTTTCAGAGTTAAATATATTAGTTTATACTCAGTTTGTAGCTGGGATTTTAGCCTTGTATTGCTTTTATACCAGTTCATATATCACTTTTTGGATAGTTTCTTTAATTATGATTTTATTTAAAGGAAGTTACCTTTTAGTGTATCCTTATATTTTAAAAATAATAACAAAAGAAGAACATCCAAAAACCATTGGATTGTTATCTGTTGTTGTGCATTTAGGTGGGATTTTAGGTGCAGTAATTGGTGGGTTAACTGTAGATTTAATTGATCCTAGAAATATCTTTTTAATCATGGCTGCTGGAGATTTTATACAGATGGGAATGAGCGGATATTTATTAAAAAGCGATAAGTATGCAACGGGATTAATCGTTTCAAAAGAAGTCAAGACGGAAAAGAAATTAATTCCTAAAGGTTTCATTTTGAAATTGGGATTAATAACACTGATTTTATATTTCAGTGATTTCTTAATCAGACCGTTTTTCTCATTGTATTGGGAGAGCTTTTCAGCATATAAAACCAAGTTTATATCTGGAACAGTGTATGCAATTCCTGGCTTTGTTGCCTTAATCACACTTTGGATTAACAACAAAAGAAAAACTCAAGATGGTTACAAAGGTATTATCAATGCACTTTGTATAGCTTTAATCGGACTTTTTCTTCAAGGAATTCCTTCCGATGCTTTTGTAATTGTTGGAAGAATAATTTACGGATGGGCAATTTTCCAAGGAGTTGTAAAATTTGATATTCTTTTATTCGAATTAAGTACTCCAGATTCTTATGCATTAGATTATAGTAAGATTCATTTTTTTCAAAATTTAGGAGTACTAATAGCTTCATTAAGTGTAGGTGTTGTTGTAGATAAATTTAGTTTACAAATTCCGTTCACCATTGCTTTAGTTGGATTTGTGATTACACTAGTTTTATACTTCTTCGTATTTAAATCTGTGAGAGTAACTCATAAAGAACTCGCTAAAACTTAAGTTATGAGTAAGAAAAAAATAATTTTTGAAAAGAAGTATGATTCAATAGGTCAGATTAGTATACGATCTTTTGATGTGAAAAATGACAGTGAGTTTTTACATTCTTGGGTAACAAAAGAGTATGCCTTTTTTTGGGGAATGCAAGATGCTACTTTAAAAGATGTAAAAAAGGAATATAAAAAATTGACAAAACCAGAACATTATGATGTTTTTGTAGGAGAATATAATAATGAGCCTGCTTTTGTACTAGAACGTTACAATCCAAAGCAAGATATAATTGGGGATTTCTACAACGCTAAACATAATGATTGTGGAATACATATTATCGTAGCTCCACCAGCTGAAACTAAAATTCCAAATTTTACTTGGTTTATGTTTAGAGCAATCATGGATTTCATCTTTTCTAATGATTCTGTTTATCGAATATTAGTAGAGCCAGATATTCGAAATAAAAAGATGTTTGCGCTTTGTGAGCGTATAGGTTTTCAACTTGGTGACATCATCGAATTACCACACAAAACTGCTCAATTAGCTTTTTTAACAAAGCAAAATTATCAGCAAAAAATAAAAACACTTTTACCTTCAAAAAGAAGTAGTATGAATACTATAGATAATGTGGTTTCTCCACAACAATCAACACAACATATACAACCAAAAGTTTGGCGACAAGCCAATCGATTATTAATAAAAAAAGCCTTATGTGAGTTTTCGCACGAGTTACTAATACAGCCAGAAATCATTTCTAATTTAGATAAGGGATTTCATCATTATAAAGTTTACGGCGATCAGAAAGAAATTCGATATGAATTCTATGGAAAACCTATGGCTATGAATCATTTTTTAATTGATGAGTTTTCAATTAAAAAGTTCAAAAAGGATGAAGAAGTAGCTTTAGACGCTATCTTTTTTATTAAAGAATTTAGAAAAGCTTTAGGTATTGCAGATGAAAAAATGCCTGTATACTTAGAGGAAATCATTAGTACTTTATACGGAAGTGCTTATAAAATCACAAAAGGTAACCCCACAGCAAAAGAATTAGCAACTGCAGATTTTCAAACTATAGAACAATCGATGACTGAAGGTCATCCTGGTTTTGTTGCCAATAATGGAAGAATAGGTTTCGATAGTACAGATTATCGTTCGTATGCGCCAGAAGCAGGAAACTCTTTTTCATTATTATGGTTAGCTGGTCATAAAAGTAAAGCTGTTTATTCTGCGTTAGAAAGTTTGCCTTACGAAAAGTTAATTCAGCAAGAATTAGATGCTACAACTATCGTTAAATTTAATAATACAATTTTAGAAAAAGGACATCGACCAGAAGATTATCTATTCATTCCGATTCATCCATGGCAATGGTTTAATAAGCTAGCAAACATTTTTGCACCAGAAGTAGCTAAAGGAGATTTAATTTGTTTAGGATATAGTCCAGATCAATATTTAGCACAGCAATCAATTCGTACATTATTTAACATAATTAATCCCCAAAAATTCTACACCAAATCTGCTTTGTCAATCTTAAATATGGGCTTCATGAGAGGTTTACCACTATATTATCTTGGAACAGCTCCTAAGATGGCAGTTTGGTTGGAGAATTTATTGTACAACGATGCTTTTATAAAAGAAAACGGATTCAGAATGTTAAGTGAGATAGGATCCGTAAGTTATGTAAATCCTTATTTTGAAGAGTTTGGGCCACATAACGATTATAACAAAATGTTAGCATCATTGTGGAGAGAAAGCCCGTACTCAGTTGTAACAAAAAATCAAAAGCCAATAACTATGGCGGCTTTACTCCACATTGATCATCATGGGAATGCTTTATTACCAGAAATGATAAAAAATTCAGGAATTTCAATCGACGATTGGATTAGAAAATATTTAAAAGCTTATTTGAGTCCGATGTTGCATTGTTTCTACTATTATGATTTAGTGTTTATGCCTCATGGAGAAAATATTATTTTAGTTTTAGAGCATAATATCCCAGTATATGCTTTATTAAAAGACATCACAGAAGAGGCTTGTGTTTTAAGCGAAGATGTAGAGTTACCAGAGCACTTAAAACGTATGTATGCTCCTGTACCAGAAGATGTAAAATTACTTTCAATCTTCACAGATATGTTTGACGGGTTCTTTAGATTTTTAGCTCCGATTTTATTTGAACATGCACAATATTCAGAAGAACGTTTCTGGGAGTTAGTTGCAGAAAATGTAACAGAATATCAAGTGCATTTTCCAGAATTAGAAGAAAAATTTAAAAAGTACGACATGTTTGCCGATGATTTTAAACTATCATGCTTAAACAGATTACAATTAAATAATCATAAACAAATGATTGATTTAGATGATCCTGTAGCGTTACTTCAATTCGCAGGCGATTTAGAAAATCCAATAGCACTATTTAAAACACAAACTGTATAGAAATGATTTCAACTGATACAGTAATTTTTTCGAAAGACATTCCTGATGTAGGAAAAATGAGCATTCGTCCTATCAATTTGGAAGAGGATATCAATTTTCTTCATCATTGGGTAACTCAACCTTATGCAAAGTATTGGGGAATGTTAGGTCAAACTATTGAAGAAGTAAAAGAAGCTTATCAAGAAATAGAAGATAATGCTAATCATCATACTTTCATCGGTTTGTTGAATAATGTTCCTGTCTTTTTGATGGAACGATACAAAGCTCAAGAAGATGAAATAGCAGCACATTATAATGCTTTACCCAATGATTATGGTATGCACATTCTCGTGGCTCCAGTAGAAAAAAGGATTCCACAATTTACATGGTATGTGTTTTCTACAATTATGGAATATTTTTTCAGCTTGCCTTTTGTAAAAAGAGTTGTAGTTGAACCAGATAAGAATAATGAGAAAATTCATGTATTAAACAAAAAAGCAGGCTTCATTTACGATAAAGATATTGAGTTATCTCATAAAATTGCTTCCCTTGCTTTTTGCACTAAAGAATCATTTCAAGAAGCCATAAATAAGATATAAAATGTCACAATATATAGCACATTTACAGCCTCATATTTGGAAGATTGTAAATCGTAACTTAATTAAAAAAGCAATCAGTGAATTTGCCCATGAACTTATTATAAAGCCAAGTTTTATAAAAGAAAAAGGTGAGTGTTCAGTTTATGAAATTAAAACTGATTGTGAGAGATTCAAGTATCAATTTGAAGCGAAAAAGAACTTTTTAGATCATTGGAGCATTTATAAAAATAGTATTATAAAAAATGATGCAAAAGGAAATAATTTAGATTTAGATGCAATTCATTTTATCACAGAATTTAAATTTACTTTAGGAATTCCAGATAAGTTTTTAGCCACCTATTTAGAAGAAATAACAAGCACTCTTTTTGGCGCGGCCTACAAACTATCAAACGAAAAATATTCAGCAACAGAACTTGCGACTCAAAATTTTCAAGAAATAGAACATGCAATGACAGAAGGTCATCCTTGTTTTGTAGCAAATAACGGAAGGATAGGTTTTAATACCAACGACTATCATTTATATGCTCCGGAAGCAAACACACCATTTAAAATTTTATGGTTAGCTGTTCATAAAAACTATGCAACTTACACCGCTGTAAAAGGTTTTGAATATGAAAGTTTATTAAATAATGAACTAGGAAAGAAAAAAGTATATGAGTTCAACCAAATTTTAAAAGAAGTTAATGTAAAAACTGACGACTATCTTTTAATGCCTGTTCATCCTTGGCAATGGACCAACAAAATCACTCATGTTTTTGCCGCAGATATCGCCAAGAAAAACATTGTTTTAGTTGGTGAAAGTGATGATTTTTATTCAGCACAGCAATCCCTCAGAACATTATTTAATAGAACTAATCCAGAAAAGTTGTATACAAAAGGAGCTTTGTCGATTTTAAATATGGGATTTATGCGTGGTTTATCGCCTTATTATATGCAAAGTACGCCACCAATCACAACTTGGATAACCGATTTACTTGCTGAAGATGAATACTTAACTAATAATGGATTTACCATGTTAGGTGAAGTTGCAACTATTGGTTATCAGAATCATTATTACGAAGTTTTAGGAAAAACAAATCCGCATAATAAAATGCTATCTGCATTATGGAGAGAAAGTCCGTTTACTAAAATTAGTTCCAATCAAAGAGTGTTAACAATGGCTGCCCTATTGCACATAGATGCAGAAGATAATTCTCTTTTAGCAGGATTAATTGATAAATCTCCGTACGGAACTACAACTTGGATTCAGCGTTATTTAAAAGCATATTTAGCTCCATTGCTACATTGTTTTTACAAATATGAGTTTGTTTTTATGCCTCATGGGGAAAACTTAATATTAGTTTTAGAAGAAGATACTCCAGTTTATGTTTTGATGAAAGACATCACAGAAGAGGTGATTGTTTTCAATAAAGAAATGAATTTACCAGAGCATGTTGATAGATTGTACACAGAGACTTCAGATAAAATGAAAGTACTATCAATTTTTACTGATGTTTTCGACTGTTTTTTCAGATTTTTAGGAGAACAATTAGAACTTCATGTCAACTTCTCTGAATATAACTTCTGGCAATTGGTAGCAGATTGTATTTATGAATATCAAGAACAACATCCAGAGTTTATGGATAAATATGACCGTTATAATTTATTTGTTGATGAATTCGATCGTTGTTGTTTAAATAGACTCCAATTAGGAAATACAAAACAGATGTTGAATTTAGCTGATCCTATCGAAAGTTTAAAATTAGTAGGAACTCTTGAAAATCCGTTAGCAAAATTCAGAAAGGAAACAAAATCAAAACCATCTTTAGAAACGATATAGTATGACTTTTGAAGCAATTACTAAGTTGATTAAAGATAGAAGATCAACATATGCATACGATTTTTCAGAAGAACAATTATCCAAAGAAACTATTGAAAATATTGTGTCGAATGGATTATGGGCACCAACTCATAAACTAACGCAACCATGGAGATTTGTGGTTTTAGAAGGAAATCACAAATTAGCATTAGGTGAGTTTATGGCAAAATATTACCGAGAATTATATACTGAAAAAGAGTTTTCTACAGAACGTTTTCAATCTACAAAGCAATATGCGAAAAATGCTACGCTGTTAGGTGTAATTTTTCAACCTAGTAAAAGAGCACAACTTCCAGAATGGGAAGAAATTGCAGCAATTTCCTGTGCAGTTCAAAATATGTGGTTAAGCTGTACTGCTGCAAATATCGGTTGTTATTGGGATACAGCTTCAGCAACTATGGAATACGGAAAAAGAATTCCTTTAGAAGAAAGGGAACAGTTTTTAGGAATCTTATTCATGGGGAAATTGAAAGAGAATATTGTATTAGGCAATAGAAGAAGAAAACCATTGTCTAAAAAATTGACTTGGGATTTTAAAAATTAAATCAAATTAAATGAAAAAACAAAATAGAGTAAGAGGAGTTGATTTCGTTAGAGGCTTTAGTGTTTTGATGATGATACCTGTACATGTAATGATGCTTTATTCAAGTATGGAAACTTGGGAAAATACTGTTACTGGTAATTTTGTACAATTACTAGAAAGAGGTTCACCTATATTTCTTATTGTAATGGGAATTTCTTTTGCCTTCTCTAGAAATGCAAATAGAAGTGGAATTCTAAGGAAAGCTTTATTAATTATCGCTTTGGGTTATGTCTTAAATTTTCTAAGATTTATTGTGCCTTTATTGCTTTTTGGAGGTTTTCCAGAAAGCTTTGTTGAAGCTAGTGGTTTAGCACTTAATATTCCTGATAGAATGTGGAATTATTTTTTAAAAGGAGATATGTTTCAATTGGTAGGGATTTCATTATTCTTAATCGGACTTTCTTTTAAATTTCTAATTAAAAATAAATATGTATTAATCATTCTAGCTTTAATAATCATGTGGCTGTCTAAAGTTGTAAGTGGCTTTCAACTTGGAGTTCCTGTAATCGATTACATATTAAATTTACTATGGGGTAATAATTTTGATGTTTATTTTCCATTATTTCCTTGGTTATCTTTCATTTTAGTAGGCTTATATTTTGGTTTAAGCTATCAAGATAAACCAGAAGACGCTAATCAATCTTTATTTAAACCGATGCTATATTTCGGAATAGTTTTTTTAATCATTGGTAAATTACTTTGTGACTATAATTACGAATATCATTTCGGAGATTATTATCATTTAGGTCCTGGAGGAAGTATGGGATTAATGGGAATTTTATTAGTATTATTTTGGGTCTATTATCGAATAGAATTATTACTTCCGAAAGAAAATTATATCAGTAAATTATTATTCTATTGCAGTAAAAATGTCACACCTTTTTATATTCTTCAATGGGTTTTAATTTATTGGTTACTGCCTTTTGCAAATTTTTCTCATTACAATGAACCAATCACACTACTGATCATTTTCGGTATCAATTTAGGAACATTCTTATTGTTGTATATCTATAATTCATATGTTATTCCTAAGAGAAAAAAGAAAGCAAGATTAATTCAACAAACAGTTTAGTAATGAGGTTTATGATTTTCTTATGTGTTGCTTTTTTGCAATACAGTATTCTTGCTCAAGCTAAACTCGCAGGAAGTTATGGATTAGATCCTACGGTTCAACAATTTTTAGAAGTTATTCATTCTTATGATGGTCCGCCAATTCATGAACTGCCTATTAACATTGCCAGAAATGCAATGGAAAATATGCAAAGAGATAGTTCAATTTCTTACAGTAAAGTAACTTTTGAAAAACATTCGTTTGAGCTTCGCAATAAAAACGTTAATGTTATTATTACTAAACCTATAAATAATAAGGAGTTATTACCTGTATTAATGTATTTTCATGGTGGAGGTTGGGCTTATAATAGTTTTGAAACCCATAAGCGTTTAATGTCTGATATTTCAGATAAAGCTAAAGCGGCGGTAGTTTTTGTTGAATATTCTAGAACACCAGAAATAAAGTATCCGGTTGCAAATGAAGAAGCGTATTTAGCAACATTATACATCAGCAAATTTGGAGAAAAATTAGGTTTAAACTCTAAAAAGATTATTGTTGGAGGAGATAGTGCTGGCGGAAACATGGCAACTGTAATTGCTTTAATGACAAAGAAAAGAAAAGAATTTAAGTTAAGCGGACAAGTACTATTATATCCGGTTACAGATACGAATTTAAATACAGCATCTTATCATCAATTTTCAAAAGGACATTATTTATCTAGAGCAACAATGCAATGGTTTTTTGAAGTCTATACACCAGATGTGAAAACACACAATTTATCAACTGTAGCTCCTTTAAAAGCAACTATAAAAGAGTTAAAAGAACTTCCAAAAACATTATTAATAACAGCTGAATACGATGTGCTACGTGATGAAGGAGAAGCTTATGCTAAGAAGTTACGTATGGCTAATGTTCCTGTAATTTCTACAAGATACGGAGGAACTATTCATGATTTTATAGTACTTAATGCATTAAGAAACACTACGGCTTCAAAAGCAGCTCTCGAGCAAATTGCTAACTTTTTAACTACAACTTTTTCAAATCAATAAAATGAATTTAACATCACTAGAGATTCTGTCAGGACATTTAGCACATATGAGTGTAATTGTCTTAGTACTTATGTTATTAGAGTTAGGAATACTTTTTCTAACTAATTATATTGAAAAGAAAAAAGAAAGTATAGTAAGTATTCTTTCTTATTTAATTCAAAGTATTCCGTATTTCTTATTAGCTAAAATTTTTATTGTAGGAACTATGTTTTGGTTATACGAACATAAGTTATTCAATTTAGATTTTAGTTGGTATAATTGGATTTTGGCGTATTTATTATATGATTTTACTGTGTTTTTTATTCATTTTCTAGGTCATAAAGTTAGAGTTTTATGGTGTATTCATGGCGTTCATCATACAGCAGAAGAAATGAATTTAACAGTAGTTGCAAGGGGATCTATTTTTGATGTATTTTTTACTCCTTTTAATTTTATTTGGTTGCCTATTCTTGGATTTCATCCTTTTATGATTTTTGTTATAGAGCCTGTTGCAAGATTATATGCAACTTTAACGCATATCAATGAAAAGTATGTTTGGAAACATAAATGGTTAGAAAAAATTCTTGTAACTCCATCTGTACATCGTGTACATCATGCTAGAAATCATGTGTATTTAGATAGAAATTATGGAGAAACATTTAGTATTTGGGATCGTTTATTTAAAACCTTTCAGAAAGAAATACAAGAAGAAAAAATAGAGTATGGCGTAATGCATGATACGTTAAATAGTGAGAGTTTTTGGCATGTTCAGTTTTTACTTTGGAAAGAATTATGGATTGACATTAAAAATGCACCTACTCTTTTAGATAAAATAAAATACATTTTTATGCCGCCAGGCTGGAATCATATTGATGGAGGAAAAAAAGCAAGGTATTATAGAGAAAAAGCTAAGAAAGAAAAAAGCATAGCTTAAATTATTGTTCTTTATTTCGAAATTGTTTAGGAGTTAATTTTTCAATTTTCTTAAACGCTGCAGAAAAATGAGTGGGATTTTTATAGCCAACAAGTTCAGCAATTTCATAAATTGGTTTTGTACTGTTTATAAGAAGTAGTTTAGCTTCTTTCATACGTTCCTGAAGTGCAAATTCGAAAATAGTTATTCCGAATGTTTTTTTGAATTCTTTCTTTAAAAGAAATTCATTTAAAAATGCTTTTTTAGATAATTCATTCACAGAATATTGTGTGTGTAAATTGTTAACGATTAAATCTCTAACAAGATATGTTTTCTTTAAAGTAGTAGAATTATTAATGCCTTTCTTTTTGTTATCAAATTGTAGCATTAATAATTCTAAAGCTTTAGATTCTAAAAATAAACGTTTTAATAATCCCGATTTATCATCTGATACGATTTCATTAATGATATTTTCAGTCTTATAATCCAATTGATTTGTAAAATTCTCTCGAAGATTTTCTATAGCATAATTTTCATGTATTGGAAAAGAAGAAGATAAACTATGTTTCTTTATGAACTCATCAGACATCTTAATCACAATTTCTTTAATTGTTATATTTTTAGGATAAGCGATATATCCGTTTGTTTTACTAATAAATGAAATGCAGCTTTCCATTTCTTCTTGAATTAATTCAATCTTAGGATTTGGAATAAAGAGTTGTTTCTTACCTTTTAATAATACAGAATATACTAAGGAATCCATTTCATAAAAACCTTTAAATCTAATAGGGTTGTTAAAAGAAAACACTCTTTTTCTCACCATTAAACCTTCAAAATTCCAAGAGATAACTTCTCCAGAACCTAATTCTTTTTTAAGACTATATTTTTTAGTAGTTAAACCACAATGTTCATCTATCTCTTTTAATTCAAGAATGTCATCTAAAACATATTCATTAGTCGCATCAACTATTATATTAATAGTTTCCATAGTTCGTCATTTTTTATCCCAGTTACGTCATTTAAATAGTCATTACTGTAAATAATTTTGTGCTCGAATAATAAACTTTGTTTTGTTATTTAAAATTATTCTAAATTATTTTGCAGTATTCGGGGAACATTATACATTTGCTGCAAACATAATATTTAATCAGTCTAAATAAAAATAAATGAAAAAAATTATACTTTTTTTTCTGCTGTGTTTATATAGTGTTGTAAATAATGCACAAATAAGCGGGAAGGTTGTAGATAACAACAATGTCTCTTTACCGGGGGTTACTATAATAATAAAGGAGACAACTAAACAGTTTGAAACAGACATAGATGGAAAGTTTTCAGTAGAAGCTGAAGAAAACGATATAATCGTTCTTTCTTACTTAGGTTTTAAAACAAAAACGATTCGTGTTTCAGAATTAACTAGTAATTCAGTTATAGTTCTTTATGAAGGAAATGAACTGTTAAAAGAAGTAACAATCACCAATCAAAAGAATAAGTTTTCAAGGAAAAAAACAGCTTATGTAGCTAAGCTGCCTTTAAAAAATATTGAAAATTCTCAGGTTTACAGTACAATTACAGATGAATTATTAGTTTCTCAAAATGTAAATAATTTTGAAGATGCTTTAAAGAATGCTGTTGGAGTTGATAAATTATGGCAATCAACAGGAAGACCTGGAGATGGAGCAGGATATTATTCTATTCGTGGTTTCGCTACACAGCCACAATTAGTAAATGGAATGCCAGGTATTACAAATGGTTTTATTAATCCATTTAATGTAGAACGTGTTGAGGTAATAAAAGGGCCATCTGCTACATTATTCGGAAGTACAGTTACTTCTTACGGAGGTTTAATAAACATCGTGACTAAAAAACCATACAAAGGTACTGGCGGAACAATATCTGTTGGCGGTGGATCATTCGGGTTTAAAAAGTTAGCATTAGACGTAAATACTACAGATAGTAGTGAGAAATTTTCTATTCGATTTAATGCAGGTTTTCAGTCAGAAGATAGTTTTCAAGATGCTGGTTTAAGAGAATCAGTATTTATGGCGCCAGCTATTTCATATCAGGTTAACGATCGATTAACGTTAAACTTTAATTATGAAGTTTCAGGAAATAAACAAACCAATCCTGTTTTCTTATTCTTAAACAGATTAGGACCTTTAGCATTCAGTAATTTAGAAACATTAAATTACGATCCTAATTTATCTTTTACCGATAACAGTCTTCAAATAAGTAATCCAACTCAAAACTTTAGAGGAGAAATTGCGTATAAGATTACAGATAATTGGTCTTCACAAACTATTATTTCTGGAAGTAGTGCAGAATCTAAAGGTTATTACACATTTATCAATAATATTTTTGCGAATCCTTTAGATGCAACACAACCTAATCCTTTCTTTGCAACGGTAGGACAAAGAAGTGATGCTGAAACAAATTCTTTAGATATTCAACAAAATTTTACTGGAGATTTTAAATTAGGAACTATTCGTAATCGTGTATTAGTTGGTGTTGATTATTTAGAAACTCAGAATATTGATAACAGTTCAGATTTTAGATTATTAAATGTAATTACAGCACAAGGACAGTTAATTCAAGGTTTACCAACGAATAGAAATAATTTAGATTTAGCACTTACTGGAGCTGTTAATGCGAATACAAATGTGAATCAAAATGTATTAAGTGCTTATGTATCTGATGTGATTAATATTTTACCAGAACTATCTGTAATGGCAGGTGTACGTTACGATCGTTTCGATTACCAAGGAGATAAAAATACAGAGTTAGATAATGCAACGGAATATACCAAATCTACATTTTCACCAAAAGTAGGTGTGGTTTATCAGCCAATTTTAAATAAGCTTTCTGTATTTGCTAATTACCAAAATGGATTTAATTATGTGAATCCTGTATTAGCAAACTCAATTCCAGGTGATTTAACTTCTCCATTAGTATTACGTTCTTTTGATTTAGAAAATGCAGATCAGTTTGAAGGAGGAGTAAAAGCAAACTTATTTGGAAATAAATTAGAAACTACAATAAGTTACTACAATATTACAATTGATAATAAAATTATTGGATTTGGAGCTACACAACAACAAGACGGAAAAGTAAAGAGTCAAGGAATTGAATTAGACTTTAATGCATATCCTGTTGATGGTTTAAACCTTAGAGGAGGTTTTGCTTACAACGACTCAGAAATAGTTGAGTCAACTTCTAATCCATTATTAATTGGTCAGAGATTTGGTGAAGCAGGAGCAGAGTTTACCTATAACTTTTGGGCAGATTACAGATTCCAAGAAGGTAAAATTAAAAACTTAGGAATTACTGCAGGATTTAATGGATCAAGTGATTACAACACTATGGAAGGATATCCGCATGTAGGTGAGTTTACACTTCCAGCATATACAGTATTTAATGCAGGAGTGTATTATGACCACGCAAAATTTAGAGTAAGTTTTAATGTAAATAATTTAACAGATGAGGTGTATTACAAAGGTTGGAGTACACTTACCCCCCAACAACCTAGAGCTTACTTTGGTGCTTTAACATACAAATTTTAAGACTTAAGTAATTTGAACTAAAGCCATGAAAGCAAAACTCTAAATCAAAAGGTTTAGAGTTTTGTGATTAAAAAATTAAATTATGATAACCGTTGAAATTTCAATTTTATTAATAGGAGCTTTTGTAATGTATAGCACTTCAAGCAAAGTAGTTTTATTTAAGAATTCATGGTTAGATAGTATCTTAAATAGGTCATTTTCTTTCAAGAAAATAATTGGATTAACGATATTATGTTCAGCATTAATTTATGCTATGTTTTCTTACGGATTTACACTTGGTTTTTTATTCTGGTTATTTGCTTTAAGTAGTTTGTTGAGCCTTATCATATGTATATATCCACTTCGGTTATTTAAAACAAACTATACCGTTTTTGTTATGTTTTTTTCTATTGTAATCGAACTAATATTGAATTATGCCAGCTAACAGAAAATACTTAACAACGTCGTTTTGGCATAAAGGAACTAAAATTGTTTCAGGTATACTTGGAGGCTATATCATAACAGCTTTGCTACATATGATTGTAGCTTTGGTTTTACCATTTCATAAAGAGATTTTAATCACATCAATTTTTACCATGTTTATAATTTGGGGAACATTATTGATAATTCCTTTTTTATTTAAAAACGGATTTAAATCACTACTAATGTATATGTTGATTATTGTGTTACTTTTTATTCTATACACTTTAGTTCAAAAAGAAAATCCATTTGTATCATGAGTAATAGAAATTACAATGTTTTTTTCAATACGCATACTGTAAGTGGAATTGTAATTAGTGTAGCATTATATATTATCTTTTTTGCTGGAGCTTTTGCTTTATTCAAAGATGAAATTGGAATTTGGGAAGAAGGAAAAAAATCTACCTATACCAATAGAAAGGATATCGATTATGATAAATTATTAGCAACATTAAATAAAGATTATGATTTATCTGGTAGAGATCTACAAATAGATTTAGGGAAGCATGAAGATAAAATTTATGTATATCTTTTAGCTAGTCAAGATTCTACAGCAACAGAAAAGAGCAAAACTGCACAGTTTTTTTCTCTAGACATTCATACTGAAGAAAGAAAAGAATACCACGAGTACTATGGTATCGGAGAGTTTCTGTACAGATTACATTTCTTTCATCAAATTCCTATTATTGGAATTTATTTGGCAGGTTTTGTAGCCATATTTTTCTTGTTTGCAATTATCACAGGAGTGATAGTACATTGGAAAAAAATAGTTTCAAATTTTTATACATTCAATCCTAAGATTGCTTTAAAAAGAGTTTGGACAGATGCACATACTGCTTTAGGAATTATAGGATTACCTTTTCAATTTATTTTTGCAGTAACAGGAGCATATTTCTGTTTATCCATTTTGGTTTTACTTCCTGCTAATTTTCTTTATAATGGAGATCAAACCAAACTTTTAGAAGATATTCGTCCAGAACGAAAAACGTATGTCTGGAAAGAAAAAGCAACAGAGAAGCTTCCTCTTTTTAATGACTTTATCCAAAAATCCGATACCTTTTGGAATGAGTTTGAATTTACTACTGCATTTATAAGAAATTATGGCGGCACTAATATGAAGTATGTACTTCAAGGTGAGTTGAAAGATTCAGAAAGATTTGTTGGTTTAGGAAGAGTAATTTTTGACATGGAAACTGGATTAATAAAAGCAGATAAAAATCCAGGAGAACTTAATTATATTGAAGACACACAGCGAGTCTTAACTCGTTTGCATTTTGGTGATTTTGGGGGAGTTTTGATGAAAATCATTTATTTCGTCTTAGCATTAATTACTTGTTTTGTCATACTATCGGGAGTTTTAATTTGGGTTGAAGCTAGAAATAAAAAAAGCATGACTTTGAGTCAGCGTTTATTTACAGCTAATATTGGGCATATTTATTTGTCAATATGTTTATCAATGTTACCAGTAACAGCAATTTCTTTTCTGTTCATAAAATTATTTGGAACACGATTCACAAATTCACAATCTGCCATATATTATTTCTACTTCATACTTTGGATTTTGATGATACTCTTCATGAGGTTTAAAAGAGATAATTACAAAATAAATAAGATCAGTTTATTACTTGGTGGAATTACAGGTGTTTTAATTCCAATAGTAAACGGAATTGTTTCTAAACAATGGATATGGATTTCTTTTCAAGAGCATCAATACGATATTTTAACTATAGATATGTTATGGTTAAGTATTGGAATTATAAGTTTATTGGCTTACACTAAAATAAATGAAAAAGTAAAAGCTCAAAGTTCATTTACGAAGAATCCTATCGATTATAAAGCAGCCAAATTACAGTTGCAGGAAGAAGAAAAATTACATCAATCAAAAGAACAAACAATAGATAAAAACTTTATAGCAATGCGAACAAAAATTATCATACTATGGTTAACCATGGTTATCGGATTCATTATACATCATGTTTACGGAATAGCAAACGTGTATTTTCAAGAATCTTTAGTATTAGAAGGAGCCGATGGAGAAATTCCAGGATGGGCTCATCAATGGAGAATTATTTTAGAAGGAATGGCGTTTTTATTTGCAATTCTAACTGTAGAATTCGCTCAAAAATGGTTTAAGTGGACTTCTTTGATTTGGGCAGTTTTATTAGGCTTATTTAATATTTATCATTGGATAACGGCTATTATTTACGAGATGAGTAATGTCTCAGAAATTCTGATTTTATTCTTAATGGTAGTCGCAAACATATTTTTAATTAAAGAAATATTGTATTGGAAGTCTAATAAAAATGTAGCTATAAAATAGAATTTAAAGACAGATATAATTATAAGTATGTAAAGAGGTTTCAAGAAATTGAACCTCTTTTGTTTTATACTTAACAAATCGATGTGATTGTGTAAAATTTTGTTTTTAAGTGGTTTATCTGTGTTAAAGTATACAAACGTTAACATTTCTTTCACGATTATCAGCTTTTGTAATGTTTAACTTTGGTAGAAATAAATCAAACAATGAAAAAATTAATACTTACACTAATTATTGGATTGTTATGCATACCTATTTATGCAGTTGATTCATTAACAGAAGATTTTGTAACTGGAAATCCAGAAATTGGTTCAATAAATGCCATGACTTTTGGTCCAAAAGGAATATTGTTTTTAGGGGATAGTAAGAATTCTCAAGTTGTAGCTGTAGATATGAGTTCAGCAAAAAAGGCAACAAATCAAAAATTATATTTAAAAGATATTGAAGCACTTTTAGGTCAGCTTTTAGGATCTGATAGTGATCAATTACAAATTATCGATATGGTTGTAAATCCTGTAAATCAAAATATTTATCTAGGAGCGCAACACAGTTCAGGAAAATCGTTTTTATTCTTGGTAAACAACAATACATTAGAAAATGTTCCACTAAAATCAGTATCATTTTCAAAAGTAAATGTTTCAAATGTGGTGAATGCAGATGCTAAAGATAGAAGAGGTAGACCGTTACGTAGTTTAGCAATTACTGATATTCAATTTGCAAACGGACAAATTATGGTTTCTGGTTTAAGTAATGCAGAGTTTGCTTCAACTTTTAGAGCAATTCCTTTTCCTTTCACAAACAAGCAAAGTGATAGTTCTTTAGAAATTTATCACGCAGCCCACGGAAAATATGAAACTCATGCACCAATAAAAACGTTCATGACTACAACTATAAATAATCAACCACACATTATTGCTAGTTATACCTGTACGCCATTGGTTGTTTTTCCTATGGAAAGTTTAACACCAGGTTCTCATACAAAAGGAAGAACTGTTGCTGAATTAGGAAATTGGAATACACCTTTAGATATTATTGAAATGACAAACAATAAAGGAAAACGTTTTATTCTAATGGCGAATTCTAACAGAGCGTTAATGAAATTTAAGGTTTCAGATATCGAGTCTTTTGGAAATTCATTAACAACCAGAGTTAAAGAACGAGCAGGAACAGAAGGAGTAGATTTTATTAACTTACCATTTGTAAACGTGCAACAATTAGATAAGCTTAACGATAAAGAGTTTGTTTTCATTCAAAGAGAATCTAATGGGAAATTAGCTTTAAAAACAAGTTCTAATCGTTGGTTATAATCATATAATTAGAGTTCAATTTGATACGATCAGGAATTTTTACAATAGTATTATTGATGACTTTGGAGGTGTTTTCTCAATCTCCAAAGTTTTCTTTTTCACAAGAGTTTATTGAAGTAAAAACAAGTGAAAATATACAAGAAATAAAAGTGTATAAAGGTTCATTTACTTCACACGAGCAATTAGCAAATAAGGAAGCTATTTTAGGAGATCTTTTTAAAGATGCATCTAGTTTATCTTTTACTCCGGTATTACCTTTTCAATTAAATACAGCATATACAGCTATTGTAAACGATTCTTTTTTTGAGTTTTTAATTCCATTAAAAACAGATTATAAAAAATTAAATGTAGCAGCAATTTATCCGAATACATCAAAATTACCTTCCAATTTTTTAAAATGGTATGTTGCCTTTTCAAAACCAGTAAATCCAGCTAATATTTATAATCATATTACGCTGATAAATAATAAAACAAAAGAAAAAGTAGATCGAGCTTTGCTGCCTTTAGAAAACGCTTTGTTATCTAACGATGGAAAATTATTAACCTTATGGATTGAACCTGGAAGGCAAAAAAGGGATTTAGGTCCGAATAAACATTTGGGAGAAGTTTTAAATGCAGGAGTATCGTATACCTTACAGATTGATGAAAAATTAAAAGATACAGAAGGTGTTGCTATGGGAAAAACATTTGAACATAGTTTTCATGTTATTGGTCCAGATAGAATTCAGCCAAGTATAAAAAAATGGGAATTTGTTTTTCCAAAGTCAAATACAAATCAGCCTTTAGTAATTCAATTAAATGATAATTTAGATTTCGGAAGTTTACATAATAGCTTACAAATTGTCAATATAAATGGACAAGTAATTTCAGGAAGTTTTAAAATCAAAACCAATGAAAGCGTAATTGAATTTACTCCAAATACTTTTTGGAATAAAGGTGATTATATTTTAAAATGTGATAAAATAATCGAAGATGTTTCAGGAAATAATCTAGAACGTTTATTCGATAGAGATGTCACAAAAAAGAAAACAAAACCAATTTTAGAACGTAAGTTTTCTATATCACAATAACTTAAGAAACTAATCGAGTTAATTCATGTTCTAGTTTTTCTAAAATCAAAAGCTCAGCCTTATTTTTTCCTTTAAAAGCTTCAGCAATACGATACGAGGTTTCTATAATCAACTGCTTAATTTCTCGAGTAAAGAAATAATAATAGTTGTTGTAGTATTCTAAAAAGTCGGTAAAACAATCTTCGGTAGTTGCATTTTTACTGTATAACCAATCAAATACAACTTCTATTTGATAAGCCGTATCTGTACCAAACATATCAAAAGTTTCATCAATCATTAGCCATTTGTCTTTTACAACTTGTTTTAATGCTTTTATTTCATGCATATTAATACTGTTGTCAGACTTCGCAACTGCATAAAAAACTTTGGCAATATTCTGATAAAACTTGATGTTCAGTTTTTGTGTTTTCATTCTAAATACGATTCAGAACAAAAATAAAATGAACAAATGAAGTTAGAAATGATAAATATCAGCTATACTCTTTTTAATAAAATATATCTTTATATCAAATTTCTAATTGAATGTTCGACAAGGAAGAAAGAATAATTTTTGATACTCTTTTTGAAGCTGTTTCAGAAGGTATAGTTGTTGTAGATAAGAATCAAGAAATCATGGTTGTAAACTCATCAGCTGAAGCAATGTTTGGTTACAACAAAGATGAATTGTTAAATCAACAATTAAAAACATTAATTCCTCAAAAATATAAAGGAACTCACGATTCACATTTTAATTCATTTTTAAAAGTACAGCAGAAAAGACAAATGGGACATGGAAGAGATTTGTATGCTGCACATAAAAACGGAAGTGTATTTCCTATAGAAGTAGGTTTAAATCCGTTTGAAATGCAAGGAGAAATGTATACAATGGCTTTAGTTGTAGATATTTCTTTGAGAAAACATCAAGAATTAGAAATACTAGAATTAAATACCAAACTAGAAAATAAGGTAAGAGAAAGAACCAAAAGTTTAAGTGAAACTGTAGATGAATTAGAAAAGATGAATCAGCAGTTAGATGAAGAAAATAAGAAAAGAATAGTTGCAGAGAAAAAGGCGAAAGTGGCGTTAAAGAAAGAACGAGAATTAAATGAATTAAAAACAAAGTTTTTGTCATTAGTATCGCATGAATTTAAAACGCCATTAAGCGGAATTTTAACATCTACGATGTTGTTGTCGAAATACAAATTAACCGAACAACAAGAAAAAAGAGAAAAACATTTATCGATTATAAAGAACAAAGTTCATTATTTAAATAACATTCTAAATGATTTCTTATCTGTTGAAAAACTAGAAAAAGGAGAGATTAAATACAATTTGACTTCTTTTCAGATTAAAAGAACGATAAAAGAAGCGATTAGCGGAGCTAGTTTATTATTTAAAAAAGGTCAGGAAATTGTGTGTAATTCAGATATGGAAGACATTATAATTCATCAAGATGAAAAGATTATGGAACTTACTTTTCTTAATCTTTTAAGTAATGCTGTAAAATATTCTCCAGAAAATACAACCATAACAATTTCGGTACGACAAAATCATTCAGAAACTACGGTACAAGTAGAAGATCAAGGATTTGGAATTCCAGAGAAAGATCAAAAAAATATATTCCAACGTTATTTTAGAGCCGAAAATGTATTGCTTAATGAAGGAACAGGAATTGGTTTAAATATTGTAAAAAGTCATTTAGAAAACTTAGGAGGAACCATTACTTTTACGAGTAAAGAAAATGTAGGTTCAACATTTATAGTCACGATACCAAACAAAGCTGAATTATGAGAAAAATTCTATTAATTGAAGACGATATTACATTAAGAGAAAACACAGCAGAATTACTAGAGTTAACCGATTACTATGAAGTAATTATGGCTGAAAATGGTAAAGTTGGTATAGAAAAAGCATTGAGCGAATTACCAGATTTAATCGTTTGTGATATTATGATGCCTGAAATTGATGGTTATGGTGTGTTAGAAATTTTATCTAAAAATCCGAAAACACAATTTACTCCTTTTATCTTTTTATCAGCAAAAACAGAACGAAGTGACGTGCGCAAAGGAATGAATCTTGGAGCCGACGATTATATCACAAAACCTTTTACAGAAGAAGAATTAATTAGCGCAATTGAAAGTAGATTGGCAAAGTCTTCAATTTTAAAAGAACAGAAAACAGTTGTTGAAGAAATTCCGAATGAAAATGAACTTAGAGATTTAAATGATCTTAAAAATTTCTTTGATGATAACGGAACTGTTTTTTCTTTTCAAGGAGAAGAAAAAGTTTATGAAGAAGGCGATAACTCTAATTATATTTATTTAGTTACTAAAGGTGGAGTGAAATGTTCTAAGCTTAATGAACAAGGTAAAGTGTTAACAACTTCGTTATATAAAGAAGACGATTTATTCGGGTATACTTCTTTCTCTCAAAATATTCCTTATCAAGAAACAGCAGTTACTATGGAAGCAACAGAACTTGTAGGGATTCACAAATCGGAGTTGATTTCAGTTTTACATAAAAATCATAAAGTTGTATTAGATTTAGTTGATCTTTTAGCTGATAATTTAAAAGACGTAAAAGAACAACTATTAGATATGGCCTATAATTCTGTTCATAAAAAAACAGCAGCAACACTACTAAAATTTGCTGAACGCATGAATAGAAATCCAGATGATATTATTAGAATAGCACGACACGATTTAGCTAGTGTTGCAGGTATTGCTACCGAAACTTTAATCCGAAGTATTTCTAAACTTAAAAAGAATGGAATTATAGAAATTGAAGGCAGAAATATTAAAATTGTAGATATGGAAGCCTTAAAATTAGTAGAATGATTTTTATCATTTTTTAGAAGTACTACGATACATACTTTTATCATAATTAAATATGTCGATTATGAGAATTATATCTTTTTTAATAGTAGTATTAGTAATTATTGGTTGTAAGTTAGATAAAGAGCCAACTCATATTACTGCTGAAATTAGTAGTAAGGATTCATTAATTGTTAATGATTCTGTTACCATTCAACTTAATACAGAAGAGTTACAGCAAAATGTAAAAATTAATTCTATAAAATCAGATGAAGATGATAGTAACTTCATTAAAGATTATGTCGTACACAAACAGCTGTATAAAGAAACAGATAATTATATAATTGATTTCTGTTATCCACAGTTAGATGAAAATTACAATCCGAAATTTGAACTTTTTAATGATTTTGTAGAGAATGAATTAATACAACTTTCAAGAATAGAACAAGATGTTTTAGAAAGTCAAGAACTCTTATGTGATACACTACAGAAAAATCCAATTCGAGAACACAGAATAGGAGAATACAAGATTTATCAACAAAAAGAAACGCACATAAGTGTACTCTTTTATTTAGAAAATCATTACGCACAAACTAAAGCAGCTTACTACACTTTTAAAACAGTAAATTTTGATAAAATAAAAGGAAAGCTTCTTCACTTTGAAGATTACTTTTTACCTGGAAGTTTATCAGAAGTTCATCAAATTTTAAATTCAGAAATTAGAACACAAATCGCTAAAGGAGATTTATTTTATGAATGTTTCGAAGTAAGTTTAGATGATTTTGAAGTTGCTAAAAACGATTTTGTAGTTAACGATAATCGCATCATTTTTTACTTCAACGATTGTATTATGTGTCCTTCATTTGTGGGAACATATTCTATTGAAATTCCTTTAGAAAAATTAGAACCAGTATTACAACAAAACTGGTCAGATCGCTTCATTTTATAAGATCAGAACTGATTAATATCATAGTTTACTTTTCTTTTCATACAGAAATTTGCTTTACGTAAATCGTGTATATGAAAACAACATGTTATCACTGTGGAGATGAATGTAATGAGCATCAAAAAATAGAATTTGATGATAAATCGTTTTGTTGCAATGGATGTAAAACAGTTTACGAGATTTTTTCACTAAACGATTTAACATGCTATTACGATCTACAAGAAAGTCCGGGAGCAACACCATTAGATATTCAAGGTAAATACGATTATTTAGATGATGAAAGTATCATTCAAAAATTACTTTCATTTAACGACGAAAATGTTCAGATTGTAGATGTATACATTCCGCATATTCATTGTAGTTCATGTATTTGGGTGTTAGAAAACCTTCAGAAACTTCAAAAAGGAATCGTAACTACACAAGTTAATTTTCCTAAAAAGAGTGTACGTATTACATACAAAGTTGATCAAATTAGTCTCAAGGAAATAGTGTTATTGCTGAGTTCCATTGGTTACGAACCTTATATTTCTTTAGAAGATTATGAATCAGGAAGTAAAAATGTCGATCGTAGTTTAATTTATAAATTAGGTTTGGCTGGTTTTGCTTTCGGAAATGTAATGTTGCTTTCTTTTCCAGAATATTTTGAAGTGAATGAATTTTGGCTAGAAAAGTATAAACATACATTTCGTTGGTTGATGTTTGCTTTTTCTATTCCTGTAGTTGTGTATGCAGCGCAAGATTATCTGATCTCTGCTTATAAAGGGTTGCGATCTAAATTATTGAATATCGATGTTCCTATCGCATTAGGAATTTTAGTGCTTTTTATCAGAAGTATTGTTGAGGTGTTATTAGATTTAGGAAGTGGTTTTTTCGATAGTTTAACGGGATTGGTTTTCTTTTTGTTACTAGGAAAATTCTTTCAACAAAAAACATATAATTACTTATCGTTTGAGCGTGATTATAAATCTTATTTTCCGATTGCTGTCACGAAAGTGAATAAAAACGGAAATGAAGAAACTATTCAGATTTATAAGATTGAAAAAGGAGATCGTATTTTAATTCGTAATCAAGAATTAATACCAGTAGATGGAATTCTAATCAATGGAAATGCTCAAATTGATTACAGTTTTGTTACGGGTGAAGCAAATCCGGTTCAGAAGAAATCAGGAGATAAATTATTTGCTGGAGGAAAACAATTGTCAGGAGCTATAGAAATTGAGGCAATCAATTCTGTAGAACAAAGTTATTTAACGCAATTGTGGAGTAACGCCGTTTTCGAAAAAGATAAAACCAGCAAGTTTACAACCATTACCAATAAAATAAGCAAAAACTTCACCATTGCTATTCTTACCATTGCTGTTCTAGCAAGTGTGTTTTGGTTTTTCACAGATGCAACTAAAGTTTTAAATGTTTTTACAGCTGTACTTATTATCGCTTGCCCGTGTGCAATTGCGTTAGCAGCTCCTTTTACTTTAGGTAATATGTTACGAATTTTTGGTAAGCAAAAATTCTATTTAAAAAACGCTACAGTTATAGAGCAGTTAGCAAAAGTAGACGCATTGGTTTTCGATAAAACAGGAACCCTAACAACTAGAGCAAATAGTGAAGTAAAATACACAGGTTCTGTCTTAAGTTTTAATGAAGAAAAAGCTTTAAAAGCAACATTACGAGCTTCGAATCATCCTTTAAGTAGAACAATTTATGAAACTATGACGAACATTCCTTTGGAGAAAGAGAGTCAGGTTTTTGAACATACAGGAAAAGGATTACAAGCAACTGTAGCTACTGTTGATGTTAAAGTTGGATCTGCTTCTTTTGTGAAAAATGAAAAGGAACAATTTAGTTCAGATACTTCTGTACATGTAAGTATTCAGAATAATTATAAAGGGAAGTTCACATTAAAAAATACTTATCGTAAACATGTAGATGAAGTATTTCAAACGTTTTCAGCATATGATCTTTCTGTTGTTTCAGGAGATAATGAAGGAGAAAAAGTGTATTTGAAAAAAAGATTACCAGAGAACACGACATTATTATTCAATCAAAAACCAGAAGATAAATTAGACTATGTTTCTCAACTTCAAAAGAAGCATAAAAATGTGGCGATGATTGGAGACGGATTAAATGATGCCGGAGCTTTAATGCAAAGTGAAGTTGGTATTGCAGTCTCTGAAGATATTAATGTGTTTTCACCAGCTTGTGATGCAATTTTAGATGCAAATCAGTTTGAAAAACTACCAAAATTTATAAGAGCTACAAAACAAACGATGCGTATTATCCAATACTGTTTTATCATCTCTCTGGTATATAATAGTGTCGGATTGTATTTCGCTGTAACCGGGCAATTATCTCCTGTAATTGCTGCAATTTTAATGCCTTTAAGTTCAATAAGTATAGTGGTGTTTACCACTATAGCAACTAATATTTTAGGAAAAAAACTATAACATGAAATCACTAATTCAAAAATATAATATTCCAGGTCCAAGATATACGAGTTATCCAACTGTTCCATATTGGGATGAAACTACGTTTTCAAAAGAAAAATGGCTCAAAAGTTTTAAAAAATCATTTGAAGAAAGTAACCAGGCAGAAGGAATAAGTTTATACATACATTTACCTTTTTGCGAAAGTTTATGCACATTTTGTGCTTGTCATAAACACATTACAAAACGTCATGAAGTTGAAGTTCCATATATCAAAACTTTAATTAAAGAATGGGAATTATATAGAGAAAAAATGACTCAAGTTCCTGTAATCAAAGAAATTCATTTAGGTGGAGGAACACCGACTTTTTTTGCTTCGGAACAATTAAAAGAATTGATTAATTCAATTTTAGAAGGAAGTCAAAAACACCCTGACTTTGAGTTTAGTTTTGAAGGTCATCCGAATAATACAACAAAAGAACAATTAGAAACTTTATATAATCTCGGATTTACACGTGTAAGTTTTGGTATTCAAGATTATGATAGTACTGTTCAGAAAGCAATTCATAGAATTCAATCTTTCGAAAACGTAAAACAAGTTACAAAATGGGCTCGTGAAATCGGATATACATCTGTGAGTCACGATTTAATTTTTGGATTACCGTTTCAAACTAAAGAAAGTATTACCAACACAATTTTAAAGACAAAAGAATTGCTTCCAGATCGAATTTCATTTTATAGTTATGCGCATGTGCCTTGGGTAAAAGGAGTTGGTCAGCGTGGTTTTAGTGAAGAACATTTACCTAAGTCAGACGAGAAAAGAGCTTTGTATGAATTAGGAAAAGAAATGCTAACCAATATTGGATATCATGAAATAGGAATGGATCATTTTGCTTTACCTTCCGACAGTTTGTTTAAAGCGACAACATCACAAAAACTCCATAGAAATTTTATGGGATATACATCGAGTAAAACCAAACTTATGATCGGCTTAGGAATGTCGGCAATTAGTGATTCTTGGTACGGATTTGCACAAAATGTAAAAACCGTAAAAGAATATCAAGCATTAGTTAATAATGGTGAAATCCCGGTATTTAGAGGTCATATTTTAACTGATGAAGATTTAGTGATTCGAAAACACATTTTAAATATTATGTGTCATTTTTCTACCAATTGGAAACCAAAAAAAATGCATTTTGAAGCTTTACCTAAATCAATAGAATTATTAGAAGAAATTGCTTCAGATAATTTAATAGTAATTGATAGTAATTCATTGAATGTAGCTCAAGAAGCTCGACCATTTATTAGAAATATTTGTATGGCTTTTGATGTACGATTACAACGAAAGAAACCTGAAACAAAGTTGTTCTCAATGACAATATAGTTTAACGTGCATTCGATATCGAAACTTTAAATTATCAAAATTGTCAATTCAAGACACTAGACAAAATTTTGTGAAACGACTGTAATGCCATAACGCTAAAAAGATGACCTATTGATAAGAATTTTCAAAAATCAAGGTAGTAGCGTTGGCCGTAAGATAAAAAGTTGTTTGAGCGTTAGCGAGTTCTTTTCATCTGTGGCTGGAGATGCCGTAGTATTTTTTAAATTCTTATCATTCCTGTCTTGATTTTTGCTTCTTTGTATCAAGACAAAGGAGAGGAAATATAAATATCAGTAAAAGCTAGTTTTCGATACAATCTCGGTTAGCATCGAGATCACTCGAACTGACATCTCTTTAATGATGTTAAGCTCTTAACATCATTAAAGAATAAAAGTCAAACATGACCAATGTCATAGTATAAAAATCTTTCCAAAACTACTTTTGAAATATAATTAATAAACTAACAAGATGGGGGTAATTTATGTATTGCTGGCAGTAAGTGTGTCAGTAGCAATAGTCTTTTTTATTGCATTTATAATTTCCGTTAAAAAGGGACAATATGACGATACCTACACTCCTTCAGTTAGAATGTTATTTGACGACGAGTTAGTAACTAAGAATACAAATAAAGAATAGATTTTTAATTCAATTTAAATTATGGAAATGCAACAATTTTATTACGATAATAAAATCGTAAAAAAATTTATTTACGCTACCTTATTATGGGGAATCGTAGGTTTTTCAGTAGGGCTTCTCTTAGCTTTTATGTTTTTATTCCCAAATATAACTGATGGGATTTCATGGCTTAGTTTTGGTCGTTTAAGACCGTTACATACTAATGCAGTGATTTTTGCTTTCGTAGGAAATGCAATTTATGCAGGTGTGTATTATTCTCTTCAACGTTTGTTAAAAACGAGAATGGCAAGCGATCTGTTAAGTAACATTAATTTCTGGGGATGGCAGTTAATTATTGTAGCAGCAGCAATTACACTTCCTTTAGGATATACAACGTCTAAAGAATATGCCGAATTAGAATGGCCAATAGATATTGCAATTGCTGTAGTATGGGTTGTGTTTGGTGTAAACATGATTTGGACGATCTTAAAACGTCGTCAACGTCACTTGTATGTTGCCATTTGGTTTTATCTAGCAACATTTGTTACTGTAGCTGTTTTACATATTTTTAATAGTTTAGAATTACCAGTAAGTGGATTGAAAAGTTATTCTGTTTATGCTGGAGTTCAAGATGCTTTAGTACAATGGTGGTACGGACATAATGCAGTTGCATTTTTCTTAACAACTCCTTTTTTAGGATTGATGTATTACTTTATTCCTAAAGCGGCAAACAGACCCGTGTATTCGTATCGATTATCGATTATTCACTTTTGGTCTTTAATTTTTATTTACATCTGGGCAGGTCCGCATCACTTATTATATTCTGCTTTACCAAACTGGGCTCAAAATTTAGGAGTAGTTTTTTCAATCATGTTAATTGCTCCATCTTGGGGAGGAATGATCAACGGATTATTAACCTTAAGAGGTAGTTGGGATAAAGTTCGTCAAGATCCAGTTTTAAAATTCATGGTCGTTGCAATTACAGGTTATGGTATGGCAACTTTTGAAGGACCAATGTTGTCACTAAAAAATGTAAATGCAATTGCACACTTTACCGATTGGATTATTGCTCACGTTCACGTAGGAGCTTTAGCGTGGAACGGATTTATGACTTTTGGTATGATTTATTGGTTAGTTCCTAAATTATTTAAAACAAAATTATACTCTAGAGCTTTAGCAAATTTCCATTTTTGGATTGGAACTTTAGGAATTATTATCTACACATTACCAATGTATGTTGCAGGTTTTGTTCAAGCTTTTATGTGGAAACAATTCAACCCAGATGGAACATTAACTTATGCAAACTTCTTAGAAACAGTTCAAGAGATTTTACCAATGTATTGGCTACGTGCTATCGGAGGTAGTTTATACATCATCGGAGCAATTGTAATGGTTTACGTTATTGTGCAAACGATTAGACAAGGTGAAAAAGTAACTGATGATTTAGCTGAAGCAGCTCCGTTAACGAAAGTTTCAAAATATAGAACAAAAGGAGAAACATGGCATACTTGGTTAGAGCGTAAACCAGTGAAATTAACATTGTATGCAACCATAGCAATTTTAATCGGTGGAGTAGTACAAATTGTACCAACACTAATGGTTGAATCTAACATTCCGTATATCGAAGCTGTAAAACCATATTCTCCATTAGAATTAGAAGGTAGAGATATTTATATCTCAAATGGTTGTGTTTCGTGTCACTCACAAATGATTCGTCCATTTAGAAGTGAAGTAGAACGTTATGGAGAATATTCTAAAGCAGGAGAATTTGTGTACGATCATCCTTTCTTATGGGGAAGTAAACGTACTGGTCCAGATTTACATCGTGTAGGAGGAAAGTATAACGACAGTTGGCACTTTAATCATATGTACGATCCACAAAGTACTTCACCAGGATCTATTATGCCAGCTTACCAATGGATTATTAAAAATAAACTGGATAAATCGCAAACAGAGAAGAAAATGCGAGCCATGATCACTTTAGGAGTTCCTTATACAGAAGAAGATGTAAAAAATGCTCAAAAGAGTATGAATGAACAAGGAATGAAAATTCAGGAAAACTTATATGAAGATCCAGATTTTGCTAGCAACTACGATGCAAGTAAAAAGTATGCAAAAGCAAATGATATTCCTTTTGTAGAAATGAAAGACAGAGAAATTGTAGCACTTATAGCTTACTTACAAAGATTAGGAGTTGATATTAAAGTAAACGATGTAAAAGACAAATTATCAAAAAAATAGAATCATGTTAAAGTTTGTAAAAAATCATTTAGAGAGTATCACAGGAATAGAAATCTATCCATTGATTTCATTAAGCATATTCTTCACCTTTTTTCTATTGCTTTTTTGGTGGGTCTTTACCGCAAAGAAATCATACATAAAAAAAGTAAGTAACATACCATTAGATAATTAAACAGAAAAATCATGAAAAGAGTTTTTCAATCGATCATATACCTACTATTTGTTTTTGTAAGTTTTTGGGCTTTGGTTAAAGCAATTACTTCATATGAAAATCCATTTAGTTTATACGAAAATCCATTAGTTTGGATACTGTTAGTCTTCTTAATATTAGTCATTTTAGTTAAAGAATACTTTAGTTACACAGTATATAAAATGACTGAGGAATTAAAACTAGAAAAAGAAGGTTTTAATCCAGAAGAAATAGAAGATGAATGGGAAGTTTGGTTCAGAAAAGTATTTAAAAAGTTTACAAGATCTAAAGCAATAGAAGAGGAGGAAGAAATTGTATTAGATCATAACTACGACGGCATAAAAGAATTAGACAATGTGCTTCCGCCATGGTGGGTGTATTTATTCTATGCAACAATTGTTTTCGGAGTAATTTACTTGATTCGTTTTCATATTGCAGGAGGAGATTCTCAAGAAATGGAATATGAAAAAGCAATGGCAAAAGCCAAATATGAAATTGAGCAATACAAAGCAAATACACCAAATTTATTTGATATAGAAAAAGTAGAATTACTTACTGATGATGGAGCAATAGCAAGAGGAAAAGCAGTATTTAATCTGAATTGTGCTTCATGTCATGCTCCTGATGGAGGTGGAGGTGTAGGACCAAATCTTACAGATGAATATTGGATTTTAGGTGGCGGATTTAAGAATGTCTTCAATACAGTTTATAATGGAGGTAGAGCAGGAAAAGGAATGGTGCCTTGGAAAGGAGTTTTAAAACCTCAAGATATTCAAAAAGTAGCGAGTTATATTATTTCTATTGAAGGAAATACAACAGCTAAACCAAAGAAACCTCAAGGAGAAATCTGGAAAAAAGAAGAATAACTAATGTCAGTTCGAGTGAATTTTACGAAAATAATGAGTGAAATTTCTATCGAGAACATCTGGAAAGAAATTACTTCTCGATACACTATCTAACTTTATCCTATAAAGTTTAAAAAAGCACTCGAAGTGACAAAAAATAAAAAGAATAGTTAGTAATTAGTTTTGATAGTTGACAATGGAAACACCTAAAAACGAAAAATTTAGAGATAGTATTGGTACCATAGACTCCGAAGGAAAACGTGCTTGGGTGTTTCCTAAACAACCTAAAGGAAAACTATACAATTATCGTAGTTATGTGAGCTACGCATTGTTACTTTTTCTATTGTCTGCACCATTTATAAAAATCAATGGAAATCAATTTTTATTATTTAATGTTCTAGAACGTAAATTTAATGTATTCGGATTTCCATTCTGGCCACAAGATTTTCATTTAGTAGTCATATCAATGATTATTGGAGTTGTGTTTGTAACTCTGTTTACAGTCGTTTTTGGAAGAGTTTTCTGTGGATGGATTTGTCCGCAAACTATTTTCCTAGAAATGGTTTTCAGAAAAATAGAATACTGGATAGAAGGAGATCGAGGAAAACAAATTCGTTTGGCAAAACAACCTTGGAATCCTGAAAAAATTAGAAAAAAGGTATTAAAATGGTTTGTATTCTTTTTAATTTCATTTGGTATTGCGAATGTATTCTTGGCTTACATTATTGGAAGTGATGAACTTTTATTATATATAAGTAACGGGCCAGCAAATCATGTTTCAACATTTATAGTACTGTTAATTTTCACAGGTGTTTTTTACTTTGTTTTTGCTTGGTTTAGAGAACAAGTATGCATTATCGCTTGTCCGTACGGAAGATTACAAGGTGTTTTATTAGATAATCAATCGGTTGTTGTTGCTTACGATTACAAACGAGGAGAAAAAGAAAAAGGAAGAGCAAAATTTAATAAAAAAGAAGATAGAATTGTTTCTGGTAAAGGAGATTGTATCGATTGTAAGCAATGTGTTCATGTTTGTCCTACAGGAATCGATATTCGTAACGGAACTCAACTAGAATGTGTGAATTGTACCGCTTGTATAGATGAGTGCGATACTATGATGGAAAACATCGGGTATCCTAAAGGATTAATTCGTTTTGCAAGTATTGAAAACATAGAAAAAAAGAGTCCGTTTAAGTTTACTGCTAGAATGAAAGGTTACGCAGCAGTGCTTGTCATCTTATTTGGGGTTTTAACAGGGATGTTATTCTTAAGAAACGATGTTGAAGCCAAAGTGTTTCGATTACCAGGTCAGTTATATGAACGAAAAGCAGACGGAATTATCAGTAACGTGTATTCTTTTAAAATTGTAAATAAAACTACTGAAGAAATTAACAATATACATTACGAACTATTATCTCATAAAGGGAAAATAGAAATTGTAACACATCAAGATTTTACAATACCTAAACAAGGTATGGCAGAAGGTTCTCTTTTTATTGAGTTACATCAAAGTCAGTTAAAAAAAGACAGAGTGAAACTCAAAATAGGAGTATACAGTAAAGATAAACTTATAGAAACTACCACAACAAATTTTTTAGGACCTAGAAAATTTTGGTAACACTTTAAATTAAAATGAATATGAAACTCAATTGGGGTACAGGTATAGTAATAGCAATTATAGTTTTTATTGGATTTATCATGTTTATGGTTATAACAATGATAACAGACCACAAATACAATCACGATTTGGTAACCGACAGTTATTATCAAAAAGAATTAAAATATCAAGATAATATTAATGCTGAACAAAATGTATTAGCAATAAAAGATGCGATAGTTATTCAATCAAATCAGAAAGGTTTAGAATTGCTGTTTTCAAAAGAATTTCAATCAGAATTTATAAAAGGAAAAGTATTCTTATACAGACCTTCAGATAAAACTTTAGATAGTGAGTTTCCTATAGTTTTAAAAAATCAAAAGCTTCATATTCCTGAAAAGTTTTTAGTTGGGGGACGTTGGAATATTATAGTTGATTTTAATTATAAGGGAACTCCTTTTTTATATCATAAAGAACTTACACTTTAATGTTGTACACTGCTTTCATATTAGGTTTGTTGGGTAGTTTACACTGTTTGGGTATGTGCGGACCAATAGCTTTTATGTTGCCATTAGATAGGCAAAATCAAGTAACGCAGTTTTTTCAGTTAATGAGTTACCATTTAGGAAGACTATCAACTTATGCTTTGTTAGGTTTGGTATTCGGATTATTAGGTAGAGGTTTTGAGTTATTTACATTTCAACAGCATTTATCTATTTTCACAGGAGTTCTAATGATTGTAATCATTTTATTCCCCAAAATTATTCACCGATTAAAAATTACCAATTCATTAAACAGGTTTGTTATCAAAGTAAAATCTGAATTAGGTAAAGAACTCAAAGAGAAAAAAAGAAATACATTTTTCCTTATTGGTTTTTTAAATGGTTTTCTTCCTTGTGGATTAGTTTATATGGCTATTTTAGGAGCCATAGCAACTCATAATGCATTATACGGAAGTTTATATATGTTTTTATTTGGTGTTGGTACAATTCCGTTAATGAGTTCAATTGTATACTTAGGGAAATTTACACATTTCACGTTTTACAATTATTTTAAAAAAATAGTTCCTTTTGCAGTAATTCTTATAGGTGTGTTATTTATTCTTCGAGGTTTAGCCTTAGATATTCCCTATATCTCACCAGCAAATTCTGTTAGTAATTTAGTAGAACACCGAACAGTTTGCAAATAATTTTTTTAAAACATGATTTATATCATGTTTTAAAAAAGGGTAACTGATTGATATCATAGTTTTTATTTGAGAGTTAAAGTAGTTTTACACTATTAATTATTAAGTCTCTCTATCATGAAAAAAATTATTGTACCAGTAGATTTCTCATTACATTCTGAGAATGCTTTAAGAACAGCAGCTTCATTTGCAAAGCAATTTAAATCAGAAATAGTTGCAGTTCATATGTTAGAATTATCTAACGCATTAATTTCAGTTTCGTCATCATATATCAATGAGCAGGCAGTATTCCAAATTAAGTTGGCACGACAAAAGTTCGATGAATTTCTAGATAAACCATATTTATCAGATGTCACAGTTTCAACATTAATTCAGCCATACAAAGACTTTAGCAGTTTTCATGATTTAAAAGGACAAGAAGATGCAGATTTAATCATTATGTCTTCACAAGGAGCTATAGGTTTTAAAGAAATGTTTTTAGGATCGAATTCAGAAGTAGTAGTAAGAAACTCTACAATTCCAGTATTGGTTATTAAAGGACTTCCGATCACAGAACCATTCAAAAAAGTAGTTTTTGCCTGTGATTTTTCAAATGATTTTGTAGAACCATATAAACAAGCTAAAGAAATTTTATCAGTTTTTAAATGTGAAATAGAATTGGTTCACGTGAATACTCCAGGAGCCAAATTTAAAACGACAAAAGAAAAGAAAGAACGCATTGATAGTTTCTTATACAACGTCGGAGAAAGTTTTGAAAACAAGCCTAAAATCGTAGAAGTTTCTGATTATAAAATTGAAGATGGAATTTTAGAATATGCTCAAGCTAACCAAAGTGATCTAATCATTATGCCAACACATGGTAAACATGGTATTGAACATTTTTTAGATGGTAGTATTGCTGAAGATATTGTAAATCATGCAGCCTTACCAGTTTTAACAATCAAAATATAAATCCAATAATTAATTTATTATGAAAAAAAGAACACCTGTATCAAAAATAATGAGTGCTAATTTAGTAACACTAAGTTCAATTGATGATTTAACAACTGCCGAAGAGCTATTTAAAACTCACGAAATAAGACACATACCAGTTGTACAAGGTGAAGAAATTATAGGAATGTTAAGTCACACCGATTTACTAAGAGTAAGTTATGCAGAAACAGTTCAAGAATATGAAACAGAAGTTGATATTGTATTGAATAGCATTTTTACAATTGAACAAGTAATGACTAAAAATGTGGTTACGGTTAACTCAACAGATACAATTAAGGAAGTAGCAGAAATCTTATCAACAAGAGAGTTTCATGCCTTACCGGTAATAGAAAATAATGTGTTGGTTGGAATAGTAACTACAACAGATTTAATTAAATATTTATTAGAGCAGTATTAAAATAATATTGTTTATTTCCCCCCGTAATTCAGTATTCTGAATTCCCCTCGAACTGGAAGAGGAAAATCTTAAAAAAGGTTTTCCTCTTTTTCTTTTAGAAGCTCATAAGTTTATTTTGGAAACTAATTTGTGAAAATTAAATGAACTTCGTTTATTTTTATGCATAAAAGCAAGTTATAGCTTATACCCCATTTACATGAGATTTATAATTACTCTTTTCTGTTTTTTATTTACCACGGTTGTTTTGGCTCAGCAACCTATGGCTATAAACTTAACTGAAAAAGAAGGTTTACCAGATAAAGAGTTTTATAGGTTGTTAGAAGATGATAAAGGTTTTATTTGGTTAGCTGCAGATAAAGGTTTGTATAGGTATGATGGATTTCAATTTAAACAATACATACATCCAGATCAAATAGGATTGTCTGTGTTTTCGGTAGTAAAAGATAGAGATGATATAATTTGGTATACAAACTTATCAAATCAAATTTTTTATATCAAAAACGGAAAAGTTCACTTATTTAAAGAGTTAAAAGAATTTTTTAGAGGTAATGTAATTCAAATTTTCGCACACAACAGCACTATAATTTTCTTAGGTTCTTCAAGGTTGATGATTTATGATAAGAATACTGGAAAGCTAGAGTTTAAAAATAATACAGATAGAACTAGATTTTATAGTGAGGTTATTTCAAAAGATAATAATATTTATGCCTTTACTTTAGAAGGGAGTTTAGTAAGAATTGATAGTACTTTTACACTTACCGATTTAGGAAAAAAAATGACTTTTGCAGAAACTAGAGTTAGAGGAGCTACATTACGACAAGTAGGAGATTCTTATTTACTTACTACTATGCATAAAGATAAAAGTAGCGAGTTCTATATTTTAGATACAGACTTTGAAAAGAAATTTAGCTTTTTAAAATTAGAAATACCTGAGAAGTTTATCATTAATAGTCTTAGAGTATTTAATGAAGAAATATATTTACTAACAAGTAAAGGAGTATATATTTATAAGTTAATTAATCAAAAATTAAAATTACAACAGAAAATATTTGAAGGAACTGTAATTAGCGATGCATTAAAAGATAGTAAAGGAAACTTGTGGTTAACAACGCTAAATCACGGGGTATATGTGGTTCCTAACCCAGATTTGAAATCAAATTTCACTGCTCCAGAATCGAATCGTATTCGAAAAATATTTAGAGGAAAAGAAAACGAAATCTTTTTAATAGGTACAGGAAATGAATTTTACATATTCAATACAGATACTCAAAAAACAACAACTATCGAATTCAAAAATTCTTCTGAAATTGAATATATGTTTTACGAGAAATCGAGAGATTTATATTATTTACAAAGTGTTGAATCTTTTAATGCGGTAAGATTTAAAAATAATAAGGTTCATATTATAAGAGAACATTTGAGTCATGTTATTAAAGATCATTTTTTTGTGAATAAAGACACCTTGTTAATGGCGACAGGAAAAACATCTATGCTAATTAACTTAAAAGATGTTTCTAAACCTAGATTCGATGCAAAATCTTCATACGGTAGGGCATATAGTTGTTACGGAGATAAGTATAATAATCAATATTATTTCGGAACGGTAAAAGGTTTTCATGTTTATAACAACAACTTTATAAGAGAAGAAATTAAAAATGGAGATAAATCTATTTATATTAAAGATATTACTTCTTCTAAAGATACAGTTTGGGCTTTGTCATTTAAAAAAGGAGTTTATAAAATTGAACAGAATAAAATCAATAAGCAATTAACTTGTAAAGATGGATTACTTTCTAATATTAATTCATTTATAAAGTACGATAGTGTAAACAACTCAATCTGGCTTGCTGGAGATAAAGGAATTCAAAAACTAAACTTAACAACAAACAAGTTTAGCAACCTTACCAAGAATAATGGAGTGTCATCTTATGAATTCTTAGGAATGGAAATTATTAATGGAAGAGTTTATGTTGGAACAACGACTGAATTATTTTCGTTCAATACTGAAAAGATTTTTGATAATTTAAATACACAAAATAAACCTTTACCTTATTTTAAAGGAATTAAAATTGATAATGTAAACAAAGAAATTACTAAAAATTACATAATTTCTAGTAATGTTGATAAGTTAGAGATTGCGTTTAATACAAATGGTTTTCTTTCAAAAGAACATACTTCTTATCAATATAGATTATTACAAAATCGAAAAGAAGATATTCCTTGGCAAGAAGAAACATCGCAAAGTAATACGGTTGTTTATAATAAACTGGCTCAAGGAAATTATATATTTCAACTTAAAGCTAAAGAAGGTGAAAATACATCAGATATTCAAGAATTACGATTTACAGTAAAAGGTGTTTTTTACACACAATGGTGGTTCTTTTTATTAATCACACTCTCAGTCTCTTCTTTTCTTTGGTATTATTTTAATAGAAAAAACAAACAATTAAAAGAGAAGCAAAAGTTAATTCTAGACAAACAAAATAAAGAGTTAGAAAATATATTCTTAAAACTAGAGAGTTTAAGAAGTCAAATGAATCCGCATTTTATTTTCAATGCATTAAATTCCATTCAAGATTATATTCTAAATAACGAGAAAAAATTAGCACGTACATATTTAGTGAAGTTTTCACGATTAATTCGAATGTATTTAGAGCATAGTCAGAAAAATAGAATTACAGTTCGAGAAGAATTAGGAGCGTTAAACTTTTACTTAGAGTTAGAAAAAGATCGATTTGAAGACTCTTTTACTTTTATAATAGATGTAGATGAAAATTTAGATCAAGATACTGTTGAAATTCCAACGTTTTTAATACAACCTTATGTTGAAAATGCGATAAAACACGGATTATTACACCGAAAAGAAAATAGGAAACTAAATCTTAGTTTTAGAATAAATGAAGAGTTAAAAGTTTTAGAATGCTTAATTCAAGATAATGGAGTTGGTCGTGTTTTTTCAAAAGAAATAAATAATAGAAAAGCATTTAAACCAAAATCGTTTTCTTCTGAGGCTAATGCTAAAAGAATCAGTTTGTTAAATAAAACAAGAGAAACCCCGATAAAATTAGAAATTATAGACCAATACGATAGTACTAATAAACCTACAGGTACACTAGTAAAATTACAAATTCCAATAGATTTTTAATACTATCCAAAAAAAATAGGCAAATATGAAAGCAATAATAATAGATGACGAAGCTAAAGCAAGAAGTGTTTTAAAAACTCTTATAACAGAAGAGTGCCATAAAATTAAGGAGATAGATGAAGCAGAAGACTTATTAACCGGAATAGATAAAATTAAAAAGAATCAACCAGATATTGTTTTTCTAGATATAGAAATGCCAGAGTATTCTGGTTTAGAAATATTAAATTTCTTTTCTGAAGAAGAAATTACATTTCAAATCATATTTACAACTGCATACAGTCATTATGCAATAGAAGCATTTAAATTAAATGCGATTGATTATTTATTAAAACCAATAGATGGGGAAGAACTTAGAGAAGCTGTTGAAAAAGTAATCACATTTATTGGAAACTCTCAAATTAATGAGAGATTAAAAGAATTGAAACAAAGTTTACAAGAATCTGACTTCAAAAAAATTGGATTACCAAACGGAAATGGAATTAAGTTTGTCAATTTCAATGATATTATCATGTTAGAAGCAGATGGAATGTATACTAAGGTTTCTACTACTAAAGAGAATATTTTAGTAAGTAAACCATTAAAGTTTTTTGTAGAAACACTTCATAAAATAAGCACATTTTATCGTCCTCATAGATCATATTTAATCAATTTAAGATTTTTAAGAGAATATGTTAAGAAAGATGGAGGTTACGTAATCATGGAAAACGATAAAACTGTTTCAATATCTAAAGATAAAAAAGAAGAATTTTTAACCATAGTTCAAAGTATCTAACTTCAACTAACCAAACTTCGAAAAGACTCTTTTTTAGAGTCTTTTTTGTTTTAAATCAGTTTTTTATGAGTTAATTGAGAAGTTTAAAACGAACTTTGAGAAGTTTTAAAGGTTTTAAATCATACTAATTGAAGAATTTTAAATCATTAACAGCAAGTAAAAGCAGTTAGTTGCTTTTCTATCAAAAACAAAAGAAATGATTAAAATTAGTAAGAGAGGTTTATTTTCGGTTGCATTGTTTAGTGCAATTTTATTTTCAGCACCCAATGCAAATGCTCAATTCTTAAAAAAAGTATTAAACAAGAGCAAATCATCTAAGAAAAGTAAATCATCAAATAAAGCTTCAGCTAGTACCAATAAGGGTGGACAACAGTTTGTGTCTAAAAACCAAATGAGTTCAAGGTTTGCTAGTGGTTTTACAAACTTAGAAATGCGTACAGCTAAAGAAAAAAGAAAAGGAAACGAGTTTAATGTATATCATTTTGGTTCTGGTAATAAATTAGCATTTAAATTATATCCAAGATTTGCTAAAGACGATTATAGCAGAGATATAGATGGTGTTTACTGTAGTAATTTCGTAAAAGATGGAGAAGAAGTTTTTCATATAGATGAACTAAAAGATGTGACAGATACAAATGGAACTAAGCATTCGTTCACTCCAGTTCCTTCTCCATCTAAAAGAGTAATTAAAACTCCAGATAATGTGTACTTAATTTATGCTTTCGATGGAGGAAAAAAGATTGGAGGAAAGTATCCATATTTTATGTCATCAAAATCTAAAATAAAAGGACCGTTTGTAATTGCAGCACCAAGTGCAGAAAAATTTGATGAGTGGAGTGGAGAGAAGGCTTTAAATTATGTAAAGGATTTTGAAAAAAGAGTAAAAATAGGATCATTTAAGTTTATGCCTAAAGAAGGTAAATTACATACACCAGAATTAGCGAAACTTTGTGAGCAGGCGATCTATAAAAAATTAAAACAGTATAGAAATAATGCTAACCTAAAAATAAGAAAATTAGTAGTCTACTCAGATGAATGGAAAGAGAAAACAGATCGTGTAACAGATGAAGTAACAGACAGACAGTTAATCGCATACTACTTATATGTGAATGGAGATGATACTGATATTCACGCAGCAAAAATAAATCAAAAAAGTACAGAGAATGGTTTTTCTAAAGAGTTAGTAATAGAAAAAAATTATTCAGATAAATTTTCAAAAGATATACCAGTAAGCTTGGTAAACAAATATTTTAAATAGTTTTTATACCCACTATTTTTATAAGTATCCTTATACTTAGCTTTTAAACCATACAGTTATTGTACTGTATGGTTTTTATTTTTTAATGTAAAAAAATAATGTACAAAGGCTTAAGTTTTCGCACTTCAATTCAGCAACTCAAATCGTACTTTCAGAAATTCTTCATAAAAATATTAAGGTGAATAAGACAACTTTGTACACATAAGGACTTAAAAAACAGATCATGAAATTAAAATTACTCTTTTTATTTTTGTTGCTTAGCAACATAACTTTTGCTCAATGGCAAGTAGAGGGAACAGCACGTTTTACAAATGATGCTACGGATCTTGCTATTGCATCTGATACAAATGATGTTCCATATGTTGCTTATGCTGATAATACAAATGGACAAGTACACGTTCAAAAGTTCGACGGTACAAACTGGGTTGATGTTGGAAGTAATGCAACTGGACTTGTAACACCAAGTTTAATAGCAGTTGCAATTAATCCAGTAACTAATCAACCTTGGGTTGCTTTTAGAAATAATACAACAAATAGACTTGATGTTATTAGATTTGATGGAACAACTTGGGTTAGTGAAGTAGCTTCTTTAACAAGTTACGCGCCACATAGTAAAACGATTATAAAGTTTTCGGCTACAGGACAAGCTTTTATAGGAACTTCAAGAGCAGGTTCTAATATTACGAATAATATCTTCTATTTATATTCAAATAGAAGTGGATCTTGGACAAACGAGTTTAACCGAAATATTTTTGAGAACTGTTACGATTTAATTTCTGAAGATAATTTAGTAGTTGGTTGGGGATATAGATTTGGAAATTGGAGACCAAGAGCTACAAGATATGCATATGATGGTAGTGCTTGGAATATCGATGTAAATACTTCGTATACACCACCAGGTGGAGCAAATGCTTACATGTATACAATGGCTGGAGTAAGTAATAGAATTATTCACCATTATAATTATCAAGGTACTGTTCCAACTAATAGAATTGAGATGATTTCAGGAACAAGGCCATCTGGAGCAGATTCTCCAAAAAAGAGAACTTTGTTCATGGAGTATAATAACTTAGATAATAATTCTTATGCTTTATATTACAACAGTAGTGATAATTTAATTATTAATCAATTCAATCAGTATTTAAACTCTTGGAGTGATTTAAATATTGGTTTAAATTTTACAGGAGTAGATCCAAAAGCAAAAATTACTGTTAATAATACAGGTAATAAAGTATATGTTGCTTATTTAGATAATAATAAAGTTACAGTTCAATATTATGGTGTTGTTGCTCCAGCACCACAAGTTTATGTTGATATTAATGCAACAGGTAACAATGATGGTACTTCTTGGACAGATGCTTATACGAACTTACAAGATGCTATCGATAACACGAATTTACCAACTCAAATTTGGGTGGCTCAAGGAACGTATTTACCAACAGCAGGAACTGGAAATAGTAGGACTTTTAAGTTAGAAAATAAAGTTGTAGAAATTTACGGTGGTTTTAACGGAACTGAAACAGCTTTAAATCAAAGAGATTATAAAAATAATGTTACTATTTTATCTGGAGATTTAAATGGAGATGATAATGGTAATTTAAGTAATACTGAACCAACTAGAGCTGATAATTCATATCACGTAGTTTCTTTAAAAGGAACAGGAATTGGAACTATCATTGATGGATTTACAATTTCTGATGGAAATGCAAATGGTCCAAATAGTACTAGTTGTACAACTTCAGCTACAAATCAAGATGTTGGAGGAAGAGGAGGAGCTATAATTGTTCAACCTTATAATACTGGTAGAATTTATAGTACAATTCAAAATTGTATTTTAGAAAATAATTCGGGGTCAGAATATGCAGTATATGCTCAGTTTAATCCATGTGGGCAGACCAATATTATAGGTGATACTGATTTCAAAAGTTGTATCATAAGAAATAACTATTCAGATACGCAATCTGCTTTCTTATTTGTAGGATCACAAAATTTCTCTCAGTTTGGTAGAGGTTCAGTTGTAAATAGTCTTTTCTATAATAATGTATCCAGCACAAGTGCTTCGTGTATCCGTTTGGTAACCGGTTCAGGAGGAAATATAACTGGTATTGATGTAGATATTATCAATTCTACTTTTGCGAAAAATACAGGGAATTTAGGGAATGTTATAAAAATGGAGAGAGCAGCAAATAGTACTATTAAAAACAGTATTATTTTTGATAATGGTTCAATATCTCCTTTCGATGCAACAGGAACTCCTTCTTCAGTAAGTAATTCTATTGTTCAAGGTGGTCAAGCTGGAGGAATGGCTTCTGACCCATTATTCACTGATGCTGCAAATAATGATTTTACTTTACAAGCAGGTTCAAATGCTATTGACGGAGGTTTAAGTGCTGATTTACCCTCTGATATTACTGAAGATTTAGCTGGAAATACAAGGGTTTCAGGCGGATCAGTAGATATGGGAGCTTATGAGAGTGCAGTTACACAATATACGTTAACGTTAAATGCAGTTGATGGAACAATAACACCAAATCCAGCTGGAGGAACTTACGATGATGGTACATCAGTTACTTTAACAGCTACACCAAATGCTGGTTACGAATTTACAGGATGGAGCGGTGATGCCTCAGGTACTACAAATCCATTAACAATTACAATGGATGCTGATAAAAATATTACAGCTACGTTTACTTTAATTCAAAGAACATTAACATTAAACGCAACAAATGGTAGTGTTACTGCAGCTCCAAATCCTGGTACAGGATCTTATGACGATGGTACATCAGTTACTTTAACAGCTACACCAAATGCTGGTTACGAATTTACAGGATGGAGCGGTGATGCCTCAGGTACTACAAATCCATTAACAATTACAATGGATGCTGATAAAAATATTACAGCTACGTTTACTTTAATTCAAAGAACATTAACATTAAACGCAACAAATGGTAGTGTTACTGCAGCTCCAAATCCTGGTACAGGATCTTATGACGATGGTACTGTTGTTACGTTAACAGCTACACCAGATGCTGGTTATGAATTTACAGGATGGAGTGGAGATGCTTCAGGAACTACAAATCCATTAAATATTACAATGGATGCTGATAAAACAGTTACTGCGAACTTCGGCCCAATTCAAAGAACATTAACATTAAATGCAACAAATGGTAGCGTTAATGCAGCTCCAAATCCAAGTACAGGAACTTATGACGATGGAAGTGTGGTAACTTTAACAGCTACACCAGATGCTGGTTATGAATTTACTGGATGGAGTGGCGATGCTTCAGGAACTACAAATCCATTAACTATTACAATGGATGCTGATAAAACAGTTACAGCGAATTTTAGTAAAATTCAGCGTACAGTTACTATAAATGCAATGAATGGTACTGTATTAACAGATCCAAATCCAGTTAATGGAACATATGATGATGGAACTTCGGTTACTTTTACACCAAAGGCAAATCTTGGTTATGAATTTATAGGATGGAGTGGTGATTTTACAGGATCAACAAATCCGAGAACTGTAACAATCATTTCAGATTTAAATATAACGGCAAACTTTGCACCAATTCAAAGAACATTAACATTAGGTTCGTCAACAAATGGATCTATAACAGCAAATCCTGGTCCAGTAAATGGAACTTACGATAATAATAGTGTGGTAACTTTAACGGCTGTACCAGACGCTGGTTACGAATTTGCAGGTTGGAATGGTGTAGCTGGAGGAACTACAAATCCAATCAATGTTACAATGGATGCTGATAAAACGGTTTCAGCAAACTTTACACCAATACAAAGAACATTAACTATAAATGCTACAAACGGAATTGTTACAACCAATCCAAACCCAACTAATGGAACCTATACAGATGGAACTATGGTAACATTAACAGCTACGCCAAACGCAGGTTATGAGTTTGTTGGATGGAGTGGAGACGTATCAGGAACTACAAATCCACTAACTATTACGATGGATGCTGACAAAACAGTTACAGCAATGTTTGCTATTGTTCAATTTAGATTAATATTAGCTTCAACTAATGGTAATATTTCTGTAGACACTGCACCAGATTTTGTTGATCCTGCTACAGGTGTTGGTTCTTACAACGTAGGAACGGTGGTACAGCTTACAGCTACACCAATTTCAGGATACAAGTTTGATGGTTGGAGTGGAGATGCTTCAGGAACTAGTAATCCTGTAACTATAACTATGGATGCTGATAAAACAGTTACAGCTAACTTTTCAGTAAATACATTAAGTGTAAATGAAGAAGAGTTTCCTGTACGTTTTAAGTTATATCCAAACCCAGTGACTGATTTCTTAAAAGTTGAATCAAAAGAAGATATTAAAGCAATAAAGCTATATTCTATGCTTGGAAAAGAAATTGAAGTAAAGGATTTTTCTTCAGAAGGAATAGAAGTATCTAGCTTAAGTAAAGGAATTTATTTCTTAATGATAAGAACTGATTCAGGAAAAGGAATCAGAAGATTTATCAAGAAATAAATGAAAAAGAGTAAAGATAAATACCGATTTGAAATAACTTTGGTTGTTTTGTATAGTTTCATTCTATATTTATTGACAAAGTTATAATCAAAGGGGATTAATTTAAAAGAGCTTATATTTTATAAGCTCTTTTTTATTGAAAGAATGAACTGTTTACTAGTAAACAATTACAGTTTATTAAATTTATATAAATCTACTTTCAATTAATTGTAAATTTGAGTATAATAGTAACGTATTGAAAAACTCTTTATTCCATATTTACTTTTTTTTACTCTTCTTGGGGATTCATGCTCAAGATCCAATTACTATTCATATTACAGATAAGGATGGTTTTCCTGATAATGAGGTTTATGATTTACTGCAAGATAAGAAAGGAGACATTTGGATTGCAGCAAATAAAGGGTTGTTCAAATTTGATGGAAAAAATTTTACTCAATTAACGCATCCGAAAAAGCAAGGAAGATCATTCTTTAATTTAACCTTAGATCCTTATGGTCGTGTTTGGTGTAATAATTTAGCAGGCCAATTTTTCTATGTTGAGAATAATAAATTGCAACTCTTTGGAAACTATCAAGATATTATTAAAGGAGCTTATACAGATTTTGTTTTTTTGAATGATGAGCTGGTATTTAAAATTTATTTAGGAGAAGGAGCTCAAAAAATTTGTGCAATAGACATAAATACTAAGAAAAAAAGAGAATTACCAATAACAGTTACTGGAAACTCTATGGGATTTGTATTTAATGATATTCTATATTACACTTCTAAGGGATTTAAGTTAAAATCATATAGTTTTGAACATGAGGAAGCTAAATTAATTAGTGATCGAACGGTTCATAATATTACTTTTTCAAATTTTTATAAACTTAAAGAAGGTTTTTGTCTCATAAAAAGTAATGCTGAACATAGTAATAATAGTTTTTATGAGTACGATAATGAGTTGCTACCAGTCGAAATTCCACAAGAGTTAAATACCCATAGAATCGAAGGGTTATTCGAAAGAGATAATAACTATTATTTTTCAACTTCCAATGGCATGTATATATGCACTAAAAAGAATAATTCACTCAAAATTAAAGATCATTACCTAAAAGGGATATTTGTAACAAAAGCATTGATAGATGTTAATAATAATTTATGGATATCAACATTAAATAACGGTATTTATGTAATACCTAATGAGCAATTAAAAAAGATTTCCAATGTGAATAATATCTCTGTTTTAGAGAAGATAAATGATTCATCATGTTACATCGGAACCAGATCTGGTAAACTTTTAGAGTATTATAAAACATCTAATATTTTTAAAACAAACCTTTTTTCTAATAATTCATTTATAAGGAGTATATCATTCAATAAAAAGGCAGGAAAAACATTATATGCATCAGATAAGAGTTTTTTTACATTCGACGCTTTTAACCGAAAGGAAAACGTCAGTGTAATGAATACATTAGGAGTTAAAAACACTAATGTAATTAACGATTCTACATATGCTGTTAGCTCTTCTAGCGGTGTTTACATTATAAAAGGGAAAAGTAAATTGACTAGAATTACTTTTAAAAGAGCTTATACATCTTTGTTTTCAAAATTTAATAATCAACTCTATGTTAGTGATGTTGATGGTTTAAATTTATATTCCAACGATTTAAAAGTTAAACAGGCAATTGAGATTAATCAAAATCCTATTTATACTTTTAAAATGGCAGAATCTACAAATGGAATTGTTTGGGTTTCCACTTATGATAAAGGTGTTTATGGAATTAAAAATGATATTGTAATAAAGAAATTGAATGAAGAAAATGGTCTTGCTTCAAATTTTGTGAATACAATTAATACTGACGGAAATGATTTATGGATTGCTACAGAAAAAGGAGTTCAACTGTACAGTTCCAATACTGATTCATTTAAAATTTTAACAAAGCAAGACGGAATAAATTCTTATGCCATTAAGCATATAGAAGTTTTAGGAAATAATGTTCTATTATCTTCAAATTTAGGATTATTTAGTTTTGATAAAACGAAAATTTTTAAAGAACGTAAATTACAAAAGCCGTATATCAAATCGGTACAAATTCAAGAGAAAGACACGTTAATTCTTCCTAATTATCAATTACGCCAAGAATCTAGTAATGTTCGATTTAATTTTAATATCAAAGGTTTTCATTCCAATCAATCGATAATCTATCAATACAGTTTGAAAGGAGTTGATAAAGATTGGATAACGCTAACAAGAGGTTCGGATTATGTTAAATTTAATAGTTTGCCAGAAGGTGATTTTGTATTGAGATATAGAATTATTGACGATGTAAATGGAGAAGTCTCAGAAGGCGATAGCATTAACATCAAAATTACCTTACCTTTTTATAAAACTGAATTATTCTGGTTGCTTTTATCCGTGTTATCTATAATGATTGTGATTTTTTACTTTAGAAAAAGAACAAAAAGATTAAAAGAAACACAAAAAATACAATTAGAGAAAGCTGAGATTAATCGTGATTTAACGTTTTCTCAGTTAGAAAATTTACGCTCTCAAATGAATCCGCATTTTATTTTTAATGCATTAAACTCAATACAGGATTACATAATAATCAATGAGAAAAAACTCGCTAGAGATTACTTGGTTAGATTTGCGAGACTTATCCGATTGTATTTAGATCAGAGTAGAAAGAATGAAATATCTTTAGAGGATGAATTGAGTACTCTAAATTTATATTTAGAACTCGAAAAAGAAAGATTTGAAGGCGATTTTGATTATGATTTAAATGTAGATAAAGAATTAAAAATAAGAGAAATTTATGTGCCATCATTATTAATTCAACCTTATGTGGAAAATGCTCTTAAGCACGGTTTATTGCATAAAATTGATGATAAAAAACTAGAAATTTCGTTTGTAAAAAGTAGAGATGGAAACGCATTACAATGTACCATTATTGATAATGGAATTGGAAGAGAAGCAGCCGCAAGAATTAATAAGAAAAGACATAAAAATCATGTTTCTTTTGCTACGTCAGCTAATCAAAAAAGAGTCACACTTTTAAATTCAGCAATGAATAAAAATATAGAAGTCAAAATAGTAGATCTTTATGATGAAGAACGAAAAGGAATTGGCACTGTAGTAACCATAAATTTGCCCCTATGAAAGTAATAATAATCGATGACGAAAATAGATCTAGACGTGTACTAAAATCAATACTTGAAGATAATTGCACAGAAGTGAATATAATTTTAGAAGCATCAAACCTCATAGAAGGAGTTCAGCTCATTAAAAAAGAAAAACCTTCTATAGTATTTCTTGATGTTGAAATGCCTAAACATTCAGGTTTAGAAATTCTTGATTTTTTTACAAATGAGTCCATTGATTTCCAAATAATTTTCACAACGGCTTACGAACAATATGCTGTAGAAGCTTTTAAACTTTCAGCAATTGATTACGTATTAAAACCAATTGATGAGAAAGAATTAATTAAAGCATTTAAGCGAGCTAAACAGGTAATTAACGATAATCAAATTAAAAATAAACTAGAGAATCTAGAAAAAGCATTACATCAATTATCATTAAATAAAATAGCTTTAGAAGTTCCAAAAGGAATTATTTTTGCTTCACATGAAGATATTATGTACTTCGAAGCAGATGGAGTTTATACAAAAGTTCATTTAGAAAATGGTAAAACAGAATTAATCTGTAAAACATTAAAACATTTTACCGAGCAGTTAGTGAATCAACCGTTATTTTATAAACCTCACAGATCGTATCTTATTAACTTAAAATTTATGAAGGAATTAGTTAAAAAAGATGGTTTTCACATCGTCATGAATAACTTAAGTACGATTCCCATAGCAAGAGATAGAAAAGATGAGTTTATTGAAATGATAAACAGAGTATTTAACTAATTACATTTCACTTACAAAACCTAACAGTTCACTAAATAAAAAAATAATCAGCAATTTAAAGTAAGACCTTTGTTTTCATAATGTAAAAAATGAAATTTATTATGAAAATAAAATTATGCTTATTGTTTTTATTTACATGTCTTCTGGTTAAAGCACAAATTTATGTAGATAAAGATGCAACAGGAAGTAACGATGGATCTTCATGGATTAATGCTTACACAAGCTTACAAGATGCACTAGCAAATGATTCTAGTGGTGATGAAATTTGGATAGCAGAAGGCGATTACTCTCCTGGGACAAATAGAACTGATAGTTTTATTTTAAATCAAACTAATGTCAAACTTTATGGTGGTTTTAATGGAACCGAATCACTTTTATCAGAAAGAAACGTTTTGCTATATAAAACAATCTTAGACGGTGATGTAAATGGAGATGATACTGGAGTTGGCTATACAGGTGTTAATAGAGATGAAAATACGCTAAACATAGTAAAAATTCAAGCGAATAATTGTACTCTTGATGGAATTATAATTGCTAATGGTCACGCTAATGACTCTTCAATAAGCGATAACCAAGAAGGAAGTGCTATCTTAATAGATGCTCAAAATATATCCATAAAAAACTCTACCTTTGAGAAGAATGTTGTTCAGCGTTTTGGAGTTATTCAAATGATTGATCAAAGTGGTTTTTTAAGTATTGAAAATACAATCTTTAAAGATAATTATGGTAACGGTGGTGTTACTTTATATACAAGAGCCAATGGAGGAGCTTTAAATATTACTATTATTAATAGTTTATTTGAAAACAATACCTTAGAAAACGTTTCACCTTCTGGATCAGGAAGCACTGGGATAATATGGTTTAGGCAAGATCTTAATTTTTCACAAAATGTAACAATTACGAACTGTACACTAGTTAATAACAAAAATAAGACTAGAGGAACAGCAAATGTAAGTGTTCCAGCAACATTAATTAATGCTTCGAGGTTATCTTCAAATACTAGATCTTCTTCTCTAAATGTGTTTAATTCTATTTTTTGGGGAAATAGAAATGCTCAAAATGGAACTATGACCTCAGTTGGTAATGATACTTCTCAGACAGGAACTAATGATTTTGTAGTTGAAACATCTGTAGGTGAAGACAATTTCAATAATTTTTCTACGCTCGATTTCATTTTTAACGTGAACGCTAGTACAGCGAATATTTCTAATGCTAATCCAATCTTTACAAGTAGTACAGATTTTACTCTTCAATCTTCTTCACCATTTGTAAATAATGGGGATTCTTCTAAAATGCCAAGTGGTATTACTACAGATCTTCTAGGCAATGAAAGAATTCAATCTCTAAGTATAGATTATGGATGTTATGAATCTTCGCACACTACAAATTTTAATTTGATTTTTGTAGATAAAGATGCGACAGGAAATAATGATGGAAGTTCTTGGACGAATGCATATACAGATCTCCAAGACGCGCTAGCTAATGATGCCAGTAATAATGTAGTTTGGATAGCAGAGGGAACGTATTCTCCTGGAGCAATTAGAACAGATAGTTTTGTACTTGATCAATCAAATGTTAAACTATATGGCGGATTTAACGGAACAGAAAGCCAATTGTCGGATAGAGATTTTACACAATACAAAACTGTTTTAGATGGAGATGTTAACGGTGATGACTCTGGCGTAGGTTACACTGGCGTAAATCGTACTGATAATACAATTCATATTGTCAAAATTCAAGCTGATAATTGTATTCTTGATGGACTTACGATAGCTAACGGTCAGGCTGATAAATTGTCAACAAGTGAAACTCAAGAAGGAAGCGCGTTATTAATACAATCGACTAATTTAACAGTAAAAAACTGTAGCATTGAGAAAAATGTAGTAAGTCGTTTTGGGGTTGTTCAAATGATCGATCAAAATGGTTTTCTGAATATAGAGAACACAATATTCAAAAATAATTTTGGAAACGGAGGTGTTACGTTGTATACAAGAGCAAGTAATGATATTTTGGATATAAATATTATGAACTGTTTATTTGAAAATAATATTCTAGAATCAATTAATCCTACAGGTCAAGGTAATTCTGGAATTATTTGGTTTAGACAAGACCTTAATTTTTCTCAAAGAGTAACTATTACCAATTGTACTTTTGCGTATAATAAAAATAATACCAATGCAAGTAATAATGCAACATTAATAAATGCGTCGAGAATTTCAAGTGTAGGTCAGCTCAATTCTTTACATGTTTATAATTCGATCATTTGGGAAAATAGAAATGCGGCTAACAACGTAATGATCTCTATGTTAAATGATACCAATCAATTAGATTTTCAAGAGTATAAAGTTGGAAATTCGGTAGGTCAAGATGGTTTTAGTAATATTTCAAATACTACAGGAATAGGTACTAGTAATCCTTCATTTACCAATGCTTTGAATGGTGATTTTACTCTGAAATCGAATTCCCCAGCGATAGATACTGGAGACAATTCAAAAATTCCTTCAGGAATATTTACATTTGATTTACAAGGTAATGATCGTATTTTTAATACAACTGTAGATATGGGGGCTTATGAATATAACCCTAGCCTAACAAATCAATACACATTAACCTTAAATGCAGTTGACGGAACAATAACACCAAACCCAGCTGGAGGAACTTATGACGATGGAAGTGTTGTTACTTTAACAGCTACACCAGATTCAGGTTATGAATTTACAGGATGGAGTGGCGATGCTTCAGGAACTACAAATCCATTAACTATTACAATGGATGCTGATAAAACAGTTACAGCGAACTTTGGTCCAATTCAAAGAACATTAACATTAAACGCAACAAATGGTAGCGTTACTGTAGCTCCAAATCCAAGTACAGGAACCTATGACGATGGAAGTGTTGTTACTTTAACAGCTACACCAGATTCAGGTTATGAATTTACAGGATGGAGTGGTGATGCTTCAGGAACTACAAATCCATTAAATATTACAATGGATGCTGATAAAACAGTAACTGCAAACTTTGGTCCAATTCAAAGAACATT
>NZ_CANNBW010000017.1 GCF_947502995.1 uncultured Tenacibaculum sp. | reverse complement strand
TGAGTTCGCTTTTTCTTGGATTCATTGTTATTCATAAAATAAGTCTAAATTGTGTAAACTTATTTCAGGACGGGACAAATAAAAAGCGAAAGCCTCATAAATTTATGAGGCTTTTTATCTTGTTGTGTATGTTAATAGTAAATATAACCTTAATTTTTACTATCATTTAATGTTTCCATGAATGCTATTACTGCTGCTATTTCTTCTTTAGAAAGTTTAAGATTATCAAAAGGTAAAGTTTGATAATCATTTTCAATTCCTAATCCTGCTCCACCACCTTTATTATAAAAATCCATAACTTCATCTAAAGTTGTATACACTCCGTTATGCATGTATGGAGCTGTAATTCCCGCATTTCTAACGGTTGGTGTTTTAAAGAAATGTTTACGTTCTGGTGTTTTAAACAATTCATATCGTCCTAAATCTGGAGATAATTTTGCATTTAAAGTATCTTTAGTAGCCGGAACTCCAATAAACTCTAATTCTGTATCTGTATAATTTGGAGGAACAGTTCCATTAAAAACTGGAGCAAAATGACAAGTAGCACACATTGCTTTTCCCATAAAAAGATTAAAACCTAATTGTTCTTCTTCTGTTAAGGTATTTTCCTCTCCTCGTATATTTTTATCAAACTTAGAATCGAATGAATTTAAACTTCTTATGTAAGATGCAATTGCATGTCTGATATTATAATCAACTCTTTTATTTTTATATAAATCTGATAACTTGTTCTTGTAAGTTTCATTATTAATTACTCTAGCTACCACTGAATCCATAGACATATTGAACTCATTATGATTTTTTACAACACCTACTACTTGTCCTTCTAAACTACCAGCTCTGGCATCCATAAAAAAAGCTTGTTGATAAGCCGAATAAGCAACTGTTGGTGTATTTCTAGTTTGATTTTTATCAAATGTTTTTTTACCATCAGTAAAAGCTAAATCTTTTACATGACATGTTGCACAAGCCATTGAATAATCTTTAGATAAAGATTTATCGTTAAATAATTCTCTACCGAAAATTATTTTCTCAGAAAGCTTTGTGGTATCGCTTAGTTGATCAGAAAAATAATCAATATTGAAAGCAGTATCAGAAAAAAGTGTTGTCATTGAGTTTGATAATGCCATTTCAAAAGGAAATGTTACATTCCAATCTTTTTGAATATCAACTAATAATTTCAACTGATAATCTGTATGCTTTTTTATGAATGTAAAACGATCGAAAGTATCAAAATCATGATCTAAGTCTTTTTGTGCTGCAATAATTTCTTCAATGAATTTATCTTTTAGTTCTTTAGATTTGAACTTGTCTTCATTCATTTTTACAATTTCAATTATTGTATTATAAGTATAGTTACTTTCTAATAAAGATTGACTTAACACTGGTGAATCGAACCCTGTAATACCAGTAGTTGCAATTCTTACTATTTGATCTCTTAACATCCAAATGATGTGATAATCCTTTAGTTTTAACGCAACATTTTTCTGGATTAATTTTAATCGATCTCTAGTTACATTAACTGCTCTATTTAATACAAGTGTATCAATTTGATCTTCGTATAAATTTTCTTCAATTACCTGAAAACCTATTGGATTGATCACTCTAGTGTCTTGAGATTCCTCTCCTTTAACTTGAATAATATTTGGTGCATTCAACGATTTGTAATTATTCTTATCTGAATACGCCAAAATTGGCTCCATTAATTTGAAATACTTTCTGGCAGTTTTGTAAAACTCTTTTCTTTCTGAAGAAGATGTACTTTCTAAATTTATCTTATTTAAATGAGTTATAGCATTAGATAAATAGTCATTATATAAAACATAAATATCTGTAGAAAAATCAGCTACAGCTACATATTTTTTATCTTCTTTACCACATCCGACCAACAAAAGCAAAAGACATACACAGAGGTATGCCTTAGCTCGACTTAATATGTCTTTCATTTTTTTATCTTTCTAATCCAGTGATAACGTGTAAAACTGAACCTTCTTTTCTATTTCCTAAATCAGGATTCGCTAATGGATCTGTAAATGAAGTTCCATCTGCAGGCTCCCATCCGTGATTTTGAGTAATTACGATAAATGTATTTTTACCATTGCTAACAATATCTGTTACATCGATCATACCTGTAATTTCCCAGTTTCTTGTGTTAGAACCATATCCCATATCAGCAGCTCTATTTTGATCACACTCTAATACAGTTTTAATTTCTCCTGTATTTAAATTGTATTGGTATAATTTAGCAAATCCGTTTACTGCTGTATCTAAATATCCATTTGGATCTTCTTGGATGTAAGCATAATTTTCAGTTACTAAAATATTATCTGGAGAATGGAATCCATCAGCTTTTCCACCAACTTTATCACCATCTAAAATACAAGTGATTTTAGCAGCTCCTGTTGGATCTGTATCATTTAATACAACTTTATAAATACGTCCTAAGAAAGTACCTTTACCCATTAATCCAGATTTATTTCTACCTGTAACAGCAAAGTAAAGTTCTCTTTGATTACCAGCAGATCCTCTTCTCCAGTCGATATCTTCTAAACGAGAGAATCCCATTACTCCTTTAGACTTAGCTTCAGCATCTAAAGCACTAATTTCAGTTTCAGTTAATTCAACAAACTCAGCATCATACTCAGTTCCTTCAACCATATCAACTTCATAGTCGATTCCAGCAGTAGTAACTTTTAATCCGTATAATTTACCAGTTTCTAAATCACCTCTATTTCCAACATACATTCCTAATTGTCCTGAAGGAACATCGTTATCTGAATGATCATCTCCAATAAAAGCAACTGTTTGATTTGGATAAGCATCTTTACCGATAACAACAGCATTTTCTGTAGACCATTGACCTAAAGCTGGCAATAATCTTCCTGTTCCAGCATCATCAGCTGATTTGTATGGATCTGTAGCGAAAACTCCTTTAGAAGAACCTCCCCATTCTCCACCAGATAAATACATTGGTCCGAAACCATGCTCTTCTGGACTAATCATAGACCCTGAACATTGAGCAGTTTCTGCAGTTGCTGCAGCATTTAAAATATACTCTCCAGCAGTTGGCTTTAAGTTTTTATCTAATTTAATTCTAGCAATAGAATAATCAGCTTCTATGTTATTAATTAAAGTGAAAGTTCCGTCAGCTTCTCTTAATAATCCAGCTCCATCTGCCATAGACCCGTAAACGAAATCTGGTGTATTAGGAATAATATCTTCAGAAGATAAAATTGGAGTTATTTTTAATCCTACGAAATCACTAGTTACTTTTAAAAAATTTGGTGTTTTAGAAGATGTTAATACAGCAGTGGCGTCTTGACCGTCTTCCCCATCTTGACCGTCTTGTCCATCTACTCCATCAATACCATCTTTTCCATCTACACCATTCATTCCATCTTCACAAGAATAAAATGTAGTAGTAGAAATAGCTAATGCTAATAAAGCAGCTACACTTAATTTAAGTTTTTTCATGTGTCCTTATTTAGTTTTGTTAATTAATATTTACCAGGCAAAACAAAGGCTCAGATTTAAACTTTAAGTGATCAGTATTTTAATTTCTTTTTAATAAAAAGTTACCTAAATCAATTAATCTTTAATAATTAGAACTAATATAAATAAGAAGATTTTTATAAAAAAAAGAAAAGTGATAACAATAATGCAATCACTTTTCTTTTTTAATTTATTCTTGTTATCTACTTGGTTAACCAAGCATTAAACATCCAAATTGTTTTTTCTTGTTCTGCGATAAAATCGCTCATCATAGAATTTGTTCCTTCATCGTTAGCTTCATCAGATAATTCTAAAATTTCTCTTTCTACGCTTAATAATGTAGTTAAAGAACTCACTATTAACTGTATTGCTTGTTCATCGTTACTTATACTTTTACCAACTGTAACGTTACCATTATGTAAATAATCTTCAAAAGTATGTAAAGGCTCACCTTGCAAAGTCAGAATTCGCTCAGCGATTAAATCTATTTTTAATTGGGCATCTGTATATAATTCTTCAAATTTCACATGCAATTCAAAAAAGTTTTTCCCTTTAATATTCCAATGTAATCCTCTCAAATTTTGGTAATGAATCTGAAAGTTGGCTAATAATGTATTTAGTTCTTTTACTAATTCTTCAGATTTTGCTTTATCTAATCCTATTATTGTTTTAGTCATAATCGTTTTTAATATTTCTTTTTTCAAAATTATCTCAAAATAAAAAGAAACTACTATTAGTATAATTGATAGTTTTAATATATTTATCGAAAATTATTATAGAATGACTATAACACAGTTAAAATATACCTTATCTGTTGCAGAACATAAAAACTTTACTGTAGCTGCTGAGCATTGTTTTGTTACTCAGCCTACACTTAGTATGCAAATTCAAAAACTAGAAGAAGAATTAGATGCTAAGATTTTTAACCGCTCTAAAAAACCAATAGAATTAACTCCTGTTGGAGAAAAAATAGTTGAACAAGCTAAAGTTATTGTAGATGAAAGTAATCGAATTATAGATATTGTTCATCAGCAAAAAGGATATATCGGTGGTGAATTTAAATTAGGAATTATTCCTACAGTTATGCCTACTTTATTACCTATGTTCTTAAAAAACTTTACTAGAACTTACCCGAAAGTTCAGTTGGTGATTGAAGAATTAACTACAGATGAAATTATTAGGAAGTTAACTGATGGATATATTGATGCTGCAATAGCTGCCACTCCATTAGGCAATGAAGCTATAAAAGAACGAGTTTTATATTACGAACCTTTTGTCGGATTAATTCCTAATGAACATCGCTTGTTTTCTAAATCTAAATTAGATGTTGAAGATTTAGAATTAGAAGATGTTTTATTATTAGAGGATGGACATTGTTTTAAAAACAGCGTTATTAATCTATGTAAAATGAATAAGAAAGATGATGATAAAAAGTTTCATTTAGAAAGTGGAAGTTTTGATACGCTAATTAAGTTATCTAAAGATGGTTTAGGTATGACACTTTTACCATATTTAAATACTTTAGATTTATCTGAAGAAGACAAAAAATATTTACGTGAATTTAATACTCCACCACCTGCTAGAGAAGTTAGTTTAATTTATCACAAGTCGCAGTTAAAAATGCAACTAATTGAAGCTTTAAAAAGTAATATTGATGGTATTATTAGAGGTGCAATTGCTTTTAGTGATGTAGATATTATTAGTCCAATTAAAAAATAAGTATTTGTTATAACAGGAAATAAAAAAAGGAAGCTAAAAAGCTTCCTTTTGTTTTATGCGTACATTTTTTCTCTTAATTCTTTAACTTTAGAATCATCTAAATAATCATCAAAAGTTGCATACTTATCAATAACACCATTAGGTGTAATTTCTATAATTCTATTTGCAACTGTTTGCGCAAACTCGTGATCGTGAGTTGTAAATAAAACTGTTCCTTTAAAATTAATTAAAGAATTGTTCAGAGATTGAATTGACTCTAAATCTAAGTGGTTTGTTGGTTCATCTAACATTAAAATATTAGCTCTAGTCATCATCATTCGAGATAACATACAACGTACTTTTTCTCCTCCAGATAAAACATTACTCTTTTTTAATGCTTCTTCTCCTGAGAAAATCATTTTTCCTAAGAAACCTCTTAAGAATACTTCTTCACGCTCTTCTTCAGTTTGTGCATACTGACGTAACCAATCTACTAAGTTTAATTCTCCATTTTGGAAAAACTCAGAGTTATCTGCTGGTAAATATGACTGTGTAGTTGTTACACCCCAATTATATTTTCCTGAATCAGCTTCGATATTTCCTGCTATAATTTGATAGAAAGCAGTAGTTGCTTTTGAATTTTTAGAAATTACTGCAACCTTGTCTCCTCTATTTAAATTGATGTCAACATTAGAGAATAATAATTCTCCCTCTGCATCAGTTTTAGATAAACCTTCAACATTTAAAATTTGATCTCCCGCTTCTCTATCTCTTTCAAAAATAATAGCTGGATATCTTCTACTTGATGGTTTAATATCTTCAACATTAAGTTTTTCGATCATTTTCTTACGTGAAGTAGCTTGCTTAGATTTTGCTACATTGGCAGAAAAACGACGAATAAACTCTTCTAATTCTTTCTTTTTATCTTCAGCTTTCTTGTTTTGTTGTGCTCTCTGTTTAGCAGCTAACTGACTTGATTCATACCAAAAAGTATAATTTCCAGAAAAGTGATTTATTTTACCAAAATCAATATCAGAAATATGAGTACAAACTGCATCTAAAAAGTGACGGTCGTGAGAAACAACAATTACTGTGTTGTCATAATTTGCTAAGAAATTCTCTAACCAAGCAATAGTTTCAAAATCTAAATCATTGGTAGGCTCATCCATAATTAATACATCTGGACTTCCAAATAACGCTTGTGCTAATAAAACACGTACTTTTTGCTTACCATCTAAATCTTTTATTAAAGAATAATGTAAATCTTCTTTTATTCCTAAATTAGATAACATTGCAGCTGCTTCAGAATCGGCATTCCAACCATTCATTTCTTCGAACTGAACTTGTAATTCTCCAATTTTCTCAGCATTCTCATCAGTATAATCTGCATATAAAGCATCGATCTCTTTTTTAATCTTATAAAGATCTTTATTTCCCATTACAACTGTTTCTAGAACAGGAAATTCATCAAATGCATAGTGATCTTGGGATAAAACTGACATTCTTTTTCCTGGTTCTAAGTGAACATGACCAGAAGTAGGATCTATTTTACCTGATAATATTTTTAAGAATGTAGATTTACCAGCACCATTTGCACCGATAATACCATAACAATTACCTTGAGTAAACTTCGTGTTCACTTCATCAAATAATACACGCTTTCCAAATTGAACGGATAGGTTAGAAACTGATAACATTATCTACTTTTTAAATTTCGATGCAAAAGTATAAAAACTGTGGGCTTTTGAAAGCATTTGAACAGCAAATATTTATTTTATTAAAAATGATTCTATTTTGTTAATATTAACACCGAATTAACAACATAATATTACTCTTATTTCTATTTTTGGTAGCTGAAAAATAGACCTTTCTAACAAGAATATGATTAAATATATAGTACCTTTAATTTCGATTTTCTTAATTAGTTGTGCTACTTCAAAGGATGAAAATTTTACGTATGTAGGTGGAAAAATTATACATCCAAAAGGTGATTTTGTTATTATTTATAATAATGAAAGTGAAGTTGTAGATTCTATAAAATTAAACACAGATAATACTTTTTTAGGAAAATTAGATAATATTAAAACTGGTTTGTATTATTTCAAACACGGACCAGAAACTCAATATTTATATCTAGAACCTCAAGATAGTTTGCTTATGCGTTTAAACACTTGGGGATTTGATGAGTCACTAGTTTTTAGTGGTAGTAATGCAGAAAAAAATAATGCGCTCATTGAAAATTTCTTAATTAATGAAAAACAAGTAAAAGATTTCTACAAGTACAATAAGTTAACTCCTAATGACTTTTTAAAAACATTAGATTCATTAAAAAAACAGAAAGACGATTACTTAAAAGAATTTAAAACAAGATCTGTTAATATTTCTGAAAATTATCTTGATGTTTTAAAAGTTGTTTTATACTATCCTCTATATTCTAAGTTAGAAACTTATGCAATAAACAACAGATTAAGAGATCAGCCTGACAGTATAAACGAAAATAATTTTATTTCACATAGAAAAGATATTGGTATTAATGGAGATTCATTAATGTTCTTTCCTCCTTACAGAAAATATGTTTACAACAATATATATTATGATGTTTATGCAAAAAACATTAAAGATGAAAGTGATGAATTTACCATTTCTGTTTTGGAAACTGTAAATAGTAAAATAGAATCTACAGATTTAAAAAACAGACTTTTAAAAGAATCTATAATTCGTCATTTTTATTCTAAGAAGAGTTGCGGATTAAATAAAAAAGCGTATAATTTATTTACAGAACTTTCTTCTAATGATGCAGATAAAGATCTTATTTCTAGATTACTCTCTGACGTAAAACATATACAAAAAAACAAACGCTTACCTGAATTTACAATTCACACACCTCAAGGTTCTATAGAAGGTATCAAAGATATTGTAAGAGGTAACAATACCGTAATATATTTCAGAAATAAAGAAATTTCACCAGATAATTGGGTTGCTTCAAGAATGAATTACTTAATCCGTAAAAACCCTAATATTCAGTTTTTAGTAGTAAATATAGATGATCGTAAAAACGAGTATATTAAAAAACTAGATATTAAACACCAGTTTTATCTTGATGAAAATAGTCATGCTCACAACTTCTTAACTAGTAAATATCCAAGAACAATATTGGTAAATAAGAAAGGATTTGTAGTTAATAGTTTTTGCGCTCTATCATCTGAAAAAATAGAAAAACAAATCACTGAACTTCATTAATTTAGCTTTATTCCATTTATTTGTTTTTATTTCACTACTTTTGCCGCGTCCAAAAAAATAATATAAATATTTAGAATTCATGGATAGGGCATCTGTGGATTCGATTAAATTCACAAAATGTCAATAACTTTTTCTGACTTAGGTTTAAAAGAACCTATTAATAAAGCGTTGGTAGATTTAGGTTACGAAACACCTACAGTAATCCAACAAAAAGCAATTCCACAAATAATATCATCTAAAGACGATTTAAAAGCATTTGCACAAACCGGTACTGGTAAAACTGCTGCTTTTAGTTTACCTATTGTGGAACAAGTAGATGAAAACAGCAATCATACTCAGGCGATAATTTTATCCCCTACTCGTGAATTAGCTGTTCAAATTGGAAAAAATATTGAAGACTTTTCTAAATATATACCTAACTTAAATGTTACTACCGTTTATGGAGGTGCTAATATTGAACAACAAATTAGACAATTAAAAAAAGGAGTTCAAATAGTAGTTGGTACGCCAGGTAGAACTGTTGATTTAATAAGAAGAAGAGCTTTAAAACTTAATAATGTAGATTGGTTAGTTTTAGATGAAGCTGATGAAATGCTTAACATGGGATTCAAAGAAGAACTAGATAAGGTTCTTGATGCAACTCCTGATACTAAACAAACATTATTATTCTCTGCAACTTTTCCTAGAGAGGTTGAGGCTATAGCTAAAAACTACATGGAAAATCCTGTTGAAATAACTTCAGGAGAGAAAAACCAAGGATCTGACAATGTAACACACGAGTTTTACAATGTTACTGAGAAAACAAGATATCCAGCACTAAAACGTGTAGCTGATGTAAATCCAGACATTTATGCAATTGTCTTCTGTAGAACAAGAAGAGAAACACAATTAATTGCTGATTTATTAATTCAAGATGGATATAATGCTGATGCTTTACATGGTGATTTATCTCAAGCACAAAGAGATAGCGTTATGGAAAAATTCAGAAAAAAGAACATCCAAATGCTTGTTGCTACAGATGTTGCAGCTAGAGGTTTAGATGTAAATAACTTAACTCACGTTATAAACCATAAATTACCAGATCAAATAGAAAACTATAACCACAGAAGTGGTAGAACTGGTAGAGCTGGTAACAAAGGGGTTTCTATTGCTTTAGTTAATAGAAAAGAAAGAAGTAAACTTTCTCCTATAGAAAGAATTTTAAAGAAAAAATTTATTCAAACTCCTATTCCAACAGGAAAGGAAATTTGTGAAAAGCAATTATTCCATTTAATTGACAAAATTGAAAAATCTGAAGTTAATTCTACAGAAATCGATAGCTTTTTACCTAGTATTTATGAAAAATTAAGTACATTTTCTAGAGAAGAACTTATTCAAAAGTTTGTTTCATTAGAATTTAATTCTTTCTTATCATATTACGAAAATGCTCCGGACTTAAATAAAATGAGTTCGAGAGATAGAGACAGCGGTTCTTCAAGCAGAGGCGGAAGAATGTCTAGTGAAAACATGACACGATTCTTTATTAATATTGGAAGGAAAGATAGACTTAATCCTGCTAAATTAATGGGATTGATTAATGAACAAGGAATTAATAAGAACGTAGAAATTGGTGCTATTGATATTTTAGATACTTTCTCTTTCTTTGAAATTGATAAGAACCACGAAGCTCAAACTTTAGAGGTTTTTGAAGAAAATCAACCAGATTTTAATGGTAGAAGAGTAAATATAGAAATTACTAAAGAACGAAAAGGAGGCGGAAGAAAACGCTCTGGAGGAGGAAGAAGACGAAATGGTGGTGGTTCTGACAGATCTTCTAATGGAGGAAATAGAGGTTTTGGTAGAACTAGAAACAAAAGTAATAACAACTCTTCTGGTCAATCATCTGAGAGAAGACGCAATAACAACAACAGTTCAAGAAAAAATAGACGTAGATAAAAATCTATTTTATAAATATTAAAAGCCGCTTTTAAAGCGGCTTTTTTATTTTGATTTAGAAAAATGATCTTCAAAATTTGAAATAAAATCATTAATGTATTTTTTCAACTTATCTTCTTTTCTAAAAACAATATAATGTATTCTTTTAACTCCATTACTTCCCAATTTTTTAAACGTTAACTCTTCTGAAATTTTAAATGAATTCACTGCCCAAATTGGTACACATATTAACCCCATATTTGCTTCTACCATTTCTAAAGCTACTTCTGTTAAAGGAACTGCTGAAATTTTCTTAGGTATAATTTTATTAGGCTTTAAAAAGTTATTGTAAACGGAAACTGTTTCCAATGGAAACGAATGGATTATTAAATGTTCATTTTTAAAATCATCAGCACTTAAAAATTCTTTTCTACTTAGAATATTTTCTTTGTTTACAATTGCAAAGATTTCATCATTATATACTTCTACTTCCTCTAAATCTTTATGATCTGGTTTTTGAGTCACTATTGCTATATCTATTTCTTTTGATAATATTTTAGGTATAGGCTGATGGGTTGCTTCAAGTATTATATCGATAGTGATCTCTGGATATAATACACCCATTTTTTGAATAAAACCAGAAATCCCTTGATAAAAACTATAACACTCAGTACTTAATTTAATATTTCCTTTAGAACCACTTTTAATTTGTTCTATTTGTTCAAAACCTACTTTAATCTTTTCAAGAACGTCATTTCCCAACTTATACAACTCCTTACCTTCTTCTGTTAAGATCCATTTATTTCTTGACCTTAAAAACACTTTAAATCCTAACTGTAATTCTAATTCTCTTAATTGATGACTTAATGCTGACTGTGTTAAAAACAATTTTTCTGCAGAATTTGCAATACTACCTTCTTCAGCAATAGATTTTATCAATTTAAAATATTTGATTTCCATATATAACAAAGCTACTAATTTGTCTAATAATTCATCATTGAATAAAATTCAATTACATATTAGAAACTCTCAGTTTTAAAATTACAGTTGAGCTCAACTTAAAATTAATTTTGATTAACCTTAAATTTAATTACAATGAAAGAAAAAACAACTAAAAATTCACTTGAATTAATAAATGCGATACAAATATATTTTGACGCTATACATTATTGTGATGTACAAAAACTTAATGCCATTTTTCATGAGAAGTCGAGTCTTTTCGATGTAGATAAAGGAAATGTATTTGTAGAATCTATTACTAGTTTTAGTAAGGACGTAGCTGGAAGAATATCTCCTGCTAGCAAAAATCAAAAACCAGAATATGAGATTTTGATGATCGATATGTTATCTTCATCTTGTGCTACTGTGAAAATAAGAATTAGAGCTCATGAAAATATATTTGTAGATCATCTTGGATTTGTAAATGGAGAAAACGGATGGCAAATAGTTTCAAAAATTTGGCATTTAGAGCAAATAATCAATAAGTAAAATAACCTCATAAAAAAAGTACGAGCAAATTGATGCTCGTACTTTTTTATGAATTATTTGTTTAAAAAACTATTTCGCTACGTTTACAGCTCTAGTTTCTCTAATAACAGTAACTTTTACTTGACCAGGATATGTCATATCATTCTGGATTTTTTGTGAAATATTGAATGATAATTCAGCAGCTTTTTCGTCATTAACTTTTGTGCTTTCTACCATAACTCTCAACTCTCTACCGGCTTGAATCGCAAAAGCTTTTTGAACTCCACTAAATCCGAAAGCAATATCTTCTAAATCTTTCAAACGTTGGATATAGCTATCTAAAACTTGTCTTCTTGCTCCAGGTCTAGCTCCAGATATTGCATCACAAACTTGAACTATAGGTGCAATTAAAGTTTTCATTTCTATTTCATCATGGTGAGCTCCAATTGCATTACACACATTTGGCTTTTCACCATACTTCTCGGCCCATTGCATTCCCAATAATGCGTGAGGTAATTCACTTTCTGTTTCTGGAACTTTACCAATATCGTGTAATAAACCAGCTCTTTTAGCTGCCTTGGCATTTAACCCCATTTCCGCTGCCATTATACCACATAAGTTAGCAACTTCTCTAGAGTGTTGTAATAAATTTTGACCATAAGAAGAACGATACTTCATTCTACCTACAGTTTTAATTAATTCAGGGTGTAACCCATGAATTCCTAAGTCGATAACAGTACGTTTACCTACTTCTATAATTTCTTGATTGATTTGTTTTTCTGTTTTTCTAACGATCTCTTCAATTCTTGCTGGGTGAATACGACCATCAGTAACTAATTTGTGCATCGACAAACGAGCAATTTCTCTTCTTACTGGATCAAAACAAGATAATATAATTGCTTCAGGTGTATCATCAACAATAATTTCTACTCCTGTAGCTGCTTCTAGAGCTCTAATGTTTCTACCTTCTCTACCAATAATACGACCTTTAACATCGTCTGATTCTAAATTAAATACAGAAACACAGTTTTCAACTGCTTGCTCTACTCCTACTCTTTGAATTGTATTTAAAATCACTTTTCTAGCCTCTTGTTGAGCAGTCATTTTAGCTTCTTCAATAGTTTCTTGAATAAAACTCATTGCATCAGTTTTAGCTTCTTCTTTTAAAGAAGCAACTAATTCTGTTTTTGCTTCATCTGCAGAAAAACCAGAGATTTGCTCTAACATATCTACATGACGCTTATGAAGTTTCTCTAATTCTGATTCTTTTTTATCTAAAAAGTCTAACTTATAATCTAAATCAGCTGTTTTTTTCTCTAAAGATTGGCTTAATTTTTTGTTTTTATCTAACTCAGAAGATACTCTAGATTCTTTATCTCTGATTCTTTTCTCAACATCAGACATTTTCTTTTCTCTAGATAAAATTACTTTTTCATGCTCAGATTTAAGCTCTATAAATTTTTCTTTTGCTTGTAAGATTTTATCTTTTTTTATTGCTTCGGCTTCTACTTTAGCCTCTTTTAAAATATTTTCAGCTTCTTTATTCGTTTCCTTAAGTAATTTGTTTGCCTTAGATTTTTCTAAAATCTTAGCTACAATAAAACCAATTACAATACCAACTACTCCAGCTAAGATTGGCATAACTAAATCTTCCATATCAATGATTTGATTATATATATTTATTTAATAAAAAAGCCCACATTAGTATGGTTTTATAAACTCCTTAAAAACAGGTTTAGAACTAACTGGCTGATCAAGGATCCGAACTAACGGCTTGCTTTACTAACCAAGACTCATTCTTTTTAAAGATATAGTGTTGAGTTTATTAAACTAATGTACTAATGTAGGCAGTATCTTACTTATTACTATGTAATGAACTTATTTTAAATGAGCTTCTAATAAATTAGTTAACTCATTCACTTTATTTTTTATCTTATCAGACTCATTTAACGCCTTAATTGTATTTATTTCTAATTTCGAAGCAAACTGTAAAGCACACATAGCAAGTACATCTTGTTTATCTGCAACAGCATAATTTTGCTCGAAACTTAAAATTAAATCATTAATGTTTTTTGCTGCTTTACGCATTCCTTCTTCCTCTTCTGTTGAAGTTACAATTAAAGGATACGTTCTACCAGCAATAACTACATTAACTTTTATTTTATTCATTTTAAAGAACTTTTACGAATTCAAGAGTAAGATACATTTATCTATTTCTCGAATTAAAGCATTTATTTTGAGTTTGGTATTTCTCGAATCTTCATTACTGCCTTCCATAGTTTTAGCTACTTTTAAAAGATCAAACTGTTTTTTTTGTTCTTCTAATTGCTCTTGTTTTTTACTTAATAAAATTTGTAACTCACCATTTTGTTGAAGCAACACCTCGTTCTCTTCAATAAGAAACTCGTATCGGACAAATAAGTCTTTTAACTTAACTTCCAGTAAATGAATTGCTTCTAATGTGTTATTCATTTATTAATAAAAATAAACTATTTCAACAAAATTAACAATCTCTTTTAACAATCACAACTCTTTACCCCTTTTTTATAAATATCACTGATTATCAAACGAATACATTTTGGTATAATTTTAGTACTTTCGTTGGTAAACAGATATGCTTTGAAACATTTACATACTATACTTTTATTATTCACAATTAGTGTTGGTTTTTCTCAAAGAAAATACTCTCAAAGTTATTTTTCCAACCCTATGGATATTCCTGTAGTTGTTGCTGGAACATTTGGAGAACTGAGGAGTAATCACTTCCATTCTGGAATAGATTTAAAGACACAGCAAAAGGAAGGAATACCAATTTTAGCTCCTGCTAATGGTTATATATATCGTATCAAAGTAGCTCAATATGGTTTTGGGAAAGTTTTATATGTAAAGCATCCTAGTGGTTTTACAACTGTTTTTGCACATTTACAAAGGTTTTCTCCTAAAATTCAGAAGTACGTAAAAAGCATTCAATACAAAAAGAAAAGCTATTACACAGGAAATTTATTCCCAGGAGAAGAAAAATTCCCTGTTAAAAAAGGAGAAATTATAGGATATTCTGGAGATACTGGAAGTTCTGGAGGACCTCATTTACATTTTGAAATAAGAGACTCTAAAACAGATAAAATTATAAATCCATTACATTTTGGATTAGCAGTTAAGGATACTAGAAATCCAATTATAGAAAAACTAATGGTATTTCCTCTTGATACAAATGCAAGGGTAAATAATGCTAATGTTAAATCTATTATTCCTATCAAAAAAGTTGACAAAGGTAAATATGTATCTCAAAGAATTGAAGCTAGTGGAACTATTGGTTTAGGTGTTGTAGCTTTTGACAGACAAGATGATGCTATGAACCGAAATGGAATTTATAGTTTAGAAATGAATGTAAACGGTGAACGTGTTTATTATCATGATGTAGAAACTTTTTCGTTTGCAGAAAGTAAGTATATCAATTTATTAATTGATTATGATCATTATGGAAAATTCAAGAAGAAATTTCAAAAAACACATCGAGTTACAAAAAACAAGTTAAGCCTTTATGAGAACTTAATTAACGAAGGAAAATTAAATATTGAACCTTTGGCTAGTTACAATATCGAAATTATAGCTAAAGATTTTGAAGGTAATGCTTCTAAATTAAGAATTCCCATAAAAGGAGTTTCAAAAAATGAGCTTGACGTTAAAAAGGATACTACTGAGTATAAAATTACTGCTGTAAATTTTAATAAGTTTCAGAAAGAAAATGTAACAATTGCTTTTCCTAAGAACTCATTTTATCACGATTGCTATTTAAATTTTGATGTTAATGATGGAATAGCAAAAATACATGAGCCTACAATTCCTTTAGATAAACGTTTTACATTAACCTTTAACACTTCTCATTTAAACACTAAGAAAAAACAACAAGTATATATTGCTAATGTTACTAAGAAAAAGTACCCTAAATATGTTTCAACAAAAAAGAAAGAAAATAAAGTATATACAAATCAGAAAACATTAGGAAGCTATACATTAAAATTAGATTCGATTTCTCCAAAAATCAATTTGGTAAATTTTGCAGATCAACAATGGATTACCAAGAATAAAACACTTAAAGTTAAAATTAAAGATGAAGAATCTGGTATTAAAGATTTTCGCGGTTATATAGATAATGAGTGGGTTTTAATGGAGTACAATCATAAAAAAGGAATTTTAACCTACGATTTTTCCGATAAAAAATTGGTTGGTAGCAAACATATCTTTAAAATTGTAGTTTCTGATAATGTTGGAAATACTGAAACCATTTCTGCAACGTTTTATCGTAAACCATAAGTCATTTTGAAAAAACTTCTATTCGCCCTTCTATTCCCTGCATTGATATTTGCTCAAAAAATGTCAACCGTTAAAGGAAAGATTACTAATAAATTCAAAGATCCTATTGAAGGAGTTGCTATTTCTTATTTAGGACAAGGAACTACCACAGATAAAAATGGTCTTTTTGAGTTTAAAATACCAGTACGAAAAACTGTAGCTGTTACTTTTTCTCATGTATCGTATAAAACTTTTACCAAAAAGTTTACGACAAGAGGTGTAAGAACAATTAAGTTTTCTCCTACTCTTGAAATTAAAAATCAAGATTTAGAAGAAATCATCATTAAGAACAGGAAAAAAGAAGTTCAAGGAATTACAGGTATTAATATTAAAACTGTAGAAACTAGTGTTGGAGCTAATTCTGGGATTGAAAATGTTTTAATGACTTTACCTGGTGTAAATAATAATAATGAATTAAGTACTCAATATAACGTTAGAGGTGGTAACTTCGATGAAAACTTGGTGTATGTAAACGGTATAGAAATTTATCGTCCGTTTTTAATTCGTTCTGGTCAACAAGAAGGTTTAAGTTTTATTAATACACATTTAGTTCAAAACATTAACTTCTCTGCTGGTGGTTTTCAAGCTAAATATGGGGATAAACTTTCTTCTGTTTTAGATATTACTTACAGGAAACCTAAAGAATTTCAAACTCAAGTTGACTTAAGTTTACTAGGTGGAAGTATCACTGTTGAAGATGTGTTTTTAGACAAAAAACTAAGCGCTGTAGTAAGTGCACGTTACAGAGATAATAGTTTGCTCGTAAACTCTAAACAAATAGAAGCAGATTTCAATCCGAATTTTACAGATATTCAAACTCTAGTAACTTATACTTTAAACGATAAAATCGATATTAATTTCTTAGGGAATTTTTCATTGAATAATTACGATTATAAGCCATTACGTAGAAGTACTCGTTTTGGTACTGTTGCCGATCCTATCGAGCTTACTGTATTTTATCAAGGTCAGGAAGAAGATACATTTCAAACTTTATTCGGTGCTCTTTCTGTAGATTATAAAGTTTCTGAAGATTTCAATTTAACAGGAACACTTTCTTCTTTCAATACACAAGAAGAAGAGCATTTTGATATTGCTGCTGCTTATCGTTTAGGAGAAGTAAATACAAATATTGGAGATGAAAATTTTGGAGAAGCAGATTTTACACAAGGAATAGGATCGCAAATAAATCACGCTAGAAATGATTTAGACGCTTTAATTACAAGCGCACAAGTTCGTGGTGTTTTAAAAGACGGAGATAATGAATGGAGAGCTGGTGTAAAATATCAAACAGAAAATATTAAAGACAGAATTCGTGAATGGGAAGTAATAGATAGTGTTGGTTTTTCTGTGAGACCTCCAGCTACAAATTTCATCAACGAACAACCTTATGTTCCTTTTACAGGACCAATAGAACCTTTTCAAAACGTTAGAGCAGATAACGAAGTAGATACGCATCGTTTTTCTGGTTTTGTTCAATTCAGTAGAAAAACTTCTTGGAACGAACACGACGTATGGTTTAATGTAGGTGTGAGAGCACAACATTGGTCTGTAAACCCAGTCGGATTAACTTCAAAAAGTCAAACAATTGTTAGTCCTAGAGCTCAATTTGCTATTAAACCAGATTGGGAAAACGACATGTTATTCCGACTCTCTGGTGGCTTATATGCACAACCTGCATTTTATAGAGAATTAAGAGGTTTTGATGGTCAAGTTAACCCAAATACAAAAGCTCAAAAAGCTATTCATATGGTATTAGGTAATGATTATAGTTTTAAACTTTGGGACAGACCTTTTAAACTTACCACTGAATTATATTATAAAGATTTAAGTGATGTTAACGCTTATTCTATCGATAATGTTCGTATTCGCTACAGAGCCGATAATGTTACTGATGCTTATGCATATGGTTTAGATATTCGATTAAATGGAGAATTTATACCTGGTAGTGATAGTTGGGTGAGTTTTGGTTACTTAAAAACAGAAGAAAACATAAATAATCAAGGATATATTGCTCGTCCTACAGATCAAAGAGTAAAATTTGGAGTTTTATTTCAAGATTATGTACCAAACTTACCAGATTTAAAAGCTTATTTAAATTTAGTATACAATACAGGAGTTCCTGGCGGAGCACCAGCTTATGCTAATCCTTATGATTTTCAAAATAGACTTCGTGATTACCGACGTGCAGATTTAGGGGTTTCCTATATTTTTGTTGACGCTAATAAGAAAGCTACAAACGGATTCTTAACTAATTTTAAAGAACTAACTGCTGGTATTGAGTTATTCAATATGTTTGATATTCAAAACTCTATTACAAACACTTGGGTACGCGATGTATTTAGTAAACGTCAATTTGGTATTCCTAATTTTATGACAGGACGTGTACTAAATGTTAAACTGAAAATGAAATTTTAAAGTGTTTTGAAAACTATATTTCTTCTTTTAAGTTTTATTGCTTTAGCTAGTTGTTCAAGTACAAAATATAATCAACAGATTCAAGCTTCTAGTGAAACACAAATTATTAATAGTCTGTTAGATAGTATATATACTATAAAATTATGTTATCCAGACTATCGCTTTTCTAATAAAAGTAATAAGAAATTCAGAGTAAATAAACGCAGATTGTCTTCTATAGAAGAAAGAGATACTATTCAGAAAATAGTACTTTTAAAAGATAATTCTCTTGATGAATTATTTTTAGAAGAAAAAACTAAAAGCTATGTTAAACGAAGATTAGGAGAAACTTCTATAGCTTATCAAGTTATAAAAAACTCTGAAAAGCTGGTTTCTTTACAATTTAACCCCGAACTTCTGAAACAAAAAAGAGTTGAATTTTTGACTAAAAAACAGGCAGAATTCAGAAACATAAATACTTCTCGATTTGGTAAACAAGATTCCATATTAAATGTAGGTTTTATGTATTTTTCCAGAGTTTATTACTCTCCAAAACATAACTATGGATTTTTTAAGTACACTTACATAGGAAGAGGAACTTGTGGTTTTAATGCTCTTATATTCTTCTCAAAGAAAAAGGAAAAGTGGCATTATGAACAAACTTTCGGTTTAGGTGTATTTTAAATCTGATTATTTGAAATAATATATCTTTACCGTTGTAAAAAAGAATTTATGGTTTCTAAGTTTAATCCCGAAATCAATAAGATTTATTTTATTGAATCCTACACGCTCTTTCATATCATGGAAGGACAAGGAACTATTCAGGTTGATTTTAAAAACTATTTGAATTGGGATGATAAACTTATTTTTTTAGAAAAAGGACAATACATTAAATTCTCATCAGATTCTTTTACGGTTAGAAAAATAGAATTTGACAATCAGGTTTTATTCGAAAGTCAAGATGTACGAATTCTATTCAAGCATTTAATTTCTCTTGGATATATTGATTATTTAGAATGTAAAGATTGTCAGGAATACTTACAAAACACTATTTTTTCATCTCCAAAAGATATTATTGATATCTCAATCAATCAGTGGTACTGGCAAAATCCTTTTAATGCTGACAAAAAAGAATATCAAGTTATTTTTGATGTAAAGGAAGTTATCGATCAAGAATTTAAAAACCATCTTTCTGTAGGCGAACTCGTTCAAAAAATAAGTAAGAATAATCAGAATATAAATTACTTATTAAAGAATAAAATTGGTGTTACTGTAAAAAAATTACAAACTAAAAAACGTCTAATCGAAGACCAAAAACTAATTGCTTTTACAGATAGTTCTATTAAAGAAATTGCTTATGAACAAGGTTATAAAGACGTTGCTTACTTCAATAAAAACTTCAAGAAAAATACAGGAATTACTCCTAGTGAATTTCGAGATGAAATAGGATATCAATTAGATGATCATTTCGAAAATGATTTATTCAAACTCATACAAGAATTTCACACTTCAGAAAAAAAACTCTCTTTTTATGCAGATCAAATGCATATTTCTGAAAAGACATTAGCTAAAAAAGTTCGTCAGAATTTAAATTCTTCTATGGGACAATTAATTCGTCAAGAAATTATTCGAACTTCAAAAGAATTACTTTTACAAGGCGATAAAATTAAAAACATTGCTTACTTCTTAGGCTTTGAAGAAGCCAATCATTTTTCTTCGTTTTTTAAACTCCATACTAAACTCACACCAACCGACTTTTTAAAAAAGTACAATAGGTAGCTCCTTTTTTGTACCTCCTTCCTCCTACTTCTGATTGATCTTTGTATCAGATTAATAACCCATTTAAAATTATTTAAAATGAATATTAAAGATCAAGTACAACGCATAGATAATATGGTATCTCAAGGAGATATAGTAAACGCAGTTAAAACATTTTTCGCAGACAATGCTGCAACTTCAGATTATTCAAATTCAACCACAAACACAAAATCACAAATGGTTGAAAAAATGGAAGGATTTTTAGGAGCAATAGCTAACGTAAATGGAATTACACATCATAATTCTATAGTTGATGGTAACAACTCGGCATCTGAATTCACTTTTGATTTTGACATGAAAGACGGATCGAAAATCTATTGGCATGAAATCATTCAAAGAGAATGGAATGCTGAAGGACAGGTAATTCGTGAAGCATATTTTAACGCTAATTAAAAGTAAATACTATGAAATTTGTTACTAAAAGAATTCACGCATTTTTAGATTATCCTGTAGCAATAGCACTAATTGCATTACCTTTTTTATTAGAATTAGGAAAAACAAATCCTTTAGCACTTTGGATTTCAGTAATTACTGGTATAGCTGCTTTTGTTTTAACTGTTCTTACTGATCATCACTTGGGAATTTTAAAAGTACTATCCTATAAATTCCATTTAACAGTAGATTTTTTAGTCGGATTAACATTTGTACTCGTTCCTTTTTTATTCTCATTTAAAGGAATTGATGCTTACTTCTACTGGATTAACGGAGCTGCTGTTTTACTAGTTGTAAGCGCACACAAACCTCAAACAAATATTTAATAACTCAAATCATTAATTCAAAATTATAACATTATGAAAATTTTAAAATCATTAACAATCGCTGGATTATTTCTTTTAAGTATTTCAGCATTCAGTCAAGACAAAAAAGCTAATAATATCGACAATAGTAATATTGCTTTGCAAGGTTACAGTCCTGTTTCTTACTTAGATTTAAATTTAGCGCAAAGAGGAAATAAAAATTATAAATCTACTCACGAAGGTGTTGTGTATTATTTCACTTCAGCTCAACAAAAAACTACTTTTGATAAGAATCCTGCGAAGTACCTTCCACAGTACGGGGGATATTGTGCTTTTGGTACTTATGCAGGAGCAAAATTTAGAGTAGATCCGAATAAGTTTCTAGTTTACAATGGTAAATACTATCTATTTCTTAATAATGTAGAGTTAGATGCTAAACAATTATGGCTAAAAGAAAACGATGATAAGAAACTTGTGAAAGTTGCCAATAAAAATTGGAAAAAGTTAAAGGGTACTTATAACTAAGTCGATACTTCTTTGTTTTAAATTGAAAACCTTATTCATACTATTTGGATAAGGTTTTTCTTTTTACTGAGTTAATTTTTGTTCAAATAATGCGAGAATATTAAAAACTTAAATAACTGGTTTTATATATATTTATTAGCTCAACCAAACAACAAACCACCAAATAATGAAATTAACTCAGTTCTTCTTTATTTCTACTATAGTAATGTTACTTACTGGATGTAAAGAATCAATCGTAAAAGAAATGAAACTTGATCAAAATTGGACATTCAAAAAGGCCAACGATACCTTATGGAAAAACGCTACAGTTCCAGGAACAGTTCATACAGATTTACTTGCCAACAAAGACATTGAAAATCCTTTTTATCGATTAAACGAACATGATGTGCAATGGATCGATAAAAGTGATTGGGAATATAAAACGAGTTTCGAAGTTTCTAAAGAAGATTTTTCTAAAGAAAACATTGAGTTAGAATTTTTAGGAATAGACACCTACTCAAAAGTATTTCTGAACAATCAAGAAATTATGACTTCTGATAATATGTTCAGAAGATATACGATCAATTGTAAACCTTATGTAAAAGAAGGTAAAAATGAATTACGTGTAATATTAGAATCTCCAATTAAAAAAGGAATTGAAAAATATGATGCTATCGATTATGAAATTACAGTTTCTGATAATGATCTAGCTAAGATTGGTAAAGTTGAAGGAGAGAAAAAAGTAAGTATATTTTCTAGAAAAGCTGGATATCACTTCGGTTGGGATTGGGGACCAAGATTAGTTTCTTCAGGAATCTGGAGATCTGTGATTTTAAGAAGTTGGGATAACTTTAAAGTTGACGATGTATTTATTCGTCAAAAAAACATAGGAGAAACTGCACAACTTTCAGCAGAAATAGAAATCAATAGTTCTAAAGAAATTGAAAAAAGTGTTTTTGAGATTTTTGTAAACGACACATTAGTAAAAACAGAAGAAAAACCTTTAATAATAAATAAAAATACATTTACCATTCCATTTGAAATTAAGAATCCGAAACTTTGGTGGCCAAATGGTATGGGAGAACAGCATTTATATGACGTAAAAGTTAAAGTAAGTCATAAAAATCATTCAGATGCTAAATCACATCAAATCGGTATACGAACAATAGAATTAATTCGTGAAAAAGATAGTATTGGAAGCTCTTTTTACTTCACTGTAAATGGGAAACCAACTTTTATGAAAGGAGCAAATTATATTCCGCAGGATATCTTTTTACCTCGAGTAAAACAATCAAACTACGAGCATATTTTAAATTCAGCAAAAGATGCAAATATGAATATGATTCGTGTTTGGGGAGGTGGTGTTTATGAAAGTAAAGCTTTTTATGATTTATGTGATAAAAAAGGATTATTGGTTTGGCAAGATTTTATGTTTGCTTGTGCAATGTATCCTGGTGACGATGATTTTCTTGAAAGTGTAAAACAAGAAGCCATTGATAATATTAAAAGATTACGTAACCATACTTCTATTGCTTTATGGTGTGGAAATAATGAAGTTTTATCAGCCTGGGAACGTTGGGGCTGGAAACAACAAGTAACTAAAGAACAATCAGAAAAAGCTGCTAATACTATATGGAAAGCGTATACAGATATTTTTCATAAAGTTTTACCAGAAGCTGTAAAAGGTTACGATTCAGATAGAGAATATTGGGCTTCTTCTCCAAGTAGTGAATTAGGTGTTCCAGAATCTCATACCGATGGAGATGCACATTATTGGGGCGTTTGGTGGGGAAAAGAACCATTTGAAAATTATAATGTTAAGATTCCTAGATTTATGTCGGAATTCGGTTTTCAATCTTTTCCAGAATTGGCTACTGTAAATAAATATACTATTCCAGAAGATCATGATATTTTTTCAGAAGTAATGAAATCGCATCAACGTTCTAGTATTGGAAATGGTACTATTGAAGAATATATGCTTAGACACTATAAAAAGCCAAAAGATTTTGCTAGCTTTTTACATGTAAGTCATTTATTACAAGCTTACGGAATTACAACTGGAATTGAAGCACATCGAAAAAATAGATATCGTTGTATGGGATCGTTATATTGGCAAATTAACGATTGTTGGCCAGTTGCTTCTTGGTCTAGTATTGATTATTATGGAAAATGGAAAGCATTACATTATGGTGTAAAAAAGTCTTTTGAAAAAACGATTGTTAGTTTCGATAAAAAAGAAAATGGAGTAAACGTTTTTATCGCTACTGACGATTTAGCAAATCAAAAAGGTGAGTTAAAGGTAGATTTATTAAGTTTTGATGGAGAAGTTATTACATCATGGAATGAAAGTATTGAAATAGAAGCTAATGCTTCTAAAAGTTATCTTTCTATATCAAAAGAAAAGTTAGAAGAATTCTCATCGCAATGGAATACAGCTTTCTTAAGTGCTTCATTAAAAGTTGGTGAAACTACTGTTGCTAAAAAACAACATTATTTAGTTCCTTTTAAGACTTTAGAATTGCCTGAACCAGAAATTACTTTTAATGTTTCTGAAAATGACACAGAATATATTGTTAGTTTAAAAACTAAAAAACTAGCTATCGGTGTTTTTGCTTCTGGAAACTTTGATGAAAATTTCTCTGATAATTATTTCACTATGGAACCAAATACAGAGAAAACAATTACTATTCAAAAAGGAAACTTTAAAACTTTAGCAGATTTCAAAAAAGAATTAAAAGTATCTAGTTTAGTAGATACTTATGAGACAATTGTAAAATAAATAAAACTTTTTAAGGTTCTGTATATATTGATTCTCTTCTATGAAATTCACATACAGAACCTTATTATTTTTCTTCTTTTTAACTCTTAAAATAACTTCACAAGAGTATAAAAACACATTTGATTTTTATATTGAAAATAAGAAATCTTTATTAGGCATAACTATTGGACAAAGCATAAAAACTATTCCTAAAGAAAGATTACAAGAATTTCCATTCCATATAAAAGATGAAAATCGAACTATATACTACTTAATATCTCCTAACCAAGAACGTATAGCTTTACTTTATTCAGATTTTAACAATAATGAAAAAGTTGGAAGTATTGTTATTATTAATAATGAAGTAATTACTGAACATGGTTTTAAAATAGGCACTATATTTAATGAGATTATAACTCAGATAGATAATGATCTATTACAAATTCATATCGACAAAAAAGATTCTAGTGTTATTCTTAGCGTAGATCACCTTCATTATACTTTAGATTTTTTTCCTGACACTACTACTATTTCTATAGAAAAAATACCGTTAAACTCTAAAGTCATTTCAATTCTAATTCAATAAAAAAACATTTAATTAACGTATCTTGCAGTCGTTTTTTTAAGGAGAAAATTATGCAAGACAACACCCTGTTTAACTATATAAAAAAAGTAGTAAATAATCTTCCTAAAGATTGGTTAAATTTAACTACACACAGATTAGATATTTATAATGAATCACAGGCTAAAACTGAATTTTTAGAACAATTTGAAAATTTATTCAAAAATGATAATGCAGATAAAATTGCATTGAGTGAATTGCCTACAGCTTATGATTATATTAGATTAGGACATCCTTTATCTTCTGTTTTAGAATGGACTATTGCAAAAACAAATAACACAAAACCAAGTAATGTTATTAGTTTTTCATCAGTAAGTATTCCGGTTTTAGCTATTCTTAGAAAAAACTTATTCTTAAAAAAGAACACTTTAATTCTTTTTAAAGATGAATTACCTAAAAACTTCAATATTAATCATGTTAAAGAGGTATATGGATATCAGTTTGAAACTAAAAAAATAAATGCTTCAGATGAAATTCCTGAATTTGACGGAACTACTATTCTTTTTTCTGAAAAAGAAAGTATTTGTGAATTTGATCTTACTTTAAACGTTGATTTTTTTGTTAATACGCAGCAAAACTTAGGTAGTGTCTTATATGTTAATGGAGAACAAAATGAAAATTATATTTCTGAAATACAACATGTAAGAAGAAGAGAAACCATAGCAATGACTCCTGCGAATACCTTAATTGCTCTACAACAATTTATTGGAGAATCTTTTGATACGGTAAACTACGACTCAGAAAAAAATAAAGTAACCGTTTCTAATTTAGTTAATGAAATTACTGGAGTTAATACCAAAGCTGTTATAGGATCTAGTGGACTTTCAATTCAATATGCAATTATGATGGGATTAATTCATGATGCTGTTGAAAATCATAAAGGTAAAGACATTAAAATTATAGTTCCTCCGAATTGTTATGGAGGTACGAATGATCAAGCCAGAAGAGTTGCTGCATGCATAGATAATGTTGAAGTAATGGATTTACCTGTGGATGGTGATAACGATATGGTAAAAAGTATCGATATTGTTTTAACTAAAGTTACAGAGCTTAATGCTGTACCTTATATTATTGCGGAAATCCCTACAAACCCGAGAGTTGAAGTTCCGGACTTAGTAAAATTAAAAGAGGTCTTAAGTAAAAAACGTGTTAATGCTGATGGTGTATCTGCCGTTGAACCTGTTTTTATTTTAGATCAAACTTTTTGTCCGAATGTGCACTTTTTAGGCGACAATGAAATGTTAGCTGATGTAAAAACGATAGCATATGTTAGTGGATCTAAATTCCCTAGCGGTGGAAAATGTACAGCTGGCTATTGTACAGCAAATACAAAAGCAGCTTCTTTAATGGATAAAATAGAAGATCATATTCAACTTTGTGACAATGAAGCTACTGCTCTTCAATTAGAAATTTTGGCTGAACAAATGCCTTCAATGAATCAAAGAATTAAGGATGCTTATGTAAATACTCGCGAGTTTGTGACTTTTATTGAAGAAAATTTACCTGATGCAAAAATTAATTTTGTTTCTGAAGAATTAGCTTCTCAAGGATTTACTCCTTCTGTTTTCTCTTTAGATTTACCTACTAAAGGAAATACTGATGAAGAAAGAGAAACTTATAAAAGAGCTTTAAACTTAAAGTTAATTAATTTAATGATTAACGAAATTCCTGATGAGAGTAAATATTGTGTGAGTTACGGACAATTAAAAGGTTGTTACTGGACTATTCCTGCGACTTCTACTCAAGGAACTACTAAAGAAGGTGATAAAGATTATATTGCTCGTGTGGCAGTTTCACCTGATCTTAATTTAGAATTACATAAGAAAGTTTTCTTAGATTTTGTAAAAGGAATTTAAGTTTTAAACTTTCTTAAGAAATAAATAGGGAATCATTTTTTATGATTCCTTTTTTTATTGATATAATTTATCTTTTAAAAGAATCTAGGAGATTTCATAATTCGATCTCTGGCAATATCCCAACGTATCATTAATTCATAAGTTCCAGAATTGTAATTACTGTAGTTTGATGTTGTTAAATCGTAAGCGAATCCTATATTTAAATTCTCGGTAGCTTGTAAACCTATTAAAGCACTTATCGAATCGTCCCATCTCCATGCTAATCCTGCTGTGAATTTTTCATTGAATAAAAAATTACCAGATACATCTATCGATAAAGGTGCTCCATTTACAACCTTTACTAAAGTTGCAGGCTTAAACTTTATATTCTCACTCAAATCGAAAACATATCCGAAAATACCAAAGAAATGTAAACGCTCTTCTGCTAAATCTCCGTTTCCATTGGAAACCGTAGCAATTGTATCATCATAATGATTTGTTCTTAAAATATTGGGAATTGAGATTCCTGCATACCAATTCGATTTATAAAAATAAACTCCTGCTCCTATTGTTGGTAAAAACTCACTTACATTTTGATCGAAAATTCGTTCTTGTTGTAAAGCCGTTCCTTTACTCCAATCAATCGCTAAATGCCTTCCTCCTAATTTTAAACCAAATGCTAAGTTACTATTCTCACTAAATCGAACTGTGTAAGAAATATTTGCATCTAAATAAATCTCTTGAGCTGGACCAATTTGATCATTGGTTAAATTGACTCCTAAACCTACTCCACTATATCCTAAAGGCGTATCATAACTTAAAGTTTGTGAATCTGGTGCTCCTGCTAAACCAACCCACTGGGTTCTTCCTAATAATGTAATTACTGTATGATCATTAGATCCAGCGTAAGCCGGATTAACACTCATCGTGTTATACATATATTGGGTATACTGAGGATCTTGTTGCGCTTCTGTTTTTTTTAAAACGAAACTCAATATTAAACTTAATATTAAGTTATAAATTATTCTTTTACTCATATTCAACATTTACTTTAGTTTACCAGAATGCTTCTAATTAATGTTTTAACTCCTATGATTCACTAATATTTTTAAAAGAAAACTAAACCGAAAATTTAATTTTGGGGTAATAAAAAACCGTAATTATTTAGTATCAACTAAATTGTTACGATTCTGTTTTAAAATTTAATATAGCTTTTGCTTTTAGTAAATAAAATCTATTTAATATGCACTTCACATCCATAAATTCGGGGGAATTTACCGTTTTTAATTTCTATTCTTGAATTAAACTTTAACTTGGAAAGGGGATTTTAACTGTTTATTTTTCAATAAACTTCTTTTATAATTTAAGCATTTATTTTTTACCAACCAAAAAAACACCTATAAACAGGGTTTTAACTGTTTGGATATGTAAGTAATCAAAAAAACTATTATTGTGCTTTTTTAATCGTAAAATGAAAAGTGGATCCTACATCTGGTTTTGACTCAGCCCATATTTCACCTTCATACATATCAATTATTTTTTTCACCATCGATAATCCCATACCTGCTGATTGATAATCATTTTCTAATCTGTAAAATGCGGTGAAAATATTCTTTAAATATGATTCTTGTATTCCGTTTCCGTTATCTCTTATGTGAAATTTCCATGAATCATCTTGATCTACACAACCAATCTCTATTTCTTTAATTTCTTTGTCATTAAATTTAATTGCATTAACAATTAAATTATTAAAAAGTTGGGATAAACTATGCTTATCCCCTTTTACACATGGTAACTGATTTGTAATATTTACCTTTATATTTTCTCCTAGATTTATCTTAGACAAAATACCTTCTAACAAAGTATTTACACATAAATCAGTTTGTTTTTTTGCATTAACCTTAATTGAAGAATAATCTCTAATAACTCCTACTAAAACATCTATTCTCTCTACATTTTCACTAATCAATTGTAGTTTTTTTAATCCATCCTCTTCAATTACTCCATCATAATCTTCCGCTAACATATGTACAAGAGTTTCTATATTTCTTAATGGAGAAACCAAATCGTGTGAAACCATGTGCGCATATTCACTCAACTCTTCATTTTGTTTTTCAAGATTAATTAATAATTTATCTTTTAATTGATTAATCTTTAAAATCTCTTTGGTTTGATGATCTATAAAATCGACTAATTTTAATGTAGATGTATTTTCTAAAGAATCGTTTTTTTCTAATTTATATACTTTTAATGTATTTATTACATTTTTAAGTCTATCAATAATTTCTTTTTGTTTAGCAGTTTCCTTTCTCAATTTTTCACTTGCTTCAGACAGCTCTTCTGAACTTATCATAGTAGCCCGTTGAAGCATTGAAAATTGATTATCAGAATTAGTGTACGATTTATTTACAGCATCTAAAAACGCTTCTAATTCTGAACTGTTCTGTAAATTCTCAGGTAAATATTTTCTAATCTGCCTTTTTAAGAGAGAATTCATTCTTTATTCACTTATTAAAGTTATTGTCATTGTTTGATTATGCAATTGACATTTTTTTTCTCCGTTGAACGGTGCAATTTCTCCATAAGAATACATTCCACAAATAGTTGCTTTTTTTCCTATAGTTTCCATAACCTCTTCTATTTCTTCTTCCACTCTTTGGTCGAGTACAAGTTTTCTTCCTATACAACTTACCAAAATTGCCAATTCAGCTTCTTTCTTTCTATCTTTATTTGCATATATAGCAGCAGATTCAGAAGCATTTACAATATTATCTACGTGGGTCATCATGAGTTGCACGCGTTCTCCTTTTAAAATATTTCCAGCAAGAATCATCGATTGTTCTTTTTCGTTAATATTTAAAATCGTTCTTACTATGGAATAATTTTCATTATCTGATTTTACTTTTAACGGATATAATAATGCCGCTCCAGGAAGTTCTTTAGCTTTGTCTCCTAAATAATTCTTATATAAATCTAAAGCAGGCTTTCCATCTAACTCATATAAGATATTATCTTCTGATTTTGTAACTATTCTTTCAGGACCAAAAGGAGTCCAACCTCCATTAATTGCACATGAAACTTCTAATGATTCTCCATATAAACCTATTGCTACAACTTCTCCAACTTTCGGGTTTTCATTATAAGAAGCTAAAGTTTTTTCAAATTTAGCTGCATCTCCACATAAAGCTCCTGTTATTAAGACTTCATTATTAACAGCTTCGTTCATACCTTGTGTTAAATGACTTCCGTTAACAAAACTCCCTTCAGAAACAACAAAAACATGCTTTAATCCATCTTTTGGAAAAGAATTTACTAAAGCTCTACCTGTGTCTGTACTATTAGCCTTATCACCGGAATCTAAAATATTTAAACGTCTTACTTCATATGTACTTTTTTCAAACTCAATTGCAGTTATAGTTATACTGTCATTATCAACTTTCTCTTCAGTAATATCTCCAGCAGTTGAGCCAAAAACAATATGCCCATCATTAAAAAGATTTTTTACTTCTTCGTAAATTTTTTCATCTTCAAGTAATTCTCTTTTCCCAAAAACTAAAACTAAGGGAGATTTTAGAGTAATTTTTTCATTTAAATATGTCCAATCTGAATTTTGGGTTCTTTGTAATTGTATAGTTTTCATATCATTTAAAAAGACAAATAATAAACATTAAATTCATTGGAATTTTTTGTTTGGTTGAGTTTAAACTAAACTAAAAGTACTGTATATTATGAAAACTTGAAGCCACACAATATGACAAGGCACTTCTTTTTAGACCAAATGCATATAAGTGTAGACGAATAGTAAGTAAACGACATGTTTTTTACACAAAAACACATACGAAAGGAGGTATATTAAAATCTGTACTTAATGCACTATCTAATTATAAAAATTAGATTTCATTTACTCTTTAAATATAAGTTTTTGTTTTTAATTTTTCTAATGATATAGTTAAGAAAATTAATTTTTAAGTTTTTAAAAGATATAAAAACACAAATTTTATGAGATTATTTTCAAAAAATCAATAAAAAACTCCTTTTAATTACTTAAAAGGAGTTTTTTTTATCTATTCTCTTTAAAATCCGCTACCTGGTACTTCAGGGCTAGATGCTTGTGCTTTCTTAGGGTTTAATATTAAATAGGTTCCTAAAGCTGTTATTGCTGTATATTTTCCATAGTTTCCTATTTTCTGTAACGCTTCTTTTCTTGTGATTTCTTGATGACTTTCTGTATGATTTGATTTCTTCATCCTCTTACTTTTCAAGTACTACTTTCTTATTAATTTTCTTTCCTTCTATTTCTACTTGAACTATATAAATTCCTGTTTCAACTGAAGTTGGTTGAATACGTATATTTAGATTTCCTTTAATATTCGTTTTGAAAACTTCGCTCCCTAAAACCGAAAACATTTTAACTGAAACCTTTTCTGTAGATGTAATTCCTGAAATAGTAATTTCTTGTTTACCATACTTAAAAATATTGATGTTTTCAGTAGTTAAAGTTTCTTCTGAAATATCTAATGTTTTTGATTTTAGATGTATATAAAAACGTCCTATTCCTGAAATTGCTGAAGTAGTTTTTAATGTATATAAATTTGTGTTGTCTAACTTGATAAACTCATCTGTTTCTCTGTCTTCTAAATACACTTCTGAACTTTCTGGTAAACTTTCTAACTGAACTGAAATTTCAATTTCTTTATTAGCATCAGATTTTATTCCTAAAGGAATTCTGATTTCTTCCTCATTTGAATATGGCAACGATTGAATTGTAAAATCTTTCTGCATTGAATTTTCCACTAAACGTGTAAAAATATCGAAGTTTGATCCACCGAAATTTCCAATATCAAATCCTGCATCTAAACCTTTAGTAGCAGAATTCATCAACTTAATATTTGTATCTACCACTACGTTATCTTGAGATGCTACAACTTTAATTGTTGGTACATTTTGCTGTCTTGAAAAAATTTCAACTCCTGTAGCATCAGTTAATCTCTGGTCTTCTTTAAAATCTAAGGCTGAAACGCCTACATTGGTTTTAATAAAGAAACCTTGTCCGACTGTTAATGAAAGATTCGGATCTAATAAAGATTTTGCCACATATTTATTTTGTGCATTATCCCAAATGTAAACGGCAACATTTACAGGATCGAACTTATCTATATTCTCTTGTATGAAGTTTATGTTCGCATTATTATTGACTGGTAAATACGCTGTATACGGATTTCCAACTGCATTCCATTGATCTTCATTTACAGGAATTACCACATCATTTGTTTCTAATGTTCCTGTAAACATTACTGAACCATCTGTTGATCTTGATACAATGTAACTTCTACCTTGTTCAAACGTAAGTGTATTCGTTACAATATCATCTGTAGTATAATAGGTCCATTTTGATCCTGCTGGTTTGCTATCATCATAATAACCAACAGCATAACGATTCGGAGTTACAGTGGTATTTTCACGAATATCATTTGTTGGATTTTCAATAAACTCTTTAATACTTTGACCTGAAACTGGAACAGTAACTAAACTCCATTTATTCGCCAATAAACCAGAACGTTCAAAATTTACTATTCCATTAGTTTCTCCTTTTACTACTAAAATTCCACTTGTATTTGTAGCTGAATTAATTTCAATAACTCCTTCAGTTTCTAAATCACCATTTACAACAACTCCTCCATTTTCTGAAATTTCTAAACCAGCTGAAGTTCTAATCGTTAAATCATTCATTTCTGCAATTACTCCATTGTCAATTACAGGTTGATTTGTTACATTTTGAATCAGCACATCATTTGTGGTTGATGGCGCATTATTATCCTCCCAATTATCAGTATCTGTCCAATTAACATCAGTATCTCCAGACCACACCACTGTATTTTCACAATCACTTCCCGCATCTGTGATTGTCCAATTATATGGTGAACTTTCTAAAATTGACTTAGCATCAGTTCCTAAACATAACTTACTATCTCCTGCATGAAAAGTGATATTAATTGGTACTTGAGTTTCTCCATTATCTAAAGTAGACCAACCTTCTAAAATAGCATCATAATTTTCATTTGATAATGTAACTCCCTTAAACATATCTGTCATGTTCATTACGCTAGAAATGTTCCAATTACTTAAGTCTTGATCAAAAGCTTTGGCATTCTCAAACATACTACCAAAATTTTCTATACTACTTACATCCCAATTACTTAAATCTTGATTAAATACTTCTGCTCCAATAAACATAACTGATAAACTATTCGTGTTTTCAAATTTCCATTTATCTAAAGGCTGATTGAACTTAGTTGTGTTTGCAAACATATATCCGACGAAAGTAACCTTACGAACATCCCAATTATTAATATTACTATTGAAAGCTGTACCTCTAAATAAATATCCCATAACTTCAACATTACTAACATCCCAATCTCCAATTCGTCCACCTAAATCTTCAAAATTAACAGAACGACTAAATAACAAATTCATGTTTGTTACACTTGTCAAGTCAGGTGTGTCATTGGCTTTTAAAACTAGATTATTACAATTATTAAAAGCTCTTGCTAAACTCATCCAACGAATACTTCCCCATTGATCTATTGACAATAAATTATCGTTGTTTGGTGAATCATTAATAAAAAATGACGTTAAATCTCCTGTTACTTTAACTTGATAATCACCTGATGTTAAATAAGTATGAGAAATAGTTCCAGTAACTCCTGTTTCTAAAGTTCCATCTCCCCAATCGATATTATAAGTTCTACCGTTGGTAACTCCTGGATAAATAATCTCTTCATTTTCACTTGTTGTTCTCCAAGTAGTAATAAATGCATCTTGACTTTCACATTGTTGCCCTGCATCTGTAAAATTCCATCCATTACTTGCTAAAAAATCTCGTTCAGTTCCTGAAACGCAATAATTAATTCCATTTGCTCCTAAATTAATGTTCTGTGGAATAGTTTCATCTCCTTGAATTGTAGCCCAACCAATAATTGTTTTATCATAATTTGAAGTAGAAAATCCTGTTCCACTTAACATGTTATTGGCACTATTCATATTACTAATATCCCAATCACTTAAATTTTCATTAAACAAAGTTGCTCCTTGAAAAGTACTTGTAAAATTCTCTATAGAACTTACATTCCAGTTCTTCATTTGTCCACCATTATCAACTAATTTTTTACAATCTTTAAAAGCTTCGAACATGTTTGTTACATTCGATAAATTAGGAATATCTGTTGCGTTTATCACAACATTTCCAGCACCTTCGAAAGCTCTATCAAAAGATTCCCATTTTCCTGTTCCCCATTGCTCAACAGATTGCATTTTATTACCAATATTGGTAAAGTTGTTTGTGTATAATCTTGCAAAAGCTCCCGATATTTTCACAGTATAAATTCCTGGAGTAGCATAAGTGTGAGAAGAATTTCCACCACGATCTGTTTCTACTGAACCATCTCCCCATTCGATTGTATAAATTGATGTTCCACCAGAAGTACGAACCTGAATACTTTCATTTGCAGATGTTGTTTTCCAAGTCGTAATAAATTTAGTTTCTTCGGCACAAGATTGTCCCCCATCATTAAAAGTCCAAGAATGCGTTGTTGCTAATTGATTTCTAGCATAAGCTCCGTTACAATATTGTAATGAAGAATTGAAATCCATTCCAGTAGGAATTTTTGTTTCTCCAACATCTAAGCTTGCCCAACCCAATAACGTTTCATCGTAATTCGCCACACTCATTCCTGAGTTGTCTAACATTTTGTTAATGAAACGCATTTCACTAATGTCCCAATTTGCTAAACTCTGATTGAAAGCAGTTGCATTTTCAAATATCAATTCGAATAAATCAACTTGACTTACATCCCAATTGGAAAGGTCTTGATTAAAACTAGTCGCATTTCTAAAAACTGCAGATGCTGTTTTTAAATTATTGAATGTCCAATTTCCTACAGGTTTATTGAATACTGCATTATCAGCAAACATAAAGTCGATTTCCTTCGCTAATTGCATATTCCATCCACTAATATTTCTATTGAATGCTGTTCCTTGAAAAGCAAAAGAAAAGCTTTCAATTGTACTTACATCCCAATCTTTTAATTTGTCTTTAGCATCTGTAAAAGCTGTAGCATTTTGAAAAATTGCTCCGATTGAAGTAGCTTGTGATAAATCTGGAATATCATCTGCATTTAATTCTAAATTAGAACATCCGTAGAAAGCAAAATCTAAATTGAACCACTTTTGTGTCCCCCATTGATCGATAGAGATTAACTTCTCTTTTCCATCACGATTAAAAAAGTACATCTGTGGAAAATCTTCGTAAATTTTTACAGTATACGTTCCTGCAGTTGCATAAGTATGTGTAATATCACCTGTAAATCCAGATTCAATTGTTCCATCTCCCCAATCTACAGTGTAATTGTAAGTTGCTCCTCCAAAAGTGTAAATAGGAATTGTTAAATCTCCAGCTTTTACTCTCCATGTAGTTATGAACTTTTCTTCTTCTATTCCTTCAAATATATCACCTTCAAAAGTCCAAGTGTATGTGTTTTTTAATGTTTCTCTGTACTCAGGATTTCCATAACCAACGTTTAAAGCTCCAAATCTAATATTTGTTGGTATTTTAGTCTCTCCTGCTTCCAATGCTGAAAAACCTTGCAACGTTTTATCATAGTTTTCAACTGATAAAGCAGTAGCATCTAACATTCCTATGAAATCGGTTCCACTAGAAATATCCCATGAACTCAAATCTTGATTGAACTCAGTAGCCCCTCTAAATGTATACACAAAATCGTATACTTTACTTACATCCCAATTATTTAAAGGTGAGTTAAATTTACCCGCACCAAGAAACATAGCAGACATATCTATTGTACCAGTAACATTTTCACCAATATTCCAATTATTTAAGTTTTCATTGAATACTGATGCACTTGAAAACATGTTATTAAAATCTGTTACTTTACCAACATTCCAATTTCCAATATTAGCACTTGTTAAATTATTAGTATTGTAAAACATACTAGACATATTAGTTACGTTACTTGTATTCCATCCTGAGAAATCTATAGTCGCTGTATTTCCAAGATTAAAACATTCAAAAAACATAAATGACATATCTGTCACCTTAGAAAGATCTGGTATATCAGTTGCAAAAACATCTAAGTTTCGACATCCATCAAATGCTGATTTGAATGTTTGCCATTCCATATTTCCCCATTGATCAACTGATTCAATTTGAAGAATCATTTTAGAAGTATTCACGTTAGCTTTTATCGCTGGGAAAATTCCAAAAATTTTGATTTGATATGTTCCTTGCGTAGCGTAAGTATGTATAGCATCACCAGTATAATTACTAACAACATTTCCATCACCCCAATCTACTGTATAGTAATAATCATAAGAATCGTCGGTTGGTATTGTTACTTTTTTACGATCACCTCCTAAAAGTCCGTCTGCATTAGTTTTCCAAGTAGTAATAAACTTATCTTCTTCCGGACAAAAATGTACATCTCCTGTAAAAGACCAATTATAATCGTTTATTAATTTCAACCTTGCTTCTAGATCACAATATTTCATTGAAGATGAATTTGCTATTTCTAAGTTTAAAGGAATAGCTGTTTCGCCCGCACTTAAAGTTGACCAACCCAAAATGGTAGCATCATAATCTGCCACATTAAGTTTTGATCCAAAAAATATTTGTGATATTTCAGTTACATTACTGATGTCCCAAGAACTTAAATCTTGACTAAATGATTCTGCTAAAAGAAATACTTGTCCGATTTCTTTAACCAAACTCATATTCCAATTATTTAATGGCTGATTAAAGTTTATTGCTTCTCTAAAAACAGCATTTGCGTATTCTAAACTTGTCGTCGTCCAATTATTTAAAGGTTGATTATAATTAGAAGCTCCTTCAAAAAGAGAATCCATGAAACGTACATTACTCACATTCCATGAGTTAATATTTTCGTTAAAACCTGAAGATTTAAAAACTCCAGTAAGATTTTCAATATTTTCGATATCCCAGTTTCCAATTTTATCTTTTAAATCTTCAAGATTTATGGTTCCTTCAAACATAAAAGACATGTTTGTTACTAAACTTAAATCAGGAGTATCTGTAGCATTGATAACTAATTTTGAACAACCTGCAAATGCATTTTCCATGGTTGTCCATTTATTACCTCCCCATTTTTCGATAGATACTATTTTATCTTTATCCCCAGATTTATTGAAATACATTGCTGGAAAATACGATTCATTGAAAAAATCTCCTGGAATTAAACTTATTTCAACGGTATGAATTCCTGGATTATCGAATGTTAATGTTTTATCTCCTCTACTAGTTACAATTCGCGGTAAATCACCTGGAGTTTTTGTATACTTTATTTGGTAATTATATGTCTCTCCTGGTTTTGTAGGAATAACAAAAGTTTCATTAGCTGTTGTAGTTTCTACTTTAAAAATAAATTGCGCATTTGAAATTTTAATAAAGAGAAAAAGAAATAGTAATAAGAAGTAATTTTTTTTCATTTTGATGAGGTATAGAGATTATGTTTTTTAAATAGTTTTTCTGATGTTTTACACACTTTAAAACTGAGTTCAAAGAAAAAAATTAGTTTTAAAAATGTTTTTAAAATTCATCAGACAAAAAACGGACAATTATTATCGTTCTTGAATTGATTTAAACGAATTGCAAAGGAATTTTACCATTTCAAAAAATGCAAATTTTAGTGGTCGCAAAAGGTCGCAAAACTAGAAAATCTCCAAATTTATTCGGATATTGCGGCTTATGAAGACATTTCGTTTTTTTTTAATCCCTATATGTTTTTTTGTGTTGTCTTTTGCTTCTGCACAACAACTTCAGCAGAAAAAAGATTCTATTATTTTTCTTTTAAAAAATGCATCAAACGATTCTCTTTATGTTACACATGCAATGGATTTAGGAATTCTAACAGACACTTCTAATCCAACATTAGCCCAGCAATATTTTAATAACTCTTTAGATAAATTAAACTCAAACTATATTTACGCCAATAAAGAAGAAATGATTGCTTTGGCTTACGATTGTTTGGGAATTATAGAACGAAGAAAAGGTAATTTTGATACTGCTTTAGAATACTACTTAAAAGCTTTAAAAGTAAAACAACAAAGTAAAGATCAAACTAAAATTGGTCGATCTTACCATAACATAGCTATGCTATTTTCTGCCAAACGAGAATATGACAAGGCAATATCTTATATGGATTTAGCACTTCCTCTTCGTGAACACGACTCTATTGATTATGGAATTTCTCTACATAATTATGGAAATTTTTATTACAAAAGGAAAAACTATGATAAAGCTATTGAAGCTTTAGATAAAGCTCAATTGTACTTATTAAATGATAAGATTCGTACAGCTGATGTAAATACTGTTTATGCAAGAATATATCGAGCAAAAAAAAAATATGAAAAAGCATTAAACATTTTAAAGACAAATCTTGATATATATAACAAGGCTGAAAAAATAGAACGTAAAGCAACCACATATAAAAGCATAGCAACTTGTTATAGAAGATTAAAAGAATATCGTAATGCTTTAATTTATTTAGACAGTTCTGAAATTCTCAGTAAACAATATGAAAACAAAAAAATAATCTCTCTAATTAATTTAGATCGATACAGAATTTATAAAGCTAAAAACGATTATAAAAAAGCTTTAGAAAAGTATCGTTTGTATAAAAAATACAACGACTCTGTATTCTCTTTAAAACAAATTGAAAAGATTGCAGCTTTGGAGTTAGCGTATCAAGAGGATAAAAAATTCTCTGTAGATAAACTTAGTTTTGAAACCAATAAAAAACTTTTACAAGCTGAAGCTAAAAATCAACGTGTACAAAAACAATTGTATGCTGCTTTATTAACTCTAACTTTAATTAGTTTAAGTGTTTTGTTTTTATTTTTTAGGCAACGACGTAAAGTATATCAAAATCAACTTAAAGAGCAAGAATTAGAAACTGAACTTTTAAATGAAAAAGTAGTTTCGCTACGTTATAAGATTGATCGTTTATTGGCCGATCATAAAATGCGTTCTGATTTTAAGGAAAAACTAATTTTAAATGTAAAGAAGCTACAATCACAAAATAATTCTAAAGAACTCCTACAACAATACCAATCGATGTTATCTCAAATTGAACATCAGGTAAGAACTGAAAAACGTTTAGATGAAATCTCTAATGACCAACAACTTAAAAACGAAGGTTTTGAATTAAAAATTAGTAAACTGTACCCACAGCTCACAAAATCAGAACGTGAAATCTGTAATCTTATCTATCTCAATTTAAGCATTAAAGAGATCATGAATATTAGAAACGTGACTTTATCTTCTGTAAAATCGGCTCGTTATCGAATTCGAAAAAAAATGGAAATTCCGAAAGAAGTAGAACTAGAATATTTTATTCAGAATATTCATTAAAATAAAAATTAAAAAACACCAATCTTATATAAAAATTGGTGTTTTATTTTTATTTAACACTAAAAAATTTCTTTAATATATCTTCCATTAAACACCATTTGGTTATCGATGATTGCAATAAATTAGCTCCAACAAATGCAGTAAACCACAACCAATTTATGTTCACTTTTATAGCTAAAAGAATACTTATTAGAATAAATACTCCAGCTATAGCTCTAATAATTCGTTCTATTTTCATGTTACTTATAATTTTTACGTTCTATTAAATAATATACTAGTGGAACGACTAGTAATGTCAGTATAGTTGCTGTAATTGTTCCTCCCATTAATGAAATTGCTAAACCTTGAAATATTGGATCGAATAAGATCACGAAAGCTCCAATAACAACTGTTCCTGCAGTTAATAAAATTGGGGTTGTTCGTACAGCTCCAGCTTCAATTACTGCTTGTGCTAACGGAACTCCTTCTGATAAACGAAGGTTTACAAAATCAATTAGTAATACTGAGTTCCGAACCATAATTCCTGCTAAAGCGATCATTCCGATAAAAGATGTAGCCGTGAAATAAGCGTCCATTAACCAGTGACCTAAAACAATACCTACCATTGATAATGGAATTGCCACCATCATAACTATTGGAGCTTTAAAGTTTTGGAACCAACCTACAATCAACATGTAAATGATGATAATGGCTCCCAAAAATGCGATTCCTAAATCCCGGAATACTTCCAATGTAATTTGCCATTCTCCATCCCACTTCACAGTGTAATTATCTTCGTACTCTGGTTGTCCTAAATACTTTTCTTCTAATTGATATCCTTTAGGTAATGGAATCTCTTTCAACTTTGCTTCCATTCCTAAAATTGCATACGCAGGACTTTCCAATGCTCCAGCCATATCAGCCATTACATAAACAACTCTCTTTTGGTTTTTGCGATAAATACTTTTTTCATTGTTCTTTTCTTTAACTTCAACTAAATCACCAACAGAAACCATGGTTCCTAAATTAGATTTGATTTGAAGTTGAGAGATATCTGAAATAGTTGATTTTTCCTTTTCATCTAAAGCTAAAACAATACCTATTTGTTTTGAAGAATTTTCATTGTATAAGGTAGAAACTGCTCTGTTTGAAAGTGCTGAGTTTAATGTATATACTATTTGCTGTGGAGCGATTCCATATAGCATTGCTTTTTCTTTATCTACTACAAATTCATATTCAACCGTCTCATCTTCAACCATCCAATCGACATCTACAACATCTTCAGTATTCTTTAAAATGTTTTGAATTTCATTTGCGATTTCAATTTGTTTGTTATAATCTGGTCCGTAAACTTCAGCCACTATTGTTGATAATACTGGTGGTCCTGGCGGAACTTCAACTAATTTTACATTTGCACCAAATGGTTCTGCTATTTTTTGAATTGCTTCACGCATTGATTTTACAATTCCATGACTTTGTTCATCTCGATTATGTTTGTCGGTTAAGTTCACTTGGATATCCGCCATGTTACTTCCTCCACGTAAATCATAATGGCGAACTAATCCATTAAACGTAATAGGCGCTGAAGTACCAACATAACTTTGATAATTCACAACATCTGTTCTGGTTGATAAATATTGAGCTATTTCTTTAGTTACCACAGATGTCCTTTCTAATGTTGTTCCTTCTGGCATATCAATTACTACTTGAAACTCATTCTTATTATCAAAAGGCAACATTTTTACAGCTACAGATTTGGTGAAAAACATTCCTAAAGATCCAAATAATAACAGAGTCGTAATTCCTAAGAAAATCCATCTTTTTGTAGGACTTTCAATTAACGGACGTTGGAACTTTTCATACAACTTGTAAATTGCAGTTCCTTGCATCGCTTTTGTTTCATCTGCTTCAAAAGTTTTTTCATTTCCATTGTCTTTTTCTCTCAAGAAAATATATCCTAAGTATGGTGTAATTGTTAATGCAACAAATAAGGAAAGAATCATTGCTATAGAAGCTCCAATTGGCATCGGACTCATATAAGGCCCCATTAATCCTGATACAAATGCCATAGGTAAAACTGAAGCAATTACTGTAAATGTTGCCAATATTGTTGGATTTCCGACTTCATTAATTGCATACAACGCAGCTTCTTTGAATGCCAAACGTTTCATTTTAAAATGCCTGTGCATATTTTCTGCAATAATGATACTATCATCTACTACAATTCCGGTTACAAAAACCAAAGCGAATAAAGTAATTCGGTTTAACGTGTAATCGAGCATATAATAACTCAACAATGTGAGAGCGAATGTGATTGGAACTGATAAGAAAACTACCAATCCACCACGCCAACCCATAGCTAACATTACAACTAACGTAACTGCAATAATTGCTCCGATTAAATGCATTAATAATTCAGATACTTTTTGAGAAGCGGTTTCTCCATAATTCCTGGTCACCTCAACATGCACATCATCTGGAATTAAGTTTCTTCGTAAATGTTGAACCTTATCTAAAATAATAGCTGCAATTTGCATGGCATCTGCTCCTTTTCTCTTCGCCACAGAAATCGTTACTGCAGGATATTCCGATTTAAATGTTTGAGATTTTTCATTTGCTTGTCCAAACCCTAAACTCACGTAATTCTTAGGAATCTCTCCTCCATCAATAACTTTAGCAACTTGCTTTAGGTAAATCGGTTGTTTTTGTTTTACTCCAACTACCAAGTTTTTAACATCTTCTGTCGTTTTTAAAAATCGTCCAGTCGACACCAAAAATTCTTGATCATTTCGATTATACTTTCCAGCACTCATTTGCTGATTGCTCGCTTTTATCATTTCAGCAACCGAAAGAAAATCTAAACCACTCGCAGCCAATTTATCTTTATCTAAAACTACTCGTAATTCCCTATCTCTTCCTCCAATTTTATGAGTAATGGCAACATCGTTTACCTTTTCAATCTCATTGGTTACTTCCTCTGCAATTTGCTTTAGTTGATAATCATCATAATTTTCACTCCATAAGGTTAAACCTAACATTGGAACATCATCAATAGCACGTGTTTTTACCAAAGGCATCGTAACTCCTTTTGGCATTTGATCCATATGCTTACTGATTTCGTTATATAACTTCACAAAAGAACGTTCAATATCTTCTCCCACATAAAATTGAACAATTACCATTGCTTGCTCTTTCATGGAAGTTGAATACACATATTCTACTCCTTTTATGTTAGAAATTATTTTTTCTAACGGTTTGGCAATTCTCGATTCAACTTCTGTTGGACTTGCTCCAGGGTATCCAACAAAGATGTCTGCCATTGGAACATCAATTTGCGGCTCCTCTTCTCTAGGAATTAAAAACGAAGTGTACACACCAATGACCATAAACACAATCATTAACAACACGGTGATTTTAGATCCTATAAAACCTTTTGCTATTTTTCCTGCTAATCCTTCTTTCATTTTCTTATTTATTGAATTGAAATATTAGCACCGTTATATAATTTACCTTCAGCAGAAAGTATGTAGGTTTCTTTAGCTTTTAACCCAGATAATACCTCTACTTCGTCACCAAATGAACGACCTAATCGTAACCAACGTAATAATGCTTTATTATTTTGACTTACTGTGTAAATACCTTTCAATTGTCCTTGCTCAACAATAGCTGATTTAGGAATTCTTACCGTTGTTTCAGATGTGTTTAATTTCTCTACAGGAAATTGAACTGTTGCGAACATTCCTGACAATATCGATACATCTGTTTTTTCTAAACCAACTTTCACCACATATTGTCCACCAGTATTTTTGGCAGAAGAACTCACCTCACTTACTTTTCCCTTTATTGTTTCATTGATAGATTTTACCAAAACTTCAACCTCAGTATTTTGCTTGATTTTTGAAATTTCACTTTCCGGAACTCTAGCAAGAACTTCAAAATCTCCTTTTCCTTCAACAGAAATTAAAGGCATTCCTGGATTTGCCATACCACCTTTATCTATAAAAGTGTTTGTTACAACTCCAGAAAATGGTGCACGAATATTCGTATATGTAAACTGAGCATTTATTTCATTTCTCATTTGTGTTGCTACTTTTAAACTTGCTTTTGCCATTTCATAACGAACAGTCATATCATCGACTTCTTTTTGAGAAGCGCTATTTTTAGCAAACAAATTTTTAAAACGATTGTAATCTTTCTCAGCATTTTTTAAACCAGTTTCAGCCTTTATTATTGAAGCTTCCACTTGAGCTTTTTTAGCTTGAAGATCAGAATTATTGATCGACAATAACAACTGCCCTTTTGTAACTTTATCTCCAACTTTTACATATAATTCATTCACAAATCCCATCATACGCGTACTTAAATCTGCACTTGATTCAGCTTGTATAACACCACTTACACTGATGAATGATGCATTTTCATTTGAGACAACTTTTTGAACTTTAACTGAAATTGCAGGATCATTATTCACTGTAGTTTCAGCTTTCTTTTTTCCACAACTTACTATAATAGTTACCAGAATAAGAGTTATATATTTTTTCATTTATGTACTTATTATTTCGTTAAAAATTCAACGTAAGCTTTCGAGAAGTTATACTCGAAAATCGTTTGATAATATTCTAATTGTTTTTGAACGTATTTTGTTTCTGCGATTAATAAATCTGTTGACTTTTCTAGACCTTCTTTAAATCTATTTTTACGAATTCGTAAAGCTTCTTTTGATTGTTTCATCGCCAATTCAGTCAATTTTAATTTATTTTCAGCATCGTATAACATTCGTAAAGCTTTATTCAATTCTAATTTACTTTTTGATTTATACTCTTCGTATTCTAAAACTGATTTTTCATATTGAGCTTTACTCTTTTGGACTTTAGCAAACCTTTTTGATCCTTGAAAAATATCCCAACTTAATTGTGCTCCAACTAAATATCCGCTTGCGTTTGCATTAAACACATCGTTATCAAACAATTGATAACTTCCAAAAGCATTTAATCGAGGTAAAAAGCTCATTTTCTCTGATTGATACATCTTTTTATACGCTTCTGTTGAAAATTCCATTGCTTTAATATCTGATCTATTTTCAGAAATTACTTTTGAAGATTCTTTTGAAATACTAATGGTTAAACTATCTGTTGGTTGGTAACGAACGTCATCAGACTCATTCATTAAAAAAGACAAATAATTTGATGCATTTAATACATTACTTTTTGCTGTTTGTAATTGATTTTTTACTTCTGTAACATGAACTTTCACGGCCAAAACATCTGATTCTTGCAAGAATCCTTGTTTAAAACTATTTTCAGCTAATTGCAGATTTGCTTCTGCTGTACTTAAAGCTTTTTCTAGAACATCTACTCCTTTATAACTTAACTGCAATTGCATGTAGCCTTTATTCACTTCGAGTGTTAAGTATTCTTTTGTTCGGTTTGATTTCAGCTTCACTGCTTCCATTTTTACTTTAGAAGCCTTTCGCTTGTATATTCCGTCAATGTTTATTAATGGCTGTTGAATCTCGAAAACTGTAGCAAAATTTCGAGTTTCATTAGGATTGTTTAACCTTGCTGGATCGAAATCATTCGGAGTTAAAACTTCTTGATTCAATTTTGAACCAAATGCCATTAATGGGTTTGTAGTAATAATTCCTGTATGAGATGCTGTGATATTTGGAAGAAAAACTGCTCGACTTTGGTTAAAGTCAGCTTTAGCCATTATATATTCTTCATTCGTGATTTTTAAAGAACTGTTTTCTTCATGAACTTTCTCTAAAACTTCCTTTTGAGAAATCATTCTCTCATCTTGAGAAAACCCAATTAAAAAAGAAAACAGACTTATAAATAGTATTGCTCGCATGTGGTTAATTTACTTTTGAGCAAAATTAAATTAGAAGAAAAATGTGTACAGTAACTAATGTTACAGTGTGTAGCAATAAAAAACACTTTTGAAAATTCAAAAGTGTTTTCTAATGATATAAAATCTATTATTACGCATTAACTTCTTTAAGATTTTTGTGGTTTTGTGATTCTTGATGATTTACTTCATAATCAACAAAAATATTACTCCATATAATTCTTGAGAGCTTTACTAAAAACGGACCTAATAATAAAAGCAAAATAATAATTGAAATAAAACTTTGTAAAAGTGATAATCCAAGAAAAACTTTAGTTATAATAAATAAAGCTACTGCAATTGCAACAAACAAAGCATAACTAACATACATAGCTCCGAAAAAGAATGAAGGTTCTATCATATGTTTAAATCCACAATTAGGACAAGTTTCTCTAACTTTACCAATATGAATTGGGTTAAAAGTGAAGCGATGTGTGAAAAAATCTGCATCGTTACATTTAGGACATTTGAAATTTATAATACTATATGGTTTTGTTCCTTTCTTAAACATAAATATATCTTTTAGTGTTTTACTTTTAATTGTACTCTTTGTAAAATATCTTTAGTTTTTATTCTTTAAAACTTATACTCCAAATACCTCTAATTTCATTTTCTTTATAACCTTTAGCTTTATCTTTCGGATATAATTTATCTAGGTGTAATAATAGATCACTTTTGATTTGTTCTTTAGGTTTTCCATGACATTGAAGGCACATTCCATTTGTGATGATTGGATAATAAAATTGGATGTTATCTTTATTTTTCTCTGTTATAGGATTGATATCTAAAGAATCTATCAAAGCTTTTTTATAAATTTCTATAACTTCGTTTTCTCTTTTATTAGCCAGGTTATCTTGATTTCTTGGTTTATCTGAAACTCGTCTAATAATCGCGTTAAATTTTGTGGACATACTATCGGTAAGATGAATTGCTTTTTCATTACAAAACTCCAAGGCTTTCAATGTTCCTTGACTTTGAATAGTTCTCATTAAATTTTTCCCTAACACTTTTTTAGTTCCTAAAACAAACTCAAGTCCAATCTCTGATGTAGTTTTGTTTTTCTCTTGATTTATTACTCTCTTTCCTTGATTATAATTACTATTTCCGTTTCTCTTCTTCCAATGATCACTAAACCAATTTGGCTCTTGAATTTCATAATCATAAATATATTCAGCTATTTTTTCTAAATGACTTTTCTTGTAGTACTGGTAAGGCATAACTCCAAATCGATTCACTGCTCCTTTCAATTTTGCTTTTTCTTTGGAAGGTTTCTGAAGAAATGCTACAAAATCTTTTGTAAACTTTTCTTTGGAAGTATTTTCAGAAATGTAATGTGCTTTAACTGCAACCATAGGTGGAGCAATTCTACTTTCTTTTGAAATTGTTGGATTATGACAAACAAAGCATTGATTTTTCAACAACTTTTTCCCTGGATGTTCTGTTGTTGAACTTTGTTTATTCTCAGATTTATCTAAATAATTTGAATTATTCGATTTCGATTTTCCACAACTAAGAAATATTAAAATTAGTAGCAGATTTATCTTAGTTTTCATCGTTGTTGTAAATTTTATATAAAAATACAACGATGAATATTTCTGTTATGTAACCTATGTTACTTTACATTTATAACTGAAGAATTTTAATATGATTTCTATGTAATTCTATTTTATTTTCTTTCTCTAATCCTTTTAATAATCGAGAAATTACAACTCGAGAAGTATGTAAATCATTAGCTATTTGTTGATGAGTTACTTGAATTACCTCACTATGATTCACCATTGCTTTATCTTTTAAATATTTGTACAATCGTTCATCCATCTTTAAAAAAGCTATTGTATCTACTGCTTCTATAAATTCTTCCATACGATTATGATAACTCTGTAAAACAAACTCTTGCCATGATTGGTATTTACTTAACCATTCCGCCATTTTTTTCTTTGGAATCATCAGTAACTCAACATCAGTTTCTGCCACAGCTCTTATTTGACTTTTAACTTGTCCCATACAACAAGACAAAGTCATAGCACAAGTATCTCCTACTTCTAAATAATACAATACCAACTCATCACCATCATTATCTTCTCTCATAATTTTAATGGCACCACTTAATACCAAAGGCATAGAAGTAATATAATTATCTATATCAATAATTGTTGAATTTGCATCAATTTTCTTGTAAACTCCTACTTCTTGTAGTTCTTTAAGAAGTTCTTCTTGGAATAAAAAACCGTAGTTCTGTTGTAATAGCTCTGACAATGCTTTGTTATTTTAAGTAAAAGTAAGATAACTATTCTACTTTTTTAAAATTGAATAATAATTCTTCATTTCAAAAAACCATTATATATACAATATTCACATTTTTTTAATATAAAATTTAGCTTTCATCTTTTGATACTAAAAACTAAACATCTAATTTTGTTTAAGTTTTCTCATAAAATCATTAAACAACCTTAATTCACTCATTATAAAAAGGTTTTTATTTGAAATTAAGAAACTACCATTAAAATTTTAACTAAAAAAGTTAAGAGTAACACATACAAAAAGCAGTAATAAACTATGAGAATTTATGCAATTATCATATTGTTTTTAATTCCACTTTTGGGAATTTCCCAAAGTAAATTTACAATCAGTGGAACATTAAAAGACAAAGCTAACGGAGAAACCTTATTTGGTGCAACCGTATTTTTAAAAGGAACGAGTTTAGGAACAACAACTAACGAATATGGTTTTTATTCTCTAACCGCACCAAAAGGAAATTACACATTAAGTGTTTCTTATATCGGTTATCAACCGATTGAAAAAGAAATAGTACTTGACAATAACATAAAATTTAATGCAGATTTAAGTGAAGATGCCAACGTTTTAGATGAAGTTGTAATTAGTGCTGAAGAAAGTAAGAAAGTAAATCTTCGTAGTCCACAAATGAGTACAACTAAAATTAGCTCACAAACCATTAAACAAATCCCTGTTGTTTTAGGTGAAGTTGACGTAATTAAATCTATTCAATTATTACCAGGTGTAACTAATGCCGGTGAAGGTGCTTCTGGATTTAATGTTCGTGGTGGTGCTGAAGATCAAAATTTAATTCTTTTAGATGAAGCCATTATATACAATGCTTCTCACTTATTCGGATTCTTTTCTGTTTTTAATAACGATGCTATTAAAGATGTAAAACTTTATAAAGGAGGAATTCCTGCTAAATTTGGTGGACGTGTTTCTTCGGTTTTAGATGTTCGTCAAAAAGATGGAAATAATAAAGAATTTAAACTTACAGGTGGAATCGGTTTAATATCGAGTAGATTAACTGCAGAAGCTCCGTTATTTGGTGATAAAGGATCTTTCTTAGTTGCTGGTCGAGCTTCTTATGCTAATATTTTTCTTGCTTTAGCAAATAATGAAAATAGAGTTGGGTTTTACGATTTAAACTTAAAAACGAACTACCAACTTAATGACAAAAACCGTTTATTTTTCTCGGCTTACTTTGGAAATGACGATGTAACTTTTCAAAATTCTTTCTTTAATTCTTATGGAAATTTATCAGCAAACTTAAGATGGAATCATATTTTTAGTGATAAGTTATTCTCTAATTTATCTGCTATTTACAGTCGATACAATTACGATTTACAACTTGAATTTGTTGGCTTAGATTGGTTATCTAGAATAGATAATTACAACTTAAAATACGACATCGATTATTACCTGAATGATAAATTAAAATTTGATTTTGGTGTTAGTGGAATTTACTACAAATTTAATCCTGGTGAAATTCGTAAGCTTACTCCTCAGTCTTCAATTAATGAAGATTTCTTAGATAAGAAATTTGCTGTAGAAACAGGTATTTACGCAAGTTTAGAACACAAAATATCTAAGAACTTAACAGCAATGTATGGATTACGCTATAGCTATTTCAATAGATTTGGAAGTCAGGTTTTAAATACTTATGCCAATGATTTACCTGTAATTTATAATGCTTCATTTGGAATTTATGAACGTGCTAATCCAACAGGACAAATAACTTACGGAGACAAAGAAAGTATTGCAAGTTTCGGGAATTTTGAACCAAGATTTGCTTTATCGTATCAATTAAATGAGAAATCATCTATTAAGACTAGTTATAACAGAATGGCTCAGTACTTACATTTAATATCCAATACAACCTCTGCTACTCCTTTAGATATTTGGGCTCCAAGTGGAGAGTTTTTAAAACCACAAATTGCAGATCAGTATGCTATTGGTTATTTCAGAAACTTTAACAACAATACGTATTCTATCGAAACAGAAACGTATTACAAAACTGTAAAAAATCGAGTAGATTATATTAATGGAGCTGAACTAATTGCACAGAATACAATAGAAAGAGAAATCTTAAATGGTAGTGCAAGAGCTTATGGATTAGAATTTTTATTAAGAAAAAACAAAGGAGATTTTACTGGTTGGATAGCTTATACTCTTTCTAAATCTGAACAAAGAACTTTAGGAGGTCGAGCTGGTGGTCCTGGGTTAAATAATGGTGATTGGTACAATACTCCTTTCGATAGAACACATGATTTATCGGTTACTGGAAATTATAAATACAATGATAAATGGACTTTTAATGCGAATTTTGTTTTCCAAACTGGTCGTCCTGTAACATATCCGAACGGACAATTTCAATATAATGGTTTATCTATTCCTACGTATTCTACCAGAAATGCTGATCGATTACCATCTTACAATCGTTTAGATGTTTCTGCAACATTAAAACCAAGAAATAATAAAAATAGAAAGTGGCAATCGGAATGGGTATTTGGTATTTACAATTTGTACTCTAGAAGAAATGCGGCATCTATTAGTTTTGGTGTAAATAATCAAACAGGAGCTAATGAAGCAGAACGTACTTCAATTTTCGGAATTACTCCTTCAGTAACTTATAATTTTAAATTCTAAAAACATGAAAAAATCAATTTATATCCTGTTTATCACAATCAGTACTATTTTTTCATCTTGTACTGATGTAGTTGATGTTGATGTTCCTAATGGTGGTGATCGTTTAGTGGTTGAAGCTTCTATTAATTGGGAAAAAGGAACTCTTGGAAACGAACAAACTATTAAATTAAGTACTTCTACAGCATTTTTCGATAACAATCCTAATGTTCCTGTAACTGGTGCAACAGTTACTGTTACAAAAGAAAATGACGGTACTCAATTTATTTTTGCTGATCAGAATAATGGTGAATATGCAACTACTAATTTTGTTCCTGAAATCGGAGCTGTTTATAATTTAAATATTGTTTATAACGGAGAAACGTATGCTGCCTCAGAGACATTAGTAGGTTTTACTGAAATTAATAGAGTTACTCAAGAAGACGGTTTTAATGAAGATGAATTTAGAGTTCGTGTACTTTTTGATGACCCTGCAGATGAAGTAAATTATTATTTAGGAGAATTTATTCAAGAAAATTTAGCTGTTCCTTCTCTAGCTTCTGTAAGAGATGAATTTGTAAATGGTAATGAGGCTTTTGTTTTACATTTTGATGAGAAAAATGTTCCTGGAACAGAAATCGACATTAAAGTATTTGGTATTTCAGAAGACTTCTATTTTTATATTGAACAATTGATACAGCTATCGGGAACTCAAGGTGGCGGTGGACCATTTCAAACTACTCCTGCGCAGTTAAAAGGAAATTGTGTTAATATTAATGATCCTAATGAAGAAGTTTTAGGTTATTTCCGTTTGAGTCAGTTTGAAAGAACAAATTATACAATTCAATAACTACAAAGAAGATACTTAAACAGTTTATTCTTTATAAGAAAGAAAAATCCCACATCATCTGTGGGATTTTTTGTTTTAGAGCCTATAAATCTCTACTATTTCATTTTCTTTTGGTAAGTATTCTTGACCTTCACTTAACCTTAATCTATATTGGTTCAAAAGATTTAAATATTCATTTTTATCAAACCTCATGCTATTTATTCCTGTAAACCATTCTACGCTTTTGCCTATTTCTTCTGGTTTTATAGCATCAGAATCTTCAAGACCAAATTTATTCCAATACACATATTCTTTATCAGTTTCAACTTCTACCATAATTAACGTGCACCATAAATCTATATCATCTGAACACATTAATATTGGTAGTTTCAATTTTTCTCCAATTTTTGGAATTGCTCTTTCCCATACTATTTTTCTTTCATCTTCATTAGTGAGCCAATTCAGAAATGTAGGAACAATGCCTTTTTTTATATCTGGACGATTTTATAAGATAATATCTTCTAAAGATTTACCATCTATTTCTATCATGTAAAAATTTTCACCACTAAAAGGATTTACATATGTTTTCGTCGATATCTTATTAATCATTTCTTATTTGTTGTCAATAATTTATTCAAAAATTATTTTCTTATTTACTTGTTTTCCATTCACTCCTACTCTAACAATATAAACTCCAGTTTTTACAATATTCGGAGTAATAGTTATAGTGTTATTTCCTTGCATAGTTTCACTATATACTTCACTGCCTAAGATTGAAAATAACTGAATTTTTACTGGTTTTTTAGTAGTTATACCTGCAATTGTAATTTCTTGTTTTCCTGATTTAAAAATATTGATAGTTTCATTATTTACTAATTCATCTTCAACAGTTAAAACTCTTTCTGCTGTATGAATATAAAAACGACCAATTCCGTTTAACTTTTCTGAGGTTTTAAACGAATATTCTTCTCCATTATGTAACGCTATAAATTCTCCTGTTTCTTTATCTTCTAAATACACTCCAGAATTTACTGGCAAGTTTGTTGACTTAGCAGAAATTTTAACAATTTGATTTGCTTTAGAAGTTATTCCCAAAGGAATAATTGCTGTTGATATTTCTGATTCTGGTAACGATTGAATTGTAAAATCTTTTCCTTCCGAATCTTTTAATAAGTGCGTAAACACATCAAAATTAGCACTAGCAAAGTTTCCTAAATCATATCCAGGATCTAAACCTTTTGTAAATGTATTTGAAAATCTAATTTTAGTATCAACCTTAACATCATTCTGTCTCGCTGAAACTGTTATCATATGAGTTTCTGTTCCTCTTGAAAAAACCTGTACTTCAGAAGCATCATGTAAACGTTGACTTTCTTTAAAAGTAATTGATGTTTCTCCTGATTTAGTTTTCATAAAAAATCCTTGTCCGACTGTTAAAGAAGTAGCAGCATCTATTAATCCTTTTGCTACATATTTATTCTGAGTGTTATCCCAAACATATACTCCAACATTTACAGGATCGAACTTACTTAAGTTCTCTTGAATAAAGTTTACATCAGTATTATTGTTAACTGGTAAATATGCTGTGTATGGATTTCCAACAGCATTCCATTGGTCTGCATTCACAATAATTGTTTCATCTGTAGAATTTATTGTACCCGTAAAACTTACAGTTCCATCTGTTCCTCTTGAAACGATATAACTTTGTCCTTTTTGAAATGTAATTGTATTAGAAGCTAAATCATCCGTTGTATAATATACCCATTTAGAACCAGCAGCTCTTGTGTCATCGTAATATGCAACAGCATAACGATTTGGAGTTACTGTAGAATTTACTCGAATATTGTTACTTGCATTTTCCACAAATTCTTTGACACTCTGACCAGATACTGGAGCTGTGATTAAACTCCATTTGTTAGCTTGTAAACCTGTACGCTCAAAAGTTACTGATCCAGAAGCTGTTCCTTTTACAATAAAAGTTCCGCTTGATGTAGCAGACGATGCTATTGTAACAGCTCCACTATTGTCGAAATTTCCATTAATTGTAATTCCTCCATCAGCATTAATATCTAATCTAGAAGCATTCTCAACTGTTACATTATTCGCTTCGACTACAATGCCAGTAATAACAGGACTGTTTATTATATTAGGTATTCTTACATTACTTGTTATTAATGGTGTAATATCTGTACTCCAATTAGTAGATTCAGTCCAAACAGAACCTGCACTTCCATCCCAAACCTCTTCTGGTCTTGTATGTAAGTAAAATCTACCTATTCCACTTTCATTACTCGTTAATTGCACTGTATAAGTAGATACTCCATCTAAAATTGTAAAAATATTTAATGTTCTATCTTCAATAACTACCTGTAATCCTGCTGGTAAATTTGAATTGTTCGCAGAAAACTCAACTTCTTTTCCTGAATTTGCTTGTAACCCTATAGGAACAACCATAGTTTCATAATTTGAATCAGGTAAAGATTGATATGTAAAATCATTTGTAGAAGAACCGTCAACTAAATGCGTATATACATCAAAACTAGCACCTCCAAAGTTACCCACATCGAAACCAGGATCTAACCCTAAAGTAGCTGTGTTACGATATCCTATTGTTGTAATTACTGTTGTTCCATCAGAACTTGCAGATAATTCTACCGTAGGTACACTACTTATTCTAGATTGTTGAAATCCTTGTGTTATTATTGTATTTGAGTTTTCTATTATCTTTCCTACTGGTTGACCAACTGTGAAATCCATCTGAAAAGTTCCATTAGATGATGAACCGCCTGAAGAAGCTACTACAAATCTTTCTAGAGACTGAGCATTAATTGCCACCGTAATTAAAGTAAAAATTGAGAATAATTTTTGTTTCATACTTTTCTTTTAATGTGTTGTAAAAATACTAATATGTTGATTAATCTATGCTAAATCTAATTCCGTCCAGAGAAACCCAATTCTGATTTACACTAAATCTACTTGCAACAACCACTGTTCCTGATGGATTAACATCGACTCTTATTGCTCCATTTTCTGTTTGAACAGAGAAAATTCTTGTTTTAACAGGTCTATAACCAACAGGCAAAGTCATAATAATGTCTCCATTAGTTATCGCTACATTTTTTCTTACCAAACTTTCTAAGGTTACTGTATTATTTGTTAGTCTATATCGAACATCTTGGAAGCTGGTTACTCCAAACACTGCATTATAGTTCCCCAACCATTAGCAGAATTTAGAGTTCCCATTATGTAACTTTAAAGCACAATTAGGAGTTTCTGTATTAAATCTATACAACAGTGTTCGTCCTTTAGACTTAATCTACAAAGCAGAACGAAAACCATTAGATGACGGAGGAATTGTAATACCTGAAACAACAGGATCGACACCAGAAGAACTTGAAGTTATTTTAGAACAAGTAATTCAGCGTTTCTCTTTAGGTATTACGCCGAGCTGTATTTAGAATCTATTTCTAAAAAACTGGTTATAAATAAAAGCTGATATTAAAAAGTGTCAGCTTTTTACATTTTATTCTATTGTATAAGCTTGTCTTAGTTCACTTGGCGATTTTTCAAACCATTTTTTACATGCTCTAGACATGCTAGACAATTCTGAAAAGCCTATAATTTCTGTTAGTTTTTGTAACTCTGTGTTTGTTTTCGTCAAATAACCAAAAAGCACTTTCTTTCTAACTTGTTCTTTTATCTCTTCAAATTTAGTCCCTTTTTTAGCTAGTTTTCGTTGTAATGTTCTCGGATGAATCGCTAGCGCTTCACAAATATGTTCCTTACCAGCTTGTTCTGTTCCTAAAAAACTATATAACATCTTTTCAACCTTAACATCAATTTCATCATTCTTAAGTTGATAATTATTTTTAATATAATCTTCAGCAATTTTTAAATAAGCTTCACTTCTCAATTTAATTGGAGTATCCAAAATTTCTGGTGATAAATGAATACCTGTTCGAAAATGATTGAATATTATCTTGGATCCAAATACAGTTCTATATTTATTAGAAAGCTTACTATGAGTAAATGCTACTGCAATTGGGTGATAACTTTCACCAATAATAAACTTTAAAATTTTATGTAAGTCTGCCAAACATAATTCTAAACATTGCTTACACTCCGATTGTGATTCTGAATCTACGCTTAATGATAATTCTACTGCTCCAGATATATAAGAACTTTGCTCAAAAACTGTTAAAACAATTCCCGGGCTATGAATATGCATGTACTTTGTTGCTAGTCTTAATGCATCTCGAATGGTTTTTGCATTTTTAATAACCATAGCAATTGGACCAAGCACTTCTATATCTTGAAACTTAGATAATTCTAAACCAAAAAAATCACATTTTGTTATTTGAGCGCTTTCTTCTAGAATGGCTGTAACCGATTTTAATGGAATTAAACTATCTGAACTCATTAACTCACTTTTCTTTACTCCATTTCTTTCACTTAATGCTATTGCATCTATTGAAAACGATTCTAATAAAGTTATAATTCCTTGTAAACCACTTGATCTTACCATTACTTCCATAACATCAATTTACTAAAATGTCCGAATATGTCAAGTCAATTTAATTTAAAAAAGCAAAATTTGTAAGAAACAATAAGATATCAACTATCATTATGGTTAAAAATTTTGACGTAATTATTATTGGAGCTGGAGTTTCTGGGATTGGAATGGCTTGTCAATTAGAACGAGAAATTAAAAATCCTAATTATGCAGTTTTAGAGCGAAGAAGCGCAATTGGTGGAACATGGGATTTATTTAATTATCCAGGAATACGATCTGATTCTGATATGTTAACCTTTGGTTTTGATTTTAGACCTTGGAATGGTAATAAAATATTAGCTGACGGTCCTTCTATAAAACAATATCTTATTGATACCGCTAAAGAATTTAATGTAGAAGAAAAAATTGTTTATGAATCTAAAGTAATTGCTGCAAAATGGAATACCCAAAATGCTTTATGGGAAATAACTGTAGATAATTTAAAAGCAGGAGAACAGTTAGTCTATACCTGTAACTTTTTAATTGCTGCATCTGGATATTACAATCATGATAGCGGTTATTTACCAGAATTTAAAGGCTATAATACTTTTAAAGGTACTATTGTTCATCCGCAACATTGGCCTAAAGATTTAAATTATGATGGAAAGAAAGTTGTTGTTATTGGTAGTGGAGCAACTGCTATAACTATTGTTCCTTCTATGGCCAACAAAACTTCTCATATTACCATGCTACAGCGATCTCCAACTTATGTTTACAGTGTTCCTTCTGTTGATAAATTAGCTGTAAGATTACGAAAATTTTTACCTGAGAAAACTGTTTACAAAATTGCGCGTTCAAGGAATGTTTTATTACAGCAACTGGTTTTTAAATTGAGTAAAAAATATCCGAAACGAATTCAAAAATTCTTGATTTCAAAAATTAAAAAACAATTAGGATCTGATTATGATATGCAGCACTTTACTCCTAATTATAATCCATGGGATCAACGTTTAGCCGCTGTTCCTGATAATGATTTATTTGAAGCTATAAAAAGTGGAAAAGCCTCTGTAGTAACCGATCATATTGATTGTTTTACGGAAAATGGAATTCTATTAAAATCGGGGAAACATTTAGATGCTGATATTATTGTTACCGCTACTGGATTAAAACTACAAGTTCTTGGTGGTATGAAACTTCATGTTGATGGAAAGCCGTTTCAATTAAATGAAAAGATGACGTACAAAAGTGTGTTAGCACAAGACACCCCGAATTTTGCTTACTTATTTGGTTATACTAACGCTTCTTGGACTTTAAAAATAAATATTGCTGCAAATTATGTAGCTAGACTTTTAAATGAATTAAAATCTAGAAATGCCAGAATTGTAATTCCTAGAACCTCAAGTACTAGTAATTCTGATGAAAGTGTTCTAGATTCTTTAAACTCTGGTTATGTAAAACGAGGAAACAAAGTATTACCTAGACAAGGAAAACAACTTCCTTGGCGCGTTTTACACGATTATAAAAAAGATAAGAAGATATTAAAAGAGCCAATTGAAGATCAATTTCTCGAATGGATCCCCTAAATCCAAAAAGCACAAATCTAATAGTGATGATTTGTGCTTTTTATTATTTCACTTATAAATCTAAACATCAAAAGCTCCTAAAAAACTTTCTTGCTATTATAATATAAACATTTTCTGAAACATCTTTATCTGAGTTGATAATTTCAATTGCATTATTCACTATTTGCTTCGACAGAGAAAAATTGTATTCATATTCTGCTAAATTTAGCATAAATGCTACCTTTTTTTCATTGTTATTTAGCTCACTAATTTTAGTTTGTAAGTTAGCAAACTTAGTATCTAAAGATTGTGCCAATAAGGAAATTATAAAAAAATAAAGAATGTAGTTAATAAACTTTTCATCCATTCAAATTTAAATATAAAAAGTAGTGCCAAATAAGTTTTATTATAAATTATAATGAAATCTTATTCGGCACATTTAATTTAGGTAATCCCCTTTCCTAAATTTGTAAGTATGCTTAAATTCTTTCTATTCCAATAATCATCATTTTATAGCCATTAAAAGCTTCTTCTAGTTTTACTCTTGATAACCACAAAAACCTTCCTTTGTATAAAATTGGTAGTATTAAAAATTTAATTTTAGTTCTTCTAACTTTGTATCTCTTCTGTTTTTTAGTAGCAAATAACATTTTTGATAATTTAATAGTAGTTGTTTATATTTTTCCCTCAAAATTTGTTGCAACAAAATTTTGTTTAGCACAAAGAAATTAAGAAATTCTTTTTCATCATAAAAATTAACCCGGACAAAAAACGGACAATTTCAATTTCTAAAAAACAAGCAACTACTATTAAATTAAAATATTATTGCCTAACTTTAAAATAGATACATGATTTAACTATATATTCTATTATCGATTTTAAGAAATTAAACCTTAAATATTAACCGTATAACAGTTTGATTTTAGATATAAATTATATTAATATTGCTGTACAATATGAGCTAAAAAAAGAAATAGAAAAAAGTCATTTTAATTTTTAATAATTGATAAATGAATAAACAAGTTTTACTATCAATCTTCTTTTTAGTTTTTACTACTCATATTTTCTCTCAAGATTCCGTAGAAGAATTATCGGTGAAATTACAAAATACTACAGATAAAAAGACTCAGCTTGAAATTCTAAATGATATTACCAAAAAAACGATTCGGGAAGAATCTGAAAGGAAAGTTAAATTTTTAAAGCAATATCTTGCTTTAGCTAAAGAGCTTAAAGAATATGATAAATTAGGTAACAAATCTCGTTTTTTAATAGAACATTTTACTAGTATTTCTCAGCTAGATTCTACAAAATACTATGTAGATCAAATGTTAGAATATTTACCTCTTTATAAAGATCCAACTACAGAAGCCCACATATTACTTAAAAGAGCTAGTTATTATTACAATACAGATCAATATGAAAAAGCAATAACAGATTATAATCGTTCTGGCGATATTTTTATTAAAGAAAATAAAGGCTTAATTAATGCAGCTGATGCTCGTTTATTTGCTGCACAAGTTTATAATGACCTAAATGATTTTTTAAATGCTGTTACCTATTACGAAAGTGCATATAAGTTATATGATGAATTAAAAGATAACTTTTATAAAAACTTTACATTATCAGAATTAGCTGGTATTTACTCTCAAAACGGTTTTCTTGAAAAGGCTATTGCTGAACGTAAACGAGTTTTGGCTAATGCTAAAGAAATTAAAGATTATCCATCTTTATATTATGCCTATGGAAATTTAGCAAAAATCAGTCAAAAAGCTAAAAATTATGATGACGTAAAAAAATACATAGATTCAACAACAATTTATTCTGATAGTATAACGAACAAACAGCAGAAGGTTTTATCTCAATTATTCTTAGCTAATTTAAAAGTAGACTATAATTTAGATTTAAATAATATTACTCTAGCTGAAAAATATCTAGAAGAAGCCAAAGGTTGGGTTAAAAAAACAAGTGCTCCTGATTTCTTTCAAAGAATGAATTATGAGTATCAAGGGAAAGTATATGTTCGAAAAAAAGATTATGCTAAGGCAGAAAATGCATTTAAAAAAGTTCTAGCACTTAAAGGACAAAATGGACAAGAAGAAAAAGTAAAAAAGGCAGAAAAAGAAATTGCCAAAGTATACGGAGCTACGGGTCAGTATAAAAAAGCTTTTGAACATTTAAACACCTATTTAGAATTAGAAGAAGCTGACAATAAATTAATTAAAGACAACACCTTTTTATATTATCAATCTAAGTTTGAAACTGAACGAAAAGATCAGGAGATCTTTAAAAGAAAGACTGAAATCGAACTTTTAGAAAAAGATAAAGAAATTGAAAAATATAAAAGACGTGTAACTGTAGCACTTTTACTGATCGCACTTTTAATAGCCTTCATGATTTTTTATGTGCTTTGGAGAAAAGCCAAACGTAAACGTAGAGCATTAGCTAGAGAAATTGTTGATTTAAATACAGAAGTAACTACTAAAAAAGAAGAAGTAAATGAATTGTTAACTGAAACCATTATTCATCTTCGATCTAAAGAAAAGCTTGCCGAAAATTTATCAAAGCTTTCTCATGAAGAAGAAGGTGTTTCTTTAAAAAGTATTATTGCAGATTTAAAAGCCGACAAATTAGAAGATTCTAAAATTGTATTTCTAAAGCAAAATATTGAGTCTTTGAATTATGAATTTTTAAAGAACTTAAAAAACATACATCCTAATCTAACTAAAACAGATATTGAAGTGTGTTCGTTTATAAAAATTGGACTTTCTCGAAAAGAAATCTCTAACCTAAGAAAAACGAGTCTTGATGCTATAAAATCGACAAGATTTAGGTTAAAAAAGAAACTAAACCTTACATCAGAAGACTCTCTTGACGATTATATAAAATCTATCTAATTTTAAAAATTAAATGCGTAACCTAAGTATATTATTTTTCTTCTTGTTTCTGAGTTCCTTTTCTCAGAAAAAAGATTCTATTGTAATAAACTTTCATAGTAAAATTGATAATGCACCTAATGATTCTTTAAAAGTGCAACATCTTTTAGATTTAGGCACATATCAAAAGAGTAGAAATACCGATAAACTTCCAACCTATCATCAACAGGTTAGAGAGATTCTTAAGAAAAACAGTTATGATAATATAAAACACCACAAAACATTACTGATTCAATCTGGAGTGTATAAACGAAGATCTTTAGATTATTCAGGAGCTTTAAAAGATTATTTGGCTGCTCAAAAAATTATTATTGAAACAAATGATTCCATATATCTAGGTGTAAATTATGGAAACATAGCTATGCTTTATAAGTTTAAAAATGAGTGCGACAAAGCAATTGTTAACTTTAAAAAGGCTATTAAAACAAATACGAACAATAAAAAACACAGATTATTAGGTCTTAACTACAGCAACATTGCAAAATGTTATGCAGAAATGGATCAGATAGATTCTGCTTTTTATGCTTTTGACAAAGGAATTTATCATTCAAAATTAGCTGAAGCTTATGATGTTTTACAAGGTGTATATGGTAATAAAGCAAGTTTATTATTAAATCAAAAAAGATATAAAGAAGCACTTCCTTTACAACTCAACTTTTTAGAATACACGAAAAGTGTTAACAAGTATTTATCACAAACGATTACGAATAGAAATCTTGCTGAAACGTATTTTCAATTACATGATAATGATAAAGCTTTGTTTTACGCAAATGAAGCCATAAAAGTAGGAAACAAAATAAATATGATTAGTCGTATTTATGATGTGTACAAGTTAAGAGGAGAAATATACAAATCTTCAGGTAAGTTAGACTTAGCTTTTAACGATTTAAAGACTTATAATAAAATTCAAAAGGATATCAATATTGTAAACAATGCGAAAAGATTTAAAGAAATTGAAATGACGCATTCTTTTGAAAAAGCACGAATAACAGATAGTATAGTTAATGCAGAAGAAAGGAGAAGAATAGAATTACAACTAGAAAAAGAAGAAATACAAAAACAATTGTATTTAGCTAGCTTGATTATTACATTAATAATTGGTTTGCTAGTTTTATATCTAGGCTATTTGCTATACTTAAAAATTAAAAGAAAAAATAAAATTAAACAAGACCTTCTCTCTAATCAAATCGATGAACTAAATACAGAAGTTACTACTAAGAAAGAAGAAGTAAATGAGTTGTTAACCGAAACAATTATTCATCTTCGATCTAAAGAGAAACTTGCCGAAAATTTATCAAAGCTTTCACATGAAGAAGAAGGTGTTTCTTTAAAAAGTATCATTGCAGATTTAAAAGCTGACAAATTAGAAGATGCTAAAATTGTCGTTCTAAAGCAAAACATTGAATCTTTGAATTATGAATTTTTGAAGAATTTAAAAAATCTACATCCTAATCTTACCAAAACAGATATTGAGGTTTGTTCTTTTATTAAAATTGGTCTTTCTCGAAAAGAGATTTCCAACCTAAGAAAAACAAGTCTTGACGCTATAAAATCAACTCGATTTAGATTAAAAAAGAAACTAAAACTAACTGCTGAAGATTCTCTTGATGATTATATTCGATCTCTTTAAAGCTTAAAAACTCTTCTTTTTAACATTTTAAACTCCATTTGAGGTTGCAAAAAAATAATGCTACAACCCTTATAAAATAAGAGAAGTTGTTTTTTGCACCCTTATTTGCACCCTTTCATTTCTTTGCACTGGCTCAAAAATAAAATAGTATTGCATTGTGTTTAATGTAAATCTCTTTAAATAAAGATGAAGAAAAAAATACTTTTAGTACTTACCTTATTTTCGTTTTTAGCGTATAGTCAAAACTCTTGTACTCTAGACGAAACTAAATTAACAGGGACATTTACCACAACCGAAGTTGGTGGTACAAAAATTAAAGCAAGTGATGCTACTTCAAATCATAGATTTGGAGAGCGAGTTGTCATAGATGGTAATATTGCTGTTACTGTATCTCGAAGTAATGGTGAAGCAGCAGGAAAAGTATATATATATATTAATGATGGTTCAGGAAATTGGTCACAACAAACTATATTAACAGCTAGTGATGGCTTTGCAGGTGATAATTTTGGATCAAGTATCGCTTTACAGGGTAATTACTTAGTTGTTGGAGCTAGCTCTCAAATAAACTCCTCTGCAGTAGATACTGGAGTAGCTTATTTATTTGAATACAACGGTTCAAGTACTTGGACTCAAGTAGCTGTTTTCGAACCTAGTGATGGAAGTTCTGATGATCGTTTTGGAGTATCGGCTTCTATAGAAGGAAATTTTATTTTAATTGGTGCTAGAAATGGCTCTGTGGGAGGTTGTGCCTATTTATATGAAAATGATGGAACAGGATCATTTACATATACAGAAACCAAGCTAGAACCTCAAGTGCAATCCAATTATTCTGGTGCTCGTTTTGGTCATGATGTGTTAATTAAAAACGGTCGTGCCTATGTAAGTGGTCCTTATGATTATTCTTCTGTAGGGAATACTTCAGCAGGATCTGTTCAAGTATGGGATCAAGCTAATGATGGATCTTGGTCACGTACAAATCGTTTAAGAGGTACATTAACAACTGAATCTTTTGGGTGGAGTATTGATGTAGAAGACAATTATTTAGTCGTTGGTGCTATGAATTATGAAACTAGTTCTACAAGCGAAGCAGATCAAGGAAGAGTATATGTATACAAAGCCGATGTTAATGGAGATTATTCAGATTCAAACAGAGTAATGATTCAAAATACAGATAAAGATAGTTTTACTGATCAACGTCTTGGAACGGATGTAGCCATAGAAAATGGATTTTTATATGTGGGTACTTGGGGAGACGGAACAACTAACGGAGATACAGTATATATTTTCAAAGATGATGGAACCAATAATTGGACTCAATTAACCAAGTTAACATCTGGTAGTGGATGGGATGAATTCGCAAATAGAGCCGTCGCAGTTTCATACCCATATTTACTTGTAGGTCAAAACGAAGATGATTCACCTTCAAATTCGGGAGCAATTCACTTTGTTCCTTTGGCAAGTTCAGTTACACCTACGGCTTCAATTACAAAATCTACTGATGCTTTTATAGGTCAAAATAATGCAACTATAACACTTAATTTTTCTGATGAAGCTACTAGAGCAGAAATTCAATTTAGTGTAGATGGCGGTGTAACCTATCCTTACACATTTAACGATGATTTAGGAACAGCTGATATCACCAATTTAGGTGTAGGTTCTTATGATTTAAAAGCAAGATTTAATAATGGTTCTTGTGAGTTAGATTTAGGAACAGTAACTATAAATCAAGCAACTTATACAGCTATACCAGATGCTAATTTTGAAGCTCGATTAGAAGCACTAGGATATGATGATATTTCGGGTGATGGACAGGTTCCAACTCCTTTAATTGAAGTAGTAACTGAATTACAATTAGCTGGACAAGGTATTACAGATTTAACTGGAATAGAAGATTTTGTAGCATTAGAAGAATTAAAAGCTAACGGAAATAATATTACTGCGGTTGACTTATCTAATAACACTGCTTTAAAATTGTTTCAAATGACAAGTAGTTCTTCTCTTGGTTCTATTGACGTAAGTAATAATCCAGTATTAGAAGATCTTCAAATTCGATCTTTAACTAGTGCTATCGATATTTCTAATCTTACTGCCTTAGATCGCTTTGCTTGTGTAGACTGTACATTTACAACTTTAAATACTAGTGGTAATCCAAACCTTCGACATTTAGATCTTGAAGATACACCAGTTACTACACTTGATCTAAGCACTAATACTAACTTAGAAATTCTAGAACTAGAAAACACAAATTTAGTAGCATTAGATTTATCAAAGAATACTTCATTTAAATATTTGTATGCGCAAGATATTACAACACTAACAACGCTGAATATTAAAAACGGAAACAACACAAATATTAGCGCTTTTGATATTATAGGTACACCTATACTATGTGTACTTGTAGACGATTTAGCTTATAGTACAACTAACTGGACTAATATTGAATCAACTACACGATTTAGTGAAACTAACTGTAACTACACAACAATTCCTGATGCTGCTTTTGAAGCAGTATTAGAATCTCAAGGATACGATGATATTTCTGGTGACGGACGAGTACCAACTTCTTTAATTGAAACACTTACCGTATTAAATATTAGTAGTAAAGGTGTAACAGATTTAACTGGTATTGAAGATTTTACTGCACTTGAAGAATTAAAAGCAAATCAAAATGATTTAACAAGCATTAACTTAACTAATAATACTGCTTTAAAAGTACTTTGGATCAGGCAAGGAAATAATAATTTTTCTTCCATAGATGTTAGTAAAAACTTGGCACTAGAAGATTTTAGAATACAATACTCTGGAACTTCACTTGATATTTCTAATAACACAGCTTTAACTCAATTTATGTGTACAGATTGTAGTCTTACTACATTAAATACAAGTGCAAATACTAACTTAACTTCATTAGATTTAGAAGGTTCTGACATTACAACATTAGATTTAAGTACAAATATTAATCTGACAGGTTTAGAAATTGATAATACCAATTTGATTGAATTAGATTTATCTAATAATACAGCTTTAAAATATTTACTTGCAGAAAATATTACAACACTTACAAGTTTAAACATTAAAAATGGTGCAAATACAAATATTATAACATTTGAAACTGCTGGTTCACCTGTGCCTTGTATTCTAGTAGATGACGTAACATATAGTACTTCAAACTGGACAGATATAGATGTTGCATCATCGTTTAATCAATTGTACTGTGATTACACTACTATTCCTGATGCAAATTTTGAAGCTGAACTGGAAAGCTTAGGTTATGATGATATTTCGGGTGATGGGCAAGTACCAACAAGTTTTATTGAAAACATAACTTCCTTAAGTGTAGCAAATAAAAATATTTCGGATTTAACAGGTATTGAAGATTTTACAGCTTTAGAAACATTGAGTTGTCAATCAAATAATCTTACAGCACTTAATGTTAACTTAAATACAGAATTGATAGAGTTGACAGCAAATGCCAATAATATCACTAGTATTGATTTATCAAAAAACACTAAATTAGAAAAGCTAATTATTGGTGCTAATGAATTAACTTCTATAGATGTTTCTAATAATACTTTGTTAAAACGATTAGATATTTTATATAATGATATTACAGTTTTAAATATTAGTAATAATCCAAATTTAAACTCATTAAATGCTTACAACACAGATATTACTAGTTATGACTTCAGTAACAATCCACTTCTAACAAATGTTCAAGTATATAATAATAATGATTTAACTAGCCTTAATGTTTCTAACCTTACTTTATTAGAGCAACTTAGAATTAACAATACAGGAATTTCTGTACTTGATTTAACTAATAATGTAAATCTAAAAACTCTTAGAGCTAGTGATTCAAACTTAACAACTTTAGATCTTAGTAATCAATCTAAACTTATTCAAGTTTATGCAAATAACACGAATATTGAGTATTTAAATGTAAGAAATGGAAACAACACCAACGTTACCCAATTCCATGCAGATAACACTCCTAACTTGAGTTGTGTAATTGTAGATGATTCAAATTATAGTACTACAAACTGGACAAATATTGATTCTGGCATGACTTTCAGTGAAACCTATTGCGAATACACTACTGTTACAGACGCTAATTTTGAAGCTGCATTAAATACTTTAGGTTATGATGATATTGCAAATGATGGACAAGTACCAACAACATTGATTAAAGTTGTTACCTCATTAGATGTAAGTAATCAAAATATTGCTGATTTAACAGGTATTCAGGATTTCACTGCACTTACAGATTTGAATGTAGAAACGAATGTATTAACAAGTTTAGATTTAAGTAGTAATGCTAATCTTCAGAACTTAAATTTTGACAACAATAATATTACAACTTTAAATTTAGGTTCAATCTCAAAATTAGTTAGTATTGAAGGAAGATATAATCAATTATCTACAATTGATTTAAGTCAGAATCCTGATTTAACATTTATCAACTTAAGAGATAATTTATTTACTACCGTAAACGTAGCTAGTAATCCTCTTTTAGAAACCATTAATTTAAGAGCTTGTTCAAACTTAACAAGTATCGATATTAGTAATAATCCAAACGTAAAAAGTCTATTTTTTCAAGATACCGCTTTAACTGGATTAGATGTTTCTCAAAACCCTCTTTTAGAAACAATTGTAATTGAACGTGTAAACTTCAATTCAATAGATGTTTCTAATTTGTCAGCTTTAACACAACTTAGAATTGCTGATAATAGTTTTACTTCATTAGATGTTTCAAACAACCCAGCATTAGTTCGATTAGAGTGTGAAAACAACAATCTTACGTATTTAAATCTTAAGAATGGTAACAATACTAACATGCCAAATTCTGATTTTATTGCTACAGGAAACTCTTCACTGACTTGTATTTTAGTAGATGATGCAACTTGGAGTACAACAAATTGGACAAACATTGATGTAACAGCTAGTTTTAATGATACCTATTGTCGTTATACTTCTATTCCAGACGCAACTTTTGAAGCTAGATTAGAAGCTTTAGGATATGATGATATTTCTGGGGACGGACAAGTACCAACTGCATTAATTGAAACAGTAACTTCATTAACTGTAAACGATCTTGGAATTAACGATCTAAGAGGAATAGAAGATTTTACTGCATTAGTAAAGTTGAACGCAAGAGGTAACAACTTTACTACATTGGACATGAGTCAAAACGTTTTATTGGAACACTTATATATCAATAGCAATAGTTTACCATCAATTGATGTCTCTAAAAATATTTTGTTAAGGAATTTAAATATAGGTTCTAATGGTATCACTTCATTAGACTTATCTAATAATCCAGATTTAAGAGATTTATGGGTACAAGGAAATAAAGGATTAACTTCTTTAGATCTTAGTAAAAATCTTGAATTAAGAGAATTATACACATACAGTTCTGGTGTATCAACCTTAGATTTAAGTATTCATACAGAACTTAGAATACTTTCTGCTTATAGAACTTCAATCACTACAATTGATCTTTCTAATAATGCTGAATTAAGATCATTGCGTGTTGATGAAACGAATCTTTTATCATTAGATTTAACTAATAATACAAAACTTGAATCGTTACGTGTGAATGATACAGGTATTACTAGTTTAGACTTAAGTAACAATAATGTATTAGGAGGGTTGCATGCTCATGATACTAATTTAACGTATTTAAATGTAAAAAATGGAAATAATACCAATGTAGGAAATTTTAGAATAGAAAATAATCCAAGTTTAAGCTGTGTTTTAGTAGATGATGCATCTTATAGTACTACAAACTGGACAGATAAAGAAGACACTACAAGTTTTAGTGATACCTATTGTAGATATACAGCTGTTCCTGATGCAAATTTTGAAGCTACTTTAGAATCATTAGGTTATGATGATATTTCTGGTGATGGACAAGTACCAACTCCTTTAATAGAAACTGTAGAAGATTTAACAATCGTTGCAAAATCTATTACTGATATTACGGGAATTGAAGGTTTTACTGCTTTAAAAACATTGAATTGTGCTAGTAATTCGTTTACCAATTTAGATTTATCAAACAATCCAAATTTAACTTCAGTAATTACCAAGTTCACTCCTATTACTACCTTAAACGTAAGTAACAGTGCGAATTTAGATATGCTAGTTTGTTCTTTTAATGATTTATCTACATTAGATGTTTCAAAAAACACAGCATTAACATATTTAGAATGTAACAACAATAATCTTACAAGTTTAGATGTTTCTTTAAACACTGCTTTATTGGATTTACGTTGTGGTAGTAATAGTTTAACAGCAATTGATGTTACTAAAAACACAGCACTTACATCTTTCTGGTGTCAAGAAAATTCAATTACAGATTTAGATCTTAGTAATCAGACAGGACTAGTTTCAATTACAGTAAACAACAACAATTTATCTAGTTTAAATGTAAAAAATGGTAACAATGCTAATGTTACTGATTTTATTGCAACTGGAAATACTAATTTAACCTGTATTAATGTTGATGATGTTACTTACAGTACAACGAATTGGCTAGGTGTTGATGATACCGCTAATTTTAGTAGTACAGGTTGTCGTTACACACAAATTCCTGATGCTAATTTTGAAACAGAGTTAGAAGCTTTAGGTTATGACGATATTTCTGGTGACGGACAAGTACCAACAGCTTTAATTGAAGTAGTAACAAGTTTAGCACTACCTAATAAAGGAATCTATGATTTAACAGGAATTGAAGATTTTATAGCTTTAACATCTCTTAACTGTAGATTGAATCACTTAACAGCTATAGATGTAACTAAGAATACACTTCTAAAAACATTAACTGCTGATAGTAACTCTATCAATTCAATTGATCTTTCTAAAAATACAGATTTAGAAATTTTAAACTTAGCTGGGAGTAACTTAACCACATTAGATCTTACTAACAACACTTCACTACGTAAATTATTAGTTAATGGTAATGGTGGATTAACAAGTTTAAATATTAGTCAGAATACAAAATTGGTCGAATTTAAGGGGTATTCTACGAATATTACTTCTTTTGATTTCAGCGTTCATCCTGATTTAGAAACAGTAGAATGCTACGGTACACAAATTAGTACTATTGATTTCTCTAATAATCCTGTGTTACGAGTACTACGTGTTGATAACACAAATATTACCGAATTGGATTTGAGTAATAATCCAAATATTGAAACATTACGTGTAAATGATACAGGTATAACATCTTTAGATTTAAGTAAGCAAATAATTTTGAAAAATTTATATGCACATGATGCCAATTTAAGTTACTTAAATGTGAAAAACGGAAACAATACGAATGTAACTACTTTTAGAGCTGAAGACAACCTTAACTTAACTTGTATTATTGTAGACGATGCCACATACAGTACAACAAATTGGACAGATATTGATGGTACTACAAGTTTTACCGATGGTTACTGTCGTTATACTACTATTCCAGACACTAATTTTGAAGCTGCCTTAGAAGGCTTAGGTTATGATGATATTTCAAATGATGGACAAGTTCCAACTATATTAATTGAAGAAATTACAACGTTAAATGTAACTAATTTATCTATCACAGATTTTACAGGAATTGAAGATTTCGTAGGACTTACTTCTTTAGATGTTGGAAATAATAGTGCTACAAATATAGATCTTACTAACTTAACTTTTTTAGAGTATTTAAGATTAGATGCTATGTCGTTAACATCAATAGATCTTTCTAAAAATACAGCATTAGTTGATCTACGTCTTTCATATAATGCAGGAATATCTACTCTTGATCTATCAAATAATACATTACTTGAAACAGCACATATTGGTAACAATAGCCTTACAACTATCGACCTTAGCAAGAACATTTTGTTATATGAATTAAGAATGGCAGGAAATGATTTAACTACTCTTGATTTATCAAGCAATACTGCATTAAAAGAATTGAATTTATCTGGAAATAAACTAACCTATTTAAATCTTAAGAGTGGTAACAACACTACTATTGAGAATATTCATCTTAGAGGCAATTTACTAAGCTGTGTTCTAGTTGATGATGCTTCATATAGTACTACTTGGTGGTTTGATAAAGACAACGGGACTAGTTATAGTGATACTAATTGTGGAAACATTCAAGTAGCAATAAACGTTTATTTACAAGGAGCATATATAAATCCGAATTTAGGAGAAGAAAGTTTAATGCGAGATGATTTAAGAGTTGGCGGAGGAACTTACGGCTCAACTTCTCCTTATTTGGATAATGCTACTATTTCTGACGCTATAAAATTAAACGATGCTGGAGCAAATTCTATGGTAGATTGGATTTGGGTAGAATTAAGAGATGCTAATGATTCTAATATTATCGTAGCAGGAAAATCTGGAATTTTACAACGTGATGGTGCTATTGTTGAAGCAACTGATGATTTAACTACACCACTTTTATTCGATGTAACTCCTGCTGATTACTACATTGTAATTAAACATAGAAATCATTTAAGCATTATGACATCATCTGTTATGAGTTTATCAACTACTACAACAACTGTTGATATCGCTTCAGGTAGCACTGCTATTTCTGGAGGAGCAAATGCTATGGTTGATATGGGTAATGGTGTTTTCGCAATGATTTCTGGTGATTTCGATGAAAACGGACAAATTCAAAATATTGATACAAATGCTATTATCCAGTTATTAGGAGTTTCTGGTTACAATAAAGCAGACTTGGATATGAACGGACAAGTACAAAACGTTGATATTAACAATTTACTAAATCCAAATATTGGTAAAGGAGAGCAATTCTAATACTTCAAAATATATTTTATTATGAAGAAAAATTAAGCTTACTCAATTATTATATTACTTATATCAATAAGAGATAATACAAACTAAAAAATGTATTATCTCTTTTTCTTTAATAGCTACATATTTTAATAAAAATAATTCCTCCATTAATTAGTAAATAAAATACAACTTAAATTGTTTTAAATTTTTACAATAAACTTTAGTCATAAAATTACTTGTTATGATAATTAAACTGATTCATAAAAATTAAAGATTATTTGATTTTAAATAAAATCATAAAAGCATTTTTCTAATCAAAATTCATGTTGTGAAATCATCTATTTATGAATTCATGTTTCACTTTATTTTTCTCAAGAATATTTTTTAAACAAAAACATAACTTAAGATCTCTTCAATAAAAAAACTAAAGACCTTTTTAAATGTGTTTTTTTTAATAACATCATTATAGGGGTTCAAGAAAAAACACCTCAAACCCCTAGTAAAATGGGGTTTTTTGTTTTTTGCACCCCGTTTTGCACCCTACGATTTCTTTTTTAAATCTCTAAAATCAAATAGTATTGCAGTGTGATTTTACTTAGCCGTTTAAGACTAAATCCAAGAGCCTGGATTTTAAACTTTATAAAGTAATTATCACTTTTTAAATAAAAATTTATAGATAAAATAACACACCCTGGTCATGAAATTTATAAAAGATTCATACAACAATTTTAATTCAATTTGTACAAAAAGATTAAGCACTCTTTTAATACTATTTCTTTTTTCTTTAATAGCTTATTCACAAACTCCAGAAGGTTTCAATTATCAATCGGTAGTTAGAAATGCTTCAGGAGAGATATTAGCAAACGCTAATATAGGTGTTCAGTTTAAACTACATCAAACAACTGCAACTGGAACTGTAATATATACAGAAACACATACGCCAACAACAAATGCATATGGAGTTTTTAGTTTAGTAGTAGGACAAGGAACAACAGCAGATACTTTTTCAACAATAGATTGGGCATCTAATAGCCACTTTTTAGAAGTAAGTATCGATACAGCTGGAGGAACAACTTATGTAAGTATGGGAACTACACAGTTATTAAGTGTTCCTTATGCGTTACAAGCTAAATATGTAGAAAATGGAGACGATCTTGGAAACCACACGCTAACAGAGAATTTAAAAATTAGAGGTAACTGGATTTCTAATGACGGTGATGATGAAGGTTTGTTAATAGGAGATGCAGGAAGAGTAACCACTTCCAATAAATTATTTCTTGGAAGTAATATTAATTTAGATACGCACTGGATTAATGGTGACGGAACCGATAATAAAGGAATTCAGTTTGATGCAAGTGGTAATGTAATTACATCTGCTAAAATTTCTTCAGGAGGAAATATTCAAATTAATTCTAATTGGATTTCAAATGATGGAGATAACGAAGGAATTGCAATTTTAGCTAATGGAAACGTAGGAATTGGAGAATCGAATCCACAAACCAGCTTAGATGTAGCAGATACTGCAGTTATTGGTAATATTGCTGTGGGTACTCAAAGTTCTGATCAAAGTGCTTCAAATCAAAAAGATCAAGGTTTTACTACTACCAATTGGTTATATACTTCAACAATTGAATCTGTTGGAGAACGTGATAATTCTTCAACTCTAATTACTGTTGGTGCAGGTAGTACATTTGGTAAAAATGACGAAATTCATTTTGTTACAAACGGAAAAGATCAAGTAAACATCAAAGATGGATTGTTAAACGTTTCTGGAGATGTAAAAACTACTGGAAATTTTGAATTTGATGGTATTCTAACAACTACTTCTACAGAAAACCAAATCTTTGGATCATACGATGATACAAGTAACCTTTCGAATCTTACTGATAGAAATATAATTATAGGACATCAAGCAGCAGAAGGTGCGCAATCAGGAAGAAGTAATGTTGTTATTGGATACTTTGCTGGATATAATTTAAATGGAGATTCTAATGTATTGATCGGAACTGCTGCAGGAGCAGGTGGTACATTTTCTAATCAATTACATATTAGAGATTTAGTTTATGGGGAATTTGACAATGATTTATTACAAGTAAAAGGAGAATTAAAAGTTGATGAAAACATCGCTACTGATGGAAATATAATTATTGATCAAGATGGTGATGATCTTAGAGCTGCTGGCGCAGCTAATAATGTAGAAATGATATCCCTAATTATAAGTGCAGATGGTTCTATTAATTCAAATGTTACAGGTTCAAGTGGTATTACAACTTCTTTAAGTGATGAAACATATACCATCAATTACAATAATCATTTTTCAGATATACCAGCAGTAACAATTACGTGTCTTTCAACTACAGCAAGAACTAGAATTGGTCAAATCATAACGCTTGGTCAAGGAAAAGTAACCTATAAGGTTAAAAGTGAAAATAATAATTCCGAAACAGATGCTATGACAATTGTAAACATCGTTGGTAAAAGATAATCAGAGTATGAAACAATTTTTATTCATTATAATATTGCTGATTACATCTTCTTTGTCTTCTCAAACAATAGAAAGAACTGTAATTGGATCAAGCGGAACAACATTCAGCAATGCAAACGCTAGTATGAATTTTACTATAGGAGAACTAGTTGTTACAACTAATTCTAATGGTACAATAATATTAAACCAAGGGTTTCATCAAGAAGCAATCACACTTAAAATTAGACTTTCTCCAATAGCTTTTTTACAGGGACCCTTGGCTACTTCAGGAACTACAACTATGGATGATAGTTTAAGAAGTAACAGTTTATTACCAACTACTAGTCCGTATACAGATAGTGCAACTTGTGAATCTTCAGTATTTAACAATACAGGAAACGATGCAATTATCGATTGGGTTTGGGTTACTTTACGAGATAAAAACGATAAAACCGTAGTACTTGCAAGTCAATCTGCATTACTACAAGCAGACGGAGATTTAGTTGATGTAGATGGTGTTTCTCCTCTGCAAGTAGAATTGGCTTCAGATAGTTATTTCGTTGGTATTAATCATAGAAATCACTTAGGAATTATAAGTACAAACCCAATTGCTTTAAACACAACTACAGCAACAACTGTTAATCTTAGTGATACTTCTTCAGCTGTATTTGGTGGAACAAATTCTGTTTTAAATATGGGGAACGGAATCTTTGCAATGATCTCTGGTGATTTTGATGAAAATGGACAAATTCAAAATATTGATACAAATTCAGTTATTCAATTATTAGGAATTTCAAGCTATAACAAAGCTGATTTAGATATGAATGGTCAGGTACAGAATTCTGACATCAATAATCTTTTAAATCCTAACATCGGAAAAGGAGAACAATTTTAAAAACATTATATCCCCATGATTTATCACAATATAAAATTACAACTACAAACATGGAAATTATCTGTGCTAATTTCTATGTTATTCCTGAGCATTGGGCTTCCCCTATTTGCCCAATGCCCTTCAGGATCTATTTATCTTAACTCTCAAACTGCAGTTGATGATTTTATAAACAACTATGCCGATTGTACTACAATTTCTGGAAACTTAGTAATTTCTAGCGCATCAGTGAATAATATATCTGGGTTAAATAATAAGATTAAAAGTGTCACAGGACTTTTATCTATTTCTAGTACTAGTCTTACTAATTTAAATGGACTTCAGGGTATTGAAAGTATTGGTAGCTCTTTATCAATAAACAATAACGATAGTTTAATTGATTTAACTGCATTAGATAATTTAACTTCAATCGGAAATGGATTAACCATTACTGGAAATGATGCTATTATAACATTAAATGGAATTGGTAATATCTCTACAGTTTCATCAATTGCAGTAACTTCAAATTATGCTTTAACAGATATCAGTGTTTTTAATCATTTAACTGATGTTGATTTCGATATTTCTATAGGATATAACAAACTAACAGATTTACAAGGTTTACACAATTTAACAGCTGTAAAAAACCTTACAATTACAGAACCTAATCTTTTAAATCTTAATGATCTTAGTAAATTACAAAGTGTTAATCGCTTAATTGTACAAAGCAATGCTGTAATTACTTCATTAGAAGGATTACAGAATATAACTAGTGTTAGTGAAATCTTATTTTCAGATTTAACAGCCTTAATTAATTTGAACTATTTTCCAAATGTTAGTAATCTACCTAGATTAAAATTTAGAGGATTAAATACTATTGTTAACTTAAATGGTTTAAGCAACCTACAAACAGTTACAACTTTTGAAATTGAAAATTGTACTTCATTATCTTTTTTGTCTGGAATTACAAACTTAGATAGTGTTACTTCTCTTTTCTCGTTAAAATATCTTTCTATTTCAAGCCTAATTGGTGCAGAAAACATAACATCTTTAAACGATCTTACCATCGATACTTGCAATAAATTAATCGATTTAAGTGGAATTAATAATGTTAGTTCATTAGGTGATCTTTCAATTACAGACGCAACTGCTTTTGAAAACTTTAATGGATTATCTAATACAAATACTATTGAAAGTATTACAATTGATAACTGTAATAGTTTTACTGATTTCTCTGGTTTAAAAGTAAATTCTACAGATAATATTGAAATAAAAAATAACGATACAATTGGAAACTTTAGTGGTTTAGATGGTTTTACAACTATGACCTCGTTAAGTGTTCAAAACTGTTCCAACTTTAATTCTTTAAACGGAATTCAAAATATTACAATTCTTGATAGATTAACGATTCGTAATACAGGGATTACAAACATGAATGGTTTTCCTAATATCTCAACTGTTGGTTATTTATTACTACTAGATAATAGTTCTTTAACTTCATTAGATGGTTTTGAATCGTTAACAAATATTGGGCAAATTAATATCTCTGGTAACGGTTTATTAAATGTTGATGGATTACAGAATTTAGTTTCTTTAAATATTGATAATGGTAGTATTGATCATTACCTAGCTGAAGAAAATCTTCAATCAATTAATTTAACATCTTTAAGAGCTGTAAATGGAAATTATTGGTCATTATATATTCCAAATACTTCTAATGTTTGTGGATTAGCAAACTTTGCTAATTATGGAAGCTTACCTAGTTTTTCTTCTTTTTATGCTGATTCTGGAAATTACTCAAGTTTTGATCAGGTAAAAAATGCTTGTTCTATTCAATTTACTGCTAAACTATTTTTAGAAGGAGCTATGAAAAATGTTACTTCAGATGAAGAACATTTAATGAGAGACGATCTAAGAATTAATGGTGTTTTACCAAGTAATTCTCCTTACACAGATCATTTAACTTGTGATTCTAATATATTTAATACAACTGGCGAAACAGCAATTGTAGATTGGATTGAACTTCAACTTAGAGATGCTTCCGATTTCACTAAAATCATTTCAAGTAAATCATTTTTACTACAACGTAACGGAACTTTAATTGACCCAGAAAATAGTTCTACAAATTTAACTTTTGCAGAAACGAGTAATACCTATTTCATTGCTGTATCTCATCGCAATCATTTAGCAATTATAACTAGCAATACAGTAAACTTAACTTCTTCAGTACTTCATGTAGATTTTACAGATAAAACTAGCATTCTTGGTGGTACTGATGCACTACACTTAGTATATACAAATCCTGCAGATGGAACAAAAACTTATGCGCTTATTGCTGGTGATAACGATGAAAATGGACAAATTCAAAATATAGATATCAACTCTATAATTCAGGCTTTAGGAAACTCTGGGTATTTAAAGCAAGATTTAGATCTAAACGGACAAATACAAAACATAGATATAACAAACATACTAAATACCAATATTGGTAAAGGAGAACAATTTTAACCCCAAACAATTATGAAACTAATTAAGAACAAAAGATTTAAAGTTAGAAGAGAGATTAGAAAATTTGCCTATCTGCCGATAGTTTATCGTGGAAGTTTTTTCTGGTTATCGAAGATTAGAATTGAAAAATCTTTTAATGGAATGTCAATGAGAATAATCAATATTCAAAGAGTATAATTTTTAAAAACAATGTATTAAAACTCTACAAAAAACCTCAACATAACTTATAAAAAATCAAAAAAGGTTTAAGAGTAAAAAGATAAAAAATAACAATTATTCATGATGAGAAATTTACTATTCATTTTTTTAGTTGCCTGCACTAGCCAACTATTTTCACAAAACATTAGTTTTTCTTTTGTAAACGCAAGAAACACAAACGACGGAACAGACGATTTCTATGAAGCTGATATTTACATTGCTTCTGATACAGACTTTATTGTTGGTTCTGGACAAATATATTTTAATTACAATACAGAAGCATTTGGAGAAAATGTTCATGCTAATAACAACTTTGAAATGTCACAACCTGATGGATCTATTTTAGCTACTGGTTTTTTTGGAGGTACTGTAAAAGCTTATCAATCATTTATTGTTAACGATAACACAATTTCTAGAGTTTCTACATCTTTTCAACAATTAGCAAGTAGCGGAACTGTTGGAATGCCAGTTGTAAATAGTACACCACAATATTTATACAGCATTAAAATTAAATATACTGATGTAAGTAAATCTCCTAATGTTTCTTTTGAAACTGGTGGTGTTTTCTTAGATCAATTTTATACAGCATGTGGACCTACAACTGCTGTCGCCTTTGGAACTGCAGATTGTACAGGAGAACCAGGAACTCAAATTACAGGAGATAGTTACGATTCGACAGGAGCTGCTTTGGTAAGTGATGTAAACTGGACAGGAGCATCTAGTGCTTTTTGGGGAGTAACTTCAAATTGGGATAATACTGCAATACCAAATACAACAAATAATGTAACAATTCCAGATGTTACCAATGATCCTATTTTAAACACTGGAAGCTATGTAATAAATGATTTAATAATCAATTCTGGAGCTGATTTAACTATTTCAAATGGTGTATTAAACGTAAATGGAGATTTAACGAACAGTGGTGCAATTACTGTTGAAGCTGATGCTAGTAATAGCAGTGTTTTTATTGTAAACGGAAGTGCAACTGGAGAAGTTACTTTTCAACAAAACGGTTTAGTTGCAAATGAATGGACAGTAATTACAGCACCTGTAGACGGACAAAGTATTAAAGAATTTGCAGAAGATGTTACAAATGATGTTCGTATTAACACAACTGCTACACCAAATAGATATGCCATTGCATACTATGATGATAGCAATGCAGATGGTTCTAAATGGGTATATTATACTACTGACGATTTAGCTTCAAATTCACTTACTTTCGAAGTAGGTAGAAGTTATGCTATATCTAGAGCTTCTAACGGTAGTGTATCTTTTACAGGAACTATAGCAACTAACGATGTAACTAAAACTGTTGCACAAGGCGAATGGAATGCTATTGGAAATCCATATACTGCTTATTTCCCTATAAATGATGTTTCTGGTGATAACTTTATCGCTAATAACTCTAGTAAATTCGATCCTTCATTTATGGCTGTGTATACTTGGGATATTGCTCAAAACAAATATGTAGCAACTTCTTTAGTTGATGCTGAGAGTAAATTAGCTCCAGGACAAGGTTTCTTTATTAGAACAAAATCAGGAGAAACTGAAGTAACTTTTAGTCAAAGTCAAAGAGGAATAGATATTTCTAGTGGAAGTTCTATGAGATTTGTAAACACAAAAGAAAGTTCTAAAATAGAATTAAATGTAAGTGCTAATGGTAATAAAGTTACTACTAAAATTTTATTTACAGATACAGCTACAAAAGGATTAGATGCTGGTTATGATATTGGAAATTTCGAAGGTGCAAACTTAGATGTTTTCACTCAACTTGCAGATGAAAGTACTACAACTAATTTTACAGTACAATCATTACCAATTAGTGAATTTGGAGATGTTGTAATTCCAGTAGGTTTAGTTGCTGAAAAAAATACTGAAGTTGAGTTTTCTATTCTTACTACTGAATTACCTTCTGATACGAACATCTATTTAGAAGATAAATTAAACAGCACTTTTGTAGAACTTGGTGATGATACTTATAAGATAAAAGTAGAAGATACAGAAAATACAACTGGTAGATTTTACTTACATACAAGTGCTAAAGTTTTAAATACAGAAGATGAAAATTTAGTATCTGACAAGGTTAATATCTTTAAATCAAGCACTAAAGAAATTACCATCACTGGAATTAGTTCTACCACAGCTGTGAGAATATATTCAATTCTAGGAAAAGAGGTTGTAAATACTAAAATTGATCCAACTACTTCTTCAAAAATTAATTTAAACGATGTTACTCCTGGAGTTTATATTGTTAAACTTCAATCGGAAACATCAAATTCAAGTAAAAAAATAATCATAGAATAATTGCAGGTAGATATCATGAAAAATAATCAAAATAATATAACACGAAAAGAGGCAATAAAAAAAATAGGTAACTACGGAAAATATACAGCTTTAACTGCTTTAGGAACATATTTAATATTGAATCCTAAAAAAGCGCAAGCAGCTTCTCCTGAAGCTCCTGGTGAAGGGTTTGACGGGTTTTAAGTTAACACTAGGAGTATTCTCAAAAGGTCGGTTTAGAAACTGGCCTTTTTCTAGCTAAGAAATAATTAGCTTATTCTCTGAAACAAAACTCTAATACTAAAAACCAACTAAGGGTTCATAAAAACTAAAAAAACACCTATAAAACAAAGGTTTATACGAATTGCACCCTCTTTTGCACCCTACGATTCCTTTTTCTAATTAAAAAAATGAAATACTATTGCACCATGCTTAAAACGTAAACACTGAAATGAAAAATTATCTGAAATATTTAATTAAAAAAGTAAGTATAAGCATTGTTGAAAATACAATTAGAAAGTATAGGAATAAGTAAAATAATAGAGTAAATAAGATGAACAATAATCAAAAAGAAATTACCCGTAAAGAAGCTTTAAAAAAAATCGGGAATTTTGGAAAATATACCGCATTAACTGCCATTGGAACGTACTTGATTTTGAGTCCTAAAAAAGCACAAGCAGCTTCACCTGAAGCTCCTGGTGAAGGATTTTAAAGTTAAAACCGGGGATTTTATGTGAGGGTCGACTATACTTCTGAGGTTGACCTTCATTTTTTAACTTAACATGAAAAACTATTTTAAAGAAGAAAAACCAATTATTAATCATAACATGAAAAAACTTGTCTCCTATGTTTTTCTGTTTATATCCATTGTTGTACAAGCACAAAAAATCGATACAACTTTAGTAAAACTAGAAAGTGCTTTACAAAAAGCTGAAACTGATTCTTTAAAAGTTGAAGCTTTAATTAAACTTGCTGAATACCAAAAAAAAAGAGATTACAACAAAGTAATTGTGTATTGCAATCAAATTCATGAAATTCTCGATTTAGCCAACTACGATACTAGATTACAAAGAGCTAAAGCATATGGTAATTCTGGAATTTATAAAAGAAGAAAATCTGATTACAGTGGTGCTTTAAAAGATTACTATGCTGCCAAAAAAATTTATATAAAAATAAATGATACAGTACAACTTTCTACCATTTATCACAATATAGCGTTCGTATATAGAATTAAGAAAGAACATCAAAAATCAATTCGATTATTTAAAAAAGCAATAGCTATAAATTTAGCTAATAAAAGGTACAAAAATCTTGCTAATAACTACAGCATGATGTCTGCCTGTTATAAAAATTCAAAACAAATAGATTCTTCTTTTTATGTACTAGATAAAGCTATTCATTACTTTGAATTGAGCGATTATGAAGAAGGGAAGCAACAAGCAATTGCTAATAAAGCTTCATTATATTCTATTCAGAAAGAATACGACAAAGCTCTTCATATTTATTTAGAGTATTTAAAGTACACTAGATTAATAAATAAGAAACGTTCTATTATTAAAACTCTCTCCAATATTGCTAATATTTACTTACGGACTAATGATTACGACAAAGCTCTAATTTATGCTAATGATAGTATAGAAATGGCTATTTCAGAAGACTCTAAACAATATCTTCTCAACGCATATAAAATTAGAAGTAAGATATATAAAGCTATGAAAAAGTATGATTTAGCGTTTAATGATATTGAAAAATACAATAAAATTGATAAAGAAATAAATAGTATTAAAAAGACTCGTGAACTAAAAGCTTTAGAAATTTTAAATGAATACGAGAAAAAACAGTTAAAAGATAGCCTTATAAAAGCAAGAGAAAGAAAACTGTTAAGCATTCAAATTAAAAATCAAAAACTGCAAAGTAAGTTATATAGCATTATAATGGTTATTGTAATAACAGTTCTTTTATTAATAATTTATTTCAGCTATAAGCGTTTAAAGAAAGATCAAGTAACATCAGAAATTACAACAGTAAATGAGAATAATATATCTTCATTTGATACAAAAGGAATATCTACAGAAAAACCTCAAGAATTATCTGATAAAGAATTACAACAATCAGTACAATTAGTTATTAATCAATTAAAAAATGATCAAGAAATAGAAGAAGAGAAAATCAACCTTTTTAAAAAAAATATAAAAAAATTGAACAACAAATACTTAAAAAGGTTAAAAACAAAACATCCTGAACTTACTAAAACAGATGTTGAAATTTGCTCTTTAATTAAAGTTGGTCTCTCTAGATCTGAAATTGCTCACGTAAGAAATACAAGTTTAGAAGCAGTAAAATCTACTAAATTTCGATTAAAGAAGAAACTTGGTCTTACTAAAGATGATTCTTTAAATAACTATTTATTAAAATTATAGTTTATTAAGAAGCTTCAAGATATTCTAATATAGAACTTCCTTTAGGTGCGTTTACTTTCTTACGAAGACGAGATCTACTTCTTACTACACTATCATCTGAAATTGCTAACATAGTAGCTATCTGTTTTGTATCCAAGTATAGTTTTTCCATCGCTAACAAACGTTCTTCAGATTTAGTAAGATTATAACCTTTATTTTTCAATCCAATAAAAAAGGTTGGGTGAACTTTGGTAAACTTTTCTTTAAAGATATACCAATCATCTGAAGTTAAAATCTTTGTTGCTGTTAAATCTCTAATTTTTTCTATTGATTTTTGATTACCTATTTCTTCTTTTAATTTTTCTAATTCTAGAGTTAAAGACTCTTGAACTTTACTTTTTTCTAAAAGTTGATTGGTAAAATCTTCTAAATCTTTTTGATTTTTAGCTAACTTTTTGGCTAATGCTTTTCGTTTTATATTTCCTCTTAACCAAATTAAATATATTGCTACAGCAGATAATATTAGTACAGCTATTAAAATTATCCATAAGACTTTTCGTTTAGCTTCTCCTATCTCTTTATCTTTTTCTAATAAAGTAATTTCAGTTTCATTTTTAAAAATTTCATTATCCTTTCTTTGAGTTTCAAATTCAGATTGATAGTATAAAAAAGTATTCGTTGTTATTCTTTTTTCTTCTGAATCTTTAGCAATTGAATATGCTTTTAAATACGGATATGATTCTTCTAACTTATTTTGAGCTGCTAAAACTTCTGAAAGCTGTTTATTAGCTTCCATTATCATTTTTACATCTCCTAATTTGTTGTTTTTATCAAGTAATTTCTTGTAATAATTTTCAGCGGTAGAATAATCAGATTTTGCTTTGTAATACTGTCCTGAATAAGATAAAAAGGAATTCTTATGAAATTGATCTCCTCGCTCATTAAGCTTTAATTTCTGTTCGAAATCTTTTAAATACTTTGCAACACTATCTAAATTATTAGCTTTTAAATAATATTTAGTATTCATTTTAGCTAAGTGAAGATTAAATCCATTTCTTCTCATTTCATTCTTAATGCTTTTAGAAGCTGTATGCATAGAATCTAAATACTTTCTGGCCATATCAAATTTATTTTTTTTGATATGTGACGTAAATAAATGTGAATAAGCATAAGAAATTGCTACGGGATCATTCACTTTTTTAGCTCCTGCTAAAATTCTTTTTCTCTCATAAATAGCTTTATCATGAAATCCGTTTTTACCATATAAACTCGATAGTTCATTTAATGCATAGTTAGCATAACTAGCATCGCCTAATTTATTGTATAACTCATAGGCTTCCTCAAAACGTTTTACACTATTTATAAAATTGTTTAAATCAAAATAAACCTGACCAGCAAAAAAACGTGAATCTGCAGTAAAAATAGAATCTTTACTTTCTAAGAAAAGATCACCAGATCTATCATAATCTATTGCTGCACTATCTAACTGCTCTTTATTGTAATAATAAGCTGCTCTTTTAAGTAAAATATGAGCTTCAGAATTTTTTTTCTTGAATTTACTTACATTATTTAATTGATTTTTAATCTCTTTAAAAGCTGCTTCTGATTCACCTTTATTAATATACTCTTGAATAATAAATCTAGATTTATTTGCAGCTAAATCAAACTCTCCTTCTTTTGTAGTAAGTGCTACATACTTTTGTAAATATTCTAATTTCTTTGGATGATTTTTACGTACCATGAGATTAGTTAACGTATCTAAATAGGCAATTCGATCGTCAACTTCAGTACTTTTATCTAGTTTTTTAAGTAATTCTTCTGCTTTATTCTGACCAAAAATAGAAATACCTATAAAAAACAAGGCAAGAAAACTCACAATTCTAATCATTGATTTTGTAGTAATTAGTTAATAAATATGAATAGAATAGCTTTTAAATAAACTATTAAAATTAGACGGTTGAAATTTAGCAAAAAAAAATGCAGAACTTAAAAAGTATTTCTGCATTTCATTAATTTATAATCTTTCTGGCTTTTAATTTGTTTCTTTTGGTTTTCTAAAAATAAACCAAAGACCTATTAAAATTAAAGGAATACTAAGTACTTGCCCAGTGTTAAACATTAAAATCCAATCTTCTCTTGCATCTACTTGAGGCTTCTTTAAAAATTCTATTGTAAATCGTAAAGACCACAAAGCAACCATAAAAACTCCAAATAAATAGCCCTCTTTAAGTTTTTTATCTGTTTTCCAGTATAATCTCCAAAGGATAAAGAATAAAGCTAAATAACTAAATGCTTCATACAATTGTGTAGGATGTGCAGGATATCTCTCTCCTGCTCTTTTAAAAATTACACCAAAACTCGTTCCTGTTAATTTTCCATAAATTTCTGAATTGAAAAAATTTCCCATTCTAATGAAAAATCCAGCTAAGGCAACCATAATTCCCATTCTATCTAGAATAAATAACCAAGATTTATTTAAATGTTTTTTCGCATAAAAATATAAAGCAATTGGTATTGCCACTGCTGCTCCATGACTAGCAAAACCTGAAATCCCAGTAAATTTCCATCCTTTAATTAAACCAAAAAAAGCTTCAGCTCCTTCCCTTTTTTCAAAAGGTAAAATGATTTTCCAAAGATTATCTTGATAATCTGGCCAATTGTAAAAGAAAACTTCTCCTAAACGCATACCTATTAACATAGATATGAAAGTATACATAAATAACGGATCCATTTTATCATGAGAAATTCCATCTTGCGTAAAGATCTTTTTCATTAAATGTGTTCCTAATATAAATGCTATAACAAACATTAAGCTATACCAACGGACACTAAAACCTCCAATGTTAAAGATTTCCGGATCCCAATCCCAAGTAATTGCTAAAAAATTCATGTATTGTAAATAAGTTTAGTTTTTGTTTTTTGTTTTCTTTTCCGGTACTGGATCATAACCACTTCCACCCCAAGGATGACAGCTAAAAATTCTTTTTAAACCTAACCAACCTCCGTAAAATAATCCATGTTTTTTTAAAGCTTCTAATGTATAAGCTGAACATGTAGGATTATATCTACAAGTAGCAGGTGTAAATGGAGATATTGCTGTTTGATAAAAACGAATTAATAAAACGAACGGATATATTAGTATTTTTTTCAAAAAAATTAGTTTACAGTAAACGTTGTTCCTTCTCTACCATCTTTTAACTGAATTCCTAATTCTGCTAATTCATCTCTAATTTTATCAGATAAAGCCCAGTCTTTATTTTCTCTTGCTTCTTTTCTTAACTTAATTAATAACTCTACTGTTCCATCTAGTTTATTTGATCCTTGATCTTTAGCATCATTTACTAATCCTAAAATATCATAAACAAAAGCATTCATTGTTTTTGTTAGTAACTCTAAATCTTCAGAAGTTATTGTTGCTTTATTATCTTTAATCTGATTAATGAATTTAACTGCATCAAAAAGTTTTGCTATTGCTATTGGTGTATTAAAATCATCGTTCATAGCATCATAACATTCTTGTCTCCATTTTACAACATCAAAAGAAGAACTTCCGCTAGTTTTTAAGGCACTTAATAATGAAACTGCTTCCATTAAACGATTATAACCTTTTTCAGAAGCTAATAATCCATCGTTAGAAAAATCTAACACACTTCTGTAATTAGCTTGCATGATGAAAAAACGCACTACTCCAGGCCCGAAAGCTTTACTTAAAATTGAATTTTCACCTGTTAAAATTTCACCAGGTAAGATACTATTTCCTGTTGATTTAGACATTTTTTGTCCGTTTAACAACAACATGTTAGCATGCATCCAATAATTAACTGGTTGAACTCCTGAACAAGCATGAGATTGTGCTATCTCACATTCGTGATGAGGAAATTTTAAATCCATTCCTCCACCATGAATATCAATTTGATCTCCTAAATATTTAGAGCTCATAACAGAACATTCTAAATGCCAACCTGGAAATCCTTCTCCCCAAGGCGAAGGCCAACGCATAATATGAAATTCATTTGCTTGTTTCCAAAGAGCAAAATCTTGAGGATTTTTCTTTTCAGATTGCCCATCTAGAGCTCTTGTATTGTGAATTGCATCTTCTATATTTCTACCAGATAAAATCCCGTAATTATTACCTTCTTCGTTGTATTTAACAACATCAAAATAAACAGATCCATTTACTTCATAAGCTAAACCTTTATCCATGATTTCTTTAATCATTTCAATTTGTTCAACAATATGACCAGTAGCTGTTGGTTCTATACTTGGAGGTAAAAAATTATATTTTGCCGTAATATCATGAAAATCTACAGTATAACGCTGTACAACTTCCATTGGCTCTATTTGTTCTAATCGTGCTTTTTTAGCTATTTTATCTTCACCTTCTTCTGCATCGCTTTCTAAGTGTCCTGCATCAGTAATATTTCTTACGTAACGAACTTTGTAACCTAAATGTAATAAATACCTAAACACCATGTCGAACGACATAAATGTTCTTAAGTTTCCTAAATGTACGTTACTGTATACTGTTGGCCCACAAACATACATTCCTACTCTTCCTTCTGTTACGGTTTCAAATACTTCTTTAGATTTAGAAAGTGAATTATAAATTTTCAGTTGATTTTCTTTGTATAGCTCCATTAGATTACACTATTTTGAAATGTAAATATAGGTACTTTTAACAAAGTGAAATCATAATTTTTTTAAAAAAGTAATTTTAAGATATTTTGAGTATTTACAAGGGATACACAATGTTTAAAATTAAACATTGTCAACAATAATTCTAGTGAGCTATTGAAATATTATATCACTTAAAACCATATTCTTTATTTCTTCTAAAGAAATAAAAAAGGTTAATGATTGTTAGATCATTAACCTTGAAATATAAATATACAGTAATCTATGTTTTAATCATTTCCGAAGCTCAATTCTCCATATTTCACATTCATATTGAATTTTGCATTCTTTGGAGCTCTTATTACAATTAATCTTTTAATTTTTAATTTACTTCTATCTTTTAAAACCATTTGAATTTTCTTGCGCTCCTTCTTTTGCTTTTCTATTTTTTTAAGTTGTTTTTCTAATTTTTCTTGATTTTTCTTTAATTGTTTTTGAGCTTTTTCTATTAATTTTTTTGACTTTTCTTTCCACTCTTTCTGATAAGCTTTCATTTTCTTTTCTCGTTCTTTTTTATTTTCTTCTCTATCTTTAAGAAAAATCATTAAATCTTGATCTCCATTTATTGAGCCAGACATTGTAATGTTAGAATCGTCTGTCGTTATAGAAATAGATTTGTCTCCTATTTTCACTTTAGCATTTTCCCCAAGCGCTTCTTTATTTTCTTCTTTCCAACGTTTTAAATAATTCTTATCTTTTTTATATTCCTCAAAATCAAATTCTGTATACATTTTAAATGTCGTAAAAGGTGGCATCGGTGGTGCTGGAGGCGCAATAACTCCTGAAATCATTGGTGGTTCTGGTGGCAAAGGAGGCATTATAAAATCTATTGAATCTAAAACATCTAAGCTACCAATTGAATAATCTGATAAATCGTTAACGATAAAACTATAGTCTGGATCATCAAAATTGAATGAGTGAAAATTAAAGCTAGGATTAGTTCTTGATTTAACTGTTATTTTCTTACTGTTACCATGAACATCAAAATCCCACTTCTCATAAAAGTGATCTTTCATTTCTTCAGTCACCTCTTCACCTTCCACCATCATAAAAGCTTCTACTACTACTTTATTTTTGTTCCAGGTTTCTATTTGAATATCCGAATGTCTTGTATTGATATCAATAACTACATCAGACTTTACTTTAAATTCTTCTTTAAAATTATTGTCTTTTTTCTGACTAAATACAAGAAATGTACTTAGTGTGAATACTGCTGCTGTTATTTTATATAGTGATATTTTCATTTTTATTTTCTTTAGATTGAAGATCACTTAATTGATCTTTCAAATGAATTAAAAGTTGTAAACGTAATTGAAGATTGGTGATTAAAGAATTGATTATTTCATTGGTAATACCATCCGTTTTTAACTTCTGATTTAACCTCTTATAATCTGTATCTAGTTTACTAATCTTCTCAAAATACTCATCCAATAAGGCCTTATTATCTGGAGTAACATTTAAACTAGCTATTTCATAATTTATAGCTGTTAAATAATAATCTTCTATTTTTTTCATTTCAGGAGAAATTTCTCCTAAGCTTACTTGTTCTAATACTTCATTTTCTTTTGGTTGATCTTTTACTAAACCAGGATAAAATTTAATTCCTAAACCTAGTAAAACAACTATAGATGCAACTGCATACAACCATCGATATGATTTCTTTTCCTCTGGAAATGCTTCTTCCAATTTATTTAAAAACTTTCCTTCATGATTTTGAGATAACTCAATATTTTCTTCCTGAAAGTCTTTTACTAAGTTTCTAATATCCTTCGGCATAGTTTGTTAATTTTAAATGTTCTTTTATTAACTTTTTTCCTCTCATTAAATGTGTTCTAGAAGTTACTTCTGTAATTCCTAAAATTTCTGAGATTTCTTTATGGTCGTAACCTTCTAGCAAGTATAAGGTGAGTACCAATCTGTATTTATCTTTTTGTTTATTTATTGCTTCAATTATCATTTCTGATGTTATCGAATTATCTACTTCCCAATCATTTTCATCTTCTAACTCTCTGTATATTCCAGAATTTATAGAAACCATAACCAATTTTTTCTTCTTAAGTTCATCGATACTTTGATTGATTACTATTTTTTTTAACCAAGCACCAAAACTTACTTCTCCTTTATAATTACCTATATATTTAAATGCTTTTATAAAAGCTTCTTGCATAATATCTTCAGCCAAGAATTGATCATTTACATACCTATACGCAACCAAAAACATAGCTTTACTATAACTCTTATAAAGTTGTAACTGTGCTTTTTTATCGCGCTTCTGACAAGCACGGATTAATTTTTGATGAAATTGTTTAGTTGATTTCATTTATTGATTTCTTGTCTTAAAGACGACACATTTTTTAGCGCGTTGCATTTTGGATAATTTTTTATTTCTAAATTTACAAATAGAATGATGCACACCTTGATTTATGGCAACTAATTCAAAATCAAATTTATCGGAAAAAGATGGAGTTTCACAACCTGAAACTACAAGCAAAACTTCTGCTGAAAAAATAAAATTAAACAGAAGAAAAAAAATAAATACTCAAGAATTTGTAGCAAAAATCCTTCAAGGTGATATTACATTTTTAAGTAGAGCTATTACTTTAATTGAAAGTACTAATAAAAGACATCAACAAAAAGCAAATGAAATTTTAAATGCGTGTTTACCTCATGCCAATACATCTGTTCGCATTGGTATTACTGGAGTTCCTGGTGTTGGAAAAAGTACTTTTATTGAAAGTTTTGGTAAACATTTAACTTCAATAGGCAAAAAAGTAGCTGTTTTAGCTGTAGACCCGAGTAGTTCAATTAATAAAGGAAGTATTTTAGGTGATAAAACCAGAATGGAACAACTTGTGGTTGATAAAAATGCTTTTATTCGTCCTTCTCCTTCTGGAACTTCACTTGGTGGTGTTGCACAAAAAACTAGAGAAAGTATAATTTTATGTGAAGCTGCAGGTTTTGATACAATTATTATTGAAACTGTTGGCGTTGGGCAGAGTGAAACTGCTGTACATTCTATGGTTGATTTTTTCTTGTTACTGAAACTATCTGGCGCAGGTGATGAATTACAAGGAATTAAAAGAGGAATTATAGAAATGGCAGATGCTATTGTTATTAATAAAGCTGATGGCGATAATGTAAAAAATGCTAAAATTGCTAAAGTTGAATTTAACAGAGCTTTGCATTTATATCCTCCAAAAGAAAATGGTTGGCAACCAAAAGTATTAACTGCAAGTGCTCTTAAAAATTCTGGTATAGATGCTATTTATCAAATGATACTTTCTTATATCGATTCAGCTAAAAAAACTGGTTATTTTAATAAAAGAAGAAATAATCAAAATAAACACTGGCTTTTTTCAACAATAGAACAAGAATTAAAAAGACGTTTCTATGAAAATCCTGAGGTTAATGATCAATTAAAAAAAGAAATTCTTCAATTAAACTCAGGTAAAACTACTCCTTTTTTTAGCGCCGATAAACTATTGAAAATTACCAATAACAGTTAAATTTCAACCGTTTATCGATGTTTAACATTTTTTAACTTATATTTTTCTTTAATTTGATGTAAGTTATGAAACATTTACAAGTCTAACTCGTTATGAATGTGACTTACGGGATATAAATGGGTCATAAATGTGTGTAAATTATTAATCCCCAACTTATGAAAAAAATAGTATACTTATCTTTTCTAATGGTGACTACCTTAGTGTGGTCTCAGAAAGAAACATGCGACACAGAGGAAAATTTAGTTGAAGATTTAAACAGTATTACTAAATGTACAGTTAAACAAACAACTAATAAGAAAGATAAAAAAACTAGACAAATTAGTGTAAGAGTATCTGCTTCAAAAAAACGTTTTTTAAAGAGACGTAAAAAGAATGCAGCATCAGAAGCTAATACGTTAAATAGTTCTGGTATATCTACAGTTCAAGGTACCAACAATCTTAAATCTCTTAAAATAAAAACTAATATAGCTGCTCTAAAAAACAGCTTATCGAGAGAAGAATTAAGAAAAGCTCAAAAATTTGCTACAGTAGATGCAATTCCTGCTTTCCCAAACTGTAACAATGATGGAGATCAATTAGATTGTTTTAACACTGAAATGATTAAACATATCCAAGAATATTTCGTTTATCCTAATGAAGCTTTATTAAATAAGCAAGAAGGAGAAGTTTGGGTACGTTTTATTATTGACAAAAATGGAAATGTTACTAACATTAAGACTTTAGGGCCTAAAGGAGGTAAAATATTAAATGATGAAGCTGTTCGTGTGGTTTCTAATTTACCAAAATTTACTCCAGCTACTAAAGATGGTAAGCCAGTTTCTGTAAAGTACGGATTCCCAATTAATTTCTCTTTGGAAGATAATTAATATCAAAATATATCATTTTTAAAAGCCGTCAATTTATTGATGGTTTTTTTGTTTTATATCATCATCTAAATTAAACTTTGTTTAGATTTGCAAAAGAACTATGAGCGATATTAATAAAGGAGCAAGAATAATTAATCATACAATTGATTATATGGTAATTATATGTATTACTATATTTTTCAGTATATTCTTTTACCCTACTCAGTTTCTCTATTTGGTCGTTTACATCTCGTATTATTTCTTTTTAGAGTCTTTTAATAATGGGCAAACTTTGGGTAAATTAATTACCAAAACAAAAGTTATCGGGTTAAATAATAAGAAACCTTCTTCTTTAAGAATTTTTTGGAGATCTGTACTTCGTTTAAATCCTTTCGATATTTTATCTTTTTTATGCGGACAAAATGGTCATGATTCGATATCTAGAACAAAGTTAATTTCAGTTAAGTAACTAATAAATGAAATCTGAGAATAAAAAGCCAGAGAAATTCCCCTGACTTTTATTTTCAGATATAAATATTCGTTTTATAAATAAAGAGCAAAACCAATTAAACCTTGGAAAACTCCTTTTTGCCCGTCATCTAAACCAATATTATAACGAACTGTAGGTTTAATACTCACTTTATCTCCTATAAAATAAGCATAACCTCCTTGAACTCCAATCCAGTTTTCACTTCCCCCAGAAAACGAAGTTCCTGTAAAATCTATCCCCACAGGAAACTGTCCTTCTATGTAATACTCTGCTCCTATTTTATAAACAAAAGCTTCATTTCCATCATTATATCCTAATCCTGTTTTAACTGCAAAATTGTCCATAAAAAAGTAACCTCCATCTAAACCAACTGCAAAAGATGTATTACCATCAGTAGATCTTAAATAAAACCCGGTATTTCCTGTAGTATTAGAACCTGTATTAGCTTCAATAATAAATTTACCTTTTTCAGTTTGGGTATTAGTTTTCTTTTCATTTGAATTTTGAGCACTAATTGCAAAACCAAATGTTAACATTGCAATAGTTAAAAATACTTTTTTCATAATTTAAATTGATTAATAATTTACACTTCAAAAGTAGAAGCACTTTTACTCAAAAAAATTATGAAATTAATTTCCGTAGTTTGAAAACAAATATTTGTAGTAACTTAAAATGTATTTTGATTCAAAAATTAATCGCAACTAGTTATTTCTAAACCATCGTAAGCTAAAAAAACATTTTCAGGTAAGTCCTTTTCTATATCTGCATGAAACCCCAACAACTCACTGATATGACTAAAATATGCCTTTTTAGGCTTTAATTCTTCTACTAACTCTAGAGCTTCATTTAAAGTAGCATGAGTCTTATGAGGCTCTAAACGTAAAGCAGTTGTTATTAAAATATCTAAATCTTTTAACTTTTCCTTTTCCTCAACAGGAATAGTTTTCACATCTGTTAAATAAGCAATATTACCAAAGCGATATCCTAAAATTGGTAAATCTCCATGCATTACTTTTATCGGCTTTACTTCTACTCCATGAAATTGAAACTGATCTTTTTCTGAAATGATAGTAGGTTTAACTTCAGGAGCTGAAGGATATCTATTCTCTGTCGTAAAAATATACTCATAACGTTTTTCAAGTGATTTTAAAACTCTGCTATCACTGTAAATTGGGACTGGCCCCATTTGATAATAATATGGTCTTATTTCATCAAAACCCGCAATATGATCTGCATGCTCATGAGTAAATAAAATACCTTTTATTGATTCAATATTTGCTTTAATCATTTGCTGACGGAAATCTGGTCCACAATCGATAATATAATTAATCTCTTCATTATTATCTTCCCAAGAAAAGACAATTGAAGCTCTTAATCTTTTATCTCTTTCGTCTTCTGAAAATCGTACCGGATTCTTACTTGCTATCATAGGAACACCAGTTGATGTACCTGTTCCTAAAAACGTTACTTTTAATTTCTTTTTATTATTCATTGTTACCACAAAAATAAGATAAAAATTGACTGATACTTTCTATTTTCAGTACATTTGTCCACGTAAACAAAAACAACTAAAATGGCTATTATCTTAAAAGGGGATCAAAAAATAAGCAGTGTCCCAACATCTAAAATGAAGGCGCTTAGAATTAACTTAAATGCTAATATCTATGGAACCTTTGCTGAAATAGGTGCTGGACAAGAAACTGCTAGAAACTTTTTTAGAGCTGGTGGAGCTTCAGGAACAATCGCAAAAGCAATGAGTGCTTACGATAAAGATTTTTCTGATGCAATTTATGGAATTGAAGATGATAGACGTTATGTAACGGAATCTCGATTAAAGAAAATGCTTAGACATGAAATTAATTTAATTGAAGATCGTTTAGATCGTAAAAAACATCCAGAAAAATTATTCTTCAGCTACGCAAATACTGTTACTACAATTGATTTTGCTAAAAAATTTAAAGGACACGGTTGGGTCGGAATTCGTTTTCAGTTAGATCCTTTAGAAGATTACAATGAGATTGTTTTACACTTACGTTTTAAAGAAACAGAGGCTAGATTACAACAAGAAACACTTGGTACTTTAGGTGTAAACTTAATTTACGGAGCTTTTTATTTAAATGATAATCCTAAAGAACTTTTAAAATCTTTTTACGACAATATAGATAAAGACAAACTAGAAATAGATATGATTAACTTTTCTGGTCCTCGTTTTATGTATGTTGATAACCGTTTAATGAGTTTACAGTTAGTTAAAAACGGAATGACTAACGCTGTAATGTTTGGGCCAGATGGTAATAACTTATTACCTGCTCAAGTGTTATACAAAAAGAACATTCTTGCATTACGTGGAAGCTTTAGACCTGTAACTAAAGTTAATATGGATATGTACGAAAAGTCTAAAGTTCAATTCTTAAATGAGAAAAAAGTAAATCCCGAGAAGACTCAGATTATTTTTGAAATCACTTTAAGTAATTTAAGAGCTGAAGGAGAAATTAATGAGCGTGATTTCTTAGATCGTGCTGAATTATTATGTTCGTTAGGTCAGAATGTAATGATTACAAATTATCAGGAATACTACAGATTAGTAGAATATTTTAGCGAATTCACAAAAGAAAGAATGGCACTTGCCATGGGAGTAAATAACTTAGTTCAAATCTTCGATGAGAAATATTATCGTAATGTAAGTGGTGGTATTTTAGAAGCTTTTGGAAAGTTATTCTATAAAGATCTAAAAATATATCTTTATCCATATAAAGACAAAGAAACCAATGAATACATTACTTCAGCAAATTTAAAAGTTCATCCTAGAATTAAGGAATTATATAAATTCTTTAAAATTAATGGTAGACTTGTAGATATAGAAGAATTTGATCCTGAAATATTATCTATTTTCTCTAGAGAAGTTTTAAAAATGATTCAAGAAGGACAAGATGGTTGGCAAGAATTGTTACCATCTGGAATCGCTGAAATGATCGAAGAAAAACGTTTATTTGGTTACTCACGAAGAAAATAATTCTTTTTTTTAATTAAACCTTTTACTAATTTTAAAGTCATAGTGAAAAACCAATTCATTTGACTGACGAAATTACATTAGTATCGCAATTACAAAACGTAGCGACAAAAGAAGCTGCTTTTCGTAATTTAATATCGCAATACAAAGAGCGTTTGTATTGGCATATTCGAAAAATAGTCATATCGCACGACGATACTGATGATGTATTACAAAATACTTTTATAAAAATTTTTAAAAGTATTGATAATTTTAAAGGAGATAGTAAGTTGTATTCTTGGATGTATAGAATCGCAACCAATGAAGCTATTACATTTTTAAATAAGAGAGCCAAGCAAAATAATGTGGACATTTCTGACTATAAACAACAAATTGTTTCTAATTTAAAAAGCGATGACTGGTTCTCAGGTGATGAAATACAAATTATCTTACAAAAAGCTATAGCAACACTTCCTCAAAAACAACAGTTAGTTTTTAACATGAAATATTTTGATGATTTAAAATATCAAGAAATTTCAGATGTTTTAGATACTTCTGTTGGAGCTTTAAAAGCATCTTATTTTCATGCAGTAAAAAAGATTGAAGAATTTATTAAGAATTATAATTAAACCTTTTCCTATTTCTAAGGTCTAACTAATAGAAATGAACGATAATAAACAACATAACGAAGATTTTTTAAACCAAAAATTAGGTAAACAACCTGGCTTTAATATGCCAGACAATTACTTTAACAATTTGGAAAATGATCTAATGAGTAAATTAATTGTAGAAGATTTACCTGAAAAATGTGGTTTTGAAACTCCAGAACATTATTTTGACAGTTTAGAAGATCAAATTTTAAATAAAATTAATGACGAAACTAAAACAAGTGAACCAAAAGTTATTTCTCTTAGAAAGAGAATGGTAAAGTTCACTTCTTTTGCAGCTGCAGCTTCAGTTGTCTTGTTTATTACCTTTCAATTTATAAATATTCCAACTACAACCGAAGAAACTAATATCACTATAGATGAGTGGTTTGAAAACAGTGATGTAACAACTGATGAGCTTGCTTTATTATTTGATGATCAAGATTTTTCTGAAAATGATTTATCTTACGCTTCTGATGATAATAGTATAGAAGATTATTTAGATAATATTGACAATTCATCTTTACTAGATGAAATACAGTAAATGAAATTTTAGAAAATGAAAAAAACAATACTTTTTATATTATTAATTTTTGTCTCTTTAGCAACTTTTGCTCAAAGACCAGACAAATCAAGGATAATAAAAGCTAAAAAAATAGCTTTTATAACTGAAAATTTAGATCTCTCTGAAAAAGAAGCTGAAAAATTTTGGCCTTTGTATAATAAGTTTGACAAAGCAAAACATAAGCTTTTTAAACAAGAGAAAGAAGAGATCAGAAATAAAATAAAATCTGCTGGAGGACTTGAGAATATTACCGAAGAAGAAGCTAAACGATATTTGAATTTATTCCATAAAATTAAAGCTTCTCACGAAGAAATAAAAGCTTCTTTTCACAATGATCTTTTAAATTTCTTATCAGCGAAGAAAGTTCTTCAATTAGAAATCTTAGAACATCGTTTTAATAAAACTATGATTAAACGTTTTAAGGAAAGAAGAGGAAGAAACAGGAGAAATCAATAATTGAATATATCTTTATATAAACTAAAAAAGAAGCTTTAAAGCTTCTTTTTTTATTTATTATCAATTACTCCCATGCAAACATAAAGTTCTGGTCTATTCGCAGTATACTGCTTTACCCAAATTACTAATTCGTCTACTTCATAAGGTAATAATCGTTTCATTGCTTTTTCTAATTCTTTGCAAAAAAGCTCTGTATTAAAACTCACTTTTTGCAATACCACTTTGGTATATTCGAACATTGCTCTAGGCATAAGTTAAGGGAATTTGAATTATTACATTTTAAATATACAAAAAAATAAAAAGCATTTTGTTAAAATACTACCAAAAAAAAGCTCCATTTCTTAAAGAAATAGAGCTAATTACCTAATTAATAAGTGTTTTTTCTTATAAAGCATTTACTTTATCAACTAAAGCTTTTGCTTTTTGTTCTAATTCAGAACTTATGCTTTTAAAGTGAGATCTTTTATTTTCTACATCTTTAGCATTAACCTTATCTAATAATTCATCAAAAGCAGTAATAGCTTCGTCAATTATTCCTTGAGATGTAGCAGTATCAGCTCCAGGGTTTTCTAACTCCCATAAATAACATTCTTCAATAATATCTCCTAGAGTATAATTGATATCTTTCTTTAAATTTTTAACGCTTGCCATAATTAAAATTTTTGACAAAATTAGTCGATTTTATCTAAACCATTCTGAAAATTTTCAAAAAACTTACCAACATGATATCCATCTACCAAAGCATGATTTACATTAATTGCTACAGGCATAAATAATTTATTATTAGACTTAAAAACTTTACCAAAAGATAATTGTGGAACACTATTGTCTTTGTCTCCAGAAACAGGCTCTTTATGACTTGTAAATGTAAACCAAGGTATTGCTGAACAGTGGTAACATCCTAGAGAGTATTTTGGAGGAAAGAGATTGGTCGAATTTACAATACGTTCTTTCTCTTTTAAAAAGTTATTGTGAAAAACTTCATAATCCTCGTGAAATTCAATAAATGAAAAACCAAAAGTTTTATCTTCTCTTAAAATTGTTGCCGAAGCATCTAACTTTTCGTAAATCGTAATTTTGTTTTCTTCTATTCTATATTTAAAGTTTTCTACAGAATTAAGCGCTTTAGTACACTCGTGTAAATATGTAGTAAAAAAAGATTTTTGTTTTATTTTACAAATACTATGAACATTAGTCACATCAATATTTACAACGGTTGCAAAAGTAGGATCGTTTAAAGATCTAAAATGTTCATATATCTCTTTCCTATTCCAAGTTTCAATATCTAAATATGACTTCATTATAATAAATCGATAACTTCTTTGATATTAGACAATGTTTTATATTCCGTTGTTGATTTTTGTTCTTTAGACACTGTTTCGTGCGCCCAAGTAGTATGAAAAGGTATATGAATTGCTGAAGCTCCAATTTCTATTAAAGGCAAGACATCAGATTTTAAAGAATTTCCTATCATTAATAAATCAGCAGGATTAATATCTAATCTTTGTAACATTTTTTTATAGTCAACAGGCTTTTTTTCACTCATTACCTCTACGTGGTGAAAATATTTAGAAATTCCAGATTTCTCTAGTTTACGTTGCTGATCTAACAAATCACCTTTAGTTGCTACAATTAATTTATATTTCCCTTGTAATTGCTGTAAAACCTCTTCTACTCCATCTAATAATTCTATTGGTTTTTCTAACATTTCTTTACCAATAGTAAGGATTCGATCTAAAGTTTTCTGAGGTATTTGATAGTTTGATAATTCTAAAGCACATTCTATCATAGACAGCGTAAATCCTTTTACACCATATCCATACAATTCTAAATTATCAATTTCCTTTTTAAATAACTCTTGATGAATTTTATTTTCAGTTTCATAATCATTTAAAAGAGCAGCAAATTCATTTTCTGCATCTCTAAAATAGGTTTCATTTACCCATAAGGTATCATCGGCATCAAAGGCAATTACTTTAATATCTCTATACATTTTTAGAATAACTTTTTGGCTTTTTCTAAATCCTCAGGTGTATCTATACCAATAGATTCTACTGAAGTTTCAATCATTTTTATTTTTTTCCCTACTTCTAAATAACGAATTGCTTCAATTTTTTCTGCTGCTTCTAGAGGAGTCATTGGTGTATTATAAAAATCCATCAATGCATTTTTTCTAAATGCATAAACACCTTTATGTTTGAAATAATTAACCTTTAAAGTTTGATCTCTATGATAAGGAATTACAGATCTTGAAAAATAAATTGCAAAATCATCCTGATCGGTAATTACTTTTACATTGTTAGGATTTTCTATATCTTCTGTAGCATTCATTTTTACTTTTAAAGAAGCTAAATCAATTTTTTTATTAATATCTCCTTTAAACACTTCAATTAACTTACTCAGTGAAACTTTATCTATAAAAGGTTCATCTCCTTGAACATTAATCACAATATCTACATCTAAATCTTCTACAGCTTCTGCAATTCTATCAGAACCACAATCATGTTCTTTTTTACTCATAATTACCTTTCCATCTGCGGCCTTAATTACATCATAAATAACATCTGAATCAGTTACAACATAAACTTCATCGAATAATTTAGTTTGTAATGCACTTTCATAAGTACGTAAAATAACAGGCTTACCTGCTAAGTCTTTCATCAGTTTTCCAGGGAATCGACTTGCGTTAAATCGAGCAGGAATCATTGCGATAATTTTCATAAAAAATGGTCATTAGAATAGGTCAAAGATACATATTTACATATTCTGAAAATAGCACTTTAAAAATGTTAAAAAACCAAAACTTTAACATTTATAATATGGAGTCGGTTTTGCCGCTGATAGTAATCTGACTATGTTTGAGTAAATTCTTTTGTAAGTTAATTTGGTTTGTTTGTTTAAAAAGCTCAAAACGTAGATTTTGGGCTTTTTATTTTATATATACCTCTAAAAGCTCAGATTTTTCAACTGATTTAAGGCTAAATTCTTTAAGTTTAGCAGGGACTAATAATGTTTCGCCAGCTATTAAAATTTCTTCTTGATCTTTGTACACAAAACTAACCTTACCAGATACGCACATATATATTACAAAACTATCTTTGTTTTGATGATTTATGGATAACTCTCCTTCTATCGGTAAAACATTCGTTGTAAAATATGGACATGATACGATTTCCGATGAAGAATTCAATTCTTCACTATAAGAAGTTCTATAATCTGGAATAGCAGTAAAATCAATAGCATCTAAAGCTAATTCTGTATGCAGTTCTCTGTAATTCCCTTCTGAATCTTGACGATCCCAATCATAAATACGATACGTAATATCAGAAGTTTGTTGAATTTCAGCTAATAAAACTCCAGCCCCAATAGCATGAATTCTACCTGTAGGAATAAAATAAACATCTCCTTTTTTAACCTCGTCTACATTTAAGATATCTAGAAGTGATTTATTATTTAAATGTTTTAAATATTCTTCCTTATTGCTTTCTTTTTGAAACCCTACAATTAAGTTTGCTTTTTCATCAGCTTGCATAACATACCACATTTCCGTCTTACCAAATGAATCATGGCGTTCTTTAGCTAACTTATCATTTGGATGCAATTGAATGCTTAATGGAGTTTTAGCATCTATAAACTTTATTAATAGAGGGAATTTTTCTCCAAATTGCTTAAAAACTTTATCTCCAACTAAATCTCCTTGATAAGTTTTTATTAATTCTTTTAAATCTTTTCCTTTTAAATCTCCATTAAAAACTATAGAAGTATCTCCTTTAACATCGGAGATCTCCCAACTTTCACCCAAACTTTCTGATTCAGATTCTTTGTTTAAATGTTTACCTAGTTTGTTTCCGCCCCATATCTTTTCTTTAAGAATTGGGGTAAACTTAATAAATTGATTGAGCATTTTTCACAGAATTAACTTCCTGAGTAAGTTACAAAATTTCTAGGAGTTTCATACAGTGTAATTTCCATATCTAAATCTTCAGAAATATGAGGTCGTAGTTTATTATAAATAACCACCGAAATATTTTCTGCAGTTGGATTCAAATCTTTAAACTCTTCTACCTCAACATTAAGATTCTTATGATCGAAAGCCTCCTCAACTTCTGATTTTATAATATCTTTTAATTTTCCTAAGTCGTAAACATAACCAGTTTCTTGATCTATTTCTCCTGTTAAAGAAACTATTAGTTCATAATTATGTCCATGAAAATAGGTATTACTACATTTATTAAATACCTCAAAGTTTTTCTCATCAGACCAATCTTTTCTATATAATCTATGAGCCGCATTAAAATGAGCTTTTCTGTGTACAGTTACTCTAGGCATTTATTTATTATTAAAATTAGCAATTTTGTCGTAAGACTTTTCAAAAATTATTTTAAACCAAGCCGTATAATCGTCTGGATTTTTCTCTATATCAATCTTTACATCATCTAATAACATCCATTTGAAACTTTCTACTTCTTCAGGATTAATTTCTGGTTCACCATTATAGTATCCAATCATTACATGATCTAATTCATGCTCTGTAAGACCATTATCAAAAGGAGCTTTATAAATAAAAGAAAATACCTCTTCTAACTCACAAGAAAAACCCATTTCTTCTTGCAAACGTCTTTTACCTGCACTAATATTTGTTTCTCCTTTTCTTTGATGAGAACAACAAGTATTAGTCCATAATAAAGGAGAATGATATTTGTCTTTTGCTCTTTGTTGAAGCATTAATTCATTATCATCGTTAAAAACAAAGACTGAAAAAGCTCGATGAAGTACTGCTTTTTCATGAGCTTCCATCTTAGGCATTAACCCAACTTCATTATCAAGCTCATCTACTAAAATTACATTTTCTGTCATACATTACAAATGTAATGAATTACTAGGTCTCATAAAAAAACCACGAATAAATCATTCTTATGTGAACATCGATTATATTTACACACCTAAAAATTAATTCTAATGAAGTTTTTACAATTTATATTCTTGCTATTTACCTGTTTTATCCTTTTCAATTGTAATCAAACAAAGAAAAAAGCGAAAGAAACAAAACCGAAAAAAGAAATTAAAGTTGTTGAACCAATTAAGAAAGAAATAAAGATCAAAAAGAAAGAAAAAGAGATTAGACCTAGTTGGGATACATTGAATAAGAAAAATGCTCAAGAATTTTTCAAACAATATGGTAAAGAAAATAAAGAAACTAAAGTTTTAATTAAAACTAGTTTTGGTAATATAAAACTTAGGCTCTTTAATGATACTCCAATACATAGAGCGAATTTTATTTTTTTAACAAAAATCAAATATTTCGATACCACTGTTTTTTATAGAGTTGCAAAAAATTGGGTGGTACAAGGTGGAGATTCTGAAACAACTGCTACTGCGAAATTCAGGAAAAAGTATCAACATTATAGATTAAGACCAGAATTCAGAAAAAAAAGAAGACATCGTTATGGTGCTTTAGCAGCAGCTAGAAGTATTGAAGACAATCCAAATAAACTATCAAGTCCTTTTAACTTTTATATCGTACAAAATAAAAAAGGTGCTCACCATTTAGATGATGAATTTACTGTTTTTGGTCAGTTAATTTCTGGGTATTCTACTATAAACAAAATAGCTCAAGTAAAAGTCGGTAGTGATGAATGGCCTCTTTCAGACATCCCTATGACTGTTGAAATTATTGAATAAAACACATCAAGAGTAATGAAATAGTTGTAATTTTGCGTTGAAAATTGTTTAACTCAAAATATAAATTGTTCCATGAAAAAAATAATATTTATTTTTTCGTTGTTTTTATTATTCAACTGCTCAGATGATGAACCTTTAAGAACTGAAAATTTCATTACTCTTTTCCATTTAGAAATAAATGGAAATTTAATATCTGGAGATATTAATAATGAAAACAATTCTATAACTTTTAATTTAACTGATGCAGACATAACATCATTAATTCCAAAAATTAAAATTTCCGATGGTGCTAGTATTAGCCCACAAATTAATACACCACAAAATTTCAACAACAACATTAGATATACTGTTACTGCTGAAAATGGAATTGAAAGAGAATATGTAGTAATCGTAAATAATAAAATTTTAAGTTCTGAAAACTTAGTTACACTATTCCAATTAAATATCAACAATCAAATTTATTCCGCTGATATAGAACAGCAAACTGGAAATATTACCTTAGATCTTGTAGGCGCTGAATTAAATAATTTAGTACCAAATATTAAAATTTCAGATAAGGCAACTATATTTCCTAATCCAAATATAGCTCAAGACTTCAGAACAATTGTAAATTACACAGTAACTGCCGAGAATGGAGAGCAAAAAAGTTATCAAGTTAACATTAAAAATAGACCTTTTAACACAGAAAAAAAGATAATAAATTTTAAAGTTGGTTTAAATGGAGAGAATATTGAAGCTAGATTAGATGAAGATCAGAAAACAATTTCTTTTGAAACTGGATCTTTGAATATTTCTAGATTAACTCCTGAAATTATTATTTCTGAAAATGCAAGTATTTCACCTGCTTCTGGAGAAATTGTAGATTTTACTAATCCTGTTATTTATACAGTAACAGCTGAAAATGGCGAAACTACAGAATATGAAGTTAAGATAAATAAAGCTTATGAAATTAATGCCCAAACAGCCATAGGCCCAAGAACCGGTGCTCAATTACTATTCACTAGAGGTGAATTATTTATTACCTTAAGTTTTTTAAACCCTAGTATTACAGATGCTGAAATTTTTCTTAATGACGGTGTAAACGAGACTAAATTATCTGTAGATAAATTAGAAACTTATGAAAATCAAAGAGTTTTAAATTATGTAGTAACTACCAAAATACCAGAAAACACAATAACTAGTAATAATTACAATATCGTTTATAAGTTAAATGATTTAATTGTGAAATCTGATGTAGTTATAGACGTCTTAGCAGAAAATTCTCCAAAAATTAACTCTATTAATCAAAATTCCTACAGCTTTGGTGATAATTTAATCATAACTGGTGAAAATTTAACTGACTTTATTGGTGTACGTTCTAACGGTAGTTTTTATTTATTTAATCCTGCTGGTAGTGTTGATGTAGAGCTTAACCCTGAAAAAACAGAGTACTTACTAAAGATGAATAATAGTTTCAGTCGTTCTGCATTTTTCCCTTACGATGCAGTAACTAGAAATGTTATTTTTCTTGGTCCAAATAACAGAACAGGAGATCAGGTTAGAATTAATGTAAATTAAGATACTATGAAGTTAAAACTATATCTTTTGTTAATAACATTCCTTTTAATTATTTCTTGTTCAGATGATAAAGAAATAGTACCCAACTTACCTCCAAATAATTTTATCTTGGTTAACCTCCCTAATAACTCAACAGATATAAAATTGTCTCCAACTTTATCATGGGGAAGAGCAAATGATCCTGAAGGAGAAAAAGTTACTTATAGTGTTTTATTAGATTATGAATCTGATAACCTCAATAAAATACTTATTTCAGATATTAGCGAAACTAGTTTTTCTATTACTGAAACTTTAGATTATAACCGCAAATATTATTGGCAAGTGATTGCTAAAGATGAAAGAGGCAATATAACTAAAAGTGAAGTTTACAACTTTACTACTAGGAACAATCTTCCTCCTTCAAGTTTTGTTTTAAATGAAATAAAAAATAATGAGAGCAATGTTATTTTAAAACCTAATTTTTCATGGGAAAAGTCTATTGACCCTGACAATGACAATATAACATACACTGTTCTATTAGATAAAGGAAATGAAAACCCTACAAGTGTAATTAGTAGTAATCTGACAACAAACTCATTTCAAATCATTGATGATTTGGATTTTAACACTATATATTCATGGAAAGTAATAGCATCTGACCAAAATGGTAATACTACAGAGAGCAATATATTTTCTTTTAGAACAAGAAACTTTATAGGAAAAGTAGTAACCCAAAATGCAGAATTTTCGACTAGAACTGAACATAGTGTAGTTAAATTTAATCAAAAGTTTTGGGTTATTGGCGGTTATCATGCTTCTAACAATAGTGTTAATGGTGGCTTATTGAATGATGTATGGTCTTCTTCAGATGGAGTTAATTGGAATTTAGAAGTTGCTAACAACATGAATTCATCTTTTTCTCCCAGAACTAATCACACTTCCGTAGTATTTAATAATAAAGTTTGGATTATTGGTGGTGGTGGTATCAATTCTATTTTAAATGATGTATGGTCTTCTTCAGATGGTATCAATTGGAATTTAGAAACCAACAATGCTACTTTTCCTGCTAGGCAAGGTCATACAACTGTAGTATTTAATAATAAAATTTGGATCATTGGTGGTAAAAATAACAATTCAGAATTTAATGATATTTGGTCTTCTTCCGATGGTCTTAATTGGAATTTAGAAACCAATAATGCAGCTTTTGTAGCTAGATTCGAACATACTTCTATAATATTCAAAAATAAAATTTGGGTAATCGGTGGCATAAATAGCAATCAAGGAAATGGGTTGGGTGATTTAAATGATGTGTGGTCTTCTTCTGACGGAATCAATTGGAAAATTGAAAATATAAATTCCAATTTTAGTCCTAGACACGGTCATTCTTCAACTGTATTTAAAAATAGAATGTGGGTAATTTCTGGTAGTTTAAATAATGATTTCTGGTCTAGTAAAGATGGAATTATTTGGGAAAAAGAAACTGAAATTACAAATTTTAATGGTAGAGGAAATCATGCAAATATCGTTTATGACAATAAATTATGGATTCTTGGTGGTTGGGAAGGAAGTTTATTAAATGATATATGGCATATTTATTAAAAAATAAATTAAATCTGAATTACTAATTCAGATTTAATTTATTTTTTTACCAATCGTTCGGTAATTAAATATATTTTTATATCTTTGTCCTATGAGACCACAAAAAGTATTAGATATTGAAATTTTAGCCGGATTAAGTAAAGTATTCCGTTCAAAAGGATACGAAGGTGCTAGTTTAAAAGATTTATCTGATGCAACTGGATTAAAAAAAGCAAGCTTATATCATAGATTTCCTGATGGAAAAAAAGGTATGGCTGATGCCGTTTTAAATCACATTGATAATTGGGTTGATGAAAAAGTTTTTTTTGAATTATTAAATACAGAAAAAACTCCTAAAGAAAGATTAAAAACAGGTTTAGAAGCAGTTAGAGTTTTATATAAAGGCGGAGAAGAAACTTGTATTTTTAGAGCATTATCTATGCAATCTAGCTTAGAATTATTTGAAAATCAAATTAGTGGAGGAATGAAAAAATGGATCAATACATTTGAAACATTAGGTCTTGCTTTAGGCTTCTCTCCTACTGATGCAAAAGAAAAAGCATATCAAACTTTAATTAAAGTTCAGGGTAGTTTAATCGTTACTAAAGGACTTAATGATATTACTATTTTTGAAAATACTTTAGTGCAAATAGAAAACGAATATTTAGATCAATAAAAAATTTAAATTAAAATTTTACCGAATGTTCGGTAATTAAAAATATAAACATGAAAAAACATCCATTACCTCCATTTACTTTGGAGACAGCTAAACAAAAAGTTCAAATGGCAGAAGATGCTTGGAACAGTAAAAACCCTATTAAAGTATCAGAAGCATATTCAATAGATACAGAATGGAGGAATCGTGATCAATTTATTAATGGTAGAAAAGAAGTTCAAGATTTTTTATCAAATAAATGGAATGTAGAACTTAACTATAAACTTAAAAAAGAGCTATGGGCTTTTTCTGAAAATCGCATTGCAGTGAGATTCGAATATGAATACGAAAATGAAGAAGGACAATGGTTTAGAGCATATGGTAATGAAAACTGGGAATTTGATGAAAATGGACTTATGCAAAAACGATACGCTAGTATCAACGATTTAAAAATTAAAGAAACAGATAGAAAATTATAAAACAAACAACATGAAACTTCTAAAACCTATACTCTTTTCTTTTATCATTTTGGCATTTAGTTGTCAGAAAAAAGAAATACAAAAACAAACAACAACAATACAACAAAACACAATGACACAAATTAAATACAAAAAGCAAACTGTTAATGGAATATCTATTGCTTACAGAGAAGCAGGAAATCCGAAAAATCCAACTATCGTTTTATTACATGGTTTCCCAACTTCATCACATCAATATAGAAAAGTGTTAGCGCAACTTGCAGATGAATATCATCTTATTGCTCCTGATTACCCTGGATTTGGTAATAGTGACTTCCCTCCTATTGATCAATATGAATATACTTTTGATAATATTGCTAACATTATTAATATATTCTTAGAAGAAAAAGGAATTAATTCTTATGCTATAATGATTCAAGATTATGGAGCTCCAATTGGTTTTAGGTTAGCTACTGCACATCCTGAAAGAATTACAGCTATTATAAATCAAAACGGTAATGCTTACGAAGAAGGTTTAGGTGATGCGTGGAAAGGAATTAGAGAGTTATGGGCAAATCGTAACGAAGAAACTGAAAATGCCTTATTACCTGCTTTTTCTTTAGAAGGATTAGAATGGCAATACACACATGGAACAAGAAATCCGGAAAATGTAAATCCAGATACTTGGCACTTAGATTATTTAAGATTATCTCGACCAGGTTCGCATAAAATGCATATAAATTTATTTTACGATTATCAAAATAATGTAAAACTATATCCAAAATGGCAACAATATTTAAGAGACAATCAACCTCCTCTTTTAATTGTTTGGGGTAAAAACGATGCTTTTTTTCCAGAAAGTGGTGCAGCAGCATTCAAAAAGGATGTAAAAAACATAGACTATAATATATATGATACAGGTCATTTTGCTTTGGAAGAAGATGGCGAAGAAATCATTCAAAAAATTAGAGTTTTCATGAAAAATATTCAGAAAAAATAAGCCTTCAAATTTCATTTTAGATTAGTAGAAAAGTGTGAGTCATAGTACTTGCGCTTTTCTTTTTTATAAACACTTCTTTAGTAATTGGATAAAACTCTAAACACTTGGCTCTTTTTTTAATTAGATATATCTTTACGCCCTCAATTATAGCTAATGAGTTTTTTAGAAGAAATACAAAAAAGAAGAACATTCGGAATTATATCTCACCCTGATGCGGGTAAAACAACATTAACAGAGAAACTATTACTTTTTGGTGGAGCCATTCAAGAAGCTGGTGCCGTAAAAAGTAATAAAGTTAAAAAAGGTGCTACTTCCGATTTCATGGAAATTGAACGTCAGCGTGGTATTTCTGTTGCTACTTCTGTTCTTGCTTTCAATTATAAAGAAAAGAAAATTAATATTCTTGATACTCCTGGTCACAAGGATTTTGCTGAAGATACATTTAGAACATTAACTGCTGTAGATAGTGTTATTGTTGTTATAGATGTAGCAAAAGGTGTCGAGGAACAAACTGAAAAACTAGTTGAAGTTTGTAGAATGCGTAATATCCCAATGATTGTTTTTATCAATAAGTTGGACCGTGAAGGTAAAGATGCATTTGATCTTTTAGACGAAGTTGAACAAAAATTAGGATTAAAAGTTACACCTTTAAGTTTCCCTATCGGAATGGGTTACGACTTTAAAGGAATTTATAACATTTGGGAAAAGAAAATCAATATTTTCTCTGGTGATAACAAGCAAACTATTTCTGAAGGTGTTGAATTTGATGATATAAACAATCCTAAATTAGATGAACTTGTTGGAGAAGATGCTGCTGAAACACTTCGTGAAGAATTAGAACTGGTTTATGAAGTATATCCTGACTTTGATAAAAAGGCTTATGACGATGGACAATTACAACCTGTATTCTTTGGTTCTGCTTTAAATAATTTTGGAGTTAAAGAATTATTAGATTGTTTTATTGATATTGCTCCGAATCCACAACCTAAAATGTCGGATACTCGTTTAGTAGATTCTAAAGAAAATAAATTAACAGGATTTGTTTTCAAAATTCACGCGAATATGGATCCTAAACACAGAGACCGTTTAGCTTTCGTAAAAATCGTTTCAGGAACATTCAAAAGAAATACGCCATACTTACACGTTCGTAATAACAAAAAAGTAAAGTTTTCTAGTCCGAATGCTTTCTTTGCTGAAAAGAAAGAAATTGTTGAAGAATCTTTTGCTGGTGATATTGTTGGACTTCACGATACGGGTAACTTCAAAATTGGAGATACATTAACTGAAGGAGAAAAATTAAATTTCAAAGGAATTCCGAGTTTCTCTCCAGAACATTTCCGATATGTAAACAATGCAGATCCTTTAAAGGCAAAACAATTATATAAAGGTTTAGACCAATTAATGGATGAAGGTGTTGCACAGTTATTTACTTTAGATATGAATGGACGAAGAATTATTGGTACTGTTGGTGCACTTCAGTACGAAGTAATTCAATATCGTTTAGAGCATGAATATAATGCTAAATGTACGTACGAAAATATTGCAGTACATAAAGCTTGTTGGGTAGAACCTGAAGATGAAAAGAACGAAGAATTTAAAGAATTCAAACGTGTAAAGCAACGTTATTTGGCTAAAGACAAACAAGGACAATTAGTTTTCTTAGCAGATTCTCCGTTTACAATTCAAATGACACAAAGTAAATTTCCAACAGTGAAATTACATTTTACTAGTGAATTTAATTAATTTTTTGATTTATGAAAAAAACGATTCAGTTCATTTTTCTTCTTTTTGTGACTACAACTGTATTTGGTCAAAAAGATATTTCTGAATTAAAAGGAAAAGAATTAAACAACAGAGTTCGTTTAAATTTTATTCCGGTTTCTATGCCAGACAATGCAAGATTTACTGAATCTACTATGGGATTGGTCGGATTGCATTATCAAATTCCTTTTAACGACTGGTTATATGGTGGAGCTGGATTTCATTTTGCTGTAACTGGAGATCAAGGTGGATTATTCACTTTAGGTGCAGAATTAGGTATCAACAAAAAAATAATTGACAATCTTTATTTTGATGCTAACTTCCACTTCGGTGGCGGAGGTGGTTATAGAGTTTTAGTAAATGATGGAGCATTTATCAATCCAAATATTGGTTTACAATATAAAAAGAAAAACTATGGTTTTGGAGTACAATTCAGTCATTTAAACTTTTATACAGGAAGTATTAAAGATAATTCTGTTTCTTTCTTTGTTGAAATTCCAAGTATTTTCAGATATACAGATTATGAAAATGCAAATCAAGAGTTCACAAACACTTTGGGTAACGATTCTTATTGGAAAAGACCTATTGTTAAAAATACACAGCAAGTTCGTTTCGATTTCTTCTTTCCTTTCGGAGAATCTAAAAAAGATAATGGAGATCCTTTAGATACTACATTATATGTATTAGGTTTTGAATATCAGAAGTATGTAAACGAGAATACATTTTTATTTGCACATACTGATGCTATATATAAAGGATTAAGAGCTGGTTTTATGGATTTATTTGTTGGTGCTGGTTATCATCCGTATCAATCAAAGTATATCAATGTTTTTGGAAAACTGGCTGTTGGTGCAGCTGGAGGAAGAATTGCTCCTGAAGGCGGATTAACTGTTTATCCTTCTGCTGGTTTAGATTTAAAAATTTCCGACAATCTAGCATTAAGCGGACATGGTGGATATTACCGAGCTTTAGATGGAGATTTTGAAGCCTACACTTTAGGTTTCGGACTAAAATATATGAACTTGAGTAGTGGAACTGAAACTTCAGACGGAACACCGAATACAAACTTTAAAACTCAAGGAATTTCAGCATCTATACAAAATCAGACGTATTTTAAAGTTCAAAAAACAGATGATCCTAATAATGTATTGGTAACCGATTTACAACTATTAGCTTTAAACTTTACTTACGATATCTTTAATAATGTATACCTAATCGGTGAAGCTGGTTTTGCTTATGGAGGAAGATCTGGTGGTTATGCACATGGATTGGCTGGTTTTGGTGTAAAAACAAATACATTTTTGAATCATAAAGTAAATGCTTTTGTAAATTTAGTTGGAGGTGCTGCTGGTGGTGCTGGTGTAGATACTGACGAAGGAATTGTAGCAAGACCAACTATAGGATTCAATTATTTCGCTACTAACAATATAGCTTTACACGTTTCTGGTGGAAAATTATATTCGCCTTTCGGAAATGTAAATTCAAACAACTTTAATATAGGTATAAGTTATAACTTTGCCTCACTTAAAAATAACACTGACAAATAATAATTTATAATGAATAACGGAATATACGCAAAGTTCACTACTCCTAAAGGAGACATTTTAGTGAATTTAGAATACGAAAAAACTCCTGGAACAGTTGGTAACTTTGTTGCTTTAGCTGAAGGAAATTTAGAAAACACAGCTCGTCCTCAAGGTGAGCCTTATTATAATGGATTAAAGTTTCATAGAGTTATTGCTGACTTTATGATTCAAGGTGGTTGCCCACAAGGAACAGGTACTGGAAATCCAGGTTATAAATTTGACGATGAAATTCACCCAGAATTAAAGCACGATGCTCCTGGAAAACTTTCTATGGCAAATGCTGGGCCAGGAACTAACGGTTCTCAATTCTTTATTACTCATGTTGCTACTCCATGGTTAGACGGAAAGCATACTGTTTTCGGTAGTGTAATTGAAGGACAAGATGTTGTTGATGCTGTTGAGCAAGGTGACGATATGAATGTTGAAATTTTAAGAGTTGGTGAAACTGCCGAAGCTTGGAATGCAGTTGAGGCTTTTAGATCTTTTGAAGGAGAACGTGAAAAAAGAGAAGCTGCTGAAAAAGCTAAGCAAAAAGAACTTTTAGATCAGGTTGCAGCTGGTTATGATGAAACTCCAAGTGGATTGCGTTATAAAATCATTCAAAAAGGTGAAGGAAAAAAAGCAACTAAAGGAGCAATGGTTTCTGTACACTATAAAGGACAATTATTAGACGGAACTGTTTTTGATTCTTCATATAAACGTAAACAACCAATTGATTTTGCTATTGGAGTTGGTCAAGTAATTCCAGGATGGGATGAAGGAATACAATTACTACAAGTTGGAGATAAAGCTCGTTTAGTAATTCCTTCTAACTTAGCTTACGGATCTAGTGGAGCTGGTGGAGTAATTCCTCCTGATGCTACATTAATTTTTGACGTAGAATTAATGAATATTAAATAAAACTGTTAACAAACAGTAAAACAAACAAATAAAAAGCTAATTTATTAACAAATGTTAATAGATTAGCTTTTTTAATTCACTAATTTTGAAAGAGTTAGAGATTCACTGACACAAATGTTAATTAACTGTAAATTTATTATGAAATTAAAAATAAAATTTATAGTTCTTTTTCATCTGATTTAACTTTTCAATAAAAGATCCTTAACATCATAAAATAACTTAAAACCGAAATTTGTAAATGAAGATATAGTTTAGTTTAATAATAAAAATTCCCCTCAAACCATGAAACATTTTACCCCCCCACTGCTAGTAACCATTTTAATGTTACTATCTACTTATGTTTATTCTCAATCTAAAGAGACATGCGATACACCAAATGAACCTTTAATTAATGATTTAAATAGTATTTCTAAATGTACTATTAAAAAGGAATCAGACAATAAAAGAAAAGTTACTCTTAATGTTGCTTCAAGTAAAATCAGAAAAAGAGTTATAAGAAAAAGGAATAAGGCTAATTCATTAGGTAATACCAATAATCTTAAAAAGGAAATTAATTCAAGTAACGATAAACTTGAGATCCGCAGCAAACTTGTTACAAAAAAAGTAATAGCTCAAGAAATTTTATTTTCAGTTGTAGATGAAGTTCCATTATTCCCTAATTGTGAAAATAATAATGGAAATAAAAGTGATTGTTTTAACGAACAATTCTCTAAACACTTTGCTAAAAACTTTGATCCAGAAAGAGCTTCTGATGAAGGATTAAACGGTAGAGTTTTCTTACAATTTACTGTTGATGTGAAAGGTAACGTAAATAATCTTCTTATTAAATCTAGGAATAAAAACAAACAACTTGAACAAGAAATAGAGAGGGTTGTAAGTAAATTACCAAGATTTACTCCAGGTAAACAAAACGGTTTACCTGTAAATGTAAAGTACAGTTTACCTATTAATTTTAGTGAGTAAATTTGACGTTTATTCCTTTTGGCATATTTTTTGGATGAGATAAAATATATGACTAAATTATGTATTTCGCTTATTTGCAATCGATTAAAAAAAACTCGTAAATTTTTTTTAGTCGACATAAATTCATATCTTAGCCGCATAGATAATCTCTAATCCCTAAGAAAGTATGTTTAAAAAAGTTTTCGCAGTTGCTGCAATATTCCTTTTTCAGCAATTTGCATTTTCTCAATCAAAAGACGAAACATGTGATACACCAGCAGGAGATCCTGCATTAGACTTAAACAGTATCACAAAATGTTCAGTAGACAGTAAAGACGGAAAAACAAAAAAAATATCTGTAGAAGTAACTTCTAGACGAAGAGTTATTCGTAAAAGAAATGCTGTTACAGGTGTAAATACTTCTAGTGCTACTTCAAATAAATTAGCTGAATTAAAGAAAAAAGCTTCTTTAGTTGGTAATTTAGATTTAAGTAGTGAAGATGTTGTAGAAAAGGTTCCTTTTAACCTTGTAGAAGAAATTCCTTTATTTGAAGATTGTGAGAAAGTAGCAATTTTTAAACAAGAAAAATGTTTCAAGAAAAATATCGATGATCATATTAGAAGAAACTTCTCTTATCCTGGTAAAGCTTATGAAGAGTCTATCCAAGGTAGAGTTTTAGTTCAATTTGTTATCGATAAGAATGGTGATGTTGCTGATTTAAATGTAAGAGGACCATATCAGGGAGAATTACTTGAAAAAGAAGCTATTCGTATCATTAAGAGATTACCAAAGTTTAAACCTGGTAAGCATAACGGTAAAAGTGTTAAAGTTAAATATGGTGTACCTATTAACTTTAGAATTCCTGGAAAAAGACCTTCTAACGTAAAAAGAGTTAAGAAGATTCCAGAAAACACAAAAGATATCTTTGGATTTAAAAGTGTAGATTCAGTTCCTTTATTTTCTGATTGTAATGCTAAAGATTCTCAAAGCTGTTTTAATGTTCAGTTTTCTAAATTCATCAATGAAAACTTTGCTTACCCAGAAGAAGCTAAAAGAAAAAATATTCAAGGTAAAGTAACTGCTTCTTTTATCGTTGACACTAACGGTGAAGTTGTAAATATTAGAGCTAAAGGCCCAGAGGGAGGAAAAATCTTAGAAGATGCTTTAGTTTCAATTTTAAGCAGAATGCCTAAGTTAAAGCCTGCAATGAAAAAAGGCGTAAGAGTTAAAGTTAGATATAGTTTCCCTATAAACTTTGCTTTAAACAAATAATATACTAACAGAGATTTATATACTACAAAGGTCAGAAGTAATTCTGGCCTTTTTTAATTTAAAAAATTATGAGAACAGCTAAACAATGGTTTGAAGAATATGCAGTTAGTCACCAAAACGAAACAAATCAATTGATACATTACATTTGTGTGCCTGCAATTTTTTTTAGTGTTATTGGTTTATTTATGTCCATACCTCCTACCCTAATCAAAAACACATTTAAACTATATAATCCTCTTATTGAGAATTGGGCTTTTGTAATAGGTGTTTTCTTGTCTGTTTTCTTTTACTTAAGATTAGGATTTTGGTACTTTATAAAAATGATCATTTTTATACTTTTAGCAATTGCTGGTAATAATTGGATAAATAATCATTCAAATTTATTAATTGTTTCTATAGCTATTTTTGTTATAGCATGGATTGGACAATTCTATGGACATAAGGTTGAAGGAAAAAAACCTTCATTTATCAAAGATTTACAATTCCTTTTAATTGGTCCATTATGGGTAATAGAAAAATTATCCTCTAAGAAATAACTAATGATGGAAACTACTATTAATTTTGATGATTTCTTAAAAATAGATATTAGAGTTGGTACTATTATAAGTGTTAATGACTTTCCTAAAGCAAGAAAACCTGCTTATCAATTAACAATAGATTTTGGCAGTGCTATAGGTATAAAAAAAACTAGTGCACAAATTACAAGTTTATATAGTAAAGAAGATTTAATTAATAAGAAGGTAAACTGTATTATTAATTTTAAACCTAAACAAATAGCAAATTTTATGAGTGAATGCTTAGTTTTAGGTGTATATAATGATAATAATGAAGTTGTAGTATTATCTAATTCTAAAGAAAATATAAAAAATGGAACTCAAGTTTCTTAGGATTACTTGAATTCCATATTTAATATTATTTGATTTACATTTTATCTCCAAAGAAAACTGCGTTCATCAATAACTTATTTGTTCCAAACCAGAATGCTCTAAAATTAGTATTGTCAGTAAAAACTAAAACTTTCCCTCTACCTAATTGACTAGCTTTAAAAGGTACTGTTTCTTTTAACTGCTCTAAATTAGGTTTAGAAATATATCCACTCAATAGTGGATCGTTAGTATAACGAATAGGATTATTATAACTATTCTTATCAGCTTTTATAAATAAAGTACTATTTCTAAATAATGCAATTGAATTATTTTTATATCCAAAATTTACAGGATGAGATCTATCTAAGTTTGCTTTAAATATTGCTCCTCCTATTACTTGAGCTCCTGAAAACAATCTTCTATCTTCGAATTTAATATTTTTAGCTATTAGAGGTTTTTTACTATTAAACTCTAACTTAATAAACTTATTGTTAGATAACCAACGAGATGCATTTTTATAACCAATAAGAACACCTCCGTTTATAGTCCACTCTTTTAACTTACTATCGACAATATTATCCAATGAAGATACATTTGGCATTATAATCGTTGAATATTTTGATAGATCTGTTCTCCTAAAATTAGAAACATCTAGCTTTGTAATACGCATATCAAATCTTTGGTCGAATAAATGCCAAATCTCTCCTGCATCACTTGGCGATATTCCATTCCCTACTAAAACAGCTACTTTCTGTTTCTTAATGTTTCTAAAGTTATTACTCCCCAAATCAATACCATCATTGAGTCCAGTTTTAACACCAAAAATATTCAAATGACTGTCTTTAGCACTTTTAGATAAAAACTCAAAAAGTTCTTTACCGTTAAGTTCTTGATTTTGAACAGGAATAAAAATTGTTCCGTAATCATACGTTTTTAATCCGTTTTTAAAAGTTTTCATGGCCACTTTGACACGTAAACCTTTATTTAAAATATGATTCAATGCTTTTGGAGCATAATACTCGTTCCAAGGCATTAAATAACCTACTTCACTTTTAAAATCAATATTTCCTTCTTGTAATATTGGCTTCTTAATTTCATCACCAACCTTAGATAAAGAAACATCCTTTAAAAAATCTACACCAAAAGCATGATTGAATGTCCATGCAGAAACATCGTAAAATAAACTATCTTGAAAACTCTTTCTTACATCGAACATTGCATTTATTAATCGTACATTTTTCTGATTTAAAGGAACAGCGTAACTAGAGTTTTTCTTAAATTTTAAACTGCCCTCATTAAAATCAGCCTTTAATTTATGTACTTTAATCTTGTGCCTGTGTAATACTTCAGCTAATTGATAAGCTTTGGCAGCATCTTTTTCATCTCCAAAAACAATAGCTTTTTCTTTTTCAAATGATTTAGAGTTCTTGTAAAAACGTTGTTGATAATTTAACAATTTAACACGCATATTGTTTGCTGCTTCTAAAGTAGAAAGCGCGGCCGTAAACTGATTACGAATAGTAAATGGAAACGTTAAAACTCCATTGTCTGTTTCTTGTGCATGACCTCTGGAACTTCCTTGTTCAAATAAAATTCCTATTCCTCCGTTTATATCCGGAAAAGTAGATCCCTTACCATAGTAAAAATCATCAAAACTTTCTTCTGAATAATATAAAGAACCTATTTCGTCTAACGCTTTGGCATGAAATGTAGCTATCTCTTTTGTTAATTCTTGATTTAACTTTGGAGTTAAAGGATGAGTTCTACTTTGAATTCCTGGTTGAAAGAAAAATGTAGAATTACTTCCCATTTCATGGTGATCCGTTAGAATATTTGGTAACCATTCATGAAAAGTTTTAATACGAGATTTACTTTCCGGTAACTGAACTGGAAGCCAATCTCTATTCATATCAAACCAATAATGATTTGTTCTTCCTCTTGGCCAAATTTCAGTATACTCTCTATCGTTTGGATCTGGATTTATATTTTTTGATTTATTGCTATTTGCCCAATACGAAAAACGTTGTACTCCATCTGGATTCATACACGGGTCGAATAAAATAACTGTATTATTTAACAGATTTTCTATCTCTTTTCCTTCAGCAGCTGCCAAATGGTATGCAGCTACTAACGCAGCATTTGCTCCACTAGCTTCATTACCGTGAATGGAAAATCCTTGATAAACTACAATAGGTAAATTTGAAACATCTACTGAACTATTATCTGTTAATTCAATATGCTTTTTCCTTATATCTTCTAATTTATTATGATTATTAGAAGAAGTAATTTTTAATAAAATCAAAGGTCTGTCTTCGTAAGTTTTTCCTCTTTCTTCAATAACAACTCTATCTGAAGCTTTTGCTAGAGCTTTCATATAATATAGTAACTTATCGTGAGTAATATGCCACTCTCCTACCTCATGTCCAATAACAGATTTTGGAGTAGGAATATTTTTATTGTAAGTTACATTTTTTGGTAAATAATAAGATAAATCTAATTTGCTTTGTGCAAAAGAAGACAAGATTACTGAAGACAGTAATAGTGTAAGTATTTTTTTCATTTTGAAGTATTCGGTGTACCTAACAAAGATATGACCAATAGTTTGAACTTTAATCGAATACCTAAATGAATCTAAATTTTAAGAAAAAATTAATACTTAACTAAATGAACAAGATTAACTGTTAGGATTATTTAAAATCACTAAAGCACCAATTACTCCAGGAATCCATCCACAAAGTGTCAATAGAAAAATAATTACAAAAGATCCACAACCTTTATCGATAATTGATAGTGGAGGAAATATAATAGCTAATAAAACTCTTAATATATTCATATAGAAAATCGCATTTTTATTTAAAAGACGATTTTATTTCTGATTTGTTACAGTTTATACAAATATCACTCTACAATTCATTCTTTTTCAAGCATTCTAACATTAAATCAATAGATTCATCATCAAAGAAAAGTCAATTTGATTTTAAAAAGGCTATTTTAAAATAAAAAATGTTTTTTCTCTTTTAAAAACAAGATCTAAAAAGTTAATATAACTCAAAAAACCTGATTTAAAAGTAAATTTCACTTTTATAAACCAGAATAGAGATTAAATTTATTTATTTTGTAATAAAAATCGATTCGTTATGTCATCAAAAAATATTGTAGATAATTCTAATTTAGATACAAAAGCATTTGTTTCGCCAGAATATATTCGTAACCGTTTTGCTTCAATCATGTCTGACATGTATAAAAATGAAGTTCCGTTATACGGAGATTTATTAGATTTAGTTCATGATATTAACGATACTGTTCTTTCTGAATCTACTTTGATAAAAGAACAACTTGCTAATACAGGAGAGATTACTCGATTAAACATGGAACGTCATGGTGCTATTCGTTTAGGAAAACCATACGAATTATTTACAATGCGACGTTTATTTAAAGTTATGGGGATGTTTCCTGTTGGATATTACGACTTAGCTACAGCTGGCGTTCCTGTACATTCTACAGCCTTTAGAGCAATTGAAAACACAGCTTTAAATCAAGCTCCTTTTAGAGTTTTCACTTCTTTATTGCGTTTAGATTTAATTGATGATAATAATTTACGTGAACGTGTTGAAACTATTTTAGAAGATCGTCAAATCTTTACACAGAAAGCTTTAGAGCTCATTGAAAAATCTGAAAAACAAGGCGGATTAAACAAAGAAGATGCCGAAATTTTTGTTCAAGAAGCATTAGAAACTTTTAGATGGCATGACACGGCTACTGTAGATTATGAAATGTATGAAGCTTTACTAAAACAGCATCGTTTAATTGCAGATGTAGTTGCTTTTAAAGGTCCTCATATCAACCATCTAACTCCAAGAAGTTTAGATATAGATAAAGTACAAGCAAGTATGGAAGCTCGTCATATTCCACCGAAAGATAATATTGAAGGTCCGCCAACTAGAAAATGTCCTATCCTATTACGTCAAACAAGTTTTAAAGCATTAACTGAAAAAGTTACTTTTAAAAACGATAACGGAAACGGAAAAATGGGTGAACATAAAGCTCGTTTTGGCGAAATTGAACAACGTGGAGCAGCTTTAACTCAGAAAGGACTTGACTTATATAATGAATTACTTGGTAAAACACGTAAAGCAATTGGAGGTTCTCCTAATGCTGAAAATGCAGCTGAATACAACAAATTACTACAAGAAAATTTTACAGTTTTTCCAGATAATTATGCTGAATTACATTCAGAAAAATTAGCCTATTTCCATTATTTTACAACTGAAAAAGCTAAAAATATTTCTAAAGATCGTTTATTTAGAAAGGAAGATGTTCCTCAACTATTAGAAGACGGCTATTTAAAAATAGAACCGATGGTTTACGAGGATTTCTTACCTGTAAGTGCAGCAGGAATTTTTGCTTCAAACTTAGGAACAGATGATGCCAAACGTAATTACGAAGGAACTTCCAATCAATTATTATTTGAAAAAGATTTAGGAGCTCCTGTATACGAATTAATGAAATGGTATGAAGACATGCAAGATGAAACTATTCAGAAATGTTTAGCTGAACTTAATACTTAATGTATGATTAGAAACATAAAATTATACTCTTGGAAAATCAATTTGACTACATAGATCGACAAATTTTATCTAAACTTAGAGATGATGCTAGAAAAGCATTTTCTCAAATCGCTGAAGAATTGAATGTTTCTAATTCTTTAATTCATCAACGTATTAAAAAATTAACTACTGAAGGAGTAATTAAAAATGCTGAGTTTGTTCTCGATGAGAAAAAACTAGGTTACAAAACAAAATCGTATACTGGTATTCGTTTAAGAGAAGCTCGATTTGCTAAAGAAGTAATGCGAGAACTTGAAAAAATAGATGAAATTGTTGAGTGCAATTTTGTTTCTGGTAGTTACGCTATTTTTATTCTTACTTATACTCGTGATAACGAACATTTACAAAAAGTTTTATACGACAAAGTGCATTTAATTAATGGAGTTGCAGGTACAGACTCTTTCATTTGTTTTGATACTTGTTTCAAAAGAAACTCAGTAATTCAATAATTGTCTTTTTTGTGAAATAACAACACTTTTTTTGCCATATTCTCAGCAAAATAGTTTTTAAAGATAAATTGATCTTTTGAATCATAAGATTGTAGTAAATTAGAGGTTTTGATTCAAAAATCAATAGAAAACAACACAACTATTAAAAGGTAAATTCCTTATTTATCATGACACTAGACAAACAACTACAAATTGTTTCAGAAAAATTATCAGGAGAACTCGTATTTGATAATCTTCATAAAAGTATTTATGCTACAGATGCTTCGGTATATAGAAAAACACCAACAGCTGTTGCTTTTCCTAAAACTATTGAAGACATTAAAATATTAATCGATTTTTCTGTACAGCATAATATTACTTTAGTTCCTAGAACTGCTGGTACTTCGTTAGCTGGACAATGTGTTAGTGATGGAATTATAGTTGATGTTTCGAAACACTTTACGAATATTCTTGCGTTTGATGAAAAAAATAAAACCATTACTGTAGAACCAGGAATTATTAGAGACGATTTAAATCGTTTTTTAAAACCTTACGGATTATTTTTTGGTCCGAATACATCTACATCAAATCGTTGTATGATTGGTGGTATGGTAGGAAATAATTCTTCGGGAAGTACTTCTATTCGATATGGAGTTACTAGAGATAAAGTAATTGCTATTGATGCACTTTTATCAGATGGGTCTAAAGCTACTTTTTCTGAAATTTCCTCTCAAGAATTCCGTAAAAAGACAACTCAAGATGATTTAGAAGGAAAGATCTACAAATCTATTTTCTTTGAATTAAGTTCTAAAGAAACTCAAGATGAAATTTTAAAAGAGTTTCCGAAAGCAGCAATTCATAGAAGAAATACTGGTTATGCTGTTGATGAATTTTTGACTTCAAATTTATTTGGCGGTGAAGATGATACCGTTAATACAGCAAAATTTCTTTCAGGAAGTGAAGGAACTTTAGCGTTTATGACTGCTATTACGATTCAATTAGACGACCTTCCTCCTACTCATAGCATTATGGTAACTCCACATTTTACTAGTGTAAATGAGAGTTTAAAAGCTACTATTACAACCATGAATCATAATTTATTCACTTGTGAATTGATGGATAAAGTGATTTTAGATTGTACCAAAAATAACAGAGAGCAAGCTAAGAATAGATTTTTTATTCAAGGAGATCCTGAAGCTGTTTTAATGTTAGAAGTAAAAGCTGATTCTAAAGAGAAAGTTGAAGAATTAGCTGATAAATTAATTCAAGATTTAAAAGACAATAACTTCGGATATCATTATCCTAAAGTATTTGGTGATGATATTAAAAAAGTTCTAGATTTAAGAAAAGCTGGACTTGGCTTATTAGGTAATATGATTGGTGATAAAAAAGCAGTGGCTTGTATTGAAGATACTGCTGTGGATTTACATGATTTACCTGAATACATTGAAGAATTCTCTGCAATTATGGACAAATATCAGCAACAAGCTGTGTATTATGCGCATGCAGGAGCTGGAGAATTGCATTTAAGACCTATTTTAAATCTTAAAAAAGCTGAGGATGTTGATTTATTTAGAAAGATAACAACGGAAACTGCAGAACTTGTAAAGAAATATAATGGTTCTTTTAGTGGTGAACATGGAGACGGAATTGTAAGAGCCGAATTTATTCCTTTAATGATTGGTGATCGTAATTACCAACTTTTAAAGCGTATTAAAAAAGCTTTTGATCCGAATAACGTATTCAATAAAGGAAAGATAACGGATGCTTTTAAAATGGATGAAAGTTTACGTTATGAAGTAGATCGAAATGAACCAGAAATTAATACCATTTTCGATTTTTCTGATAGTCAAGGAATTTTACGTTTGGCAGAAAAATGTAATGGTTCTGGTGATTGTAGAAAATCTCCTGAAGCAGGCGGAACTCTTTGTCCGAGTTACAGAGCAACTAAAGACGAAAAAGATACTACTCGATCGAGAGCAAATGCTTTTCGTGAATTTTTAACAAACTCAGATCAAGTAAATAAATTTAATCATAAAGAGTTAAAAACTGTTTTCGATTTATGTTTAAGTTGTAAAGCTTGTGCTAGTGAATGTCCGAGTAATGTTGATGTTGCTTCTTTAAAAGCCGAGTTTTTATATCAATATCAAGAAACTAACGGATATTCTTTCAGAAGTAAATTATTTGCAAATAATGCAAAGTATAACAAGTTAGGAAGCAAATTTCCTACAATTACAAACTTCTTAACCAATACGAGTTTAGCTAAAAAAGTAATGGGAGTTGCACAAGAAAGAACTGTTCCGAAATTAGCAAAACAAACTTTAAACGCTTGGTTGAAAAGAACGAATCAGAAAGACAGCGAAAAAACGGTATTGTTATTTAATGATGAGTTCACCAATTTTTATGACACTGAAATTGGTAAAGATTCAATAGCTGTGTTAAATGCTTTAGGTTACAAGGCTGAGGTTTTAAATCATGAAGAAAGCGGACGAAGTTATATTTCAAAAGGTTTTCTAAAAGAAGCTAAAACTATCGCTAATAAAAATGTCGAATTATTTAAAGATAAAGTTTCAGAAAACAAACCTTTAATAGGAATTGAACCTTCTGCTATTTTAACTTTTAGAGATGAATATTTACGATTAGCTGATGATAAAAAAGCGGCTACTGAAATTGCTGAACATACGTTTACTATTGAAGAGTTTCTTTCTAAAGAAATTGAGAAAGGAAATATAACTTCAAGTCAATTTACATCTTCTAGTAAAGAAATTAAGATTCACGGACATTGTCATCAAAAATCTTTATCAACCACAAATTCGATTTTTACAATGCTTAATATTCCTGAAAACTATACTGTTCGAATAATGAATACAGGTTGTTGTGGTATGGCTGGTTCATTTGGATACGAAAAAGAGCATTATAAAGTTAGTATGCAAGTTGGTGAAGATACATTATTCAAAAAGGTTAGAAATGCTTCTAACAGCACAGAAATAGCTGCTTCAGGTACAAGTTGTAGACATCAAATATATGACGGTACAAGCAAAGTTGCTAAGCATCCAATCACCTTACTAAAAGAAGCTTTAATCTAATTAATTGAAAATCATTATTTTATTTCGTATATTTAAGAGTATCTAACTTTTAAAAATTCTTAAGTATGAGCACGAATAAAATAATTTTTAAGAATGGTTTATTAATCTATTCTTGTATTGTTGCTTTTTTTCTATTGATGAAAGTATTAGGATTAGATAATGTTTCTGAACTACGTTTTTTAAATTTTCTTTTTGTTTTTTATGGTGTTAACAGAGCTATAAAACAAAATATTGATTTAAATGAACAGGAATCTTACTTTAATAATTTTTATGTTGGTTTTGGTTCTTCCGTTATTGGTATTGCATTAACAATTATAGGCTTAATTGTTTATGTTGGTTTTATAGATTCTAGCTTTATGTCGGTTTTAGAAAACTCATCTTTATGGGGGAAAGAGCTCAGTTTAGAAATGGTTGTGTTTGCACTATCTATTGAAGGAACTGCATCTTCTGTTATGTGTTCTTTTATTTTAATGCAGTATTATAAAAACTATAAACCAGCTACTGGTGTTTTAACATAAAAAAAGCGAGAAAGTAAACTTTCTCGCTTAAACTTAAAATAATTTAGGGATTATATTAAAATTAGTTACAATCTTCTTCACTCTTGTAACACTTATTGTCGCGTCTTCCAAGTCTTCCTTTTAGAAGTTTTCTTTTTGGAGTACGTATTCTTCTTAACCTTTGCATTATCGCTTTTTGATCTTTATAACCTTTTCTATCAATAATTCTAGGTTTACTATTTTCTATTGTAATATCGTTTTTACCGCTAACAATATAGAAATATGATCTTCTATTTAATTGATGTTCTTCTTCTGAACATTTTCTACTGTTTTTATCATCACAATGATTTAACAACTGATCTTCTCCATAACCAATTGCACTTTCAATTCTACTAGATGCAATACCTCTTGAGACTAAGAAATCTCTTGTAGATTTTGCTCTTCTGTCAGATAATTTTCTGTTATACGTTTTTCCTCCCCTACTATCTGTATGAGATTCAATCTTAATAATCATTTTTGGATGATTATTCATAACAGCAACAATATTCTCTAATTCATACTGTGCATCTTCTCTAATAAATGACTTATTAAAATCGAAATAAATCGGTTTAATTACAATTTGATTACCTACGATTAATGGATCTAACATTAAATCAACTCTAATCACTTTACCATTTTCCTTTGTTAAATTAAAGTCTTTTTTTGCTGCTGATCTATAATCTCTTTGTTCTGCAATAACAGATAAAACATCTGTACCACAAACTACTTTATCGAAACTGTATTTACCTTCACTATTTGTTAAAGCTTCATTTACGATTGTACCAGTTGCTTTATCTACTAATTTTATAATAGCATTTGCTATTGGAGCTTTAGTAACTTTATCTGTAAGAGTACCCGTTATAGTTTGTAAACATTCTTTTGGTTTAGGTAATTGAGAGATATAAAAACTGTAAATATCATCGTCTCCTTTTCCTTTTGATCTATTTGAAGAAAAGAATCCCTTTTTTCCAGTGGTATCTACATAAAAAGCGAAATCATCTTTTTTACTATTGAAAGGAAAATCAAGATTTACAACTTTACTGAAAGTTCCATCTTCATAAATTTTTGTTTGAAAAATATCTAAAAGACCTAAACCTCTATGTCCATTTGAAGAAAAGAATAACACACCATCTTCTGATACAAAAGGAAACATTTCTCTTTCTGAAGTATTAACTGTGTTTCCTAAATTAACTGGTTCACCATAACCATCTTCTTTTATTTCAGCTTTAAAAAGATCTGTTGCTCCTAATGAACCTGGCATATCTGAAGTGAAATACAATGTTTTCTCGTCTGGACTTAAAGCTGGATGACCTACAGAATAATCGTCACTATTAAATGGTAATTCTTCAATATTTTCCCAATTGTCATTTATATTTTCAGCTTTATATAACTTTAAGTTTACTGTTTGTTTTTTATCCTTTCGAAGTTTTTTTCCATCATAATTTACTCTAGAAAAATACATGTATTTTCCATCTTTAGTAAAAACTGCAGAAGATTCATGAAATGATGTATTTACTGGAGATGGTAATATATTTTTACCTTCAACTCCATAAATAGTGTCATACTTAGTATCTTCTAACTTTTGAATATAACCGTTAGATTTATATAAATTTAAAAAAGGTTGATTGTTCCAACGATAAACTTTTTCTCCTTTAATTCCTCTTGGAGCTGCTGAAGCATAATAAATTTCATTATTAAAAATAACCCCTCCAAAATCTGAAAATGGAGTATTTGTAGCTAAATTTCTAACACTTAATTTTTTTCTTCCTCCATTTAAAAAATCTTGAAAATGGTTTACTTTATCTATATATTTCTTATTATCATTTGTAGGTTTATCTTTTTTAAGCGCAAAGTATATAGAATCTGATTTTTTTGTATTTCCATTACTTTTTAATACTTGAGCGTACTTAAAAAGGTAATTAGGATCGGTTTCTTTAGCTATTTCTATTAACTTTTTAAACCAAATCTCTGCTTCTTCTGTTCTAGAATTATTGTAATATGAATCTCCAATTCTCTTTAAAACATACTTTGAAGTATCTCCTTTTTTATAGACAGCTTCATAAATTTTAGCTGCTTTAAAATATGCAAATTCTTCAAAATATCTATCGGCAACTCTTTTGCTTTGAGATAATAATGGTAATGCTGTTAGTAGTGTTAGAATTAAGGTGGTTGATAGTGTCTGTTTTTTCATTATTTTAAGCTTTAAAAAAATCTGGGGGATTTCATTCTAGCCTGTTTAAAAATTTCGTATCGTAAAAGTACTTCGTGAGTTCCACTGTTTACCACATTATAGTTCGATGTGGTTAAATCAAAAGCATATCCTATGTGCAATGATTCACTTACTTGAAAACCAGCTAATGCAGCAACAGAATCATCCCATCTCCAAGCCAGTCCAGCTCTAAACTTATCATTAAATAAAAAGTTAGCAGAAACATCAATTGATAATGGTGCTCCAAAAACTAATTTTGCTAATGCTGCAGGTTTAAATTTGATATTTTCATTAAGATCGAAAACATAACCTGCAATTAAAAAATAGTGTAATCTTTCCACTGCCGTTTCTTCAACACTATTAGTCGCATCGTAATGTTCTTGACGTAAAAAGTTAGGTACAGATAAACCAATATACCATTGTGGCTCATGATAATAGATACCAGCTCCCACAGTTGGTAAAAACTTATTTACAATATTATTTGATGGATCAAAAATTTGATCATTATCTCTCGATCTTCCAAGTGACCAATCTACATTTAAGAGTCTACCTCCTAATTTTAAACCAAAAGCAAGATTTCCTTCATCTCCAGTTTGAACTGTATAAGAAAGATTACCATCAAGATAAGTTTCATGTGATGGACCTAATTTATCATTTACTAAATTAATCCCTATACCTAATCCGCTATAACCTATACTTGTATCGTAACTTAAATTTTGAGTATCAGGTGCTCCTTCAAAACCAACCCATTGAGTTCTTCCTAAAGCAGTAAGCACTGTATGTCCTTTTGACCCAACATAAGCTGGGTTAACAGACATCGTATTTAACATGTACTGTGTATAATGGGGATCTTGCTGAGATATAGCATCTGTTATGTAACAGATGCTAATCAATAAAACTATTCTTTTTAATAAAAGTGACTTCATTCTTTATTTTTACACTTTATTATCTATTAATATATATCCAACCCTTTAAGATAGGACTTCCATCTCCTAAATCAATTACGTAGTAGTAAGTTCCTACTGGTAATTTATCTAATGTTTGGATAGTTGCTCTACCGTTTGAAATACCTTCAAATCTTCTACTAGAATCATTATTATTATATCCTTTAATCTTATAGACTGTATTACCCCATCTGTTAAAAATTTCTACCGTATTGTTTGTATAATTATCTATACAGTTAATTTTTAAGTAGTCATTTTTTCCATCTCCATTTGGACTAAATTCATTATAAACTGTTAAACAAGGATCTGTAACTTCTATAGTAACTGTTGCTGTTGAACAATTTGCTGGTGTTGCACTATCACATATAGTATATGTAAATGTATCAGTTCCTGTAAATCCTGGATCTGGTGTGTATGTCACAGTATCATCACTTGGATCATCTGGTGTACCTCCATCATCCACATCTACATCACCATTATCTGGTCCATCATCTATTGTTAATGTTCCATCATCTGGTATGTCATTATCATTATCAAAGATATCAATAATAACTGTATCACCTCCATTTGTTTCAGAATTATCATCTTCTGCATCTGGTGTTGGATTAACATCTACTGTTACTGTAGTTGTTGAACAATTTGGTGGCATAGCATCATCACAAAGTGTATATGTGAAAGTATCTGTACCATTGAAATCTTCATCTGGTGTATAAATTACAGTATCATCGCTTGGATCATTTGGTGTACCTCCATCGTCTATAGTTACTGTACCATTTGAACCATCTGTAACTGTTAATGTTCCTGATGATGGTACATCAGTGTCATTTCCTAATATATCTATTTCAACTGATTCATCTTCATCTGTTGTTGCTGTATCCGGATTAGTATCAGGAGTTGGTAGGACATCAACAGTAACTGTAGCGGTGTCACAGTTTGGTGGCATTTGATCATCACATACTGTATATGTAAATGTATCTGTACCATTAAACCCAGGATCTGGTGTGTAAATTACAGTATCATCACTTAGATCGTTTGGTGTACCTCCATCATTAATCGTTACTGAACCATTTGCAGGATCTGTAACTGTTAATGTTCCTGTTGAAGGTGTATCTGTATCATTTGCTAAGATATCTATTTCTACTTCTTCATTTTCATCTGTAGTAGCTGTATCATCCTCTGCTCCAGGCAAACGTATATCTATAACATCAACAGTCACCGTAGCTGTATCACAGTTTGGTGGCGTTTGATCATCACAAACTGTATATGTAAATGTATCAGTACCTGTAAACCCTGGATTAGGTGTATAAATTACAGTATCATCACTTGGATCATTTGGTGTACCACCGTTGTCTACAGTTACTATACCATTTGAACCATTCGTAACTGTTAATGTTCCTGAATTTGGAACATCAGTATCATTTGATAAAATATTGATATCAACTGGTGTATTTTCATTTGTTGTAGCAACATCATCTAGTACATCAACTGTATTTAATATTGTATATCCGTCGTTTCCTGCATCAATACTTCCGCCTCCTACTGGAGTAACTGAAGTTGGGTTTGTTCCTTCTGTTTGTGTACTTCCTGATGGTAAATCGCCTTCTACAACTACAATATCTACTGGACTTCCTGCTGGAACGCCTGTCAACGTATAGCTTCCATCTGGATTCGTAGTCGTACTTGGCTCCCCTGGATCTTGAACGCCATCACCATCTAAGTCTGCAAATACGGTAACACCGCCTAAACCACTTTCTGATCCGTCTTGTGTTCCGTTTCCGTTGGTATCGCCGTAAACAACTCCACTAACATCACCTTGTGATTGGTATCCGTCGTTTCCTGCATCAACACTTCCGCCTCCTACTGGAGTAACTGAAGTTGGGTTTGTTCCTTCTGTTTGTGTGCTTCCTGATGGTAAATCGCCTTCTACAACAACAATATCTACTACACTTCCCGCTGGAACGCCTGTCAACGTATAGCTTCCATCTGGATTCGTAGTCGTACTTGGCTCGCCTGGATCTTGAACGCCATCACCATCTAAGTCTGCAAATACTGTAACACCGCCTAAACCACTTTCTGATCCGTCTTGTGTTCCGTTTCCGTTGGTATCGCCGTAAACAACTCCACTAACATCACCTTGTGTTTGGTATCCGTCATTTCCTGCTGAAACATTTGTACCTCCTACTGGAGTAACTGAAGTTGGGTTTGTTCCTTCTGTTTGTGTGCTTCCTGATGGTAAATCACCTTCTACAACAACAATATCTACTGCACTTCCCGCTGGAACTCCTGTCAACGTATAGCTTCCATCTGGATTCGTAGTCGTACTTGGCTCGCCTGGATCTTGAACTCCATCACCATCTAAGTCTGCAAATACTGTAACACCGCCTAAACCACTTTCTGATCCGTCTTGTGTTCCGTTTCCGTTGGTATCGCCGTAAACAACTCCACTAACATCACCTTGTGTTTGGTATCCGTCATTTCCTGCTGAAACATTTGTACCTCCTACTGGAGTAACTGAAGTTGGGTTTGTTCCTTCTGTTTGTGTGCTTCCTGATGGTAAATCGCCTTCTACAACAACAATATCTACTGCACTTCCCGCTGGAACGCCTGTTAATGTATAACTTCCATCAGCATTAGTAACTGTACTTGGCTCACCTGGATCTTGAACTCCATCTCCATCTAAGTCTGCAAATACGGTAACACCGCCTAAACCACTCTCTGATCCGTCTTGTGTTGCGTTTCCGTTGGTATCGCCGTAAACAACTCCACTAACATCACCTTGTACTTGGTATCCGTCGTTTCCTGCATCAACACTTCCGCCTCCTACTGGAGTAACTGAAGTTGGATTCGTTCCTTCTGTTTGTGTGCTTCCTGATGGTAAATCTCCTTCTACAACAACAATATCTACTGCACTTCCCGCTGGAACGCCTGTCAACGTATAGCTTCCATCTGGATTCGTAGTCGTACTTGGCTCGCCTGGATCTTGAACTCCATCGCCATCTAAGTCTGCAAA
>NZ_CANNBW010000016.1 GCF_947502995.1 uncultured Tenacibaculum sp. | reverse complement strand
ATAAAAAACCAGAGAAGCTAGCTTCTCTGGTTTAAATAATACTTTTTAAAACTGTCAACCTATTTTAGGACGACACAACATCATCTATTCTAATTTATTTAACTTTGGCATGAAGTTGGCTTATAGTTTTTTACATCTAAAAACAGATGTATAAATAACTTTTATAAATTTGCATAGTAAATAAATTAAATCATAATGAAGAAAATTACTTTTATCATTTGTTTCCTTTTCATTTCTACAAGTCTTTTTAGTCAAAACAGAGAAGGATCTATCTTCTATTCTTTTGTTGAAAAAACTGACACTGAATATAAAATTAGTGTAGATATCTATGAAGTTGAAAAGATTGAATTTATTAAAATAGAACTTGTAGACGAAAACAAAAATGAACTAGTTGTAGAAACTGCTGAGTTGGCTTTAAGAGAAGGAAAATACTATTTAAAGTTTAATGACGAAGAAAAAGAAGTTGTACCTGAAGACATTACTTTATCGATAAAAAATGAATACAACGATATTAAATATCCTCAAATAAATATAAAGTTACTAGACAAACTACTAAGACTAGTAGATTATTCACAAAAGGTATTTTATTAAGCATAAAAAATCCTGAGAATTACTTCTCAGGATTTTCTTTTTTATAGAGTTAAATAAACTGCAAATTAGTATAAGAACTGTAATGCAATAATATCATTTGGACCAAACTCTCCATCATCACCTGAATTAAAACAAGCGATCATAACAGAAGTTGGGTCATATCCTGCAGGAGTTCCTGGAACTGGGTTAGCTCCAACACCAGCAGTACCTTCGTTTACGTTTTGACCACAACTTTGTCTTGTTTGATAATCTGTATGACGGAAACCAACAGAGTGACCTATTTCGTGAGTAATTACATGCTCATTAACATTAGTAGAAAAACCTTCTAATCCGAAAATTTGAACAAATTTAAATGGATTACCTCCTGTTGGGAAACCAGCAGATCCTCCAGAACCATTTTGATTAGGGTTGTTGTAAACTACCATATCTTGTGGTTGATAATTTGTACCAAAAGTTAAGTTAAATCTAATACTTAGGTTTAATCTGTTATAGTTGTTTACAGCCCACTGTAAAGCTGTTTGAGCTTTATTAGATAAACCAAAACCTCCACCACCAGTAAATCCGATGATATTAATAACTGTATTTTGAGCAACTAAATTATTAGTATAGTAGTTTCTACCAGATAAATCTTGTAAATTAGGAAGACTATTGATTTTATCTTCTGTCATGTGAATATCACCTTCAATTTGATACATAGGAGTTATATCTCCGTTAGGTAATACGAAATCTACTTTTTTAGCATCTTTTGGATTCATATCAAAATCAACTAACTTTGATACAAGTGCAGAAGAAATACCGTTATCAGCCACAGCTTCAGGCTGATTGTTGTCCTCTGATTGACATGCGAAAAAACTCGCACCAACCAACAATAATGCAATTCGGGAGAATTTCATTTTTTTCATCTTTAAATTGTTTTTTAATGGTTATTAATTAAATTTTTAACGAAATTATAACTTTTTTTTCACCATTTTAACATTTAATCGTTTTTACACAACATTAAATTAAATGTTAACAAAACAACAATATGTTTAAAAATTTAACATTTTTACTGTAAAAAAAACAGAAAGCAACATATGAAGAATTACACAAAATATAGTAAGCACAAATAACTTTTCAGCTTACAGTTTACAACCATAAACATTTAAACCATTTCAAACTAATATTTAGTAAGCTCAAAAAAATATATAAAAAGCTAAAAAACACACCCTACAAAACCTATCTAAAAAATAGGATAAAGATTAAAAAACTCTTTTTCAAACACATATAAACACAAAAAAGATCTCTAATAATGAGACTTTTAATTAAATTAAAACTAATTTATTATTTATTACTAAAAGACGAGCTTCTTCTTAAAATCGAAGAAGCTCTTTTGCTTTGGGGATTATATAAAGGTATTGGGGATTACCTAGTACTGTTCTTTTTCCTTAACTTATCTTCATACTAATTAGACACTTAGAAAAATAAAAAGTCACAATAAAAAAAGAAGACTTCAAAATTAATTGAAGCCTCCTTGTCTAACCAAACTTAGTATAAAAACTAACTACTACTATTTTTATTATGATATATTTTTATATTTTCAAGTATTTATAACTAATCTCAAATAATTATCAGTGTTAAAAAAAAGAGGCTTTAAAAGCAAAAGCCCCTTGTCTAACCAAACTTAGTATAAAAACTAACTACTACTATTTTTAACTACTATTAACTATTTAAACACTTTTATGTGTTTTTTACATCTTTATAACTTAGGGATTATAAAATTGTAATTTGGGAATTACTATATATTGTTAATGAACTTATCTAATCTTGAAAACAATTGTTAAACTGTTACATTTATTTGACACACTTTTTTTTGATTGGTCACAAAAAAAAGGAGATTCGAAATAAAATATTTTAAATCTCCTTGTCTAACCAAACTTAGTATAAAAACTAACTACTACTATTTTTAACTATTACTAACTATTATACTTTATGTGTTGTTATATCTCTATAACTAGGGATTATAAAATTGTAATTTGGGAATTACTATAATATTGTTAATGAACTTATCTAATCTTGAAAACAGCTGTTATACTGTTACATTTATTTGACACACTTTTTTTTGATTGGTCACAAAAAAAAGGAGATTCGAAATAAAATATTTTAAATCTCCTTGTCTAACCAAACTTAGTATAAAAACTAACTACTACTATTTTTAACTACTACTAACTATTATACTTTATGTGCCGTTATATTTCTATAACTAGGGATTATAAAATTGTAATTTGGGAATTACTATATATTTTCAATGAACTTATTTAATTTTAAAACAGTTATTATACTGTTACATTAAATAAGACACATCTTTTTTTGATTGGTCACTATAAAAAGAAAAAACTCAATGAAATTGAGTTTTTAGTGAAGATATTTTCTTAAAATTATTCTATGTTTTGGTATAGACTTATCGTAGTTTTCTACTAATAACTCTAGTATTTCCGGGGGCTTCACCCCTATTTCTTTTTTTGACAAGAATTTGGAAACATATAAATTATAGCTATCTGTTTTTTTTTCAAAAATTAAAAAATGTTCGCTATTTAGTTCTGTAAAAGCTATTTCGTTTCCAGAAAAAGTGTTTGATAGATCTTCAGAAAAATCTGAAAAATCGTAGTACTTAAGTACATTTTCCATGTTATACTATTTCAGCAGATAAACCTAATTCTAACAGCTTAGAACATCTTGGTTCTAAATCTTTATATTCTCCTGTTTTAACAGCACACTTTCCTTTATAATGCACAAGTATTGTACATTGTTCTGCTTGCTCTAAAGTATGGTCGCAAACATCAATTAAACTATCTATTACAAAGTCAAATGTATTTACATCATCATTATACAAAATAATTTCATGTTGACTAGTTTCTTGTACTAGTACATCTAATTCTTCTTGTATTTTTTCTATCGTACTCATCTTCAATTTTACTTAATATACTTTAACGACACCCAGTTATTTCTTTCAATAACTACATCTAAGGTCATTCCGTATTTAGATACTTCTTTATCTATAATTGGAATATCTTCCTTATAAAATCCACTTAAAAGTAATATTCCTTTCTCACTTATACAACTCATATAAGCATTCATATCTTTTAAAAGAATATTTCTATTAATATTTGCGATAATGACATCGTATTTTCTATTAACTAACAACTCTGCGTCTCCTTCTAAAACAGTAATATTTTTACAAGAATTTCTCTCTACATTCTCTAAAGAATTTACGTAACACCAATTATCAATATCTATAGCATCTATTGGGTTTGCACCTTTCATTTCAGCAAAAATTGCTAAAACTCCAGTACCACACCCCATATCTAATACTTTTTTATCTTGTAAATTTAAACCTATAAGATGTTGTATCATCATGTATGTTGTTTCATGATGACCTGTTCCGAAACTCATCTTAGGTTCAATAACTATATCGTATTCTAAGTTTGGATTTTCATGAAAAGGAGCTCTAATACTCACTTTGTCTTCTACTTGAATTGGATTAAAATGTTTTTCCCATTCTTCATTCCAATTTGTTTGTTCAACTTCTTTGAACTCGTAAGTTATTTCAAACTCCGTTGACTCAAGTATAAAGATTTCCTCTAAAACATCTTCTTTCCAATCTTTCTTTTGAATATAAGCTAACAATCCAGTTTCATTTTCAACAAAACTTTCAAAATTTTTCTCACCTAATTCAGCTATTAAAATTTCAATTGCTGGCTGTTTAGGTTCTACTACAAAAGAATACTCTATATATATATTATCCAATTAAATTGATTTTACAATAGCAGAAAAATCTTTTTCTTTTAATGAAGCTCCTCCAATTAAACCTCCATCAACATCTGGTTTAGAAAAAATTTCTTCTGCATTATTTGGTTTTACACTACCTCCATAAAGAATAGAAACATTATCAGCCAATTTAGCATCATAAGACTTAGCTAATAAACCTCTAATAAACTCATGCATTTCTTGAGCTTGATCTGCTGTAGCTGTTTGTCCTGTTCCTATTGCCCATACAGGTTCATAAGCTAAAATGATATTTTTGAATGCTTCTGCCTGTAACCCGAAAAGTGCTTCTTTTAATTGGCTTTCTACAACTGAGAAATGATTTTCATTTTGTCTGTCTTCTAATTGTTCTCCAAAACAAAAAATAACATCTAAACCTTTTGCTACTGCTGTATTTACTTTTTGAGCTAAAGCTTCATCTGTTTCGTTAAAATAAGCTCTTCTTTCCGAATGCCCCAAAATAACAACATTTACTCCAATATCTAACAACATATCAGCAGAAATCTCACCTGTAAAGGCTCCATTTTTAGCTTCGTGTAAATTTTGAGCAGAAACTTCTAGAACACTCTTTGCGGTTTTCTTTACAGCATGTTGAAGATTTACAAATGTTGGAGCAATAATTACACGAGTATTATCTAATTTTACTCCTTTTAATTCTTTTTTTAACCCTTTAAGTAACTCTTTAGTTTCATTTAAAGTGTTGTTCATTTTCCAGTTACCTGCTACAATTTTTTGTCTCATTGGTTTTGTTATAAATACTTCTGTTATTGAAGGTTGATTATTATTAGTTTACTAGCACATTTATTTTAAAAAACTTTGTAGTGCAATCACACAAAACTAGTTTTTTAATGACGAAGTTTAAAGATTAAGCTTTAGTTTTTTTACGAAAACGTAATAATTATTTGAGGGCATTTAAAATTCTAGAATCATTAATTCTAATCGCATTAAAGACTTCAATACCTCCTGTTTCATCTATCACTAAATATCTTGGTATCCATGACAAATCTAAAAATTCACCTAAATCTCCATCCCAACTAGAAGGCAATAAATAATGTTCTCCTTTGATTCCATATTTACTTATTCCATTCTGTAAATCAGTTAATGAATCATCTATGGATAAAAATAAAAAAACTATATCTGGATTGTCTTTCTGAAGTTGCATAACTTTAGGCATTGACTTGATACAATCTGAACACCAAGAAGCCCATACATCAATTAAAATCTTTTTTCCCTTATATTGATTTAAAACATTCTTGAAAGTAATCGTATCATTTGATAATGTTACCAATTGATCTTGCAAAGCCTTTTCAGAAAACGAAGTTTCTATTCTTGGCTTACAGCTTAAAAACACCATCAAAATAAATAATAAAGAAAGTAACTTCATTTATTTCAATTTATCTGATACTTTGGATGTTTTAAAAACTTCTATATTTCCTTGCTCATCTATCTTTAGAAATCTAGGAATACTTTTTAATTTTAGAAATTTCCCTAAACTTCCTTCTCCTTTTTCAGGAATGTAATAAAATTGTCCTTTAGGTTTTACATACGCTAAACCTCGCTTCCAATCGTAATAGGAATGATCTACCGATAAAAAAACAAAGCTGAATTCAGGATTTTCTTTTTGAAATTTTAAAACATCATCAAAACTATCTTGACTTACAGGACAATAACTAGCGAAGATTTGAGCAAAAATCTTTTTCCCTTTATTGCGCTCTAAAACTTCTTTAAATGTTATTGTTTCTCGATCTAAAGTTTGAATTTTCTCATTTAATGCAGACTCTGAAAACACTTTCGGTGAAGCACAACTTGCTAAGAAAACTATAATTACCAAATAAAAATATTTCATTTAATTCAATTTTACTCTTGGATCTAACCAAACATAAATAATGTCTACCAAAATATTGATTATTATAAATATACTTGAAATCACTAATACACTTCCCATAATAACTGGTAAATCTAAAGTATCTAAAGCATTAACAATCTCTTTTCCTAAACCATTCCAGTTAAAAATATATTCAATAAAAACTGCTCCTGCTAACATTGAAGCAAACCAACCTGAAATTGCAGTAACTACAGGATTTAATGAATTCTTTAAAGCATGGTTTTTAATTACTTTGAAATTAGATAATCCTTTTGCTCGAGCTGTTCTTATATAATCTTGATTTAAAGTTTCTAACAAGGAATTTCTCATTAATTGACTCACAACAGCTAACGGTCGTATTCCTAAAACAATGGCTGGCAATATTAAATTTTTCCATTGTATGTAAATTCCTTCACCAAAATCATCTACAACAAATAAACTTCCTGTCATTTCAAGTCCTGTAAATTCATGAAGTACAAATCCGAAAAACCAAGCGAATAAAATTGCTGAGAAAAAGGAAGGTATACTCATTCCTAATGTACTTAAAACAGCTATGAATTTATCTAAAGTAGAATTTTTATAAACCGCAGAAAATACTCCTAATAGAATTCCTAAAACAATAGCCATTGTGATAGCAAAACTTGCAAGAACTATAGTATTAGGTAATGTTTCTTTAATTACTGAAGTTACAGATTTTCCATTTTTTTGAAAAGATTCCCTTAAATAAGGATATTTTATAACTACACTTAAATCACCAACGGAAAAAATATTTTTAAATGTATATTTTTCTGAAGCCAATGAAGTATAATGATTTTCATTTTTGCTATGAAAAGACAAAGGTGACAAATCATTCAAATAATATAAATATTGAGTTCCAACTGATTGATCGAAACCATACTTTTTTCTAATAACTTCTAGTTGTTCACTATCTTCTCTTTGTCCCATTAACATTCGAGCTGGATCACCAGGTAAAATATTAAAAAGAAAGAAAACAACGGTTACTACTCCTAAAAGTGTTAGAAAACCATAAAAAATCTTAGTTGTTATATACTGAAACATTTGAAAACAAAGATAACAGAAACTTTAAAATAGTTACTTTTGCCTAACTTTTTAACAACAAACAATGACAACTGAACAATTAGTAGCTGAAATACGACAAAAAAAATCGTTTTTGTGTATTGGGTTAGATGTAGATTTAAATAAAATACCCAAACATTTATTAGCGTTAGAAGATCCTATTTTTGAATTTAACAAAGCAATTATAGATGCTACTCACCATCTTTGTGTCGCCTATAAACCGAATACTGCTTTTTATGAAGCTTATGGTATTAAAGGATGGAAATCTTTAGAAAAAACAATACAATACATAAACGAAAATCACCCTAATATTTTTACGATTGCTGATGCTAAGAGAGGAGATATTGGAAATACTTCAACAATGTATGCTAAAGCTTTTTTTGAAGATTTATCTTTTGATTCAGTTACAGTTGCTCCTTACATGGGAAAAGATTCTGTTGAACCTTTTTTAGCTTTTGAAGACAAACACACCATTTTATTAGCTTTAACTTCTAATGCTGGAGCTTTTGATTTTCAAACTCAAAAAGTAGATGATAAAGAAGTGTATAAACATGTTTTAAATACATCTAAAACATGGAAAAATGCACATAACTTAATGTACGTAGTTGGCGCTACAAAAGCAGAATATTTAAAAGATATTCGTGAAATTATACCTGAAAGTTTCTTATTAGTTCCTGGAGTTGGTGCTCAAGGTGGAAATTTACAAGAAGTTTGCAAATATGGTATGAACTCTTCTGTTGGTTTATTAATCAACTCCTCTAGAGGAATTATTTATGCAGGAAATGATGAAAACTTTGCTAAAGAGGCAGCAAAAAAAGCGGAAGAATTACAATCGCAAATGAGTGCAATTTTATAAATAAAAAAGGTCTTAAGCGTAAAACTTAAGACCTTTTTACTTTTTAATTATTTCCTAGCTAACTCTAACGCTTTTTCTAAAAACTCATCTCTACCTTCCTTAACACCTTGTATTGTTTTTTCTACATAAACATTTGGTAAAATTCCTATTCCATGATGTTGAGAACCATCGTGCTTTACCACTTTCATCCCAGTCCAAGAAATTCGGTAGTTACCGGGTAAAGTAAACGGATTTACATTCCCATTTGTTCCTGCAGTAGGTTGACCTATAATAGTTGCCAACTTATAGCCTTCAATGAAGCCCATAAAACTCTCTGCATAACTTATCGCTCTTCCGTCTATGATAAAAAATATCTTTGCTTTAAGTTTTTCTTTTTTAGCCTTTAAACTCCAACCAAACGTCTTATAATTTATTGATTTTTTTTGATCAGGATATACCATTTCAGGAACTTGCATCCAACTCGTATTCTCATCATTTTTTGATAATAAATAAGTAATTAACTCATGATTACCATTCGGATAACCTCTTAGATCACAAATAATTGATTTTGCTTTTTTTAATGTAGACATTTTATCGAAAACTTTATCTATACTAATTTCATCGATATCTAAATAATAAATCCCTTCCTCTATTTCTTTAAATGTTGGTCTTTTCTCCTTAATAAGTTCTCGATAGTAAGACCTATACGAAACATTCCTAATTACGTTTACCTCTTTATTAGTAGAAGTTTTCAGATTTAAAACAGACAATTTTCTTCCTAAAAGGGATTTAATTTTAGCTCTATGATTTAACCAACCTTGTGTAGGAGCCGAAATAGTTTTCTCTATTTCTTTAAAATATTTCTTACTTGGTTTTCCATCTATAGACACAATTTCATCTCCTATTTTTAAACCTTCTATTCCATTGTTTTTAGTTATGATTAATTTTCCTTCGATCCATTCCCAAGAAAAATTCGGACAATATCTTTTTTGCGTTTCACCTGATACTCTTACATGACCATCCTTTAATGATGCCGTAAAGATTTCTAAATTTTCTAAAAACTTCTCTGAATCAAAAATTCTATCGCATCTTAAAAAAGCATTTTCCAATTCTTTATTCCAATTGACATTAACTACATCAAAATATGGATAAAAATGCTGAAAAACATTCCATGTATTTATAATATTACCGTATTGAAAAGCTAAATTTCTAGTTTCTAGCTTTAGTCCTTTCATTTTTTTGTTCAGGTTATCTAATTTTTTTGAATCTGATTTTGGATAAGTACCATTTTTATTTGTGTACAAAACTAAAGGTATGTGACAGGAAACCTCTTGATTTATAGTTTCATTAATATACTCACCAAATTTTAATTCTGTTTCAAAATTTTTCTTGGTTTTCCTTTTTCTTTCATCAGCTCTAAATTGAATTTTTAAGACATGATTATCTTTATTAGATTCATCTGTTACATATTCTGTGCTATATCCCCTTTTTTTAACTTTCCATGTTTTTGATTTTACATTTTCAAAATCTCCATTTTCTAATTGGATTTCTTTCCAAGAACCATTATCATCTACAAAAAACTTAAAGTCATCCGTAAATAATTGTCCATCACCAATCAAAATAGAGCCGATTAAAACACTTTCAGCATCTTCATCTACTTTTCCAATAATTTCATAATTACTCCAATCTGATTTTCTAATTGGATTTTCCGACATGTTATTAAAAAAACCAGGCTTAGATTCTTTTCGGTCTACTCTCATCCATAATCTTCCGTTTCCATTAATTCCTTCATATTTACATTTTGCAGAAATTTTGATTTTCTTTCCAGCATACTTTCCACCATCTAATTTAACTGTTGTACTTGCAAAAGAAGGATCTTCTGTTATCAACTCATAAGAATTTGTTCTAATACTTCTATAGATATTTCCTTTTTTTTTGGTTCCAAAACCTAAACCTGAATGTTGCCAAAAAGTTGGTTTATAACTTTTCACATCATCTGGTTGAATAAATTCTTTATTAAATTGGATATTATCTTTTGTCTTGAAAAAGTTTATACTCGGCGCTACAGGAACGAATAATTCTTTTAATATAGAAATAAGCTCATTGTTATTTTTTGCATCTATTACTTTGTCTGCTCCATATATTGCGAACTTACCCCAATCTAATTCATAAGCTTCATCACTAGGATGAAAATATTTTACGTAACCATAAGCTTTAGTAAATGCTTTTAAATTTTCTTTTTCTTGTTTGCTCAGATTTACTTGAGAACATAAACTCATAGAAAAAAGGAACAAAATAAAATACATGATTTTTTTCATAGGATTGATTAGTTTAATTAGTTTGAATTCAAATATTACACTCTAACTATTCTTATTATGCAAATACTTTGTTAATTAACAAAAGATTACAAAAACAAAAGCTATATATACTAAAGAAAAAAGGATTAAATGGAGGAAAGTATTTAAAATAAAAAAAGTCAAGGTTAACAACTCCTTGACTTATTGGTTGATTAATTCAAACAACTATACTTTGAACAGTTGTTTCCTCAAAAGTAAATACAATTAAGGTGCATTAAAGCAGTTTTGATGCAAATTGACTAGATTTTGAACTAAATGATAGTAAAATGGAATCTAATCATTTTCACATAAAAAACTGAAGCTGTCTAAAAAGACAGCTTCAATTAATTACTAATTAATACTAAAATTTATAAAACAAATTTATACTCTAAATTAGTACCCTGGATTTTGGGCTAAGAATGGAGATAAATCTCTAACCGCCTGAGGGATTGGGAAAATTGTGCGGTCCATTCCTGGAGCAGATAAGTTAGCATCTGGTTGCCCAGGTCTTCTTAAATCCATTCCGTTTCTCATTAAATCCATTCTTCTTTGTCCTTCGAAAGCTAATTCTTTTCTTCTTTCGTTTAGGATGATATCTAAATCAACAGCAGTTAAGTTAGGTAAACCAGCTCTTGTTCTTAATGTATTGATATCTGCTAAAGGTGCAGCACCAACAGTAGAACCAGCTCTGAAGTTTCCTTCTGCTCTTGTTAAATACATTTCTGTAATTCTAATTACAGGAGCATCATCAGCGTCGTTATTTCCATCAGGGAATTTACTTGTAAAAGTTCTAACGTTACCTTGCGCATCATTACCTGTTTGATTTAAAGTAGTGAATCTTAAATCTCCTGGTTCAGCAGCATAAGCAGCTAATAAATCATCAGAGAAAGGAGCATCTCCTCTTCCTAATGGGTTTGGATTTGTTAAACCTGAAAATCCTTCTCCACTATCTTGACCATCATCTGCATTGTTAGCTAATGTAAAAATATGCTCAGTAGATCCTCTTTGATTGTAGAAAGTATAATCTGTTGCTAAAGCATAGAAACCATCACTAATTACTTCATCAGCCATTTGAGCAGCATCAGCAAATCTCTCTTGATATAAATATAATCTTGCTAATAAAGCTTTAGCAGCTCCTGAATTCGCTTTAATTCTTGTAGTAGGCGCTCCTAAATCAGGAATAATAGCTAATAATTCAGACTCTATGAAGTCATGAACTTCTCCTAAAGTAGCTCTATTAACTTCTAAACCAATCTCAGAGCTAGTTACTAATGGTACACTTAAATTATTTCTTCCATCAGCCACTTGTAATGGTTGACCAAAGTAAGCTGAAATATTTAAGTAAACTAAAGCTCTCATAAATCTAGCTTCAGCAATAGCCTGTGTTCTTTGTGCAGGAGTAAAGCTAGCATCATCAACTAAAGGAACATTATCAATTACTAAGTTAGCAGAAGCAATTGTCTCATAATTGTCATCCCACATTCCATTGATAGATGTGTTCGTAGATAAAATAGTATACTGTCTGATTTCGTTAAAAGTAGGGAAAGTTCCCTCAAAATCAACATTATCAGATTGCCATTCTCCACTTAACTGTAATGTACCATTTAATACATCATCTTGTTGAGCAGCACTATACATACCTTCTAAAGCTCCTAAAGCTAATGTTCCGTTTGAGAATACTAACTCAGTAACTGGAGAATCTTCAGGTAATACATTTAATTCATCTTCACAAGACGTAAAAATCAATGAAGATACTGCAAGACTTAAAATTCCTGCTCTTTTTAGTATTGTGTTTATATTATTTTTCATGATTTACGTTAAAATTAAAAAGTGATATTTACTCCTAATGTGTAAGTTCTAGCTTGAGGAATGTTAAAGAACTCCTCTCCAATTGCTCCACCTCCATCAGCATTTCTAGAAGTTTCAGGATCATATCCATCTAACCCGTCACTCTTGATAGTAAGTAAGTTTGTAGCTGTTGCATAGAATCTTACATTACTTAAGAAAACATTATCTAAAAGACTTTGTGGTAAACTATACGCTAAAGTTACATTTTTAAGTCTAGCAAAAGAACCATCTTCTAACTGTAAAGTAGAATCTTGTTCGAAAACTCCGTAAGTACTACTACTAGTAGAAGGGATAAATGCATTATCTCCAGGATTTTGCCAAATATTTAAAACTCTAGTTGTTTTATTGAATCCAGATCTTGGGTTTTCAGAGAAACTTCTTGAAGCTAAGAAAATATCGTTACCAACAGAGAAGTTAAATAAAGTACTTAAACTCCAGTTTTTGTATTTGAATGTGTTTGTTAAACCTCCAACGAAATCTGGGTTAGCTTGTCCAGCTACAACTCTATCTGCTTGAGTAGGATTAGTAGTAATGTTACCATCAGCATCTAACCATTCAGCATCACCAGTTTGAGGATTAACACCTACATATCTAATTAAATAGAATGAATTTGCTGAATGTCCTTCGATTGCTCTCTGACCAGAGAAACTACCACCTTGAGCAACAAATCTGTTTCCTCTTTCATCGATATTATCGTCTGGTAATTTAGTTACCTCATTCTTGTTATATCCAATATTTAAGTTTGTAGTCCATTTGAAACCACTCTCAGTATCAAAGTTTACAGAAGTAATATCTACATCAACTCCAGTATTTTGAATTTCTCCGATGTTTGTAGCTACTGCATTTAAACCTAAGTTGAATGTTGGATCTACTGGTACATTTAAAATTAAATCGTCAGTAATTTTCTTATAGAATTCTACTCCTACAGTTAATCTTCTATTTAAGAAAGATGCAGAGATTCCAGCATCAAATCCTGTAGTAGTTTCCCAACGTAAATCAGGATTAGCTAAACTGTTAGGTCTTAAACCTGGGTTATTGTTATAAGGAGAGTTAAAGAAAGTACCTAAACTAGCAAAGTTTCCAATTCTATCGTTACCTGCAGTACCAGCACTTACATTTAATTTTAAATCTCTAATCCAGTTTACATCAGCCATAAAGTTTTCATCAGAAATATTCCATCCGAAAGCAGCAGACCAGAATGTACCAAACTGGTTGTTAAGACCAAATCTAGAAGAACCATCTCTTCTTAAAGATGCTTCTAATACATACTTACCATTGTCATAATCATAAGACGCTCTACCAAAATAAGAAACTAATCTAGATGTTGTACCATCAGAACTTGTTGTTGTGAAAGTAGAAGCTGAAGTAACGTTGATGAAAGAATCATCTAAGAAACCTGTACCAGCTACATCTATATTTCTAATATCATTTTGATCATAAGAATAACCAGCTAATAAGCTTAAGTTATGCTTTTCTCCTAACTTGTTATTATATAAGAAAGTTGGAGTAATTGTAAATCTATTTTGCTGAGAAATTCCATTGAAAGCCTCACCTCCTGGAGTTAATAAATCAACTTCACGTGTTTGAGCTTCAACAAATCTTCTATCCACACCAAAATCAGTTTTAAACGATAAACCGTTTAATAATGAAGAAAAATCAATATCAGCAAATGCATTACCAGTAATCCTAGTTTCAGTTGCTAAGTTTAAGTTTAATAATTCTTGTGCAATTACGTTTCCACCACCTACATTTCCTGCAGTTGTGAAGTTTCCGTTTTCGTCAATTGGATTAACATCTTGTCTCTGTAAGTTTGCAATTGTATAAGGTGCAGCAAAAGCATTCTCTTGAGGTGTTCTGTCGAATTTATTTACAGATACACTTGAATTTAATCCTAAAGTTAACCAGTCGTTAGCTTGAGTTTTAATGTTTCCTCTGAAACTTGTTCTTTCTAGTTCGTTACCAACTAAGATACCTTCTTGATCTTCTCTAGTAACACCAATATAGAAACTAGATTTTTCGTTTCCTCCGTTAACACCTAAGTTATAACTTTGAGAAACAGCATTTCTGAAAACAGCATCGATAAAATCGAAATTACCATCAAAAATAGTTCTTGTTGGAGCTGTGATAGCACTAAAGTCTCTGAATTGTTGAGCATTTAATAACTCTGGAGTATCAGTTACACTAGAAATAGATGTAGAAAAATCTAAGTTTACTTTAACACTACCATCTTTAGATCCTGTTTTAGTTGTAATGATAACTACACCATTTGCACCACGAGAACCATATAAAGCAGTTGCAGCAGCAGACTTTAATACAGAAATATTTTCGATATCGTTAGGGTTGATACTAGATAATGGGTTTAATCCTTGTCCACCACCTTGAGCACCAGTCAAGAAGCTATCACCTAAGATTACTCCATCTACAACGAATAAAGGTCTTACGTTAGTACCGATAGAGTTCGTTCCACGAATTCTTAACTCAGGAGAAGCACCAAGAACACCAGAAGAAGATACTACTTGTACCCCTGAAGCCTGACCTTGTAAGATATTTTGTGGAGAATCAGTAACTAAATCTTTAATAGCTTCTTGATTTACCTTAGAAACACTCGTAATAACTTTTTTCTCAGATTGAGCTCCATAAGCTACTACAACGATTTCTTCAAGAAAATTATCATTTTCTAAAGTAACATCGATCTTGTTAGAAGCTCCTACTGGTCTTTCAACAGTTTTCATTCCTACAAAACTAAACACTAAGATATCTCCTGTTTTAGCTTTGATAGAATACTTACCATCTGCATCTGATTCAGTACCTTTAGAAGTATTCTTAATAATTATGTTAACCCCTGGTAAAGGACCAACATCATCTGATACAACTCCACTCACTGTTCTCTCTTGCGCATTTACCTTAAAGATAACGCTCAAAAACAAAAGCAAGTACATTGCATTTTTTAAACGAAATTTCATAAAATTATTTAATTTAATTGATTAGGAGGCTAAATTTATCCCGTATCCGTCTTTGTTAAGATTCATTTGAAGTAAAACGCCTTTATTTTGATGTAAGTAATCGTTTTTAACAGATGAAAAAATCAAATGTTAAAATCTAGTTATAGCAATGTTAAAGAACACAATAATATAGATCATACCTCATTTACTTTTTATACTTTCGCTAGCCGATCAACTCAAAACAATGAAGTTAACATGGACATAAAGTACATTATAGTTGATAATCAAAAAGTTGCCAGAACTAGAATAGAAAAATTGCTAAATAATTATCATTCTTTTGAATTAACTGGTAGTTTCTCTAATGGAACTGATGCTGTAGATCATATTAATTATTTAAAGCCTGATGTTGTTTTTTTAGATATTAATTTAGAAGATATGACTGGCTTTGAAATTATAGAGCGAACATCCAACAATACAAATCCTTTATTTGTTTTTGTTACTGAACATGGAGAATTTGCTCACAAAGCTTTTGATTATCTAGCATTTGATTATATTGTTAAACCTTTTAGTGATAATAGAATTTATCAATGTGTTAATAATATCATCAATCATAAGAAAAAAGATGAGTTGTTAAATATTCAATCGAGTATTAAAGACATTTTATCTTTAATTCAGCAAAAAGAATCTCCTGAAAACAAAAAGATAAGTATCAAATCTGGAAATAAAATTTTATTTATTGAGACAGATACAATTAAACATATTTCCGCTTCTGGTTATTACGTAGAAATTTTTACTACTGATAATAAAATGCATTTATTAAGAGAATCTTTATCTAGTTTAATTCGCAGATTAAATTCCCCAAAATTTATGCGAATTCATAGATCTACTATTATCAATTCAAATTTTATTGATGAAATAATAGTTTCTAATTACGGAGAAACTGATGTGAAAATTACAGGAGTAAAAACTACTTTTAGAGTTAGTAAAGGATACAAAAAAGAATTTCAAGAGTTAATGGGAATTAAATAATGTAAATTATTTACTAATTTCGATGCAATGAATATTGAAATTACTGATCAACTTAACCGATTAATTACTTTAGAAAAAACTCCTAAAAGAATTATCTCCTTAGTTCCTAGTCAAACTGAACTTTTATATGATTTAGGTTTAGAAAACAATATTGTTGGCTTAACAAAGTTTTGTGTACATCCTTACCATTTGAAACAAACGAAAGTTTTAGTTGGTGGAACAAAAAACATAAAAGTTGACAAAATAAAAGAACTAAACCCAGATATTATTCTCTGTAATAAAGAGGAAAATACGAAAGAAATTGTTGAAGCTTGCGAAAAAATAGCTCCTGTGCATGTTTCTGACATTTACAATCTTGATGATGCTATTGAATTGATTAGACAATACGGAGATTTATTATCTTGTAGAACTGATGCTCAAAAAATCATTCAAAAGTTAGAATTTAAGATTTCAGATTTTAATCATTTTATAAAAGATATTACACCTAAAAAAGTAGCATATTTTATTTGGAGAAATCCTTGGATGACTGCTGCTAACAACACATTTATTAATCACATTTTAGAGCTTAATAAATTTGAAAACATTTATAAAAATAAAGAAAGATATCCTGAAATTGAACTGAAAAAAATAAGATTAGAAGGAGATCCAGATTTAGTTTTTTTATCTTCTGAACCTTATCCTTTTAAAGAAGAGCACGCCTTTGAAATTGGAAGATTTACACATCATGCTAAAACTGTATTTGTTGATGGTGAACTGTTTTCTTGGTACGGAAGTAGGCTTTTAAAATCTTTCGATTATTTCAAAAAATTACACCAAAGAATTATCTAGATACTTAACTCTATTAATTTTCTCTAGAACTTTCATCGCTTTATAAAAAGCCATGTCACTTTTAGCTTCATCAACATACCTGTAATCGTTAGATTGCTCTATCAATTTTAGATAGCGCTCTTCTAAATGTTGCTTATAGCGTGATAATTGAATTAAACGTGACATGGCTTTTCATAATTTCATCTTAAATATAACAATAAAATATTGAAAAACAAATATTTAACACTACCTATTATCTTGTAAAGCAAATACTTTTCTCAACAAATCTGTATTACGTAATCCTATTTTATTTCTAATTCCTTTCTCTTCAACAGCGATCATTGTATAAACTCCTTCTAATGCTTCAGTAGTAACATAATCGGTTAAATCTGGATTCACTTTTTTAACGAAAGGAATCGAATTGTATTTAGAAATTAAATTCGCCCATATTTTATCTGCTCCTACTTTACCAAAAGATTTTTTTATTACAGGATTAAATTTAGAATATAATGCTGTTTCCGTTCTTCCTTCTAAATAACTTGTAGCTGCTCTATCATTTCCTAATAAAATATTTTTAGCATCGGCAAACGTAATATCTTTTACTGCACTAATAAAAATTGGTGTTGCTGTTTTAACTGCATCTTCTGCTGCTCTATTTAAAGCTTTTACACCTTCATCTGCTAGTTTACTTAATCCTATTTTTCTCAAACCATCATCGACAACTTTCAACTCTTTTGGTAATAAAATTTTGACTAACTCATTTCTATAAAAACCATCTTTTGCTGTTAGTTTTGTCACCTGATGTTGAATTCCATTATCTAATGCTTGTCTAAGTCCTTCTCCTATTTGTGCTTGAGTAAGTCCGCCTGTTTGTGGTAATTGACTAGCTATTTTTTGTAATTCATCACATCCTACAAATTGTAATGCTATACACACTATTAAAAGTCTTTTTATCATATCTTTAATTTTATTTACTACTTATTTAAGAAACAACATTTACTTTAAGGTCACTCCTATTTAAAACTATCTGTATTTTTATCATATCCGTAAGGACAATGCTTACATCCACTTTTACAACAATACCCTCTTCTTAAATGATATTCTTCTTTAAAAACCCTATACCCCTGTTCATTAGTATAATACTCATGAGGTTCTGCTTTCAATATTTTTTTCATCTCAACAAAGATAAATTATTATCAATTTAGCTTCTTTCTTTTTAGAAAATACTTTCCTTAAATCAATTAACGAAGCATTTCAAAAGTTATTTACTTTAATTCGGAAACTTTACAATAATCAAAATAGTAATAGAAACTAGTTTTGACATAATTATTAACCTATTAAATCTAAATTATGAAAAAATTACTAGCCTTTGCTATTGTAATTCTTATCATTGGAACTGGATGTTCCGACAATGAATTAATTGAAACTTCAAAAGAACTAGAAAAAGAAGCTTTTGCTTTAAAAAAGAAAACTGAAAACAATCGAGAAACTACTTTATACCAAAAAGCTTATAAGGTATTTCATAGAATGCTTGAATTAGATGAAATACGTAAAGATTTATCTCTAATCATTAGTGAAAAAGGTATTAAACAAAGTAATTTAAAGTTTAAAGGAAATATTGTTGAAGATCATTTCATTATGACTTCTGATAATATATTTGAAGACGATGTGATTATATCTGTAAATTCCTCTTTTGAGCAACAACAGATTGAAATCCCTCATAATTCTGTTTATGAAGATAACATTATGGTTGATGTTTCTTTAAATATTATTCAAGATGACATTGCCATGCTTATTGAAGATTTTGTTTCTGAAGATCATGTTGTATTGAGTATAAAGGGTTTTAAAGACTATACTCTTCCAAATGCTTACTTGACTATAAGAGATGATATTTTAAAAGAGAAAAACACTTTTGAAAATGTATTTAATTCAATTTATAATAGTTTTTATCCTGAAGATAAAATTGACTTGAATTACATCTTAGACATTTATCCTAACTTGTTTTTTACTGCAAATACTGCATACTTTCTAAACTCAAGTTCATCTACTTCATTTATAGTAAGAAGCACACCTACTTGTAATGGAAATTCAAATAATTTGAACAGCACTAAAATAACGTTAATTGATAATGCTACAGGAAACAATATGTTTCAAGATTTTTACTTCAGAAATAGCGTTAGCACAATTGAATTATTAAATATATACACTGGTGTTACTGAAGCTATTTATTATAACACAAGTAACCCTCCTTCAAATAACTTAACCTTAGATAATTCAAATAATTTTCTAGTTTACAATAGCCAAAACCCTATCCCGAATAACACCTACATGCTAGTTATTAATTATAAGAGTGGGTATACTCCTTCTTTTGGAGGAACTAACTATTTCAATATAAAAACTAATGAGAACTTAAGTTTAAATGGTTTTTTACATAATACAAGTACTCGTAATTTAGATCTTTCTCTTGATGAATTAACAGATTATTACACACATGCAAATAGTAACTTTAATCATTATATTTCTACAAGATTTAGACCTAACGAACCTATAACTTTTAACCCATTAGTATCAAAAGGTGTTAGAACATATAATTTAACCTTAACTGAAATTTCTTCAGGAGTTTCAGAAACAATTAATGGTATAGATATGAGTACTGATGGTTACGTAATCAATTTAAAATCCAGATTCAACATGAATATTGGAATTAACCCTGCAAGACCTTTAGATGGTAATCATTACAGACTAGTAATGTCTGCTACTGATTGTGCTGGAAATTTAAAATCAAAAACTTTCGATTTTTGGGTAAGCAACTCAATTGGTGCTACTCCTTTACGATAATTTAAAAAGGCTTGGGAAATTCCCAAGCCTTTTTAAAAATTTATCACAACTTTCTTCTATTATCGTTAGATTGTGTATCAATTAACTTATTGTAAGGATCTACTCCGACTTCAATTGGCTTTTTATCAACAATTATAGAAACGGTATTATGTATTTGTGTAATCTTATGTTTCTTTAAATACAATTCTACTTTTTTCTTTTTTCCATCTACTTCTTCTTCAGTAAAAATTCCAACATCGATATAATCCGCTAATGGAACAGAAAGTACTGGTTTTTTCATTTTTTCAGATTTATATGAAATCGTATCTCCAGCTTTTTCTCCATAATAACGTTTACCTAAATCATCGTTTCGGTATTTGCTAACGTTAAATGTAATATCTACTTGATATTTTCCATTATCTAACTCTTTTGATGAAGCTTCTACTATTTTGTTTCTGTACAATGTTATCGTTTCAAACATGTCTTTAATTACATACTTTAAACTATCTGGTGTTTTTTGATTAATATAATCTACCATTTCTAAAGATGTTGTATACGGAGCATCTTGAAACTTTACTTTTTCTACGTACGCTTGTAAAGCACTATTTAAGTTTTCTTCACCGATATAATCACTTAATGCATAAAACACTAAAGATCCTTTTTGATAATGAATATAACCTTGACCATCGTTATACATTAATGGTTTTTCTCTTTTTCTTTCAAAAGTTCTTTGAGTTAAATATCCATCTAAGGCATCTTTTAAGAACTTACGCATTTCCGTTTTTCCTGTTTTATGTTCTAATACTTTTAATGAAACATACTCAGATAAACTTTCAGAAAGCATTGTTGCTCCTAATACATCTGCTCCAATTACTTGATGTGCCCACCATTGATGTGCTAATTCATGAACTGTTACAGAGAAAGGATAATTCACTCCTTCATCTTCTTCATTTACATCTGCTATGAATCCAATTGCTTCAGAAAATGGAATTGTGTTTGGGAATGATTGAGCAAAAGTTCCTCCGGTTTTTGGAAATTCTATAATTCTAACCTGTTTATGTTGGTACGGACTAAAACTCTTTGAATTATAATCTAAAGAAGCTTTTATTCCTTCAAACATACGGTCTAAATTATACTCATGACCTTTGTGATAATAAATTTCAAGATTTACATCTTTCCATTTGTCTTTTTTCACTTCATAACGCGCAGAATTAAATGCATAGAAATTTAAAATTTTACTATCCATTTTATAATGGAAATAACGACGACCATCTTTCACCCATTCTTTTTGTAAATATCCAGGAGCAATTGCTATTTGATCTTCAGCAGTAGAAACAGTTGCTTCAAAATCTATCCAATCACTATCTTTTGAAATATAAGTATCTCCAAGTGCCGTACTATCTGAAGGATGTGGTTTTAAATCATTCTTTGGTAAACCGTACTTTTCACGAGTTTTATCATCTCTTAATTCTCCACCATCCGAATACCCAAATGATGGGAAAATACCACTATTCATAAATGTACCATTCTCACGAACTGGTGAATTTTTTCTCCAGAACGTATTTGGTTTATTTTTCACAGTAAAATTTAACTCTAAACTATCTCCTGGTTGTAGAGGAGTTTTTAACTTATAAATATCAAAATTCTGAATAGTATCTTCATGAACTAAATCTGTATCTCGATTAAATTTAAAAGTACTTGGATAATTATTATGATTTAAAAACAGGCTATCAATTACCTCATCTGTTTTATTAATCATCTTATACGTTCCTGAAGATTTAAAATCATAAGAACTAGGATATAAATCCATATTTACGTCAACAGCAACAATTCTTGGTTGAGCTTTTCCTTGATATTGTTTGTAATCCTTTTCCCACTTTACTCGTAATTCTTCTCTTTCTTTACTAGAAGTACGTTCGTTTTTTATATTATTTTCATAATAAATTCTTCCTCCTAAACCTATAAAAGCTACTAAAGAAACGGCTAAAACTAATCCACTCTTTAAACTAAATCGTTGTTTAAATATTGATAAACGTTCTTTAAATGAATGCGGAATTCCACGAACCCAAAATAAACTTACTAAGACTAATAAAATGGTACAAAAAAGAGCCCAGTATGTTTTGTAAGTAAAATAACCTCTTAATGAAGATCCGTAACCATTCATATCGGAATAATTAAAACCTCCACCTCTATTAAACATAAAAATAGATTGTTCAATTCCAACACTACCTAAAAGCGGAATTCCAATAAAAATTACGAATAAGACTACTAATCCAACATAAGGATTTCTAAATAATGTTTGAATAAACATAGCCATAACAGCCCATATTGCGAAGTTTATAAATCGTAATACAAATAATTCGAAAAAGTAATGTCCGAATTCATAATTATAAAATCCATTATAGGTTTGATAAATAAGACCTGATAGCATTACCAAAAACAACACAACTAATTGCACTTTTAAAAGCGCTGTTAATTTCGATAACCATAATACCCAGTTTGGCGTTGGTGTTACATCGACAATATGGTTTGCATTTACCATTCGTCCTCTATGCACTAACAAACCTGCATATAAAAACGTAATAATAATCATTGAAAGATTAAATCCTCCCATACCAGTTTGTAACATTTTCCATGTTACAGGTAAAGTTTCTGTTCCAAAAACTAATCCTGACTGTGAAAAAGCTAGTACTGTTATAATAACACCTACAAAAGCAATTGCTATAAAAGGCAATGATTTAACTACATATTTAAAATCTATTTTAGATAATTTCCATACACTTTTTAAATTATGTAGTAACGAATAATCATAAGCTACCTTAGGAAGATTAATTCTAGTAATTCCTCCAAAATTTTTCTTTATTGCACGAATTTCTTTTTCCTTTTTAAACCAGTTAAAAGTAATCCCACTCTGATTGAAAGAGAACTTTTTAAATACAAATCCAAAAATTAAAGCAGAAACTCCCAACCAAATTAATCTGTTGTATATAATAATACTTCCTAGTGGTAATGGTGATTCATTTTGTTCAGCTACAGTCCAATAACGTGTATAATAGTCTAAAGCACCAAAACCATATGGGTCTAGTAATGCAGTTAACAACCTGTTTTCTTGTTGCGCAACCATACTTACCAACAAGCCTTGAATCAACATAACCACCAATACACTGATAAAACCTGCCGCAATATTTCTACTAAATGTTACCACAGCAAAAACAATAGCACCAAATAGCAACAAATTAGGTATAACATACACAAAATAGGAATGTAGGTATGCTACAAAACTAAAACCACCAACTATATCTGGATTAGTTCCTGGCAATCTAAAACCAATGAATAACGCCAAACCTATTCCTAAAACTATTAAAGTAACAATAGTTAAACCACTTAAAAACTTAGCAAATAAATAATTAGTTTTTGTGAATGGATATGAATATAAAATCGAGTGCATTTCACTCTTATAATCTCTAAAAATAGTTACCCCGATTATAGAAGGTAATAAAAAGTAAATAAGCTGACTCATTCCATTAAATAAGTCATTAAGCCCTTTAGGAGAATTTACAATTTCATGCCCCCCCGTACTAACTGTAAAGTTATCAAAAACACCTGCACTTGAAGCAGCAAATAAAATTGACACTATAAAAAGTATCGCTAAATAAATATAAAAGGCTGGCTTCTTAAACCAGTACTTTACTTCATGCTTAAATATCGTATAAAACATAATTCTAATTATTAAGCTAAAGTAACTTTAGGTTCATCTTCTTTTAACGCTATAAAATACACATCATCTAGCTGCGCTTTTGCTGGTTCAAAATCTTCTGATGGTTTTTCTATCGCATAAACTCGAATATTTAATGTATTATCTTGATTGAAGTTCGACGACAACACATTATAATTTTTTTCATAAGTTTCTAAATCATCTCGATCGACTATTTTAGTCCAAATTTTTCCTTCTATTGCACTAGTTGCTTGCTCAGGAGTAGCATGATTTAATATTTTCCCACCATTTAAAATAGCCATATCATTACATAATTCTTTCACATCCTCAACAATATGAGTAGAAAAAATCACAGTACTATTTGTTCCAACTTCTCTTAAAACATTTAGAAAACGACGTCTCTCAGCTGGATCTAAACCTGCAGTTGGTTCATCAACAATAATTAATTTGGGATTATTCAATAATAATTGAGCAATACCAAAACGCTGCTTCATACCTCCAGAATATCCTGCAACATATTTTTTTCTAACCTCGTATAAATTGGTAATTTCTAAAACTTCTCTAACTAACTTTTCTCGATCTGATTTAGAAGCTACACCTTTTAAAGTTGCAAAATAATCGAGTAATTCTTCTGCAGACATTTTAGGATATACACCAAATGATTGTGGTAAATAACCTAATACTTTACGAAGTGCTATTTTATCTTCTAAAATATTAATACCGTCAAAAGTAATAGATCCACTATCTGGACTTTGTAATGTAGCAATAGTTCTCATTAAAGATGACTTTCCTGCACCGTTTGGACCTAACAATCCAAACATACCTTTTCCGATCTCTAAGTTTAAGTTATCAATGGCTTTTACACCATTTTTGTAAGTTTTAGTTAAATTTTTTATGGTTAGTTTCATTGTGATAAATTTTATAATAAGTAGAATTACAAGACAATTTGTTACAAAAAAAACGTCAAACTAAGAAAATTCTTAATTTGACGTTCCACCCTTCAGAGTTATTTAACATTATTTTCTCTTGCTTCCCGGAGGATATTTAGCAAGAATATCTTTTACAAATTTTTTGATTCGCTCTTCTCTTTTTTCTGCGTTTCTTAATGATAAAGCACCAGAACCAATTCCTTGCCAAATCAATTCTTTTTCTTTAGCATCAATAACATCAATGAATAAAGTTCCTTCGGTATATTGGTTTACATTTAATCGACCAGCTCCTCCCCACATCCATGGGTTCCAGCCCCAACCATAACCAAATCCATAGTTAAGATTGTCATTAATATTTACACGCTCACGAGATTTTGTAAATAAGCTTATCAAAACATCTGGATTAGATGATTTTTGCATTCCTTTAGCTATCAATTCTGCTTCGATAGCTCTCATTATTCTTTTCTTATCTAAATCTGAAACCTCAGCTTTATCTATACCTGGTTTATAAAAAGCAAATGTTTTCTTATCATCAAAATTTGCTTTTGTATCGTAATCTGAAACAACTCGTATTGAATTGCATGAAGTAAAAATTAAAAAAAGTAGTGGTAAAAAGAGTTTAGTTAACTTCATAATAGTAAACGTTTAAATATTATCAAATAGCGCATCATCAACGATATTAGGCAATGTTACTTTTAGGTTTTCTTCTACTTTCATAGCACGCTCTATAGCAAAGATAGCCTCTTTATTTCTTGCCCAACTACGTCTAGCTATTCCATTATTTACATCCCAGAAAAGCATTGACTTCAAACGTTTTGATGCTTCTTTACTACCATCAAGAAGCATGCCAAATCCACCATTAATTACTTCTCCCCATCCGACTCCTCCACCGTTGTGAATTGAAACCCAAGTAGCTCCTCTAAAACTATCTCCAATTACGTTATGAATTGCCATATCTGCGGTAAATCTTGATCCGTCGTAAATATTAGAAGTTTCTCTATAAGGAGAATCTGTTCCAGATACATCATGATGATCTCTCCCTAAAACAACTGGTCCAATTTTTCCTTTCTTAATTGCCTTATTAAAAGCTTTAGCTATTTTAATTCTTCCTTCAGCATCTGCATAAAGAATTCTTGCTTGAGAACCTACTACTAATTTATTTTCTTGTGCTCCTTTAATCCACTGGATATTATCAGCCATTTGTTGTTGAATTTCTACAGGAGAATCTTCCATAATTTCTTGTAATACTTTACAAGCGATTTCATCTGTTTTCTTTAAATCTTCCGGTTTCCCTGAACTACACACCCAACGGAACGGTCCAAATCCATAATCAAAACACATTGGGCCCATAATATCTTGTACGTAACTCGGATAGGCGAAAGCTTCGCCTCCCTTTTTACAATTATCTACAGCACAAAACTCATTATGGTTATTCTTATGAACATATGCTCCTGCTCTACTCGATTCTAACAGGAATGCATTTCCGTAATCAAAGAAATACGTTCCTTTAACCGTATGTTTATTTACAGCCTCTGCATGTCTTCTTAAAGATTCTTGTACTTTCTCTTTGAATTCTTCAGGCTGATTTGCCATCATTTGGTTTGCTTCTTCAAAAGTTAATCCTGTTGGATAATATCCTCCAGCCCAAGGGTTATGTAACGATGTTTGATCAGAACCTAAATCTACATGGATATTTGCTTCATCGAATTTTTCCCAAACCTCAACAACATTTCCTAAATAGGCGATAGAAACTACTTCTTTATTATCTTTTGCTTTTTGAACTCTTTCTACAAGTTTATCTAAGTTAGAAAAAACTTCATCTACCCAACCTTGAGAATGACGCGTATGAACAGCTTTTTCATTTACCTCTGCACAAACTGTGATACAACCTGCAATATTACCAGCTTTAGGCTGTGCACCACTCATTCCTCCTAAACCAGCTGTAACAAATAAACTTCCTTTTGGTGATTTTCCTAATTTTCTAAATCCATTTAAAACCGTAATAGTAGTTCCGTGAACAATACCTTGTGGACCAATATACATATAACTTCCAGCAGTCATTTGTCCGTATTGCGTAACTCCTAAAGCATTAAACTTTTCCCAATCATCTGGTTTCGAATAATTCGGTATCATCATTCCATTAGTTACTACAACTCTTGGTGCATTTTTATTCGATGGAAATAACCCCATAGGATGACCAGAATACATTACTAATGTTTGCTCATCATTCATTTCAGATAAATACTGCATAGTCAACAGATACTGCGCCCAGTTTTGAAAAACTCCACCATTTCCACCATAAGTAATTAATTCGTGAGGATGTTGAGCTACAGCATAATCTAAATTATTCTGAATCATCAACATAATTGACTTCGCTTGAGTAGATTCTCCTGGATATTCTTCAATAGGACGAGCATACATCTTATAATCTGGACGAAAACGATACATGTATATTCGACCATATTTTTCTAATTCTTCCTTGAATTCAGGAAGTAATTCTGCATGATACTCTTTTTTAAAATAACGTAACGCATTTTGTAAAGCTAATTTTTGCTCTTCTTCAGATAAAATTTCTTTACGTTTTGGTGCGTGATTTATAGTTAAATCGTATTCTTTTTTTGAAGGTAAAACAGAAGGAATACCTTGTTTTATTTGCTCTTTAAATGTCATCTTCCTATTTTTAATTCACTATAAATTGTTGTGCTTTAACCATATTTACCAATGTATTAATATCATCCTTTAATACACGATCTTCTTCTAATTTAGCTACTTTCTCTCTAATTAGCTTAAAGTTTTCTTCAACTATTTCTGAAAATGTATTTGGTCTTCTAAATTCCATTGCTTGTGCCGCATACATTAATTCAATAGCTAAAATTTTATCTACGTTTCCTAAAATCTGATTGAATTTCCTACCTGAAATACTTCCCATAGACACATGATCTTCTTGACCTAAAGATGTTGGAACACTATCTGCTGATGGAGGAAAACACAATGATTTATTTTCGGTTACTAAAGCAGCTGTTGTGTATTGTGGAATCATAAATCCAGAATTTAAACCTCCTGCTTCAGTTAATAATCTTGGTAATCCATACTTTCCTTCTAACAATAAATAACTGCGTCGATCTGAAATATTCCCTAATTCAGAAGCTGCAATTGATGCATAATCTAAAGCCATCGCTAATGGTTGTCCGTGAAAATTACCCCCAGAAATTGCTTCAGTTTCACTCAAAACAATTGGATTATCTGTTACTGAATTCATTTCTATTTCTGCCAATTCTTTTAAATGCTGATATGCATTTCTAGAAGCTCCATGTACCTGAGGAATACAACGAATCGAATATGGATCTTGAACACGTTCACACTCGAAATGATTCTCTACATTTTGCGAATCTTTTAAAAACATTCGTATGCGTTCTGCAACTTTCAAATTTCCTTTAAAAGGTCTAATCTTATGCAACTCTTCTTTAAATGGCGAAGCGCTTCCTTGAAAACCCTCTAAACTCATTGCTCCAGCTAAATCAGCCAGATCTAACACATATTTCATTCTCTTTAAACCTAAAATGGCATGTGCTAAAATAAATTGTGTTCCATTTATTAATCCTAGACCTTCTTTAGCCTGTAACTGTAGCGGAGTTAAATTGTGCGCTTTTAAAACTTCTTTTGACGATTTAATTTTAGTATTAATCCAAAATTCTCCTTCACCCAATAAAGGTAAAAACAAATGAGAAAGTGGTGCTAAATCTCCAGAAGCACCTACGGAACCTTGTTTTGGAACTACAGGTAACAAATCATTCTCAATAAAATAAATAATTCTTTCAATTAATTCTAGTCGAACACCCGAAAAACCTTGGCACAACGCATGAACTTTACAAATCATCATGATTTTAGATAAGAATCCATCTATTGGTTCACCAACTCCAACTGCATGAGTTATTAATAAATTCTCTTGAAGTTTACTTGTTTCTTCAGGTGTAATTTGCACATCACACAAAGGTCCGAATCCTGTATTTATTCCATAAACAGCTACATCAGAATTTGCCATTTTTTCTACCTTAGCTCTACAAGATTGTACTTTAGCTTGAGCTTCATCATTAATTACAGCTTTCAATTCGCCCTTTGCTATTGAAATTACTGTATCTACTGTTAAATTATCTATACCGTATTTAAACATCCTAATCGTTTTCTATTTACAAAGTTATTTTTACTTTTGATAATCAACAACATCATTTAAATCAACAATTAATAACCATGGGTTATCAATTAGAATTTCGACACATCAAATATTTTTTGGCAGTTGCTGAAGATCTCCACTTTAGAAAAGCTGCTGAACGCTTGTTTATTTCTCAACCTGGGTTAAGTAGACAAATCAAGCAAATGGAAGATAATTTAGGAATTCAATTATTTGTTCGTAATAATAGAAAAGTTACTCTAACTTCAGCGGGTAGTTATTTACAACGAGAATTTACGCAACACTTAACAAACATTGATAACAGTTTAAAATATGCAAAACTCTTACAAGATGGTAAATTAGGAGAATTGAGATTTGGTTATGTAGGTTCTGCTATGCAACGCATTATTCCTGATATTTTAATTCGATTTAAAGAAATACTTTCTGATGTGAAATTTGGTTTTAAAGAAATGGACAATCAGAAGCAAATTGAACATTTGCTTTCTCAAGAAATAGACATTGGTTTTGTACGATTAGATCGTGTTCCGAGAGATATTGCGATTACACCAATTTTAAAAGAACCCTTTTGTTTAGTATTACCAAAAGAACACCCTATAAATGAATCGAATTATAAAAATTTATCACAACTAAAAGATGAATCTTTTATTCTATTTGATCCATCTTACAGTCCATCTTATTATGAAAAAGTTTTACAAATATTTGACGAAAGTGGTTTTGCTCCAATCGTGTCGCACAATACAATTCATGCAGCTTCCATCTATAAATTAGTTGAAAACGGGTTTGGTTTATCTATTGTTCCTAAATCTTTACAAGATAGTTATAACTCAAATGTTAAATTTATTGAACTAAACGAAATTACACAACGTACCACTTTATCTGTAGTTTGGTATACTTCTAATAGAAATCCTCTATTAGCGGATTTAATAGAGGAAATAAAAAAACACTCTCAAATTCTGAGAGTGTCTTCTTAGTTTTTTCAGTTCCAATTACTACTATTTCGTTTGTAAAAAGAAAACATCAACGGCTGTTTCATAACCGTCTTCTAACTGAACATTTAGTTGATATGTAGCACGACTTACTAACTGATCTCCAAAAATTAATCCAATACTAGAAAAACCACTTGGCACACTATCATTGTTATTAGGAAATACAGGGTTGGTTATTTCACATTCTACTATTTCATCAGAATCAACATCTTTCAACCACATTTTTTGTATCGGACTTACTGATCTAAAGTATAAAGACTTTCCTGTATCATCTGCTCTTAAACCGTCTGTTTGACAAAAAAACTCATTATTGAAATATATTTTTCTTTTTGTAAAACCTATTTTTATTGTATTGGTTTCACCTGACTCTGAAGTGACACTTATAACTTTAGGTTCTGTTAAGTTTAAAGGGACATCTACGGGAATATTTACTGTTGAATTTACAGGAACAAACATTGTACTAGGATCTAACGTAATGTTCGAAAGATCATCTGTTTCTAACATAAACGATACATAATCTCCTTCTTTAAAACCTGGGTATAAATCTAAATTACAATTACCTAATTTATTAAACTTTCCCTGTAAATTATTTCCATAGGTATAAAGTGAGGTGTAAAAACGGTTTTCAGTATTTATTATAGAAATTTTAAACTCATCATTTGCTTCACCGCTTAAAATTAAATTATCAAAATTAATATCAATTTTATCAACTTCACTAGGTATAGAAACTACTGTACCTTCAAAATCTAATTCCAAAAAATTTGTAGTATAGGTATGATCAAAAAATGACCTTTCAAGAAAAAAAGTGATTTGTTTTTCATCAAGATTAATTATTCCTTCAGATTCTTTTGTTTGAGTATACCCATTAATTTCTCTACTCATTTTAATTTTAACACTTTTCAATCCTTTAGCATAAACTATTTTACTGATATATTTTTTTGTTGATCCATCTTCAGCTTCTATTGTAAACTCTACAGGATTTTTATAATCTACAAGATTAGGTTGAGGAGTTATTGTAGCTTTTGCTGAAAGCTCATAATCTGGTTTAAATTCAAACTCTGATTGACTTGCTGGTACTGTAATTAATATTTCATTATTATCTACAACAACAGTATAACCAGGAATTTCAAATTTTAAAAGTTCTTTTTCTGTAGACAAAATCACTTCTTCTTCTTGTATTGATTCTTTTTCAGAACATCCTATCAATAAAAAAGCAAAAACAATAAAGAAACTACTTAATTTATTCATTTTAATAACTATTTAATAATATTTTGGTTTAAATAAGGTGCTAATCTATAAAATATTCTCTATATCTTGCTTTTAAAAATTTAAATGTAGTTATTGATTATAATCTCTAAATATATCGTTCCTAAAGGTTTTACTGGTATTACTTTATATCCGTTTATTTTTCTTAAAAACTCTTCAATTAAAAATGATAAAATCACGATTAATCACGAGAAAATTCATCTGCGACAACAAATAGAAATGCTTATTATTCCTTTTTATATATTCTATGGAATTGAATGGTTTTTTAAATTTTTAAAATATAAAAATAGTTATCTTGCTTATCGAAATTTAAGCTTTGAGCGAGAAGCTTACTCATTTGAAACATACATTAATTATTTAAAAAACAGGAAATTTTGGGCATTTTTAAAACATCTATAAAATTTTCATCAATACTCTTTTTAAGTATTTTCTTTAACTGTAAAACTGAAAAGAAAATAAAAAAAGAAGAAGTTATCGAAATAGCTGAAGTAGCTATCGTTAAAAAAGATACTACACCAAAATACCCAAAGTATCTAACAAAAGAATACGTCTTAGGGAAATTTGATTATAAGACACATCCTGACTTTGGTAAAATCCCGAAGAATTTATCTTCTAGCGAAATGTATTTACGAAAAGAAGTGTTAGAGCAATTCCTTAATATGGTAAATGCTGCAGAAAAAGAAGGCATTAAATTAAAAGCGGTTTCGGCAACTCGAAATTTTTCACACCAAAAAAGAATTTGGGATTATAAATGGACTGACAAATACAAAAAATATCCTGAAGACAAACGCGCCTTAAAAATTTTAGAATACAGTTCTATGCCAGGAACATCAAGACATCACTGGGGAACTGATGTTGATATTAATGATTTAGAGGATGAATATTTTTTACAAGGAAAAGGTAAAAAAGAATACGAATGGTTAATGAAACATGCAAACAATTTTGGTTTCTACTTAGTGTATACATCAAAAGATAACGGAAGAACTGGATATAACGAAGAAAAATGGCACTGGTCTTATGCTCCATTATCTTCAATTTACTTAGAATTTTATAACCAAAACACTACACATCAAGACATTACAGGGTTTCAAGGTTCACAGTTTGCAAAAGACATTGATATGATTACCAATTATGTAAATGGAATAAACCCAAAAATATTGACTTATAAGCCCTAAGCTTTTCTTAAACATTGCTTAATTTTTTTGAGATTTTCGTAAATTGCAACTCAAAATAACAACTAAATTTACGAATGGAACAAATAGCTCCTTATAAACCCAAGCATAAAGTAAGAATTGTAACTGCTGCTTCATTATTTGACGGTCATGATGCTGCAATAAACATAATGCGTAGAATTATCCAGTCTACTGGTGTAGAGGTAATTCATTTAGGTCATGATAGAAGTGTTGAAGAGGTAGTAAACTGTGCTATTCAAGAAGATGCTAATGCAATTGCTATGACTTCTTATCAAGGTGGTCATAACGAATATTTTAAATACATGTTCGACCTGCTTAAAGAAAAAGGAGCAAGTCATATCAAAATTTTCGGTGGTGGTGGTGGAGTAATCCTTCCTGAAGAAATTAAGGAATTAATGGATTACGGAATTACACGTATTTATTCTCCTGACGATGGTCGTGAAATGGGTTTACAAGGTATGATTAACGATCTTGTGCAACAATCTGATTTTGCCATTGGTGATAAATTAAACGGTGAAGTGAAGCATTTACACGAAAAAAATATAGGTAGTATTGCTCGTGTCATTTCTTCAGCAGAAAACTTCCCAGAAGTTTCAAAAGAAACTATGGATATTATTCATAAGAAAAATGAAACTTCAAAAACTCCAGTATTAGGTATCACAGGAACTGGTGGTGCTGGTAAATCTAGTTTAGTAGACGAATTAGTTCGTCGTTTCTTAATTGATTTCCCAGAAAAAACTATCGGTTTAATTTCTGTTGATCCATCTAAAAGAAAAACTGGTGGAGCTTTATTAGGTGACCGTATTCGTATGAATGCTATTAATAACGAACGTGTGTATATGCGTTCTTTAGCAACACGTCAATCTAATTTAGCCTTATCTAAATATGTAAATGAAGCAGTTGAAGTTTTAAAAGCTGCTGAGTTTGATTTAATTATTTTGGAAACTTCTGGTATCGGACAATCTGATACTGAAATTATAGAACATTCTGATGCTTCTTTATATGTTATGACTCCTGAATTTGGAGCTGCAACTCAGTTAGAGAAAATTGATATGCTTGATTTTGCTGATTTAGTTGCGATTAACAAATTTGATAAAAGAGGTGCATTAGATGCATTACGCGATGTTAAGAAACAATACATGCGTAATAATAATCTTTGGGATGTACACATGGATGATATGCCTGTGTATGGAACCATCGCTTCTCAATTCAACGATCCTGGAATGAACTCGCTATACAAAGCGATTATGGATAAAGTTGTTGAAAAAACAGGAGCTGATTTAAAATCTACTTTTGAAATTACTAAAGAAATGTCTGAAAAGATATTTGTAATTCCACCAGCTAGAACACGTTACTTATCTGAAATTGCAGAAAATAACAGAGCTTATGATAAAAGAGTAGATGACCAAGAAAAAGTTGCTCAAAAGTTATATGGAATCTTTAAAACAATTGAAAGTGTTTCTGAAGGAACTGTAGCTTTAGATAAATCAGGAATTGATGAAACTTCTATTCAAAAAACAGACGAAAACAGTGATTTCTTAAAATTATTAATCGCTGAATTTGATCGTGTTAAAATGAATTTAGATCCATATAATTGGGAAGTCATTTTAAACTGGGCAACTAAAGTTCAAAAATATAAAGATCCTATTTACACGTTTAAAGTGCGTGATAAGGAAATAAAAATTGAAACGCATACAAAATCACTTTCTCATTCTGATATTCCAAAGGTAGCTTTACCTAAATATCAAGCTTGGGGTGATTTATTACGTTGGAATTTACAAGAAAATGTTCCTGGAGAATTCCCATATGCATCTGGATTATATCCTTTCAAAAGAACTGGTGAAGATCCAACAAGAATGTTTGCTGGAGAAGGTGGACCAGAACGTACTAACAGACGTTTCCATTACGTAAGTTTAGGAATGCCAGCAAAACGTTTATCTACAGCTTTTGATTCGGTAACTTTATACGGAAATGATCCTGGACATAGACCTGATATTTACGGAAAAATTGGAAATGCTGGAGTATCTATTTGTTGTTTAGATGACGCTAAGAAATTATACTCTGGATTCGATTTAAGTCATGCTATGACTTCTGTATCGATGACTATTAATGGTCCGGCTCCAATGTTATTAGGATTCTTCATGAATGCAGCAATTGATCAAAACTGTGAGAAATACATAAAGGAACACGGTTTAGAATCGAAAGTAGAAGCAAAATTAAAAGAGTTATACGACGATAAAGGTATTGCTAGACCAAAATATAACGGTGATTTACCAGAAGGAAATGATGGTTTAGGTTTATTACTTTTAGGTATTACTGGAGATCAGGTTTTACCCGCAGACGTATATGCAGAAATTAAAGCGAATACATTAGCACAAGTTCGTGGTACAGTTCAAGCAGATATTTTAAAAGAAGATCAGGCGCAGAATACTTGTATTTTCTCTACAGAATTTGCATTGCGTTTAATGGGAGATGTTCAAGAATATTTTATTGAGAAAAACGTACGTAACTTCTACTCTGTTTCTATTTCTGGATATCATATTGCAGAAGCTGGTGCGAATCCAATTACACAGTTAGCTTTAACTTTAGCTAACGGATTTACCTATGTAGAGTATTATTTATCTAGAGGAATGGATATTAATAAGTTTGGACCAAACTTATCATTCTTCTTCTCAAATGGTATCGATCCAGAATATGCTGTAATCGGACGTGTAGCTCGTAAGATTTGGGCAAAAGCTTTAAAATATAAATACGGAGCAAATCCACGTGCTCAGATGTTAAAATATCATATTCAAACTTCTGGACGTTCTTTACACGCACAGGAAATTGATTTCAACGATATTAGAACTACATTACAAGCATTATATGCGATTTATGACAACTGTAATTCTTTACATACAAATGCTTATGATGAAGCGATTACTACACCTACAGAAGAAAGTGTACGTAGAGCAATGGCAATTCAATTAATTATCAATAAAGAATTAGGATTGGCTAAGAATGAAAATCCTATTCAAGGTTCATTTATTATTGAAGAATTAACAGATTTAGTTGAAGAAGCTGTATTAACTGAATTTGATAGAATTACAGAACGTGGTGGAGTTTTAGGTGCAATGGAAACAATGTATCAACGCTCTAAAATTCAAGAAGAGAGTTTATATTACGAAACTTTAAAACACACAGGAGAATTCCCTATTATTGGTGTAAATACGTTCTTGAGTTCTAAAGGATCTCCAACAGTTACTCCACAAGAAGTTATTCGTGCAACAGAAGAGGAAAAGTTATTCCAAATCAAAACAAAGGAAAACTTAAATGAAGCTAACAAACAAGAAGTACAAAATCAATTAAAGATTGTACAGCAAGCTGCTATTCAAAACGAAAACATTTTTGAATGCTTAATGGAAGCTGCTAAAGTTTGTTCTTTAGGTCAGATTACATCAGCATTATTTGAAGTTGGTGGACAATACAGAAGAAATATGTAACATTAAAAAACTCATCAGTAGAATTATTTACTGATGAGTTTTTTAATTCTAGTTTAACTATTCTTTTTGTGTTTTTCACAAGTAAGTTTATCTGCAAAAAAATATATAATTTCTCCTTCTCTAACCATTTGATTGTATATATCAAAACCTGCTTTCTTATAAAAATTTAATAATCGATAATCTGAAGTTTCAAATAAAATTGGGAGTTTTCTTTTTCTGGCAAGGTCAAATAACATTTTATTTATTTCAACTAAACCATCTAATTTTTTATAATTTTTATCTTGAGCTATAAACCACACATAGATGTAATTACTTAATTTCAATTTATGTTCTTTTACTTCTTTTTCATTTTTTAAAACTCTTTTTAACTTCAAAAAAGAAATACTCTTTATTACATTAAAGAATCTGATATAATCACCTAAACTCTTTCTGAATTTTTCTTGTTCATAAAATAAAACTATAGTCTTTTTATTGTTTGATACATAAACTCCTTTTTGTTTTACAGCTATTGAAAAACAGTAACTTATTAAATGAAAAACTTTTTTATTGAAATCTTTTTTTTCCTTAGAAAACAATAAAGACATTCTAGGATTATATAGAAATCTTTCTGTAATCAATTTCTTATAATAGAAATGATCTTCTTCTTTAATATTAAAATAACTATCCCCCATTGTTTTTCAATAAATTAAAATGAGAAACATATGCTTTTAAAAGGCTTTTCTCATGAGAATATTTTAAATTATATTTCTTAGTAGTTTCTTTAACTATAGATGTTACTCTAGGATAATGTACATGTGAAATCCTTGAAAAAAGATGATGAGATACATGATGATTAAAGCCCCCCAATAACCAAGTCATTACTTTACTATCTGTTGCAAAATCAATAGTTGTAATAACTTGGTGATGAGACCAAGAATAAGGCATCTCTCCTATTTCATTTGGTTGAATAAAAACTGATTTTTCAGAAACATGAGATGGAACTAAAGCTATTGTCAAAAAATAACTAGCTGATATATGCATTAATAAATTACTGAATACTATCTCTTTAAAAGAAAGTGACGTAAATAGAAAAGGAACGAAAAGAAAAATAATGATGTAAACACTTTTAAAAACGAACAACTTTACATATTCAACTTTAGGAATATTTTTTATTAGACTTTTAGTTGAAAAGAAATCAACAAAATCACGAATATAAATCCAGTTTATTGTGTAAAAAGCATACAAAACAGGCACGTAAATATGCTGAAATTTATGAAACCATTTTAACTGAATTCCAGGTAGAATCCTCACTAAATTACTTTGACTTAAATCAGGGTCTTTCGCTAAAGTATTTGGAAACATATGATGTCCAAACTGATGTCTTTTCTTCCAAACAAATGAGTTCGCTCCTATTAAATCCATTTGTAGGGTAAAATAATTATTAAGCCATTTTGTTGAACTTGCTACTCCATGAATTCCATCATGAGAAACATTAATTACCAAAATAATACTTAAAGGACCTAAAATTATAAAAGGCAAAAAACTAAAATAAGTTTCCTGTAACAAAAAAATGGCTGTATAAATGTTTATGAGAGCTATTTTTAAAATAAAATATTTCATCAATAGTTTTCTTCCTCCAAACTTTTTAAAGTTATTATCTTTAAAATATGCTTCTACTTTTTTCCTTGTCTCTTTAAAAAAAAGATCTGGTTCTTTTGGGTAAATAATCTTTTGCATTATTTAATGTATTTTTTAAATACTTTATCAAAAGATTGTAAAGTATGTGTTACGTCTTTATTTGAATGTAAACTTGTAGAAGTCAACCGGAAAATAACCACATCTTTCGGAACAACTGGGTAAATAATAACAGAGCAATAAATGCCAAAATCGTAAACCAATTCTCTTTGAAGTTTCAATACATGATTTAACTCAATATTAAAATATATTGGAGTTATACAAGTATTAAGAGTATGAGAAAGAAAACCTTTTTCTTTTAATCCATTTTGGAGCAGATTCGTAATTTTAAATAATTTTTCTCTTTTATCATTAGATTTCATGATTATTTTTAATCGCTCATTTAATCCATAAACAATAGACATGGGTAATGATTTAGAAAATATTTGAGATCTTAAATTGTATTTAAAATAATTTATAATTTCTTTTTTTCCTGCAATTATGGCTCCAAAAGACGCCATCGATTTTGTAAAAGTTGTAAAATATAAATCGACCTCATTTTCTAAATTAGCCTCACACACACTTCCGTTACCTTCCAAGCCTGCTACGCCAAAGCCATGAGCGTCGTCTACTAACAATCTAAAATTATAAATCTTCTTTAAAGCACAAATTTCTTTCAACTTCCCTTTGGTACCAGACATGCTAAAAACACCTTCAGTTACTACCAGAATTCCTCCTTTTGTTTTAGATATAATTTGCTTTGCTTCTTTTATTTTTTCTTCTAAACTTTCAATATTATTATGTTTAAACACTAGTCTGCTTCCTTTATGCAACCGAATTCCATCTATTGTACAGGCATGACACTGTTCATCTGAGATTACAACATCTGTTGACTTCAATAAACAATCTATAATTGAAAACATTCCTTGATATCCAAAATTTAAAACCAAAGCATTTTCCATTTTTAAAAAGGAAGCCATATTATTTTCAAAAGTATCGTGTAAATATGTATCACCTGTCATCATTCTAGAGCCCATTGGGTAAGTAATTCCCCATCTAGAACTAGCATAAGAGTCTATATTTCTAACCTCTTCAGAATTCGCTAATCCTAAATAGTTATTGTAACTCCAATTGATTAATACTTTTTCTTTGAAAGAAACCCTGTTTGAAATTTTTCCGGTAAATTTTGGGAAAGCAAAATCTCCTTCTAAAATACTTTGATGTTTTCCTATTGGTCCTCTTTCTTTTTTTATTCTCTCGAAAATATCCATTTCTATTCCATTAAATTTTATACAAAAAGTAGTTCTAGCTCTTTATTGTATAATTTGTTTTTACTTTCTCAAACCTATATTATCAGCAATAAAAATGTGTCTCAGAATCATCAAAATGCTGATTTCGGGAATTATTTATATAATTATGGACTAGTTTTTAGAAAGAAAATTTTAATACTGAAACCGAAAATTGGATAAAATTATCTATAGAAATTGCATATCAAAAAATAGATTTGGAAGCCTTATAAAATCTGATAAAATTTAAATATAGAGAATAACTAAAAATAAAATATTTTGTAAAACACTGTAACAAAAAGACTTATTACTCTTCTTATATGTGTAATCAAAATTATAAAAACCATAAATGAGTAAGACGTATTTTATTTTTAGTTTAATCTTCGCAACAGGCTTAGGAACTTCTTTAGGAGTTAATTTCGGAACTTTAACTGGAAATCTTTCAGTAGGTATTTTACTTGGTAGTATAACAGGTTTATTATTAGGTTTTGGAGTGGGTTATTCACTAAAAGCTTATGTTGAAAATTATAAAATTCAAAATACATTATAATACAACAACACAACTAACCTTTAGAAACTTATAAAATTGAATCCTGAGTATACATTTCTCAGGATTTTTTCATTTCGTATATTTTAAGTTATATTTATTCTGTGAAAAGAGAATGTAAAAAAGAATTGCTAAACTTTATAATCAACTATTCAGTTTATTGCCTCCTTTTCAAGAATTTAATCTATACTTTATAATAACCTAAAATCTAAACAAATGAAAAAAAGACTACTTTTTTTTGTCTTGAGTTGTATTGGTTTTCAAGCATTTACTCAAGTACCAAATTCTACTGGCTATCATAGTCAACTTCTACAAGGCCCATGTTATATTTTTTCTACTATAGCTGCTTTAGAATCTAAAGCTATTCAAGCTGGCCATGATAATAATATTGATTTTTACGAATGGAATTTATACAGTACAGATGTTTTAGAACAAAGAAGTGGAAATGGTGATAACATGGTAAAAAAAGTTATTGCTTATGCTAAAAATTATGGCTTGAATTTAAAAAATGATGTTATTAGCCCTACTACAATTTCTCAACTGCCTAATACTAATTTACTAAACAGTACTACCAGAGGTATGGCTCATTTTAGAAACTCTTGTGGTTCACTTAAAGAAAATAATTACATTTTTAACCCTGAAGGTTTAAGCGGTAATTGTGTCGATGAAGATGGCGATTCTTTTGAACTAGATGCTCTTTCAGATATTAAATATGTATATAATTATCAAGACACAGGTTTTGTTGAAGTAGTTAATCCTTCTGTTTTACAAATGCAAAATGATTTAGCCAAAGGTAGAGGTTTAATCACTTTCTTCGACAATTGGGATGATGATGGAACTAGTCATGCTGTTTTTATTCATAAATATAATCCCTTAACAAATAAGTGGAGCTACAAAGACAGTTGGCCAGATAATCCTGGTAATAAAACCACCACTTTAGATATGTCTAAATGCGATAAATATTATTATTTAACAGGAAGTTTTGATCCAGTAGTAACTCCAACTTGTGAGGTTAATATTTCAGGTTCCAATACCGTTTTAGGAAATACTACTTACTCTATTCCTTCAGGATATTCTAATGTTAATTGGTCTACAAATGGAAATATGATTGTTGTCTCTTCTAATTCAACAAGTATAACGGTTCGATCTAATGGAGGCTGTTCAACTAGTTCTGGTACTATTAACGTTTCTGTTATACAAAACGGAATCGCATGCAATACTTCTAAAAATGTTACTATAAATGGTACTGGATCTTCATTGCCACCTAACACAATTCATGTTTTGAATCCAAATTGGAAAAATGGAAAAACTTGCCCAAATACAATGTTAGAACTTGAAGTTATTGATAATAATCAGACTTCACAAACTACGTATGAATGGAGTATTTCTGGCGCTACTTTTATTAGTGGTCAAGGAACTTCAACTGCTTTTGTAAGAACTCCTAGTTTTGGTACATCATATCTTACTTTTAGAGTTAGAGCGAGAAGAGGTAATTGTTCTTACAGCTCATGGACTTCTATTTATGGTACCTCATCTTCTTCAAATTGTGGAGGATCTGGAGGTGGTGGTTTTGACACTGGTATTTTTGCATTTAGATCTTCAGAAAATAGTCTTCAAATTAAAACACCCGAAAAAGTTTCTTCTTTAGAAGAAAAAATTGATTATCAAATTATCGATTTACACGGTAGAATCTTACAACAAGGAAATATTCTTTCAGAGAATTCAGAAATTAATATTGATAAATTAAAAAGAGGAATTTTTATTATGAAACTATATTACACTGAAACTAAAAAAGTAAAATCTATAAAATTTGTAAAATAAATTAATGTAGATATATAATCTTATCCTATACCTCTAACATTTGTTAGAGGTATATTATATCAGAAAAAAAATGAATGAAATCTTTCAATGGGTATACGAACTCTTAAAATGGATGGCTAAAGTTACGGGCTTCAGTTACAATGAAATCAACATTATTGTGTACTATATTATTATTCCTTCTTTGTTTCTTTATTTACTTAGTAGAATAATAAAAAATTACACTGTAGTTCTAGGCTTTATTGCTTTTGTTATCGTCACATTATTTTTTATAAAAGATTTTAAATTATTTTCTGATAATCTCTTTAAACAATCTGTAAAATTTTTAAACTGGTTCGAAATTATAGGTTTAAATTATACTCAAGCTTCTGTAGTTATTTGTGTTTTCATTCCATTTCTTATCATTTTAAGTTTACTACTATATCGTAAAAAACATACTTAAATATTTAATATTATTACTTAAATCCTCAAGATTTTTGAGTAATTTAACCCTAAATTTAAACGACCAAAGCTCCTATTTTACATGAAAAAAACAAACATTGTCTTACTCATAGTACTTTGTATTATTGGGGTTTTTAACCTAATAAAAGTTTTTACTTTAGATAGCCATTTAAAAAGTGCTAAAGAATCTTTACAAAAGGCTCAAGGTGAAGTAGAAAATGCCCAACAACTAAATAATAAAGCACAAAAAGAAATACAAGGTTTAAAAACTGCTATAAAAAAATATGAATTCAAAAATGAAGCCTTACAATTAGAAATAGATTCTATTGTTTTAACTAAAAGAGCTAAAGCTCCTAAAGATTGGGCCGAGCGTCAAAATATAAAAAAGAAACAGCAAGAAATTACTGCCCGATTAGAATACTTACGTCAAAAAAATAATGAATTTGAATAATGAAAAAAATCACCAAATTAACCTTCATCATTACCCTAATACTTTCAACTTTTAGTAGTGTTTATGCTCAAAAAAAAGTAAAAGACACAATTACTATTGGTAAAGAATATGCTCGTTCCCGTAAACTTCCAATAACTGTTAATAAAGGAACAGTGATTATAAATCAGATCGATTCACTTCATTTAGTAAATCAGATTCGGTTTCATTACTATGAAGAATTACGAAAAGAATTATTTAAAAATGATTTCGGTAAAGACATTGAAAATATTGTTTTAAAATATGAACGTATTGTAGAAGAAAACAATGACTTATTCAATCAATTAGAGCTAAAATCTAAAGCGCAATCTGATTTGTTTCAAAAGACAATAAATGAATTAAAACTTTCATTAGATGAAACAGATCGTACCTTAAATTTAACTCAAAAATCCTTAGATAATGCCAATACTTCTTTGGAGTTAAGCATGAAACAAATAGAAAGCGCTCAACGCAGACAATTTTGGAAAAACTTCGGATTAATTGGAGGCGGTATTGGAATGGGACTTCTTTTAGGTTTATTAATTGCAAACTAAATAATAGTGTTATGATAAATAGAAAATTCTTCTTTGATTATGTAAAACAAAGACTACATTTTGGTCGATTAAAACAAAGTCAAGTAAATGGTTACAATCAGATTTTAGATTATTGGGAAAACGAAAATTTAAAAGATGTGAGGTGGCTCGCTTATGTTCTTGCTACTACGTATCATGAAACTGATAAAACGATAAAACCTTTGCGAGAGTATGGAAAAGGTAGAGGTAGAAAATATGGAATTCCAGATTCGGAAAATGGACAAACATATTACGGTAGAGGTTATGTGCAATTAACTTGGAGAAAAAATTATCAAAAATATTCAGATATCTTAGAAATTGATTTAGTTGACAATCCAGATTTAGCTTTAGATCAAGAAATTGCTACAAAAATTCTATTCCATGGAATGATTAATGGTGTTTTTACAGGAAAAGCTTTAAAAGATTATTTCAACGAAAATAAATCTGACTGGTATAACGCAAGAAGAATTGTTAACGGAACTGATAAAATGTATACTATTGGCGATTACGGAAAGGAGTTTTTTGCTGCTATTTCGTTTAATTATATTTTATAACCTTCTCGTTCTCTTGACATCTCATTTCAATTAGTTAAATTTAACTGGTATAAATATTTCTTTAACTTTTAAATAAAATCAATATATGGAGACTATTGATTTCAATGAGATCTTAAAACTTATTCAAGAAAAAGCCATATTATATTTCCCTAAATTACTTTTAGGTGGACTTATTTTGTGGATTGGAATGAAGCTAGCAAACCGATTGGTAAATTTCTTAACTAAAGTATTAGAAAAGGCAGGTTTTGATGATACTATTCGTCCTTTTCTTGTTTCTATGCTTAGCTTTATTTTAAAAGGAGCTTTATTGCTTATTGTTGCTTCTATTTTAGGTGTAAATCTATCTAGTTTAGTTGCTCTGCTTGCAGCTATTGGTTTCGCTATTGGTATGGCCTTGCAAGGAAGTTTAGGGAATTTTGCTTCTGGTATATTAATTTTAACATTGAAACCTTATAAGTCTGGAGACTGGATTCAAGTTGAAGAAAAATTTGGAAAAGTTGAAGAGATTGGAATTTTTAGTACTACTATAGTTTCTCCAGGTCATAAAACATTAATAATTCCTAATGCTAAAATTACTGATGGAGTTGTAACTAACTACTCTAAAAAAGGAATGGTTCGTTTAGAAATTAACGTAACTATGCCTTATGCTGAAAGTTTTCCAAAAGTAAAAGAGATTATAAAATCGACTTTAGTTAATGTAAATAATATATTAACGGAACCAGAAACTGAAATTGGAATTGAAACTTTTGATTCTCACAGTATAGAATTAACGATTCGTCCGTATGTTCATCCTGAAGATTTTTGGCAAGTAACTTTCGATACTCATGAGGCCGTGAAAAAAGCTTTTAGCGATAATAAAATTCAGGTTGCTTACTCTGAAGGTGTTGAACTTGGTAACATAGGTGAATAATTGAAATGACTTTGTAAGCATTTAGGAAAAATCAGTCTAATATTATAATTAATTATGAATTAGACTAATGGAGTATTATTCTTTAAACCATATTTCTGAGCAACTTTTACTAACTGTTAAACAAAACAAAGATACAACGAAGTTAAAGTTAGAACTTTCATTCACTCCTTTAAATGAATTAATAAATAGCTTAAAAAATGATGAGGAAAAAAAAGCGTTTTGGATTAATATTTATAACGCGTACTTTTTAATTTTAAGGAAAGAATTAAATATTACTAAACCTAAAATATATACTGAAAAAATAATTAAAATAGCTGAACATTATTTCAGTTTAGATGATATAGAACACGGGATTTTAAGAAAGTATCGTTACAAATATTCGTTAGGTTTTATAGCTAATTTATTTGCTCCAAAATTAATTAAACAACTTGCAGTTACTACAATTGATTATCGCATACACTTTGCTTTAAATTGTGGAGCAAAAAGCTGCCCTCCTATCGCTTTTTACAATACTGAAAACATAAATAACCAACTCGATTTAGCTACACAATCTTTTTTAGAACATGAAACGGAATATATTCATGATAAAAAAGAAGTTCATACAACAATGCTTTTCAAATGGTTTTTAAAGGATTTTGGAAATTTTAAGGGAATTAAAAAGATTTATAAAACACAATTGAATAAAGATATTTCTGATTATTCAATAAAATTTAAACCGTATTCTTGGGAAGAAAACCTAAACAATTTTATACAATAAAAAAACCTTACGCTGTAAACATAAGGTTTTCCTTTTTAAATATATAAATGACAGTCATCGCACATTTTAACCTCTCCATAATACGTTTGTCTGTATTTGTGTAACGTAGCTATTGGTAGAAATAAAAAATATTTTTTTATGTATGTTACTTTCGTCATTAATCTTCCCATTTTAGGAGAAAATCTGTTTTCTAATTCTGTTTTTCTTTTAATATGAAATAATTTCATGTATATATTTTATTTTTAATTGGTTGTAAATTTTATGACAATACGATATCTGCCTTTAATTGAGACACTTTACTTTTAGTCCATGCATTTAACATCCAACTTGTTTTCTCTAAATCTTTAATATATCCTCCTATTAAATCTATTGTTCCTTCATCATGTACTTTTTCCGCTTTGTTAATTACCACATTCATTTGGTATAATAACTTTTTATGATCTTCTAATAAAATCATTATCATATCTCTATCTGTTTGAAACGGTGAGTTTTCAGAAATTGACGAAATCTTCAAATATCTACTATATCTACTAACTGGGTGGAATTGTAAAGTTAAAATTCGTTCGGCTATTTCATCAATTTTTCCTCTTGCATCGGTATACATTTCTTCAAATTTCTCATGCAATTCAAAAAAGTTTTCTCCCACAATATTCCAGTGAAAATTTCTTAATTTTTGGTAGTATACGTGATAATCTGCCAACAATTGATTTAATTGTTTAGCTACTAATAAGTTTTCTTCTTTATTTCTTGTTAAATAATTCATTTGTTTAATATTTTAATACAATCGAAATTGTGATTGTTGTTCGTAATTCTTTTTAAGAAAGCTCTGCACTGTGTACAGAGCTTGAAGTAGAGTAATGGTATTTACTCTGATTATTGGGGAAACAAAATCTAATTTGATATTATCTTTATTGGTATATAAAAACTGAATCCCTCTTCTTTATTGTGAAAAGTTAAATCTTCTTGATAAAAAAAGTAAATAGATGTTTTTTATCTTTTGATTTGCTTTAATAGTCTTTTAAAGAGCTCTGCACTGTGTACAGAGCCTTAATAATTAGAGTAAAAACACTCTGGTTAACGGGGGAAATTCGAAAAGCTTTTAATCCCTTGAAGTAGTAAGTATAAACTCGAACTCCTCGTTGTTATCGTCTATTGCTGTAATTTTAAAATCTCGATTTTCATTTAACATTACTTCTCCTGTTAAATTATCTAGATTATCTAGCGTAGTCATATCCATTAAAATCATATCTGGATTTGCCTTTTTCTTTGTGAGTAATGAAGTTTCTTTATCTAATTCATAAGTTACCATGTAAGCATGGTCGAAATACTCATCTTTATCAAAATCTGTCATAATTATTTTAGTTACTTCTATTGGAGTATCTATTCGATCTTGATTTAATTTATAGCGATCTTTTTTATCGAACCTAACTGGCTCTTCTTTTAACGTAATTACTTTTACATTTCTGTAAGTTCATTTATCGTTTTCTAAAACTTTCATTTTTCCTTCTTCAATAGTTTTAATAAAATCTGTTTTAACTATATCTTGTTGTGAGAATAACATCCCGAAACTAAAAATCATAGCTGTTAAAAATACTTTTTTCATAATGTATGTTGTTTTTAAAGTGATTAGTAAATTGCTTTTTAGATGCTTACTATTTGACATCTTGCATTTATGCTTTTAAACAAATACACTACAAAATTAAGCAGGCTTTACCTTCTTCTTTAACTCATATGATTTCATTCTTGACTCATTTAAAAAAAAGCTTTATTTATTTGAATTTTAGAATAAATGAATAGGTATAAATTATAAAACTGTTAACTTTTTTCTCGTTAAAATTTCGTATTTTATATAGAAAGAATGAAACATGAAGAAAATAAATAAATTTTTAAAAATTAGAAGAAAACGATCTAAACCAATAGATCAGAAATATTATAAAGCTAATAATATTGTTATTATTTTAGGCGTTATTGCATTAGTAGGGTTTATTATTCTTGCTGTAATTTTAAATTTTTAAGATAAACTCTACTATTAAATCCTATGTCATATACACTTTAACTATGTTGTAATTTAATATGATTGGGTAAACTTCTTCTGTTTTTTTCTAACTATAGAAACATAAGCTTTATTTATTTCAGAATTAATTTTTCCTCCATTATACCTATTGAAATCTGAAATACTGGTTAAGTATATACATGTATTATTTGCATCAAATTGTATTAAACAAAACTTATCTTGAAATATAAATTCTTCTCCACTCGTGTACCAACCTAATATAGGTTCTAAACGTTTCTTTTCTTCTTTATTTTCGAGCATTGATTTAATTATAGCTTTCCTATCAAGCCAATATTTTCTCCATTTTAACAAATCACTTGCATTTGAATATACTTTCTGATATTTATAATAATTATAATCATATTCGTATTCACTCTCTATGTATTCATTTTTTGTTGAAAACTTTATAATTTTCGATTCATTTAAAGTTTGAATTTCATCATTTCTCTTGTCATAATCATAAACAAAAGTTTGATGCATTTTTAAAGGTTTTAAAATTTGATCTGATAAAAATTCTGAAAAAGTAAGTTTACTAACTTCTTCAATAAGTTCTATTAGTATGTAATACGCTATTTCTTTTTTACGATGAATATAATCTATTTCTTCTTTTTCAAATCTTTGCTTAGAAAGTAATTTAACACAAGCTTTAGGACTTAAATCATGACCTTCAATACGTAATTTCAATTTAGAAATAGATGGTAATTTAAACTCTAAATTCAATAGATTTTCTATGGTAACTTCTGAATATTTAAAATCTTTGATATATTCACTTATCGAATTCTCTTTTTTTATTTTTTCATCTTCAATAAGGTTTAACAAACAGGCTGTAGCAAAAGTATGTGACAAATCTCCTAACATAAAACTTGTGCTTTTTTGAATACTTTTTTCTCTGTCAAAATTTAAAAAACCGTAGTGTTTATCAAAAACAATTTCATTATCTTTTTCTATATATAATAATCCGTTAAATAAATTCTTAATTTGTAATTCTTTCGTCCATTCATTTAATCGCTTTACCACCTCTTCGATACTTAAATCTTCAGAAATTTGTATCTTAGGAAGTCGTTTTCTTCTTAAAATTACAAACCCAATTAAAGCGATAAAAAACAATAGTATCTTTAAAGAATAATCAAATATTGATTTAAAAAAACTGTCCTCATTATTAAAAAAGAAAGCTCCAACTACAAATAAAATAGCTAATAATATGATATCTCTTTTAGTTTTTCTATGTTCAGCTTTCTCAAACTTCAAGTCTGTAAAAATCTTATGACTTAAGACTATTATCAATAGTATTATTATAGCGTTACCTAAAAACAAAAAAAGACTTTTCATTAGCAATTAAATTTCATTTTAAAGAGATAAAATTACATAAAATCAGTTAAAGTAATTTTATTCTCTACAGAAACTTCTGATCCTTCTAATAAAAATACCGATGTTGGTTTTTCGTCTTTTAGAAACTCAAAATCTTCACCATAATTTGCTTTAAAATCAACCTCTATTTCTGATTTATGTACTGGATAAAACTCCCATCTTGGATGTTTTACTTCATATTCTGTAGTTTCTCTTGCATTCTTTTCTGAATATCCCCAATAATGTTCAGCTATGAATTCAATTTCTGAACCTAGTACTATTTCTTGTTGTTTAGTTGAAGCTTCTACAGCAATACGATTCCATTTTTTTTGTTTCTTCCATTTATATTCAACATTTATCTTTTCCTCAGTAATATTCCAATGATGTTGCATTGGTAATGTCTCGTAATGTTCGTTATAAATTGTATTTGCAACAAAAGTAATTGCTGATTTAGGCACAATTTCTTTAATAAAAACAACTCCTCTTTTTGTTTCTTCTTCATGTTCTCTTTTTACATAAAACCTTAGGTTGACTTCTTCAAAATTGACATGAAATGGAACTTTTACACCTAATAATTTTGTATTCAAAAACATAAAACCAACAACACTCACGTAACATTTTCCATCAAAGAAATCTAACGATGTTCCTTTTGGCACATAAGGTTGTAATATTTCTGGATTAACTGTATAATTAATCATCACTAACTTTCGCCATTCTGCTTTTAAAAAACTCATATTTCAAATGTATTAAATAATATTACCTCAACTTTTTAAACTGAATTTTAATACTGCGTTAAGATTATATAATCTCTTTCCATTTACCCGATTCAGCATAAGACTTTATCGTATTATTTCTTTCTACTAAAAAACGAGTCATGTACTTTTCTAAAAAAAGATAATCTACAAATTTACCAAGTAATCCAAAAGGTGAAATATACTCCATAACATCTACCAATAATGTGGTATTATTTTGATGCGAAAAGAAATGTTCATGTCTAAACTTCTTAAACGCTCCTTTCACCATTTTATCAGCAAAATAGCTCGACGGAACACAGCCTGTAATTTTAGATGTGAAATTCTGATAAACTCCTAAATGTTTTGCGCGCCAAGTAACGGTTTCTCCTAATTCTATTAATCCTGACTTTCTTCCAGCTACTACTTTTTCATTTGTTTCATGAGTTGAAATTTTATGCAACTCAATACTTCTTGATAAATCGAAAACTAATTGTTTCGAAGCTTTTATTTTAGTGAATAACATGATTGTTGGCATAATTTTATTATTAATTGTTCAACTTTTATTTACTCCTTTTCTTATTTCATCATATTTTAAATTCATAAAAATTATCCGTTTGAAATTGGAACCCCAAGTCCAATAGTTTTTTCGGATACACATTTCTACTTTTTAATAATAATTCTGTTTCTGTTCCAATGAATTTTGCTCCTAATTTTAACATCCACTTTGGCGATGGTAAACCCAATGAAACTTTTAATTTCTGTCTTAATTCTTTTTGAAATGCTGCGTTCTTAATAGGATTTGGAACACACAGATTGTAAATTCCAGATTTTTGAGTTATTAAAAAATTTATAGCGTTTATATAATCTTGCTCTGAAATCCAACTGATAAATTGTTTTCCATCTCCTTGCTTCCCTCCTAATCCAAATTTTGTCATTATTTTCATTATCGGAAATGCTCCACCTTTATTTCCAATAACAATAGATGTTCTTGTAATTATTTTTTTAGTTTTCGGTAATTCAAAAGCATTAAAAACTTGTTCCCATTTCTTACATACATCCATAGAAAAATCGATTCCTATTTCTCCATCAGCTTCAGTCATTAATTTATCTTTTGAATGCCTGTAAATCGTTGCTGAAGAAGACTGAATAAAAATTTTAGGTGGAAATTTTAACTCTTGGATAACTTCACATAATACACTTGTACTTTCTAATCTGCTTGCATAAATTTCAGCTTTATTTTTAGCTGTATATCTACAATTCACCGATTTACCTGTTAAGTTGATTAATAGATCTGTGTTTTCTAAAAAGTTAGTCCAATAGCCTTTCGTTTTTCCATCCCATTGTAAGTAATTTACATTTTCAACATTTAACTGTTGTGTTCTAGTTAAAATGTAAATCTGATTTTCTTTCTTTTTTCTATAGTATTCGGTAAGCAACTTCCCCAAATATCCAGCTCCTCCAGCGATAACGATTTTCATAACTAACCCTAACTTTGTGTTTTTAAATTTTCTCTTTTACTTGCTTTTCTTCCTTTTAAAAAGAACATGATAAACACTATCATTACAACACCTAAATACACTGAAAAACCTCCAATTTTTGCACTTAGTGTTTCTACTAAATCTTTGTAATCTGTTAACGAATAAATTTTTATGATTTTTAAAGCAAAACCAATATTTACTAAGTAGAAGCCTATCTTAAATAGTTTATTTGTAGCCATAGCAATTTCTTGTTGCTGGTTGAAAATATCTAGCATAAAAATTTTACTATTCTTAAATAAATGTTGCGATACAAAAGTGGTTAATCCTGTACTTATTGGTAAATAAATTGCATAAGCTATTAATACTAGTGTTGTGTTCATAATTACTTGTTTTTAAAATGTTTGTGATATATATATATTGTGATTAGATTTATTCCGTGTAGAAAGGCAATGAGTAATAAAATAAAACTCAATCTGCCAGTAATTTCTTCTATCAATTCTTGAATATTTACGATGTTATTTAAACTATTTAGCGTGAAAACAACAATTCCTAAATTCAATACATAATAGGCTGTTCGTAAAACTTTATTGATTCCGTTTGCGAAATTTAGATCGTTTGGAAAAAAATTAGCGATGTATGTTTTTCCGTTTTGATAACATTCATTTCCAACATAAACTATGGTAATTCCAGAGATGAGAATGTAAACTATGTATGTTAGGATATCCATAATATTATCCGTTTAAGATGAAAAATAAAATGATTGCTCTATATCCAATCCAAGTCCAACTTAAGTAACTTGGTAACTCTAATAATTTGATTCTTCTTTTATGTTCAAAAAACATGAAACCAACAACTCCAGAAAAAGCAAATAAGATCAACCATTGTGGAAAACTAGCTATACTATTTAATACGATTAATTGAAACAAACCAATACAACCGATTAATGAAACAGTAATGAGGTTTCCGATATAATTCAAAATGGTTTTAAAATCTTTATTGATAATAAATACAGTTTGAGTAACTATTAAACCTAATGCTAGCCAAGTTTCTCTTGTAAAACTTGCTTTTGGTAAAGCCTGAATTATATGCGAAAATTGAAATAATGTTATTGACGTTATCAAAGTTCCTAAGACAATAAATAACAATCTGTATTTCACATTAAAATCTGGAATGCATTTTAATTCTTCAGATGCTTTCTTTTTTGAAGGAATAATTACTTTTCTATTGTAAGAAATTAAAGAATATAACTTTGATAATCCATATTTAATAGGTTTGAAATTTCCTAATTTTTCTACAATTGGAAATGAATTTCCTATTACTTTTAATAAACTATCGATACCATAAGTAACTTGTTTATTTTCTCTATCAACTAGAGCAATTTCGTTTACAGCTCTTTTTACATCTATAAACTTTCTCTCTTTCGCTGTTATTTTCCCGAAAGACTTTCTTCCCTCAGTATCTAACATTTTAGCTTTAACAAAAGCGCTGGTATAAAAGTTACATAACGGACAATCAGTATCGTATAATAATGTATGTTGATTTAAAGTTTTCATATTTTCAAAAATTATTGAAAGTTAATAGTCAAATTTTTTTAACTCTATAAAAGCAGTTAAACTATAAGCTAGAATTAATGGCAGCCCAATAAAAAATGATGATAAAAGAAGACCATTGAAATTTGGGTTTTTCACCAAAAAAATGAAATAAACTAAAACAGTAAGTAAATAACTTCCTATAAAATATTTCCCTTTTATATTTAATGTTTCCCATCGTAATCCTAATGAGATAGCATATAACAACTGTACAAAACCTAAAGGAATAGCGAATAGAGCCGCAATACCTAAATTGCTACGATCAAAAATACCTGAGAGTAATAAAATCGTAAAAATTAACATCAGTATTCTATTTATATATTTCATAGTTTCAGAAATTATTGAAAGTTTGTTTTTAAATTTTTTTACTTTTTAATTAATTTGGTAAAATTAGATAATAACCAGTGTTCGTCTGCTTTAATTGCTTTCTCTAATAACCCATTAAACATACCTGTTACTGATAAAATGTCTTTCATCAGCTTACGAAAAACCTCAGCATCTTCAGAATCTTCACTTACATTATTTTGTAACTCTTCTAACACTTTTAATACAGGTTCAATTTCTCTTTTCTTGCGCTCTTTAGTCACTTGTTTAAATAGCTCCCAAATATCTTTATCAGCTACAAAAAACTCTTTACGCTCTCCTGCTACAAATTCTTTTCTTACAATTCCCCAATCGATTAACGCACGAACATTCATGTTTACATTACCACGAGAAATTTTTAAAGCTTCCATAATTTCATCTGCAGATAAAGCTTTATTCGTAGCTAATAACAACGCATGTACTTGAGCCATTGTTTTATTTATGCCCCAACTTGTTGCTAAACTACCCCAAGTTTGTATGTACTTTATTTTTGCGTCTTCTAACTTCATGGGACAAATATATATGTTTTTTCTAAACTTTCAAAAATTATTGAAAATAAAATATATTCATTGTTAACTTATCCATCAAATCTCATTCAATTTCAACTTCTTTTTTAAATAAGAAACTAACTTATCGTAAATAGGAATGAATACTTTTTCTTTTATATTTTCTACATCTTGAGGATAATAGACTTTATTAACTTCATATCGTTTTTTTCCTAACAACTGATGCATATGAAGCATTTTAAAATCAACAACGTCTTTCATTGTTGTAGCTAAATTATCACAACCGAAAATACTATTTTCATCTGCAAGAATAGATTTTAATACCATTTCAACATTTGTATCTTCTTGATATAAATCATATAAAACTTGTAATAATACTTGATCATATAAATCACCAGCTCCTAAACTCCAATTTGTTTTTGGTTCTTCTTCTTTAGCTAAAGTCTCTAAAGAGAATGATTCTTCTGTATTTATATTTAATCTCGAAAAAACAGTATCTAAACTTAAACTTGTAATGTTGTATTGTAATAAGATTTCTTGAATTTGCTTTTTGTTACTATCACTTAACAAACCTTTAATCATATGTTCGTAGCCTAATAACAAAATGATTTCTCTTAATTCTTTATACTGATTTTCATTTTTCATTCTCGTAAAAACACCTCTTGCTGTTGCTGTTCCAATTGCCATATTAGAAACTAATAATTCTGCGCCAAATGCATTATCAGCAATACGTCTAATTCCTCCTGAAGTTAATTTTTGATCAGACCAAATCAGATAATCAAATCGTTTATTATAAGAATTTCCAGATTTAATTTCTTCCATTCTAAGTGCATGTCGATACGAAAGAGCTTCTCCATTTAATCCCGCTGCTTCATTATCTCCAAAAACTCCTGGCCAATTCATATTTGTTCCCCAAACAGGCCGTGGTTGATCTCCGTGACATCTGATACATGAATTCGGGTTTCTATGTAAAATTGGAGTCTCTTTTTGAAAATCAAATTGTGAAAACTCCCACTTTCCAGTAGATTCTATTAATTCAGCACAGTCTAATAAGTCATATTTTGGATCATCTGGCTTAGTACTAATATTCATCAAAAAAGTTCCGTCTGATCCAAACAGAACAATTCTTGGAAATTTTAAGTTTGATTGCCCTTCCCCTTTTGTATGTTCAACTAAAGAAAAATTTGTTCTTAAATGTCTTGGCAAGCTTTTTAGTAATTCTTCTATGGTTTTAATATTATTTCTTTCAATAAATTTTTTTACTCCTAAAATTGTCATTTTAGGTTCTGCAATATTTTCTTTAATAGTATCAAATCTGATAATTACATCATTTATTTCTTTCGGACACAATAATTTTCCTTTTAGCTCTCCACCAGTACTAACATATTTTTCTTCTTTCTTTAAAGAACAAGATACTAGTAAGTAAAACATAAATATGAAAGCAATACAATTTTTCATAAGATGATTAAATTTTGCATTCTAAAATAGATCATGCACATATAAAAATCAGATGTTTTTAAATTTTTATCATTTTTTTACTTAAACTTTTAAGTAGAAAATAATCTTGAAAATTACTTTTTATGAAATTCACAATACACTTGTTTTAATTTTACAACTGAAACTTCAAATTAACCCCTTACAAAATGAAAAAACTAAACATTACATTAAGTTGTTTGTTTCTTCTTTGTATTGCAATTTCTTGTAATACTGAAGATTCAGAAATTATTGAGCCTACATCATCTAGCAACTCTACTGCTAAGGTTATTGACTTGAATCAAAGATCTAATTGTCCGTCTTCTCATCCTTATTCTGCTTGTGGAAGATGCTGGGAAAGTGCTGCGCAAGCCCAATCTGGTGGATGCAGTGACAACGGATCTGACAATTCTGGAGATAATGGTGATGGTAACAATGGAGGAAGTGATAATGGTACTGTTGTACCTTGTGGAAGTTTCAATTATGATGCTTCAAACACTACATGTGTTTCTCCTGTTGGAAATGGAAACGATGGCTGTATTAACAGCGATGGTTTATTTGTAAGTATTAGAGGTGTTGTTAGTAATCCTTGTAATACTAAAGAAGCTATTTTAGACATTGAGCGTAATTTAGGAATTGATATTGATGATGATTTTGTGGAAAATCATTGTGGATACCAAGGTGTACCACCTTCAATTAATCCTAAAATTTTATTAGCTGATGCTAAGATATATTTTAGAGCACTCTTTGGTACTCAAATCGGAAATGAATTTGGTGATTTATTAAACACTAATGGAGATGCTTGGTTAGATAGAAACGAAGCAACTGCTGCAAAAGGAGCTGATCCTCGTCAGTTATTAAATTTACCAGTTGAATCTGGTTTAGCTACAGACGATGTTTTGGCCTACATTGGCTTGTATTTAGGTGATGGAGCTTTAGACAAATATGCTGGAGATTTAGGCCCTGAAGTTATGAGTAGAATGGAATCTTTTACAAGAACATGGCAACCTGGAAGAACAGCTGCTTCTAGGAGATATGATCCTAATAATTAAAAGTATTAAAACATAGATTAAGAATCGTCTAAAATAAATTTAGGCGATTTTTTTTTCTTCAAAAAAAACAAAAAACTATTTCCTCTTCTACAGAAAACAATAAATTTGCAGAAAAAAACTATGTCTAAATATATCTACATTTTATTTGTTTTACTTTTTATTTCTTGTTCAAATGAAGACGACAATCTACCTACAATAGATATGGAAAAATTATATGGTAAATGGTATACTAGAAAAGGTTGTGAAGATCAAAACTTCGTAATTTATTCTGAAGCTGGAAAATTTACATCTCGACGTTCCAATAATGAAAATTGCTCAACTAACACCCAGAACACTTTTGAATCTACAGCTACTTATAAAATAAGTAAAAATGAAATATATTATGATTTTATAACTAACTCTGAAATTGTTATTCAAGGAACAGATAACAACACTTACATTTCATCTATAGAAACATATTATTATCAAGAAAGAATAGTTGAACTTACTGATAAAATGATGGTTATTGAAGCTGAAATAAAAAGTGATTACAGAGACGAATCAAAATTTCATACTTCAACATTTTATAGAGATCCACAGTAAATTTTTATTTTTTTCTCATCCTGTGTAATATTTTTAAACCTGAAATTACTAATCAGGTAAAGAATATATTTTTTGAGTAACGATTTTTATATAACGTCAATTTTACCTCATTCTGGAATCATAATTAAAATCTGTAGAGCTTATACAGACTCTGAAGAAGATTTTGAAGATTTTTATCAAGAGGCTTGTTTACAAATTTGGAAAAGTAGAAATGCATTTCAAGAGAAATCAAAATGGTCTACTTGGGTATACAGAATTACTTTAAATGTTTGTTTAACCTTAACAAAAAAGAATAAGAAAAAACATTTAAATAGTGATCATTTTTTAGAGCCATCTGAAGGAAATAAAGCTTTTGAGAATGAACACTTGAATTTATTATACGATGCTATTAAAAGGCTTTCTGAAGTAGATAGAGCTATTATTTTATTGCATCTTGAAGAAAATCCTTACAAAGAAATTGCTGCAATTATTGGAACTAGCGCTAACAATATTGCTGTTCGAATTAATAGAATTAAAAAACAATTAAAAGTATTACTTGATGGAAAAATCAATTGAAAAGATATGGAATGAAGCTTTTGTAGATGAACAATCTTTAATCGCTCCTAGGATTAATAATTTATACAATCAGAAATCAAAATCGATAGTTAATAAAATTAAAAGAACCTATGAATTTGATAATAGAGGTTTATTACCAATCGCTGGAATTGTAGCAATTGGAGGAATATTATTATCGGAAACCATTATTGGTTTGTATGGAACTATTTTGATTCTGTGCTTATATTATTACAATACGAAACTATTAAGTAGATTCTCTAACTTAGATGTAAAATCAGATAATTTAACGTATTTGAAAAACTACAGAAAAGTTGTAAAATCAGTTTCTTTAGCTACAAAACGAATGTTCATTTTTGTGATTCCGTTTGTTGTTTTATCAATTTTCGTTTTGGCGTTCTTTGTAAAAGAAAAAAGTTTCTTGTCTCGATTTATTAAGGAAGGAACTACATTTTTAGAAATTATAGGAATTGGCGGATCGGTAGCACTTATTTTTTCAATAATAGCGATGTTAGCTTTTAAACTTTCAACCAAGTTATTATATGGCACTTTATTCTCTAAATTAGATGATCTAATTAACGAAATCGAAGGATTAAAAAGTTAATAAACTATAATCGTCATCTCAGTTTATGAAGATGACGATTTTATTTAGTATCAAATTGATTTCTTCTGTAAAATAGTTAAAGCTACTCGAATTTGTTCATACGGAACTTTCTCTCCAAGAAATTCAAAATACGGCTTTAATGCAGTTTCATTTTTCAATACTTTTTTCGCATTTGCAACTTCTTTTATTGTTTCTGGTGAAGTAAACTGATCTAAATTGATATCTTTTCCTTCTAGATATAACTTGGATAAATGAGAAAATATTGTTGGTGTTTTTAAAGCTCTAGCTTCTGCAATTTCTTCAATAGTTAAACCTTTACTGTATAATTTATAAGTTTCTAAAGCTGTATTCTTTTTACCTCTTTTCTTTTCTTGAAGAAAATTTTTAATCTCTTCCATAAACTCACCTCCATATACTTCAAGTTTACGCTGTCCTACCCCACTAATTGATAAAAACTCATTATCTGTTAACGGACGTTCTTTTTCTATTTCTCGCAATGTAGCATCATTAAAAACTAAATAAGCAGCAATATTTTCTTCCGTTGCAATTTTGTAACGTAAAGCTCTTAAACGCTCAAATAAACTGTCTTTTTTAACAGTTTTAGTTGTCTTAGCTGCTGTCCTTTTCTCTTCTTTTTTAATTTCTACAGGTGCTGTTAACTGAATCTTTTCTCCATCAAATAATACTTTTTTAGAAAAATCTGTTAACTGTAAAGCATTATTTAAATGAAATGCTATTTGACAATAACCTTGATTGACCAATTGCACTAAATAATGCTGCCAATCTCTCCAAGAAATATCTTTTCCTACTCCGTAGGTTTTTAGTGTGTTGTAATTTTTATCTAATACTGTAGCATTTTGTGCTCCTCTAAGAACATCAATTACTGTTCCCATCGCTTCTTTTCCTTTCAACCTGAAAATCGCTGATAAGGCCTTTTGAGCAATAACAGTTCCATCAAAGAACTGAGGTGGATTTTTACATACATCGCAATTCCCACAGTTATCTTCAATTAGCTCTCCAAAATAACTCAACAAAATCTTTCTTCTACAAACTGTAGCTTCTGCAAATTGTTTCATTCGATCTAGTTTTGCTTCTTGAACTTCTTTGTTTGTCGTATTTTCTATGAATTGACGCAATTGTATTACATCTGCATAACTATGAAATAATAAAGCCTTAGCGGGTAAACCATCTCTTCCTGAACGTCCGATTTCCTGGTAATATCCTTCAATATTTTTAGGCATATTATAATGAATTACCCAACGTACATTCGATTTATCTATTCCCATTCCGAAAGCAATAGTTGCACAAATAATTTGAACATCATCTTTTACAAAAGCTTCTTGAGTTTTTGCTCGTTCTTCAAAAGATAATCCGGCATGATATGCTCTAGCATCTATATTTTGTTCTTGCAATTTTTTAGCTAATTGCTCGGTTGCTTTTCTACTTAAACAATAAATAATTCCAGCTTCATCTGGAGTTCTTTTTATAAAATTTACAATCTGCTTAATTCTTTCATTTCCTGGACGAACTTCTAAACTAATGTTAGCTCTATTGAATGAACTGATAAAACGTGTAGCGTGAGTAATCACCAATTGTTCTACAATATCTTCTTGTGTTGCCTTATCTGCTGTTGCTGTTAATGCAACTATTGGAACTTCTGGTAACGATTTTTTTAGAAAAGCAAGTTGCTTATATGATGGCCTGAAATCGTGCCCCCAAGACGAAATACAGTGTGCTTCATCTATAGCAATACAACTTATATAAGTCTGATTTAAAATATTTTGAAGTAATGGTAAACTTTCTGGAGCTACATATAACAATTTAATTTTTCGTTCTGCAACTGCATTAAAAACAGCATCTTGATCTTCTTTAGATTGACTACTATTATAATACATTGCTGGAATACCGTTTGCTCTTAAACTATCAACTTGATCTTTCATTAAAGCAATTAATGGTGAAATAACTAAAGTAACTCCTTCAAAAAATAAAGCTGGTAATTGATAACAAATAGATTTACCTCCACCGGTTGGCATAATTACAAGTGTATCTTTTTTCTCTAACACATTTGTAATTATTTTTTGTTGATCTAGCCGAAAACTATCATATCCAAAATTAGTTTTTAACTTCTCTAACAATGCTTCTTCTTGGTATTCCATTCGGCAAAAATAAGCGAAGTTTTTAACAACTCAATTGTAATAAAGTTGCTTTTAAAATTTCATCTGTTTTGTTTTGTGAAAATTACTGTGCAATAAGTTCGTCTATTTTATTTCTAAAACTTTTACTATTCCAATTTGCAGATCCTGATTTATCTACTCTAATGTTTCCTTGCGTATCTATTACAAAAGTTCTGGGAATAGAAGTTACAGGTGGTAATTCTTTTGGAAAATCGTGATTGGATTGATAAACAGGAAACTCATATCCATGTTTTTTAAAAAATTCGTTTAGTTCTTTAGCGCTATCGTTTGTTATAAATACAAATTCTATTTTCCCTTTGTAATCATTATAAAACTCTTGAATGTAAGGTAATTCTGCTATACAAGGAGGACACCAAGTTGCCCAAAAGTTTAAGAAAACGACTTTTCCTTTAAATTCAGCAAAATTGGCATCATAAGTATTTAAACCTGTTAATTTCCAATTGTAATCGAATATTCTTGCACTTCCTTCAACCTTTTCTACCTTAGGAGAAAAAGATATTTGCCTTATGAACCAAACTCGACTTGGTTTATATAAAATTAAAAATAACAAGCCTATAAAAAGGACGTTAGATAATGTAAAGTATTTCTTCAAATCTGTTTAAATTAAGAAAAAGTACGAGCAAAAGTACTCATACTTTTTTCCTTGGTCTATCAATTTAAAAAAAACTAACATGTAGTATTCTAAAACTTTAGTTAAACTTAATGAGAAACTCCTGGTGACTTTAACAAGTACATATTGGTTCTCAGCTGTTTTAAAATAAAATCTGCTACATCTGCTCTTGATATTTTTAACTTTAAAGATTTTAAACTAGATGGAAATCCGTGTAAATATTGTTCTGTTTTTTCTCCGTCAGTAAAAGCACTTGGTTTTACAATCGTCCAATCTAAATTACTTGCTCTTACATATTTTTCTTGTAATTCATGATCTAAAAATACTTGTTTTAAGAACCATCCGAACATAATATATTTCCAAAAGAAATTTAAATTGTTATTACTTTCTCCTGTTCCTAAAGTACTCTGACAAATTAATCTTTTAACATTATTTTCTTCCATAGCTTCAATAATGTTTTTTGTTCCGAATGATCTGACCGAACTTTTTCTACTCTTACCAGAACCTAAAACAATAATTACAGCTTCCTTTCCTTTAATGGCTTCACTTACATCTTTTTTATTAAAAACATCTCCTTCAAAATATTGTAGTTTTTTATTACTCACTTCTGATAGTTTACGCTTATCTCTACAAAATGCTGTAACATCATAACCTTGTTCTAACGCCTGATTTACAACATGCTTACCTACTGTTCCTGTTGCTCCAAATATTATAAGTTTCATATCTATTTATGTTAAAATTACACCACAAAATTATTTGTAATGCCCATCTTAAAATTGGACAAAACCGACAAAATGAAAATTTAAGCAATTTGATTTAAGTAGAATTTTGGAGTTTGACCAGTGTAACTTTTAAAAGTTCTTATAAAATGAGATTGATCTGAAAATCCGCTATCTAAGCCAACATCTAATAAAGTATCGAATTTAGATTGACTTAATAAATGAATAGAACTTTGAAACTGAATAATTTTGGCAAACTGTTTTGGTGTTAAACCTACATAATTCATAAAGTTTCTCTCTAAAGTCCGCTCTGTTATAGGAACTATATCTAAGATTTCTTTTACTTTTATTTGGCCTTTTTTCTCTATAATAATTCGAATTACTCGTTCTATTATAGCATTTTCTGAAACTGTATTCGCCTTAATTAAACTTCTTATTAAGTTAAATAAAATTGAAATCTGCTGATTTATTTCAGAAGTTTTTACTAATTCATTTCGATAAAAGTTCGTATTTACATGATCTAACTGTAATAAATCATAACAATCATCATTAAGAACTTTAGGCGATATTCCTAAAAGATATTTTGAAGCAAATGGATATAGTTGAACTACAATATATTCGTGAACACCTTTTACATCCAGAGAAATAGGCTGTAAAGTTTGTCCGTATAAAAACAACTCTGAAAGTTTTTTCTCTTTTGGTAATAAATAAAAACCATGATCAGAAGATTGATACATAATACCAGGATAACCATCAGCATACAAAGGAATATTCGTATGAAAATCTTCATTCGTATTACTTCCAATCATAATACAATTTACATAAGGAAGTATGTCTTTTGGTAATATGTATTCCGTCTTATACATAAAGTACAGCTAAAGATACAAATTAACTTAAGCTATTTAATTAAATGTTTTTCTAAACTCTAAAGGAGACATTGTTGTTTTGTTTTTAAAAAGTTTAGTAAATGAAGATGGATATTCAAAACCTAAGTAATATGCGATTTCACTAACTGTAAATTCTGAAGTACTTAGTAACTCTTTTGCTTTTCTGATTAACTGACTATGAATGTGCTGTTGTGTATTTTGTCCTGTCAATTTTTTTAAAATACTCGCTAAATAACTTGTAGAAACACACAATTCTTCAGCAATCCATTGTACTGAAGGTAATCCTTTATCTATTAAGTTTTCTTGATTAAAGTAATTAGATAGTAATGTTTCTAATTGTGTGACAATTTTATCATTTGAAACTTTACGTGTTCTAAATTGTCTTTCATAAAATCTTTCAGCATAATTCAACAATAACTCTACCTGTGAGATGATAATATTCTGACTAAACTGATCTGTATTAGATTGATATTCTTAACGAATATTATTTAGTATTGAAATCATCATTTTTTCTTCTTTGTCTGAAAGAAACAATGCTTCATTAACTGCGTAACCAAAAAATTGATAATTCTTTATCTTTTCTGCTAAAATTGTATTCCATAAAAAATCTGGATGAATTAATAAAAGCCAACCTGATGGTTTAGTATTTAGGTTAGGGTTTTCTGCTAAACTCATTACTTGATTTGGCTCAATGAAAGTCATAACGCCTTCATCAAAATCATACTCTTGCTGGCCGTAAAAGAATTTATATGCTACATTCCTTTTTAATCCTACAGTAAAATAATCTTGTCTCCATTTAATTTCTTTAATATTATCTGGATAATTAACCTCATCGTAATTTATTAAACTGATTAAAGGATGTTCCGGAGCCTTTAGTCCTGCTAACTTATGGTACTCTAAAATTCTTTTGAAATGTAGCATTCTTTTCATTTTTATTTTAAACAATCATTCCACCAGAAACTTCAATTCGTTGTCCGTTTATCCATCCTGCTTTTTCAGAACATAAAAAAGCTACAACTCCACTTACATCTTCCACTTCTCCTACTCTACCTAAAGCTGTTAAACTTTCTATAATTGTTCTTTTTTCTTGATTATCTCTGTTCGTTCCTCCTGCAAAATCAGTAGCTATAGCTCCAGGAGCAACAACATTAGCTGTAATTTTTCTGTTTCCTAGTTCTTTTGCTAGGTACTTTGTAAACGTTTCTACTCCAGATTTCATAATTGCATATGAAGACATTCCTGGGAAACTAAAACGTGTTAAACCACTAGATATATTTATAATTCTTCCTGAATTATTTAAAAATGGTAAAGCTGCTTGTGTTAAAAAGTAGACACTTTTCAAGTGAATGTTTAACATTTCATCAAATTCAGCTTCCTCTGTATTTGCTATTAAATTATGAATTCCTGTTCCTGCATTATTGATTAAAAAATCGAAATTCGGACTTCTATTTACTTCTTTTAAATAGGCCGTTACTTTATCTATAAAAATTTTGATATCATGAAACTCTTTTGCATTAAATGAAAATGCTTTTGCACTTCTACCTAAAGCAATAACTTCTTGTATTACTTCATTGGCCTTTTCAAGATTGGTGTGATATGAAAATACAATATCATATCCTTCTTTGGCTAAACTAATTACCATTTCTCTTCCTAAACCTCTACTTCCTCCTGTAAGTACTGCTATTTTACTCATTGTTTTATTTTTTTGTTGCAATACAAAATTCAAACATTTACAAGCTTTCTATTTTTCCAAATCAACTATTTACTTTTCCAAAATCAATTTAACTCAAAAAAACAAAAATCAACAAAGCGGCTATAAAACCAAAAATACTTGTGAACCAACCCAGAGATTTAGATTGTGTCCAACCAGATAAACTTACTACAGTTATTTGAGAAGCAATACCAATCATAAACGCAATAAATGATATTATTCTAGGAAACATAATTTTTTCGTGGCTTGCTTCTAAAGGATAATCTTTGGTAGTCATTAGTAAGATTTTTGTCATTCCGAAAATCGCTATTAAAAATGCTAATGAAGAAATTACAGAAGTTTTAAAAATTATACGCTTTAGCCTTGTATCAAGTTTTCCAATTAATAACGTTACAACAGTTGTTAAGGAAAAACCTCCTAAAAAAGTACATATAAGAATAAATTGTCTTGCTAATTCGTTCCAATATTCAAAAGATAGATTATCTAGTTGCATTATGTAATAATTATAAGCATTAAAAAATAGTGTAAGTTTCAAGTATCTTTTCCTACAAATAGAAAAAATAGTATCATTTTTTAGATCATAAAAAAAGATCAAAATAAACTTATGAAAAATACATTAAAAATAGATATAGTTTCTGATGTTGTTTGTCCTTGGTGTACAGTTGGATACAAACACTTAAAAAAAGCAATTGATGAATTAGGTATTGCAGATCAAATAGAAATTGAATGGCAACCTTTTGAATTAAATCCACATATGCCTGAAGAAGGACAAGATTTAACAGAGCATATCACTCAAAAATATGGTTCAACAAAAGAACAACATGAAGCTTCTAGAAACAGATTAGTTGAAGCAGGAGCTAATGTTGATTTTAAATTTGACTTTTATGAAAACATGAAAATCGTAAATACTTTTGATGCACATGTTTTATTAGAATATGCTAAGCAATTTGGAAAACAAACAGAATTAAAAATGCGCTTAACTACAGCTTATTTTAGTGAGCGTAAAGATATTTCTAAACAAGAAGTTTTAAAACAAGCTTTATTAGATGTTGGACTTAATGCAGAAGAAGCTTTAGCTAAATTAAATGACGATGACGCTCGTTTTGAAGTTCAAAGTAACAAACAACATTGGCAAAACTTAGGTGTGCGTTCTGTACCAACTATTGTTTTTAATAGAAAAGAAGCGGTAACTGGAGCACAACCTATTGGAGTATTTAAAAATATTTTAAGAGAATTAACTACGCAACCTTCAGCAATTTAAGGTTGATATTAATTATATGTTTGGTCGAAAACCTCACTAGCTTTATGTTAGTGAGGTTTTTAATTATTCTTTAACTTCTTTTTTGAATTTCTTATCGTTCTTACTTTTATCATCAAACAATAATCATCTTAAATTTTTCTTTGCATTTAAAACCAAAATGTGTGATAGAAACTTTACCAAAATCATACACCACAGATCACTATTGAAAGTCATAAAAATTTAGTTTTTTAGCATTCTCTATATTGTAGATTAAATTCAAATTATCTTTATTTTTATCATTAACAAAGTGCCAGTCATGATTCATTTTTGATTTGTAAACTTCATAATCACATCCCCCATTTTCCGTGATAGCTACTTTATTTACTTTAAAAGTCCCTTCTCCTAAAAATTCACGATTAAGATTCCAAAACTTCCACTTCCCAACTTTATATTCATAATTATAATTCGTTGGTACAACACCGCAAAAAGTAAAACTTGCTTGTTCAAACTTTCCTTGTCCATAGATATTACCAAAATCATAGATCCAATCAAACCTATCAATATCTGTTAACACATCATATTCATCATCAGCAATTCCTATTCGAAATTTTCTAATACTACCTTCAGCATTTTTATGTAAAATATAAATCGTATTTCTATTAATTAAGATTCTAACATTTTTACCTATAATTCTATAATAAGAGGCTTCTTTAAATTCATCTACTTCTTCTAATTCTGTTAAGTTATTTATTAATTTCTGTATTGCAATAAATTCTGAAGAATTTGGCTCTATTAGAATAAGTTTTCTATGAAAATCTTTCATCGTAAAATCTTTTCTAAATTCTAAAGTATCGTTATCCTTTATAATTTTCTCTCTTTTATTACTACAAGAAAACATGATACAAATCAATATTGATAAGCTAATTTTAGTAATATAATTTTTCATATTTATTTTTAAAACTTCCAATCTACGACAAATACACAAAAATTTTATCTCAACCATTAATAAATATGAAGTAACATTAATTTAACAAGTAATTATTCATAAAAAAACTGAAATATTCAAACTAATTCAGTTTAAATATTTCAGTTTTTAAAAATTATAAATTAAGGTATAGTTTTATCCTTTAATTCCTTTTACGAAATCTCCAATTCCATCAACTCCGTTTTTATCTAAGCTTTTAATAAATGCTGAACCAATAATAGCTCCATTACCATATTCACAAGCTTTTGAAAATGTTTTGTTATCTGAAATTCCAAAACCAATAATCAATTTACTTTTTAAATTCATTGCTTTAATACGCTCAAAATAATCAATTTGTTGTTGAGAAATTTCTCCTTTTGCACCTGTAATTGCTGAAGATGCTACCATGTAAATAAAAGATTCAGTTAAATCGTCTATTTTACGAATTCTTTCTTCAGAAGTTTGTGGTGTAATTAAAAATACATTTGTTAGTCCGTATTTTTTAAATAATGCTCTATAATGTGATTCGTATTCTACCATTGGCAAATCTGGAAGAATTAACGTATCAATACCACAATCAACTACTTTCTGGCAGAAAGCTTCTTCTCCGTATTTTATGATTTGATTTACATATCCCATTAATACTAATGGAGTTGTATTTGTATCTTTTATCGCTATTAATTGTTCAAAAACAACATCTAGGTTCATTCCATTTTTTAAAGCAACAGTACTACTATGCTGAATTGTTGGCCCGTCTGCTAACGGATCAGAAAAAGGTAAACCAACTTCGATAAAATCTACACCGTTACTTCCTAATTTGTCTATAATTTCAGCAGTTTGATTTAATTCTGGAAATCCTGCAGTGAAAAATATAGATAATAAATTATGTTCTTGTTTTTGAAATATTTGTTGAATTGAGTTCATGATATATAATGTCAGTTCGAGCGGAGTCGAGAACGAATTTAATTGTCAAACCTTTCGACTCCGCTCAAGGTGACAACACTATTTTTTATTATTTCAAATGCTTGATATAAGTTTCTAAATCTTTATCTCCTCTTCCTGATAGGTTAATTACCACAGTTTGATCTGGTTTTAAATCCATTTTTGGTAAAACAGCTAAAGCATGCGCAGTTTCTAACGCTGGAATAATTCCTTCAATTCGAGTTAACTCATACGCCGCTTGTAATGCTTCATCGTCTGTGGCATTCATAAACTTAGCTCTCTTTGTATCATGTAAAAAGGCATGTAATGGTCCAACTCCTGGATAATCTAATCCTGCAGAAATAGAATAAGGTTCAACAATTTGTCCATATTCATCTTGCATTAAAATTGTTTTACTTCCGTGGATCACACCTACTTCACCTAACTGAGAAGTTGCTGCACTTTCACCAGAATTCACTCCTAAACCAGCAGCTTCAACAGCAATTAATTCTACTTCTTCATCTTCTAAATAATGATAAAAAGCTCCGGCTGCATTACTTCCACCACCAACACAAGCAATAATAGTATCTGGATTTTCTTTACCTGTTTTTTCTTTCAATTGCCATTTCATTTCTTCTGAAATAATAGCTTGTAAACGCGCAACCATGTCTGGATGTGGATGCGGACCAACAACTGAACCGATTAAATAAAACGTTTCTGGGTTTTGAATCCAATAACGAATGGCTTCGTTAGTTGCATCTTTTAAAGTTTTACTTCCACTAGTTGCAGGAATAATTTTTGCTCCAAGCATTTTCATACGAGCAACATTTGGTGCTTGACGTTCAATATCAATTTCCCCCATAAACACGGTACAATCTAATCCCATTAAAGCACAAACTGTTGCAGTTGCTACACCATGTTGACCTGCTCCTGTTTCGGCGATAATATTAGTTTTACCTAACTTTTTTGCGATTAAAATCTGACCAATCGTATTGTTTACTTTATGAGCTCCAGTATGATTTAAATCTTCACGCTTTAAATAAATAGTTGCTCCATATTTTTCAGATAAACGCTTTGCTAAATATAACGGACTAGGTCTACCCACGTAATCTTTTAACAATGCTTTATATTCTTCTTGAAACTCTTCTGATTCTATAATTTGAATATAATTATCTTCAATCTCTTTTACATTTGGGTGTAACAATTCTGGAATAAATGCGCCTCCAAATTGTCCATAGTACCCATTTTCATCTGGATTATATTTCATGATACTTTTATTTTGTGTGTTGTGTTTGTTATTTCTTAACTATTATTTCTTCGTTTTTAATCCACTTTTCAAGTAGTTGTTTATTGGTACTTAACTCAACTAAATAAAACTCAAAAAATGAAGCAAAAACTGTTGATTTCTGTATGGGTTCTATTCCTACTTTTCCATCTAGATAATTTGAATGAATCAGGTACAATTCTCCTTTTTTCTTAAGAATATATCCTACATGACCTTGATCAAAACCTATAAAATGAATACCTTCAGGTAATACTTCTTTTATCTTTTGGATGATTTTATCTGTCTCATGATCAAAAACCTCAATTACTTTATTTTCTAAAGCTAGTGTTTTAGCTTCGTTAATGGGACTTTGCTGTGCTAATTGATATCTATTTATATTGAATCCAATATGTTTTAATGTTGTTGAAATAAAATATCCACATGCAATTTCTCCTTTTTTAGGTATTGATGTATGTCCTTCAAAAGACCAAACTGTTCCTTCCCATTGAGGTATAATTCGATGTAATAATGCTGTTTCAAAAAACTGACTTAAAGAATCGAATTGCTTACGCGCTAACAAATTTCTTTTCTGTTCAAGAACTGTATTTCTTATTTGCTGATATGTTTTAGTCTTATCTTCAGTTAATACAAATTCTTGTAGATTTTTAATTTGACGAATTTTAGGTTGATTTTTTTCTAAAACTATCTTTTCTACTTTTTCTTTTTCTTGACTTTTACAAGAAATTAGAACTGTAGTAAACAGTATAAAAAATTGGCCTAACTTTCTCATTATAAAACTTGATTAATAAACTTCTTCAAATCTTTTACAGATTTTAAACCAGGTTCTTTTTCGAACTTACTGTTTACATCTAAAGCGTAAACTGGTAAATCTGTTTTTATAATTTCTTTCACCTTAGCTACTTCATTTAATCCTATTCCGCCACTTAAAAAGAATGGTTTCTTAGAATTATAATCTTCTAAAACTTTCCAATCGAACGTAACTCCGTTTCCTCCGCGTTCCTTTCCTTTGGTATCGAACAGGAAATAATCAACTACAGCTTCATAAGGTTCTAAAATAGAAAAGTCAAATTCATCTTTAATTCCAAAAACCTTTATGATTTCTACTTTTGGTAATCGTTTTTCTTCTCGACTGCTCTCGAGGTGACCTTTCAATTCTTTTATATATTCGACAGATTCATCTCCATGTAATTGTATAGCTTCCAATTTATACTCTTCAGAAAGAGAAACTAAAATCTCTAAATACTCATTTACAAATACACCTGTTTTTTTTATTCCTTTAGGAATTTCAGGAATTATACCTTCAAAATTTCGTTTTGATTTTTCGTAGAAAATAAAACCTAAATAATCAGGTTTTAATTCAGCAACTTGCCGAATATTATCTACGTACTTCATTCCACAGATTTTCAACTTCATTTCTTGTCCTTTTTGTAATAGTTATATAATAGACTAATTGAATTAAAATAATCAGATTCAAAAGAGATTGTTCGTATATCTTTTACTTCGAAAACTTCATCAAAATCTAAATCTATTGTTCCATCTGACTTTATAAAATCTATTGAAAAACTTTCTTCATCATATTCTCCTAATGTCCCATAAAATAATTCTTCCTCTACTTCATCTTGAAACTCAAAACAACCATATTTTGCTGCTAACCCTTGTAGAATTTCTATAGCGTCACCGAATTTAAAGTCAATTGGTTTTTGAACTTTAATTTCTTTTAACTCTATCACCTTTTGGATTAAGTTAGAATTTTCAACTTCTGATCTTTCCTCAACATGATTTTTACTCAACAATTTATACCCATCCAATTGGTAATCTCCAGGAATAGAATTTATTAAAATCCAATCTTCATTTTCATCTAAGAAAACTCCTATTTCTGAATCTTCCCAATCAGCTATTTTATAATTCTCTATTCTCAAACTATTGTATTATTATCTAATTTGAGTGATAAAATCTAAACAAGCTTCTCCTGGATTTTCTTCTTTCATAAAGTTCTCACCAATTAAGAAACCTTGAAAACCGTATTCTTTTAATCCAGTTACAATTCTAGGATTACTAATTCCACTTTCGGAAACTTTTACTGCTGAACTTGGGATTTGGTTCGCTAGATTGATAGAATGCTCAAGATCTACTTTAAATGTTTTTAAATCACGGTTATTAATTCCTATAATTTTATTGTCTAAATCTGAAATCTTATCTAAATCTTGCTGATTATGTACTTCATATAAAACTTCTAATCCTAAATCGTTGGCTAACTGACCGTAATTCTTAATTTCTTCAGCAGTTAAACAAGCCGCAATTAATAGAATAACATCTGCTCCAATTGCTTTAGCTTCTACAATTTGAAATCCGTCTACAACAAAATCTTTACGTAAAATCGGTTTGATCGAATTTACATTTCTAGCTTCCATTAAATCGGCCATTGTTCCTCCGAAAAAAGAAGTATCGGTAAGTACAGATTGCGCCGCTACGTTCGCATCTAAATATCCGTTTGTAACCTCAGCAACGGTAACTTTATCATTTATAATTCCTTTTGAAGGAGATTGACGCTTAAACTCCGCTATAATTCCAGTAGAATCTTGTGCTGTTAAAGATGCTTTTAATGAAATTGGAGTTCTTTTAAAACTCGGACTTTCAACTAGTTTTTTAACAGGTATTTCTGCTTTTATTTTTGCTATTTCCTGTTTTTTAAAGTTTACTATTTTCTCTAAAATTGTCATTATTCTATTTTTTCTGTCACTTCGAGCGAAATTATTTGTAATGAAATGAAAAATAATTTTGTATCGAGAAGTTAACAAACTGTTCTCGATACATTTTTTCTTCTGATTTCGATTTTACTCAATCATTCGTAAAAATACTCGAACTGACATTTTATTTAATTCACTAATTTTTCTAAACACGCTTTTGCTTTTCCTCCGAATAACGAATCTTTAGCCTCTTCAAAAGCTACTGAAAATTCTTTTTCTGGATTTACAATAGTTAAAGCAAAAGAAGCATTGGTTAAAACCACATTATTTTGTGCTTCTGTTCCTTCACCGTTTAAAATCGATTTAAATATTTTAGCTGCAGCTTCTACAGAATCTCCTCCGTATATATCAGATTGTTGAACTCTATTAATTCCAAAATCTTCAGGAGTGATTAATTGTTCTCCCGCTTTGGTAAATAATTTGAATCCTCCTGTTAAAGAAATTTCATCATAACCATCTAACGCATGAACAATACCGTAGTTAGTATCTTCTTCTTGTAAGATATAGTTATACAATCTTGCCACTTCTAAATTATAAGTACCTAATAATTGATTTTGGGCAAAACTAGGATTTACTAAAGGACCTAACATATTAAAGAATGTCTTTAATTTTAAAGCTTTTCTTGTTGGTCCTACAGCTTTCATTGCTGGATGAAACTTAGGTGCATGTAAAAAACAAATATTTGCTTTTTCTAATTGTGATTTTAAAACTGATTCATCGTTGGTAAACTCATAACCGAAGCTTTCTAACATATCAGAAGATCCAGATTTAGAAGACACAGAATAATTTCCATGCTTCGCAACTTTTTGTCCGGTTCCCGCAACAATAAAAGAAGTTAATGTAGAAATGTTAAATGTATCTTTTCCATCTCCACCTGTACCTACAATATCAATAGTATTAAATTCAGATAAATCAACTTTTACAGCTAATTCCAATAATGCTTCTCTAAAACCTGCAAGTTCTTCTACAGTGATTGGACGCATCATAAAAACCGTTAAAAAAGAAGCTAAATGTGCATCGTTATATTCTTCTTTCGCAATATTGATTAAAATCTCTTTTGCTTCTGATTTCGATAATCTTTTATGCTGATATAAATCGTTTAGAATCGATTTCATTTGAATTAATTTTTAGAAACTGAATTAATAAAATTACGAACCAATTGTTCTCCAACTTCTGTTAGAATACTTTCTGGGTGAAATTGTACAGCACTAATTTGATGCTCTGTATGGCGAATAGCCATAATTCCACCTTCTTCGTCTATTGCAGTAACTTCAAGTTCTGCTGGTAAATCTTCGTTTGAAGCAATCCAAGAATGATAACGTGCAGCTGGGAAAGTTTCTGGAACTCCATTAAAGATTACAGCTTCTGGCTTTGTAACTTTCATGTCTGTTGCTACACCATGAAATACTTCATTCATATTAATAATCTTTCCTCCAAAAACTTCAGTAATTGCCTGTAAACCTAAACACACACCAAAAATTGGTTTTTTACCTGCGTAAGTTTTAATTACTTCTTTTAAAATTCCTGCTTCATCTGGAATTCCAGGACCAGGTGACAACATGATTAAATCGTATTCTCCAACATCTTCTAATGAGATTTCGTCATTTCTGTAAACGTCTGGATACTTATCGGTAATTTTTTCAACCATATGCACCAAGTTGTATGTAAACGAATCGTAATTATCTAAGATTAATATTTTCATTTTTTTAGTATTGAGTACTTAGTACTGAGTATTAAGACATAACTTATTTCTTAATACTTTTTACTTAATACTGTTTATATTTTTTCTGCTAAGGTTAATGCTTTCTTTAATGCTGCTAGTTTGTTATTTACTTCTTGTAACTCTTTTTCTTCATCAGAATGAATTACAATTCCTGCTCCTGCTTGGTAATACAACACATTGTTTTTACTTACAAATGAACGAATACCAATAGCTAAATTTACATCTCCATCTAAACCTAAAATCCCTACTGCTCCACCGTAAAAACCACGTGACTGGTTTTCATATTTATCAATCAATTGCATTGCTTTATATTTTGGTGCTCCACTTAATGTTCCAGCAGGAAAAGTATCTCCGACAACCTTAATTGGATCTCCATTTAAATCTCCTTGTACTGTAGAAACTAAATGAATTACATGACTAAAATATTGTACTTCTTTAAATACTTCTACTGTTACATCAGCAGCATGTTTACTTAGGTCGTTACGAGCTAAATCAACTAACATTACATGCTCGGCAGTTTCTTTTTTATCTTCTGAAAGTTTTTTCCCAAGCTTTATATCTTCAGCCATATTACCCGTTCTTCTGAATGTTCCAGCAATCGGATTAATAATAGCTTTTCCTTCATTAATTTTAATCTGAGCTTCAGGTGAAGATCCCATTAACTTGAAGCTTCCATAATCGAAATAGAATAAATACGGTGATGGATTTATAGAACGTAAAGCTCTATACACATTGAACTCATCTCCTTTGTATTGTTGTTGAAATTGACGAGACAATACTAACTGAAATACATCTCCTCTTTTACAATGTGATTTTGCTCTTTTTACATTTTCGATAAACTCTTCTCCTGTTAGATTCGAAGTTTCACCTCCAACTATTTCGAACTTCTGCGTATTGAAGGTTTGTGCTTCAATGATTGTTTCTATTTCACTTAATCGAGAAGTTTCTCCTTCTTCTAAATTCTCGATTAATTTCATTTCATCATTGAAGTGATTAATTGCAATCACAAAACGATAAAAACTATACTGCATCATTGGAATTGCAGAAGGTGCATCTGGATTATTTAATTTGATAGTTTCAAAATACTGAACACTATCGTAAGTTGTATAACCATATAAACCATTAAATGCTTTTAATTCTGGCTCACAGTCTAAATCTATGATCTGTGTAAAATCGTTAAATAATTCATTGAAATTTCTATCGATTTTATCTTTTTTCACTTCTTTATTCTTGTGAAAAACTGAAAATTCATCTTTATCTGCTTTAAAAGAAACCATGGGTTCTATACAGATAAATGAATAACTTTCTTCTTTGCTATGATAATCTGAACTCTCTAATAATAAAGTGTTAGAATACTTATCTCTCAAACGCAGATATAATCCTACAGGAGTAACTGTATCTGAGATTTTCTGTTTAAAAAGTGTTTTAAATTTTGTAGGTTTCATTGTATTTGGTCAATAAAAAAAGGCTTATCATGAGATAAGCCTTTTTTAGTTATTATTTATATATAACAAGATGGTCTCACTAACGTAAGTTAAGAGTTTTCCACCACCAGTTATTTAATTGTGTCATTTTCATTTGACAACAAATTTATAAAGTCTTTTTTATCTAAACAAGTATTTATTTATTTTTTTGTTTGATAGTATTGAAGTGCATTTATAACATATACCATAGGAGCATTCCAATTGATTGTGACTTCATTAGAAGCATAAGAACACCAAGTATCAGAATATGATTTCGCAGGCATTTTACTTGTATATTTACACTTGTCTTGTTGCCCAGGTTGTGGTCCGCCAACAACCATTCCTGGCACTGGTAAATCTACTTGATCTGCTTCTGAAGTTCTATGATGAGGATATTTTACAGGATTAGTTCCTGCTCCTGTGATATAAGAAATTCCTGTTCCATTTCTCCCTAGCAAATAGTCTAAACCAACAAATACGGCATCTAAATACGATTCATCTTTTGTGAGCTCGTAAGCTTTTAAAACGTACATTAACTGATTCCCTGCTACTCCATTACTTCCCCAAACATAATCTTTTCCATTCATTGCTATTCGCATTGGAGAACTTGTAATTCTTTCTTTTAACTCGTCTGCTTTGCTTAAAAACTTACTTTTAGCTTTTTCAAATGGAATTCTATCTTTAAAATTCTTACCATATTTCACAAGAGTGAATAATGTTAAAGTACTAGCATCTTTCCACCAAGGAACTTCATTAGAAACGGTTTCAACTGAAATATCTTTTGCGAATTCTTCTCCTCCAGTAACCACAAACAATTCTGTTGCAGCCCATTGAAACTCACCTTTTAAATCAAAATCTTCATACTGCCCCGTACGCACACCTTTTGGATTTGTAAAATAATCTTTAGGATATTTTTTTGCCCATTTATAAGCCTTTAAAGCTGCTGTCAATAATTTACTACTGTAGGCTTCTTTTCCTTTTACATTTGAAAATATTCTAGAAGCAATCGCACAAACTGCCGCAAGATTAAGAGCTGCAGAAGTACTCTTCTTAACTACATACCTATCTAAATTGTATTCATGAGGCATAATTGCTCCAGAAAATTTTAATCCTGAAAGTTTATGATATACTCCTCCATCATTAGGATCTTGCATAGCTAACATCCAATCTAAATTCCAAATTACTTCATCAAGAATATCTGGAATCTCATTTGTGTTTTCAGGAATATGATAACTTTTAGTTTTGTAATATTCTTGATAATTTTCAAATGCACTTAATAAAGTATACGTACTTATTCCACTATTGGTAACATACATATTGTAATCTCCAGCGTCGAACCAACCTTTTGTAGCAGAAATAATTGTTCCTTCAGGTCTTTCTTTACTTGCCGCAGATTTATGAATGATAACTTTGTCATCTTTTAAACCACTTGGTCTTTTCCAAACTCCCGCATATTCTTCTGTTAATTCTATTGAAGCTCTATTAAAATAATAATATTTGAAAATATCATCAGCTAGTTTTTTGTATGGATTTTTAAGAATTTTTATGTTTGATTGTTTTCCTGAAACAAACACTACATATTTACCTTCTTTGTTTATAGATGTGAAATCTATAATTCCTACATACTCATTCGCATCTTCCCAAAAACTATCTACATTCAATTTTCCTGATTGAATTACATTATTTGATTGATCTTTGATTTGATATGTAGTTTTAACTTTTGAATTCGCATTTACAGCAATTAATTTTGTTTTACCAATAGTATAACCTACTTGATTCACTCTTAATTCAAGTTGATTTCCTTCTAAAGTTTGAGAAGCTAATTTTATGGTAACAAAAAGTAATACCATTTTAAGGAGTACCTTCATCATTGTTTCACTATTATCTTTATATAGTTGAATAATGTTACAAGTTAACACAAAAAGACAATTGAAAAATAGCAAATTTTAATTCAAATTAAACATTTCATTTAAAAATATTACACTTTAAAACAAAAAACACAACAATAATTAAAATTTAAAATCAATATTTATTTTTTTGTTTTTAATAAAAAGTATATTCAAGTAATTTGAACCATAATTAGAAGTAAAATATATAAATAAAAAGATAAAAGATTATGTGTGGAATTGTATGTGCGTTTGATTTAAAAGAGAAATCTGATGTGTTAAGACCTCAGATTTTAGAAATGTCGAAAAAGATTCGTCATAGAGGACCAGACTGGAGTGGAATTTATAGTGATGATAAAGTTATTATGTCTCATGAAAGACTTGCCATTGTAGATCCAACATCTGGACAACAACCTCTTTTTAGTAGCGATAGAAGATTTGTTTTAGCGGCAAATGGAGAAATATACAATCACCAAGAATTAAGAGAGCAATTCGAAGATAAATACGATTTTCAAACAAAATCTGACTGTGAAGTAATTCTTGCTTTATACAAAGAAAAGGGAGTTGAATTTTTAGATGATTTAAACGGAATTTTTGGCTTTGCTGTTTATGATGCTAAAACTGATGAATATTTAATCGCTAGAGATCATATGGGAATTATTCCTTTATATATTGGTTGGGATAAAAAAGGAACTTTTTATGTAGCTTCAGAATTAAAAGCTTTAGAAGGTTTTTGTAACAAAGTAGAAGTTTTTCCTCCGGGACATTATTATACTCGTGAAGATGGATTACAACGTTGGTACTCTAGAGACTGGATGGAATACGAAGCAGTGCGAGAAAACCAAACTAGTATAGATGAATTAAGAGATGCTTTAGAAGCTGCTGTTCACCGTCAATTAATGAGTGATGTCCCTTACGGTGTGTTATTATCTGGAGGGTTAGATTCTTCAATTACATCTGCCATTGCAAAAAAATATGCCTCTAAACGTGTGGAAAGTGGTGATGAGGAAGAAGCTTGGTATCCACAGTTGCACTCATTCTCTATTGGTTTAGAAGGCTCCCCAGACTTAGCTGCTGCTAAAAAAGTATCTGATCATATTGGAACAATTCATCATGAAATTACATTTACTATTCAAGAAGGATTAGATGCTATTCGTGATGTAATTTATAACTTAGAAACTTACGATATCACAACAATTAGGGCTTCTACTCCAATGTATTTAATGGCTCGTGTTATTAAATCTATGGGAATTAAAATGGTATTATCTGGTGAAGGTGCTGATGAAATCTTTGGAGGATATTTATATTTCCACAAAGCGCCAGATGCAGAAGAATTCCACAAAGAAACTGTTCGTAAACTAGATAAACTATATCAATACGATTGCTTAAGAGCTAACAAAAGTTTAATGGCTTGGGGAATTGAAGGTCGTGTTCCTTTCTTAGATAAAGAATTTATGGATATTGCTATGCGAATTAACCCTGAAGATAAAATGATCAACGGAGAACGTATGGAGAAATGGGTATTACGTAAAGCTTTTGAAAGTTATTTACCAGAAAGCGTAGCTTGGAGACAAAAAGAACAATTCTCTGATGGTGTTGGATACAACTGGATTGACACTTTAAAAGAGTTGGTTGAACAAGAAGTAACTGATGAAATGATGAAGAGTGCTCATCATAGATTCCCAGTACAAACACCAAGAGCTAAAGAAGAATATTATTATCGTTCTATTTTCGAAGAACATTTCCCTAGTGAAACAGCTGCTTTGACAGTGCCTTCTGTACCATCTATTGCGTGTAGTACACCAACTGCTTTAGCTTGGGATGAAAGTTTTAGAAACCAAAATGAACCAAGTGGAAGAGCAATTAAGATGGTTCATGAAGATGCTTATTAATACAATTTTTATTTTTATATTTTAGTGATTGATAAATCCCGAGCTAAGTTTTTGTCCTTTTGCTCGGGATTTTCTTTTAAAATATATTTTTCTGAATTTTATTTTAAAACAGAAAATTCAATACTTGAATCTGTAAATACTGTATGTGTTTGCGTTTTAAAATCTTTTGCTTCAGCTTTATAAATATTATCCACATAAGTCTGCGGATTTAAATCTATTAAAGGAAACCAAGTACTTTGCACTTGAATCTGTAATTTATGACCTTTCTTAAACGTATGAAAAACGTCTTGTAATGTAATATTTACATCTGTTTTTTTGTTTGGAGAAAATGGCTCTGGCTTTGAAAAACTATTTCTAAATCTACCACGCATTACTTCACTACGCACCATCATGTGATAGTTACTTAGTTTTAAGTGCGTTTGCATGTCTTCATTATCATTTTTTAAATCTGAAGGATGTACGTCAACAACTTTTACAATCCAATCTGCTGCTGTACCAGTTGTAGCTACTTTTAATTTTGCTAAAATATCTCCAGCTAATGTTAAATCTTCAGTTAACACATCTGTTTCAAAAACTAATACATCTGGTCTACGGGCAGCAAAACGCTGATCATCTGTCATATATTTTCTTGGTGTAAATACTGTTTTAATATCTTCTGAATAAGGAACAGGACGTTTTACATCACTGATAAACTGAATTTTTGCACTTCCTTCTTTTACCGATTTTAACTCTTGATTTTCTCCTAAGTAAAAAGATTGTTTTTGAATATTTTTAGGAGGCCATGCTTCGTAAGATTTCCATTCTTTTTTTCCAGTATCAAAAACATAAGCTTCTGGTAATCCTGAGTTCTTAGATCCATCTCCTTTTAAGAAATGATTGAAAAACTTAGTTTCAATATCTTTTTGAAAGTTTAAAGAAATAGAATCTCCAAAATAATAGTTTCCTACTTTATTTTTCACTCTACTTCTCGACCATCCACCATGATCCCAAGGACCAAAAACCATTGTATTATAATTATTTGGCTGATTCTTTTCTATGCCTTTATATGTTTCTAATGGCCCGTATAAATCTTCAGCATCAAACCATCCACCTACAATCATTGTTGCGACAGTTGATGGTACTTTATTTAAGTGTTGAATAATACCTTTGCTTTGCCAAACAGAATCATAATTAGGATGTTCTACAATTTCTTTCCAAAAGAAATCATCAATTCTATTTTTATCATTAGCAGCAACTTTTGTATCTAATTTATCGTACTGAAAATATTCATTCAAGTTTTTTAATGGACCTTTATCTAAGAAAAACTGATATTGATCTTGTGTATTCATCTTTGGAAATGAGTACCAAGCAGAATCTGTTGGTTGATCTTTATACGTTCCGAACAAAGAAATTGCTCTAAAGTAACTCAATAAGAATGCTCCATTATGATGAAAATCATCAAAAAAGAAATCTCCAATACAAGCTTGAGGCGAAGCTGCTTTTAAAGCTGGATGTGCATCAATTGTAGATACTGTAGCATAATGACCTGGATAAGAAATTCCCCAAGTTCCAACTTTCCCATTATTATTTTTCACATTTTTCACTAACCAATCGATAGTATCGTAAGTATCTGTAGTTTCATCAGATTCTTTTTCCTTTTTATTTGGTATATAAGCACGCATATTATCGTATACGCCTTCGCTCATCCAACGACCACGAACATCTTCATATACAATAATATTTCCTTCTTTCATTAAATTCGGATTCGGCCCTATTCTTCTTCTAAACTTATCTTCTCCATAAGGTGCACAACTATATGGAGTTCTTTGTAATAAAATCGGATATGTTTTAGTTGTATCTTTTGGAGCATAAATGGTAGCATGAAGTTTAACACCATCTCTCATGGTAATTTTAACTTCTTTCTTTGTGTAATTATCTTTCACAAAGGTGTCTTGTTTCTTAACTACTTTGTTTTCTTCTTCATTTTTTTTAGCTGTAGTACAACTCAGAATAAAACTAGCAATTACGAAAAGTTTTAATACATTTTTCATGTTTAGTTTTGATTGATTTTGAAGTAAATATAAATAAAAAAGAGGTCTGTAAAAGACCTCTTTTAACGCTCCTAATTATTTAGGATCTAAAATATTGTTGATTCGTTCTACAGCATCTTGTAAGTGATACCTGCTTAAACGATCTGATGTTCTTCCAATAGCAGCTCTAACATTTCTTCTTAGAATTTTTAGATCTGCTCTTACAATAGCTCTAATATCAGACTGACTTACATCTACTCTTGTTCCTCCGAAAAAAGCTCTAAATCTAGCTGGTACTGGACGTTGTTCTTTTTCCATTAGAAATTGTAAACGCTCAATATGTGCTCTTTGTAAGTTCCTTCTATAAGTATCTATTTTTCTTCCACTACTTAGTTCACTCCATAAACCTCTACGTAATTCACCTAACATATCTATAGCACTATAAGCTTGCGTATTGTTTAATGTTTCATTTTCAATCATTCTAGCTAATCTACCAAAGTCTAAAACATTGTTTAAAGTTCTTACCTGAGCACTTCTTAAACGTTCTATACTACCAGAATTTTCAATTTTATTGAAAATTTCTTCATCAATTAACCAAGTTGGAGTTTTAAACAATTCATCTTGTAAAAATTTCATTGCTTTTTTCTGATGTGCTTTACTTACATGAGTATATACTGCTCCTTCTTGGTCATATGTTTTATAATGCTCATATACGCCTCCAATATTAGAAGAAACATGTCCCATATATCTGTTATACTGACCTAATAACTGACCATACATTGTTCCTAATTCACTATAATTTTGACCATCTTCAGCCGTCCATTTAATTAAATTAGGTAAAATTCGTTTTAAGTTAGCTATACCATACTTACTTGCTTTCACAGCATCATCTCCCAAATCTTCAGTTTGTGAACTTGGATCTATAACTCCAAACTGTTGTCTACCGAAACGATACATAGGATCTCCTGCATGTTCTAAAATCCACTGATCTAAAACTGGTTTTTCACCTTCAGCTGTTTTATCTAAAATAGGACGATATCCCCACTTAATAGAATACTTATCATAAATACCAATATTTGGCATTAACGCCACACCTTTATCTTCTGGCTGAGCCACATAATTAAAACGAGCATAATCCATAATAGATGGTGCTGTTCCATATTTTTTTGTAAATGAAGCAGAACGTAAAGAATCTACTGGATAAGCAACAGAACTCCCCATATTATGAGGTAAACCAATCGTATGACCAACTTCGTGAGCTGAAACAAAACGAATTAAACGTCCCATAATTTCATCTTTAAACTGATTTGATCTTGCTTCTGGATTAATTGCTGCAGTTTGAATAAAATACCAATTATGTAATAAAGTCATTACATTGTGATACCAATTGATATCTGATTCTAAAATTTCTCCTGTTCTAGGATCACTTACGTGAGGTCCGTTTGCGTTTGGAATTGGAGAAGCTAAATAACGTACAACAGAATAACGTACATCTTCTGGACTCCAATCTGGATCTTCCTCTTTAGTTGGAGGATCTTTAGCTATAATAGCGTTTTTGAATCCTGCTGCTTCAAAAGCAACTTGCCAATCTTCAATACCTTGCTTAATATACTTTCTCCATACTTTTGGAGTAGCTCTATCTATATAGTAAACAATTGGTTTCTTTGGCTCTACTAATTCACCTCTTTTGAATTTTTCTATATCTTCATCCTTTACTTCTAACCTCCAACGATCTAAGTAACGAACAGATTTACTTTTTTGCACATCTAAACCATAATCTGTTTGAGACCTAGCAAACCAACCTACTCTTTGATCGAAATAACGACGTTTCATAGGTTTTTCTGGAAGTAAAATCATAGAATTACTCATTTCTAGAGAAATTGAACCTACACTTCCATTAGATGGTGGTTGACTAGAAAAATAAGTTTTTACATGACGAACTTCAATATTCTTTGGATAACTACTAACACGATCTACAAAAGATCTTGTTTTATCCATTCTAGTGATTTTGAATTGTCTTCTTCTAGATTGAGGAAAACCTAATGCTTTTACATCTGTTGAAAATAAAGGAGTAGCATCGATTACAGTAGCTGTAGAATCTTTACTAAACGCTTTAATTGGAAATGAAAATAAAATAGGCTCGAAATTAGAATTTACAACAGCTTCATGAACTGGTAAAATACTATCTGCTACAACAGAATGAGAAACTACTCGTAATAAAACATTTTTATGTTTCTTCTCCCATCTTAAAACTTGAGTATTTTGTTTACCTCCACCAAAACCAATTCCACTTGCAGTTTTAGCTATTCTAGTTACCATTAACATTTCTTTACCTAATAAAGAATCTGGAATTTCGAAAAGATAACTTTGATCTTTAGAATGTACTTTAAATAAACCTTCGTCAGTTTTGTGCTTTTTTGTTACTACTTTTCCGTAAGGTTGTATTCCTCCTTTTTTAGGTCGCTTCATTGGCGGCTTTGCAGCCTTTTTGTCCTCTTTTTTGCTATGATGCGTTTTATTCTTATTCTTTCTTTTTTTTCTTTGAGCATCTACATTAACTGTAACACCTAAAGTAATAAGAATAGCAAGCGCCCTTGTTATTAATCTTATATTCATATAAATTAGTTGAAAAAAATTTATCGAAATTAACAAATGGGTATTCCATAGGCTCTTAATAATATGTTAAAGAACTATAATTATTCTTAATAAAAACAGAACTTATTTAAAATACTTATTTTTAAACATTGAAATTTATCATAATATTAAAGAAATGAGAAAAATTTTACTTTTTGCATTCATTATCACCTTAACTGCTTGTCAACAAACCAAAAAAGCAGAAAAAACTCCTAAAACTTTCCCTGAGTTAAAACCTAATAGGTACAATGTTGCATTTCTTATTATGGATGGAACTTATAATACAGAACTTACTGCTCCTTACGATATTTTTCAACATACCATTTTTAGACAAGGAATAAAACCAATGAATGTTTTTACCGTAGCAGACAAAGATGAACCTGTTACCACTTTTGAAGGAATGCGAATTATTCCTGATTTTAATTATCTTAAAGATAAACTACCTAAAATTGATATCCTTGTTGTACCAAGTGCTGAACATCATTTAGATACTGATTTAGAGAACAAAGAAATGATAGCCTTCGTTCAAGAAGTAGCTAAAGATGCTAAATTTATTACTTCACATTGTGATGGTGCTTTTGTTTTAGCTAAAGCTGGCTTACTTGACAAAAAAGTTTCTACTACATTTCCTTCAGATATTGATAAGATGCGTAAAATGTTTCCTGATTTAGATATCAGAAAAGAAGTGCTTTTTGTTCATGATGATAAATATATCACTTCAGCAGGTGGTGCGAAATCTTTCGAAGCTGCTCTATATTTATGTGAACTTTTATACGGAAAAGACATTGCTAAATCTATTTCTGGTGGATTAGTAATTGATTGGGATGTTACTAAAGTTCCGCATTTAATTGTAGAATAATCCTACATTTTAAATATATCTGGATTTTTAAACCCAATAATAACACCTATAATTAGACTTAAAACTACAACAATTAAAAAGAAGATTATAGCAAAAATTGTTAGCACAAGTAAAAATCTAAAAAAGCGAATTATTCCTTGCTTAAAATTAAGTCCATGTAATTTATTTAACACATACAAATAGTAAATGGTAAATACAACGATATTCGAAAAATAAAAACCAGGATGTACTAATAAGGCAAGAAAAAACATTACTATAGAAACATACATTGAAGTACCAACTAAATAACTATTTATAACAATATGCTCTCCAAAATTATATGGCTTTCTGTATGTAAAACTACTCACTAATGCATAGATTGGAATTAATAAAAAAGTAACTAAATTAAAATACTTTAAAAACAATGTCATTATTTTATCTTGTACTTTTAACCTTATATCTGCCGTCATTTTTTCTACTTTCATTTTTTTTAGTTGTTCAGCAGATACATCCTTTAATTCTGATAAATCTTGATTAGCTATCTTTTTTAAAGTTTCTATCTCAACCGAATTAATAGAATTTTGAATTTCTATAAAGTCTTGAGCAAAAAGATTAAAAACAATTAATGATAATGCTGCACTAATAGCCAAATAAGTAAAAGGGTTTAAGTATCTTTTTCTAATACCACTAATGTATTCTCTTAAAACAATATGAGGCTCGGTAAACATTTTTTTAATCGTTACAATAAAATAACTGTCCCAACCAAAACTTGCAAAGAGTTGTTTTAGTAAAAAACGAAATGTAATACGATCTTTTAAAACTTTAGCTCCACAATGATCACAAAACAAGGCATCATTTTCTATTGTTTCATTACAATTTTTACACTTCATCTTTACAATTACTTGAGTTTATCCTGCTCAAATATATGAGAATTAACCAATATTACCGTATTTTTGCAAAATATGAGGATAAGAAGACTTTCTGACTGGTTACCAACAACTAACAAAGAAGTAAAACTTCGTGGTTGGGATGAATTAGATGTGATTTTGTTTAGCGGAGATGCATATGTAGATCATCCATCATTTGGTCCTGCAGTAATTGGACGAATTTTAGAAAGCTATGGTTTACGAGTAGCTATTGTTCCGCAACCTAATGTGAACGATAACTTACAGGATTTCTCAAAATTAGGAACTCCAAGACTTTTCTTTGCTATTACTGGTGGATGCATGGATCCTATGGTTAGTAATTACACGGCTAACAAAAAGAAAAGAGATAAAGATGCATATACACCCAATGGTGATATTGGTTTTAGACCAGATTATGCAACTTCTGTATATTCTAAAATATTAAAGGAAAAATTTCCGGATGTTCCTGTACTTATTGGTGGAATTGAAGCTTCTTTACGAAGAGTAACACACTACGATTATTGGTCGGATAAGTTACTTCCTTCTATTTTAGAAACTTCTAAAGCAGATATGTTGGTGTATGGAATGGGAGAACAACCTTTACGTGAAATTGTAGAATTATTACAAAAAGGTGTTCCTTTCTCTAGTTTACGAACGATTAAACAAACTGCTTTTTTAGTAAACCCTGATGAGAAAACTCCTAAAAACAAAAATTGGGAAGATGTAGAAATTGCTTCTCATCAAGCTTGTTTAAAAGATAAAAAAACATTTGCATCTAATTTTAAAATCATTGAGCAAGAATCTAATAAGTTAATTGCTCGACGTATTTTTCAACAAATTGGAGATAAAAAACTAGTGATCAATCCTCCTTTTCCAACAATGACGGAAAACGAAATTGATGCTTCTTTTGATTTACCTTATACAAGGTTACCGCATCCAAAATACAATAAGCGTGGACCAATTCCTGCTTTTGAAATGATTAAATTCTCTATTAATATTCATAGAGGATGTTTTGGAGGTTGTAGTTTCTGTACAATTTCTGCACATCAAGGAAAGTTTATTGCTAGTAGAAGTCAGGAGTCTGTTTTAAAAGAAGTTGATAAAGTTGCCCAAATGGACGACTTTAAAGGATATTTATCTGATATCGGTGGACCTTCTGCTAACATGTATAAAATGAAGGGAAAAATACAATCGATTTGTGACAAATGTGTTGCTCCATCTTGTATTTCACCTGTTATCTGTAGTAATTTAGATACTTCACATAAACCATTAACAGAATTGTATAAAGCTGTTGATGCGCACCCGAAAGTAAAAAAATCATTTATTGGAAGTGGAATTCGTCATGATATGTTGGTTCCTGAATTCAATAAAAATGCTGATCCGCAAGAATTAGATGATTATACTGAAGAAGTGATGAAAAATCATGTTTCTGGACGATTAAAAGTTGCTCCGGAACATACTTCAGATCCTGTTTTAAAATTAATGCGTAAACCATCTTTTACGTATTTCCATAAGTTTAAAGATCGTTTTGATCGTTTGAATAAAAAGAACAAACTGAAACTTCAGTTAATTCCTTATTTTATTTCTAGTCACCCAGCTTGTGAACCAGAAGACATGGCAAACTTAGCTGCTGAGACTAAAGATATGGGATTCCAGTTAGAACAAGTTCAAGGATTTACTCCTACTCCAATGACTGTTGCTACAGTTATTTACTACAGTGGTTATCATCCGTATACTTTAAAACCAGTTAAAACTGCAAAAACGCGTCAGGAAAAATTAGATCAGCATAAATTTTTCTTTTGGTATAAAAAGGAAAACAGAAAGTGGATTAAAGACACGTTATCAAAAGTTGGTAAAACAGATCTTATTAAGAAACTATTACCTGAAGATAATTCTTGGCGTAAAAACAAGCCTGGAAAAACAAAAAATACGTTTAACGACACAGTAACTAGCGTAAAAGAATCGAGAAGAAAGAACAAAGGATTTAAAAAGAAAAGAAGAAGGTAATTTAATACAACTTCATTACTTCATCGAAAATAGCATAAATTTTAGTGGTTGGAATATCTTGGTGTATTTCAACCATTAATTTTGATGTAAAGGTTCGTTTTTCTTTGATCAAATCTGGATGATTGATATGAATTCCTTTTCCGATAGCGATATAAGGTGTTTTACTTTTTTTATTGATCCACAAATAACAAAATATCTGATTCTTATACATAAAGCAAGGCAATCGATAATACCATTTGTGTGTAAACTCATCATTATAATTCAATATAATACTTTTTAACGCCAGTAAACACTCTTTTACTTCATCTTCTTGATTGTAATAAAACTCTTCTAAAGATTTCATATCAACTATACAATTATCTACACATCTAATGTATAAAAAAACACCATTCAAAACTTATGTTTTAAAATGGTGTTTGAAAAATATAAAGTAAAACTATATCTCTTTATTTCAATTGTAAATCAGCAACTAAATCGAATTCATCATAAATTGCTTTGTCTTTTAAGTTATCGAAGAAACTAGAGGAACCGTATTTAATATCATATTTTGTTCTATCAACTTTTAATGAAGCTGTAGCTTTATTTCCATAAATAGAAATTAAAAATTTCACAGATTTCGTAATTCCTTTAATAGTTAATTTCCCTGTTACTTCATATGCATTCTTTCCTTTAACCTTCACTTTAGTAAAATCTAAAGTTGAAGTATTGTATTTTTCTACACTAAAGAAATCTCCTGACTTTAAATGACCATCTAACTTGTTTTTATACTCTCCTGTTAAATCTGTAGTATTGATAGTTGTCATGTCAATCGTTATTGATCCATCAGACAATTTACCATCATCAAAACTTAAATATCCTGATTTAATATTCACTATTCCTTTGTGAGAACCTGTTACTTTATAAGCTTTCCACTCAACATTACTTTCACTGATATTAATTTGTTTTCTTTCTTTTTTAATCGTTGTGAAAGAAACTGTAAACAGAGCTATTAAAGCAATTCCTAATCCTTTTTTGAATAAATTCTTCATCGTATTTGTTTTTAATAAAAATTATACGACAAATTTCTGCAAGAAAGACGAAGGTAAAAATGATCTATTTTATGAAATGATGTTAAACTAGTTTAACTTTTTGTTTCTCTGGCTAGTTGACTTTTTATTCTACTCAAAAACTCTTTTGTAATTCCTAAATAAGATGCTAATAAATATTGCGGAACTCTCTTTTCTATTTCTGGATAATTCTCTTTAAAAATTAAATACCTCTCTTTAGCAGTTTCACTGAAGTTTGTAATAATTCTCTTTTGAGAAGCTACTAAAGCACGTTCTGTTATTTTTCTAAAACAACGTTCTAACTTTGGAACTTTTTTAAATAATTCTTCTACTGTAATGTAGTTCAATTGTAGCAACTCTGTATTTTCAATACACTGAATATTATAATCTGCGGGTGTTTGGGTTATAAAACTCCCCATATCTGAAGTCCACCAATCTTCTATAGAAAACATTACAATATGCTCATGACCATTGGAATCTAAGTAAGATGTTTTAGTACATCCTTTCAATATAAAATTGATGCATTTACAAACGTCTCCTTGCTGAACTATATATTGATCTTTTAAGTATTTTCTATGTATTAAAGCATCAATTATAATTTGTTCTTCATTTGAATTTAGCTCAACTATTTTATTGATATAACGAATAAGTGCTAATGTGTGTTCCAAAACTATTTTTATAAATATTCTAGTTTATAGTTCTACAAAAAGAACCTTACTTATACCCAAATGTAACATTTATAATGAAATGACTCCAGTTTTAACTCAAAATTGCAAATGAGTTAATATCTAAATCTTTTGAGCAAAAACAACTTAGATCTTGAATGTACTTTTGTAATGAAAGGAATAATTAACCAATTAATTATAAATGATTATGAGAGATTTAATAAAAATAATTTTAATGAATTTAAAGCAATTAGGTAAAGCAGCAGGTTATGCTTTACGACATTAAAAACAGTAATAAGACTTTTATTAAACACTGTTTAAAACAAACTATAAAATATTATATGTTGTTTCGTAGTTTTTAATAGTAGTTTTTCTTTTTCATGGAGAAAAAAACCACTCAAGTAATTGAGTGGTTTTTTATTTAACTCTTATTATAATTGCTTCAATAATAATTCTGCAACTAATTCTGATGACGCAGGATTTTGTCCGGTGATTAAATGTCCGTCTTCTACTGCATACGGATGCCAATCTTCTGCTTTAGAATATTCACCTCCATTTTCTTGTAACATATTTTCTACTAAAAAAGGAACTACTTCAGTTAATTGTACAGCTTCTTCTTCTGTATTACTAAAACCTGTAACTTTTTTTCCTTTAACTAAAGATTCTCCATTAGCTGTTGTGTTTTTCAAAACAGCTGGTGCGTGACAAACTGCTCCTACAGGCTTGTTACTATTATAGAAATTTTCAATTAAACGAACTGAATCTTTATCTTCTGCTAAATCCCAAAGTGGTCCATGTCCTCCTGGATAAAAAACAGCATCAAAATCTTCTGATTTTACTTCACTCAATACTTTTGTATTAGCTAATTTATTTTGAAGTTGCTCATCTTTATTAAAACGTTCTGTTGATGGTGTTTGAAAATCTGGCAATTCACTTTTTGGGTCAATTGGAGGTTGACCTCCTTTTGGTGAAGCTAATGTTATTTCAACTTCTTTATCTGCTAAATAGTAATAAGGGCTCGCAAATTCTTCTATCCAAAAACCTGTTTTTTCTTCTGTATTTCCTAGCTTATCGTGGCTAGTTAAAACAAATAATACTTTTTTCATGAGTTAAGTGATATAAATTATATTACAAATTTAAAATCTAACTCAGAGATAAAAATTGATGTATGGTAATTTATACTTTTAATGAAATTTCTTTTCGTATTCTACTTAAACTTTCAGTAGTAATTCCTAAATAAGATGCGATATGGAAGTTTTTAATATGTTTTTCGAAATCTGGATATACTTTTAAAAAGTCTATATATCTTTCTTTTGCCGTTTTTGTAAGATTTGCTAAAATTCTTTTTTCTTGACGAACAAAAGCATTCTGTAATTTTAATCGAAAAAAAGCATTTAATTTTGGGACTTCAGAAAAAAGTTGATCTAAATCTTTTTGGCTTATTTTTACTAATTCTGCATCTTGAATACAAGCAACATTTAAAACAGATTTTCTATTCGCCCATAAGGCTATATAATCACTTATCCACCAATCTTTAATAGCAAACTGTAATGTATGCTCCTTTCCAGAATCATCAAGATGATAAGTTCTTAAACAACCATTCAACACAAAAAACTGATCTTTAACATCATGATTTTGCGTTAACAACAGCTCTCCTTTTTTCACCTGAACATACACCAACTTAGAAAGTATATTATCTTTTTCTGTTTGTTTTAAATCAAGAGTTTTAAAAATAGTATTTACAATGGTTTCCGATAACATTATTTACACACTTTACAGTCTTTTTTGTCCTGTATTTCGCCCACTAATTTACCATTTTCATTTATCGTATAACCACAACAATCCATAAAACCTTTTGCTATTAATTTTCTTCCTCTTTGAATTTGAGATTTAACTGTAGGCAAAGGTAAATTCAATTGTTTTGCTATCTCTTGCTGTTTTACTCCTTTAATATCATATAATAAAAGTGGAGTTCTGTATTTTTCAGGTAAATTTTTAATTATTCCTGGCAAGCAATCTCTTTCTGTATGCTCGTTACTTTCTTCTTCAAACTCGATATCTATGTTATCGAATGTTATTGTTTTACCTTTAGATTTAAAGTAATCGTACATTGTATTTCTAACAATTGTAAAAACCCAGGACTTTAATTTTAACGGCTCTTTTAATGTGGATAATTTACTATGAATTCTAATAAAAGCGTCTTGCAAGATATCTTCCAATGTTGCTTCTTCTTTTACTTTACTAAGAATAAAACGTTTTAAATCTTCACTGTAATTCGTCCAAACCTCATTAGTATTCATATTTACAAAGATAATTTACTAAAAACAGAGTTTCAATAATTACATATTGAAACTCTGTTTTAAACTATTTTAATTAACAATTACAGTTAGAACAAGTACAGTTATCACATGTACAATTAGAACAATTCCCTGTTTTGCATCCATCACAATTACATGTGCATTCTCCTTTGTATATCATAATATCTATTTTTTAACTTCATACAATAGACATTATTCTTGTGAAAAAGATGCAAACTTGTAAAATTATTTTTCTTGAAGCTGTAAAATATCTTCGAAGTACTTTTCCCAAACACCATTTACTAAACGCTCTCCAAACTCATGAAATTCTCCATTTTCTGTTTTTGTAAATGTTAAACGTCTGCTTTCATTAAAATATACCATAAACTTTCCATCTACTACTTCACCTTTATAACCTTGTTTATTTCCGTTTTTTGTAAATGGATAATAGTAATAATTTTTGTCCTTAAGATTATAACTGACAATAGTATGTAAAGCAATCCATGGAGATTTCACGTTAAGTTGAATTAAATTACCATCCATTAAATAACTAACATTTTCTGTTACGGATACTTTTTTAACTCCATCTTTACCGTAAGAAATTGAAGTTCCTTGCCAATCACCTATTAAAAATGAAAGTTTTTGCAATGCTTGTTTTTCTGATTCTTGAGCATTTACTACAAATATGACACAAAAGAATACAATTATTAGTTTTATTGATTTCATAATATAAAAAACGGGTTATTTTTTAATTCCTTACAGAATATAAAAATAACCCTTTATAACTATTTTAATTACTACTAAGCTGTTAACTATTTTTATTTCTGACAAAAGAATTTAAGTTTTTACCCTTTAAATAGTTTTCAGCCAAATTGCTAACGCTAATAGTATCCTTTTATTTTATTGACTTGTAAAATTACTTTACTTTTTGTCCAGCTAAGTAAGTTTCTAAAACTTTTGTATTTGGAACTTTATTAATTTCAACAGTCATAATATCTTGATCTAAGATGATGAAATCTGCCATTTTACCTACTTCTATACTTCCTTTTTCATTTTCTTCAAAATTAGCATAGGCGTTCCAAATTGTCATTCCCTTTAAAGTTTCTTCTCTGGTTAACGCATTTTCCATTTGATATCCGTTCTCAGGATAATTATTTAAATCTTTTCTTGCAACAGCAGCGTAAAAAGTCAAAAACGGATTTACTTTTTCTACAGGATAATCGGTACCTAAAGCAACTTTTCCATAAACATTTAACAGCTGTTTAAAAGCATAACCTCCTTTTATTCTTTCTTCTCCTACTCGATCTGCTGCCCAGTACATATCTGAAGTTGCGTGTGTAGGTTGAATAGATGGAATTACATTTTTAAACAAATCGAAATCTTGTTGATCTACAATTTGTGCATGTTCGATTCTCCAACGCCTATCAGTTTGACCTTTTAAAACTTCTTGATACGTTTTCAACATTAAATAATTTGCTGAATCTCCAATTGCATGTGTATTCATTTGATATTCTGAATCAGCAATTTGTTTGGCAATTTCCTTATAACGTTCAGGAGAAAAAATTAATGCTCCGAAATGATTATGACGATCGCTATATGGTTTTTTAAGTGCAGCTCCACGAGAACCTAAAGCTCCGTCTCCGTAAACTTTAAAAGAACGAACGTTTAAACGGTCTGTTTTAATAATTCCCTTTTTAATGTAGTAATCTAAATTCTTTTGTGTTGCAGAAACCATGGCATACATTCTAATTTTTAAATCATCAGCTTGCTGTAAACTATCGATTAGTTCGATTGTTTCTTGATCTAAACCTGCATCAACAACAGTTGTTAATCCATAAGAAAAATTAATTTTCTCAGCATCTTTTAATGCCTGAATTTGTTCTGCTTTAGAAGCCACAGGAACTTTTACAAAATCCATTGCATTATCGATTAATACTCCTGTTAGTTTTCCATCTTCTTTGATAAACTCTCCTCCTTCAACTTTAGAATCGTTTGTAATTCCTGAAACATCTAAAGCTTTTTGATTTACCAACATTGCATGTCCGTCAACTCTTGTGATAGCTACTGGAGTATCTGGGAAAAGTTGATCTAGTTTCTCCTTAGTAGGGAACTTTTTTACTTCCCAATCATTTTGATCCCAACCTCTACCTGTGATAAAAGGAAGGTTTTTTTCTTTCTGAAAAGCGACCAATTTCTCTAAAACAGCATCATAACTTTCTGTCCCTGTAACATCTACTTTTTGTAATTGCAATCCGAATCTAAAAAAGTGACAATGCCCATCTATAAAACCTGGATATACTGCTTTTCCTTCAGCATCAATAACTGAAGCTCCTTCATATTTATTTTCAATTTCAGACGTCGATCCAACCGCTACAAATTTCCCATCTTGAATGGCAAAACTTTCAACAGTTTCGAAATTTTCATTTACGGTATAAGCATTCGCATTTTTAACAATAATAGCAACCTTTTGTTTTTGTTGACAAGAATATGCTAAGAATCCTAATGCTGATAATAGAATTATTTTTTTCATTTAAGTTAGTTTAGTTTTTTGAATAAGAACCATGCCCATGCTATCAAAACAAATTGAATAACAAGCCTAATGTAAGCTCCTTTTTTTGTTTTCATTGCTGGTTTTTCTCTTGTAATATCCCAAATGTGTAATGGTAAAAAAGCAATCATAAGCAAGGCCATTCCTAAAGCTGCATATTTCTGATAATTTGGAATACACAAACCTAATCCTATTACTAGTTCTACTATTCCTGAAGCATACGTAACAAAAAGCTTAGGAAAAAAAGCTGGTATGATCGGATAATAAAATTTAGGTTTATAAAAATGATGAAATCCTATAGCTATTAACATTACCGCCATAAGAAACCTTGAATACAAAAACATCTGCTCCATATTATGGTTTTACTTTTTCGTCTGTATACAAATATTTATCCATTAAGTATACTAAACTTGTCATAGACGCGCTACCTAACTCTAATTCTCTTTTATTTACTTTATCGAAAGTATCTGTAGACGTATGGTGATAATCAAAATAACGCTGACTGTCTGGTCTGTATCCTGCTAAAGTAACATGATCATCTTTTAACGGAGAAATATCTGCTCCACTTCCACCTTTAATTAAATCGTGTAAACCATAAGGAGCTAATAATGTTTTCCAACTTTGAACCAAAGCTGTATTTTCAGCATTTGCATCAATAGAAAAACCTCTAGGAGTGTGTCCGCCCGCATCACTTTCTAAACCAGCAACATGAATTTCTTTATTCAATTTTGCTAATCTAGCATATTCTTTAGCACCACGAGTTCCGTTTTCTTCATTCATAAAGAATACGATTCGAATTGTATTTTTAGGTTTTATATTATTCTTCTTTAATAAGTAGGCTACCTCTAAAGATTGTACAACTCCTGTTCCATCGTCGTGAGCACCTTCACCTAAATCCCAAGAATCTAAATGTCCTCCAACAACAATAATTTTCTCTGGATTTTCACTTCCTTTTATTTCACCAACAACGTTGTGAGATGGCGCATCTGGTAATGTTTCGCAACTTTGCTTGAAGTAAAACTGTAAACTTGGATTCTTTTTTAAATCTGCACTTAAATTTTCTGCTGCTCTCGAACTAATTGCTGCTGCAGGAATATATTGTTCTTTTGGCATTTCTCCGTAACTCATTGTTCCGGTATGAGGATAATCGTTAATTCCGTTAGTCATTGAACGAACAATTACTCCTTTAGCACCAAACTGTCCACAAATTCTAGCTCCAGAAAAACGTTGTCCGACACAACCTCCGTAAGCTTGAAAAGTATTAATTAAAGTTTCATCGAAAGCACCATTAAAGAATACTATTTTTCCTTTTAGTTTGTCACCCAACTCTTCAGCTTCTTTTAAACTTTTCACTTCAATAACTTCAGCTTTAATTCCAGTTGCAGGAGTAGCAATTGAGAAACCTAAAGCACAAACAGGTACATCTTTTTTCTTTCCGTTTACGGTATAATACGCTTCTTCTTTTTCTCCTCGAACCCAATGTGGCACCATAACAGGTTGCAACCACACAGAATCTAAACCTACGTCTTTCATTAGTTGTTCACCCCAAACAACAGCTTTAGCAGCTTGTGGAGAACCTGATAAACGACCTCCAATATTTTGAGTTAAATCACGTAGCCATTCGTATGACTTTCCTTCAGTTAATGCTGCATTAAAAAAATGTTTAATATTAGCACTGTCTTTCTTTTGCTCTGCTTTATTTACAATAGCAACAGCTTTCGTTTCATCAGCTTTTTCTTTTTTATCTGTATTACAGCTACCAATTACAGTTGCTGCCAATAAAAAAATGAGAGTTTTTTTCATGTTTTGGTTTAATTAATGGAGTTTAAAATTACGGTTTTATTTTTTTTCATAGTAAGTTCCATGTTCTTATAAACATATTTTTGATTAATGTTTATTTTCCTTAATCTTCAATTTATATTTTTTTAGTTCTTTTAATACTTGTGGAGCTAAAACTACTAAACCTATCATGTTAGGAACCATCATAGAAAAAACCATAGCATCAGAAAAATCGGTTACGGCATTTAAAGTAGCTGCTGCTCCAACAACTGTAAATATGCAAAAGATAACTTTGTAAATATTTCCGATGGTTTTATTTCTTCCGAAGAGAAACGTCCAAGCTTGATAACCATAATACGACCAAGAAATCATAGAAGAAAACGCAAATAAAATCACAGCTATAGTTAATACATACGGAAACCAAGAAATACTGCTTTCTAAAGCTTTAGAAGTTAAAATTGCTCCTTGTTCAAAAGACACTTCATTTCCAGCAGTTATTTGTCCTGTTATAATTAACGCTAGGGCTGTCATGGTACAAACAATTACAGTATCGATAAAAGGTTCTAATAAAGCTACTAAACCTTCACTGGCTGCATAATTTGTTTTTACCGCTGCATGTGCTATAGAAGAAGATCCGATTCCAGCTTCATTTGAAAATGCACCACGACGAAAACCTTGAATCATTACACCAATAAAACCACCTGCGATTCCTTCAGTATGAAACGCTCCATTAATAATTTGTGATATCGCATTAGGAATTTCAGAAAAATTAGTCAATAAAACTACAATAACAGCTAATACATATACGACCACCATAACAGGCACAACTTTGTCTGTTACTTTAGCTATTTTTTTAATTCCACCAATAATTACTATTCCCGCAAAAATGGCCATGACACATCCGAAAATCCAACCTTTCCCATGAATAAAGCTTTCTTCTGCTCCAGTAACATATTCGAATAGTTTAAATGCTTGATTTACCTGAAACATATTTCCTCCTCCAAAAGAACCTCCAACACACATTACTGCGAATAAGATCGACAACAACTTTCCTAGTTTAGAAAAACCTAATTGTGCTAAACCTTTTTTAAGATAATACATCGGTCCGCCAAAAACAGTTCCGTCTTTTGCAATTTCTCTATATTTTACACCTAAAGTACATTCTACAAATTTTGACGCCATTCCGAGTAATCCAATAACAATCATCCAAAATGTAGCTCCAGCTCCACCGATAGACAAAGCAATGGCAACTCCAGCTATATTACCTAAACCCACTGTTGCTGAGAGAGCTGCTGTTAACGCCTGAAAATGCGAAACTTCTCCATTACCTTCAACACGCACTGTTTCTTTAATATCTTCTTGATTTGGAATATCAATATGATCATATTTTCCTCTGATAATATTTACTGAAGTTAAAAAGCTACGGATATTTATTCCTTTGAAATAGATTGAAAAATACAATGCACCAAGTACAAGAATAATTAATACCCAAGGAATGGAAATGGTATTTGTTATCGGTATTTGATATAAGATTGCATCGGTAAACCAACTCGTCGCTTCATGAAAAGATTGATTGATTTGCTGATCTAAACTTTGTGTTTCTTGAATGAGAAATGCCATAATTTGTGTGATTAAAATGTTTCACACAAAAATGTTTGTAAAGACAAAACATGTAAAGGTTACACAATGCTCTTTTTAAAAGCAGGAATGATTAAGCATATGGTTAATCATGCTGAATCGTAGCAAAATCAAGTAATTCGTGATCTTTAGCATAAATAATTAATTGTTCTTTTCCTCCTGCTCCTGAAATATTAAGTACTTTTTTGATTTGATAAATATGAGTTTGAAATCCGTCGACACTTATATTCATAGCCTCAGCAATTTCTGTATATGATTTTTCTTCACCACAAACTCCTAAATTTCCTAATACTTCTTTTTGACGATCAGATAACTCTACTTTAGAAGCTAATTGCAGTTCTTTTAATTTCTTTTTCTCAGCTAAAATTTCTGATTTTAAACTTTTTATTGTGCTTAAATGACTTTCATTCGCTATTTGTAGCTTTTCATTCTCAAGAATTAAATCTTCTTGCAAGAGCTTTGTATTTTGTAATTCTGTTTGTTTTTCTTCTTTCTCAGCTAATAATTTCCAACTATATAGTAAGATCGTAAACAAGAGTATGAATAAAAACTTAAATGAAATACTTGATACTATACCTAGAACACTCCAAATATTGGTATCAATCCAACTTGATATGCTTTCTTCGGGAAAAATACGATGTGTAACTGCAACAACAATTAATAAAAATAAAGCTAGAGTTGGTAATACCATAAAACGCATTCCTCTATTTTTAAATGCTTTATTCAACTCTTGTAAAAGTGCAAATGCAACCACGATAGATATCGGAATATCGATTAGCCAAATGACATTATTACTTGAGTTTGATTGTGTATTTGTATAAAATGAAATCAGAAAAACGGAAGCGATCATAACCAAAACACCTCCGAAGATTACAAATACTTCTTTATTTGTAAAACGTTCTATAATTCGAATTACAATGTTTCTTTTTTCATTATGTTGAATTGAAGGAATTGATAATAATATAAATAATGAGTTTAACAGTGAGAAAAAAACTCCGATACTAATTATGATACTATTTGATGCGGATAGATTAAAGAAATCAATAAGCATTATGTTCAAAAAAGCTCCAATTCCCCAAGAAAAAATAGCTAAAGCAAACCACTTAATACCTTCTACTGAAGTAGAAGTTTGACTTTTAGATTTTTCTTTGCGATAAACACGCTGAATTACAAAAAAAGTAATTAAACATACAATTGCTGTAATATAATTTGAAATATGAATTAACATATTTTCAAGGTACGTTTTTTTATCAAAACAAAAACACAACCAAAAATTATAGTTGTGTTTTGTTATATTTTAAAAAGTAGTGTTTACCTAAAACAGCGCATCAAACTTCCAAATGAATCCTCCAATAATTTGGAATCCTTGAGCATCGAAATTAGTAAATCTTTGATAACTACTATTTGTGATGTTATTTGCTTGTAAGAAAACTGAAAATAAATCATTAAAATGATAACCTCCATTAAGATTTAAATCGATATAGGCATCTAAATCTATTGCTGTATATGCTGCGCCATTTCGTTGAGCTCCTTTTCTACTCCCAACAAAATATAAATTTGCACCTGCATACCATTTCTTCACTTTATAGTTTGCAAAAACATCAGCTTTAATTTGTGGTAAATTCCAAGCTTCTTCTTGATTTGTTGTACTATAAGAATTGAACTCTGCGTTTAAACCTAAGTTTAATTTTCTAGAAAAATCATAAGTTACTTCTCCAAAGAAACCAACTGTAGTAATATCATCATAAATTACGTCGAATGAATTTCCAAAATTATATCCTCTGAATAAAATTCCACTTGGAAAACCTATTGTAATTCCGTTTGAAGCAGATTCATTTAACACAAAAAATGCTCTGTTTTCTTCTTTCTTAAAACTAGCTCTAACATTGTAGTTTAAGTTTCCACTTAAAATTCCTCGGAACCCACCAAAAGCATCAAAAGCTTCACTAGATTGCTGAATGTTTAATGTTGGAGAAACATATGGGTTTTCTCTAGAAAAACTCTCATAAGAATTTACAGTTAAATCTCCTTTTGCTCCAGCGTAAATATTAGCATACCTAGGAATAATTGGATAATTTACTTCTACATCTGGATATGCAAAGAACTTTCCTTCTGTATTTTCCAAATCGAAAGAATAATATGCTTTTCCTCCTAATTTGATATCAAAATCTTTGAATGAAAAAGCATAAGTAGGATGAATTCCAGCCGTTGCGAAACTATAGTTTATTTTTTGAAGAGGATCTGAATATGCTCTATCAAAACCTCCCATGATAAAGTTTATAGACGTCCTTAGGTCTAAATCCTCATAATTCAATCCGAATCTTCCTAAAGGAATAGCAAACTTTGCATCTACATCAGCATGAATCTCATCAGAATCTTGGTCGTCTGAAAAATACCCTATCGATGTATTTACTTCTTCTGTTGCACTGTATGGAAAATAAATAGATCCTTTTAAATTATAATATTTATATAATTGCTCTTCTTCTATAGTACCAATAGTTGGATCTAAAAAGACGATATCTGAAGGTAAACCATACCAATTATATTTATTTCTATAAGCGTTTAAACCAACTTTCCAGTCGAAATTTCGCATTTCTTGCTTTAAAAATAAATCAACACTTGCATTATAATAACTGCTGTTTAATATTGTGTTTTGAACAGGATCTTTAGACGAAATAAAATTGATTTTACCTCCATATTCATATTCAAAAGCACTTGTGTTTTGAAAATAAGCTTCTACAAAAGGAGTTAAATTATTTCCGAAACCTAAAGAAAAATAATTATCAAATAAACGCTCGCGTTCACCAACATCAATTCCTTTTAAAACACCACTCTTAGGTTTAAATTTAGACGCTACTGAAACTGGTTGAATCTTATATTCTAAAGATTTACGTTTAGCTTTATCTGATAATTTAATTACAGGTTTCTTTTTAATTTTAAAAGCATCTGTAACTTTTGGTGCATAAGAAGTTACTACCTCTACTACTTCTGTTTTTATAATTGAATCTTTAGATTTCTCTGTCTTTGGTTTATTTTGAGCTATACTAAAGCTTACTACAAACATTGCTATAGTGACTACTATTCCTCTTTTCATTCTCTTTTAACTTTTATTGTTTAGAGTTAATTGATTCATTTGTTTTCGCTTCTTTACTCTTAATTTTATTAAGTTCGTTTTTAGCTTCTTCATTAAGATCTTTAAACTGAGTAAAATTTTTCACGATATTATCTAAGATATATGTAGCTTGGTAAGCATCTTTTAGTTTATAATAGTTCTTTGCCATTATAATGTAACTTTTTACTCCCCAATATTGATATTTAGAGTAATTAGCTATTAAATTTTGAATTTCTTCATTTGAACTTTCATAAGCTTTATCTTCATGTAAAAAGAATGCTTTATAATATAATGTTTCGGCTTTAAGTTCTCCTGTAGCTGTATTATCTAAAGCACTATAATAATCTTGAGCTGTTGTAAAGTCATTTGTTTCAATTGCAGAACGTGCTAAAATAATTTGCGCATCTTCACCAACAACCTGATCTATTTTACCATTGGTTAATACTTTCTCTGCATAAGTAACTGCCTTCTCATAATCTTTTCTATCATAATATCCTTTCATTAAATTACTTTGAGCGAAAATTAAATTCTGATCAATATTACCTTCTTGTTCTAAGCGCTCTAACAATGGAATTGCTTTTTTCCAATTCTCTTTCTCTAAATATAATTGACTTAGTTTAGCTAAAGCTTCTTCTGAAAACTCATTAACCCCAGCTTTAATCACATAAGTATAATGTGGAACAGCTGTTTGTTTTTTTGTTCCGTTAAAGTATAATTGACCTAGATAGAAGTTTGCTTTTAAAGCATGAATTCCGTTAGGAAAATCTCGCAAATATGTTTTAAATCCGCTAATTGCCCTTACTTTATCATTTTCTAAAAATTTATTTTCTGCAGCTTCATAAGTTGTGTTGTCTATATCACTATTAGATACATTTACAAAATCGATAGTTTTTACCCAAGTCGCATATTCATTTACCTTTCCTGTATCTACATAAACATTTCTCGCACTAGCAACCGCTTGTTTAGCTTCATTAGAATTAGGGAATTTTGCAACTACTTCTTTAAACTTAACAAGTGCGTCTCTATTATTTCCTTTATTGTACTCTAATAATCCTTGGCGTAATAATACTGTTGGTACATAACCACTTTGACTATGCTCTTCTAACAATTGATTGTATGCCTTTTTAGCTTGATTTGCATTTCCTTTTGAAGTATATGTAATTCCTAATTGATAAAATGCATCATCTTTTAAATTTGAAGTTGGATAATCTTTAATCAACTTTTTTAAATCATTTATTTTCTCGCTACTATCTCCAATTAAACCATCACTCATTGCTTTTTGATATTGAGCATAATCTGATCCTGCGCCTCCTTCTTGGATTACCTTATCATACGCTTGCATTGCTTTTCCATAGCGTTTCGTAGCATAATAAGAATCTCCCAAACGATTTGATGCATCATCATTTAGATCATTTTCATCAATATTTTCTTTCAAAAATTCTTCAAAGTACGTTGTAGCATTATCATAGTCCTTTTGCTTAAAAAAAGCATAAGCCATATTATAATTTAAGTATTTAGCTTCTTCAAAATTTGAACTTTCAATTTTAGAAAAAGATGCAACAGCGTTATCGTAATTACCTAACAGATAATTTGTTTCACCTAACCAATAATGACCTTTATTTTTAATTGTATCATTTACCGCATCTGTAGCAATTAAAAAATGTGGTAATGATTTTTTTAGCTTTTGTTCGTTAAACAATTGGATTCCTCTGTATAATGAAACCTCGTTTGCTAAAGCATCATTATCTGGATTTTGATTTGCTCTTAAATAGTCTATAGCACCTTGATAATCTTTCTGATTTAAGTAAGAAGTAATTAATAATCCTGAAATTTCTTTTGAATTTGGTGATTGTGGGTATTTTGCTAAATATGCTTTTAAGACATCTGGAACACTTTTATACGGGTTACCTTCTTCGTAACTTAATTTTGCATAATTAAAATCAGCATCTGCAGTAATTACAGGATTGAAATTCATTTCACTTGCATTTTTAAATGCATTTAAAGCTTCATTCTTCTTTCCTGCTTTTAAATAACATTCTCCTAAATGATAATAAGCACTCTGAGCAACACTATTTTGACCGTTTATAATTTTATTAAACTGGCCGATTGCACTTTCGTAATCTTCTAATTTATAGTAAGAATATCCTAAATAATAATAATCAGTATTTGTCCATTTCCCTTTTTTTCCTTCATATTGATTCAAATAAGGAACAGCTTTATCATATTTTTCTAAATTGAAATAACTTTCTCCGATAATTTTACTGATATCTGATTTTTGCTTTTCCTTAGCTTTTGGAAAAATCTTTTCTCCAATTTGAGCTGCTTTATCAAACTTTCCGCTTTTAAAAGCCATATCTAACAGATAGTAATTCGCTTCAGATTTATAGGTTTCATTATCTGATAATTGTTGTAAATTATCTTCAGCCTCTCCGTAGTTTTCTTGTCTATACGCTATATATCCGTAAAAATATCTTGAATCATTTCCATATCTAGGATCTCCCAATAACTTTGCAAACTTCTTTTTAGCATCTTCAAAATAGTTAGAAACTAAAAGTGCGTATCCCATTTTATAATTCAGTTCTTTATTCTCTTCAACATTTAATAAAGCAGGATTTACTTTAGAATACCATTTTAAAGAATGTGAAGCTTTTCTGTTTGCGAAATAATAATTTCCAACATTTAAAAAAGCTTTCTCCTTTTTACTACTATAAGGATGTTTTTTTACAAAATCGAGTACTTTTTTATCTGCATCTGTCTGATTTAACTTAATTGCGCACATGGCATCATAAAAATCTGCATCGGTTTGTAGATTGTGTTTCGCTGTATTTTCTGATACTTCTTTGAATACTCTTTGTGCCCCTGAATACGCTTTATTGTTATACAAAGTTATCGCTCTGTGAAACCTCGCATCAATATTAGTTTGAACTTCAGTATTTTGCCCTTCAACATTTAAAAAACTTAAAAAGTAACAAAGTGTTATAAATAAATATTTATATTTCATTTTAGAATTTATCTTTGTATCGTTCCCTGTAAGATAACGCTATTTTTTTTGTTTTGTTTGATCAATAATCGCCAAAAATAAAAAAAGTGGTTTAAATTGATAATAAATAATAGATTTGTAAAAACTTTCTTTTTATGCAAGAGCCAATACTGCATTTAGAAAATGCAGATATCTACCAAAGAGACATTCTAGTTTTATCGAAAATTAATTTCACTTTAAATAAAGGTGATTTTTACTATTTGATTGGTAAAACTGGTAGTGGAAAAAGTAGTTTATTAAAAACATTATACGGAGATCTTAGACTACAACGTGGTTTAGGTAGCATTGTTGGTTTTGATTTAAAGAAAATGAAAGAAAAAGACATTCCTTTCTTAAGAAGAAAACTAGGAATTGTTTTTCAAGATTTTAAGTTATTAAATGACCGTAATGTTTTTGATAATCTTGAATTTGTTTTGAAAGCTACAGGCTGGAAAGATAAAAACGAACGTAAAGAGAAAATTTACGAAGTTCTGGACAAAGTTGGTATGAAAGAAAAATACTACAAAAAAACTTTCGAACTTTCTGGTGGTGAACAGCAACGTGTGGCCATAGCTAGAGCCTTACTTAATGATCCTGAATTAATTTTAGCAGATGAGCCAACTGGTAATTTAGATCCAAGAACCTCTTTAGAAGTAATGGAACTTTTAAATGAGATTCATAAAAGTGGAAAAACTATTTTTATGGCCACTCATGATTATCAGTTAATTGTAAAATTTAAGCAAAAAACGGTAAAATGTGAAGGTGGAAAACTATTTGAAGTTGTTCAACAGACTCCGCCTACAAAAAACCAGGATAAAAAAGAAAACGAAAACACTTAGTTATTGAAGAAAAAGATTTTTGTTGCTGTTACTAATGATATTTCTACAGATCAAAGAGTTCATAAAGTTTGTACTTATCTTTTAAAAAACAACTTTGACGTTTTGGTATATGGTAGAGTTTTACCCAATACTATTGAAATTGATCGACCTTATAAAATAGTTCGAAAAAAACACTGGTTTAACAATAATTTTCTTTTTTACGCTGAATATAATGTTCGATTATTTTTCTATTTACTTTTTCGTAAATACACTTACATCTTATCTAATGATTTAGATACATTACCTGCTTGCTTTTTCGCAAGCTCTATAAAGCGAAATACACAATTAGTATATGATAGTCATGAATTATTTTCTGAAGGTCCTGAATTACAAGGACGTAAATTTGTACAAGGGTTTTGGCGGAAATTAGAATACTTTTTCTTACCAAGAATTAGAAAATCTTACACTGTTAGTCAATCTATTGTTAAGTTTTACAATGATCGACATAACAATCATATGGGACTAATTCGAAACTTACCTCGACTTCACAGAGAAATTATTGAAGAAAAAGTAAGCTTTCCTACAAAAAATAAAGTGATTTTATATCAAGGTGTATTAAATCCCGGAAGAGGAATTAAACCCATGATTAAGGCTCTACATTTACTTTCAGGTATTGATTTAGTTATTATTGGCTATGGGAAAGTAGAACAAGAATTAAAAGATTTTGTTCAATTAGAAAATCTAGAATCAAGAGTTCATTTTTTAGGTAGAGTTGCTCACGAAAAACTACCAAACTATACAAAACTAGCAGATCTTGGTATGGTATTAGAAGAACCTCTTGGTAAGAGCTTCGAGTTTTCTTTACCTAACAAATTATTTGATTATATTCATGCTGAATTGCCATTAATTTCTGGTAATCTACCTGAAATTAACAATATTGTTAGCACATACAATGTTGGTATTGCCGTAGATTCCTATCAACCTGAAGCTATTGCTAAAGCTGTTTCTTCTATTCTTAATGACAAAACATTAATTAATGAAATAAAGCAAAATCAAAGAATAGCAAAAGAAGAATTGTGTTGGGAAAAAGAACAATTGAAATTAGATTCATACTTTAATTAGTTACATTATAAAAACTAAAGTTTCCATAATCATTCCTACATTTAATAACTTAGAAAAGTTAAAGCAATGTATATTTAGCCTACAAATTCAGCGCTATACAGAATTTGAAGTTTGGATAATTGATGGGGCTTCCACAGATGGGACAATAGATTTTTTAAAGACATTACCGTCAAAGTTTAAATTTATATCAGAAAAAGACAATGGTATTTATGATGCCATGAATAAAGGAATTGATTTAGCACATGGAGAATGGTTATATTTTATGGGAGCTGATGACAAACTGTTCTCTAACCTTACTTTATTTTCAATATTTTATTCAAAAAATTTTGATGATGTGAAATTAATTATTGGTAATGTTACCTATGATGGAAATCAAAATTTTAACTCTAGTTTTTCTAGTAAATTATGGATCAAAAACACATTACACCATCAATCTGTATTCTATAAAAAGATATTATTTAAAACACGAAAATACGACACTTCGTTTAAGGTTTTATCAGATTATCATTTCAACTTGTATCTGTACAATAAAAAGATTAATCACATAAAAATCAATGAAACTATAGCTATATGTGGCGCTGAAGGAATTTCAAAAAACTATGATTGGAATTTATACAGAGAAGATATTCGTTTAAAAATCAAAAACTCAAATACTTTATTTATTATTTTTTTCTGGATTTTAGGAATGTCTAAATATCTGTTCAGAAAATTAAATAAAAAACCCGCTTCAAAGTAGAAGCGGGAAATTGCTATGAAAAACTATGAAAAAGAAACTTTAAATACGTCTCTGGCAATGTAGACGGAGCTTTATCTACCTTCTTACAAAACCTTTTTGACTTTAACATTTCTTTCACATTTATAGTTACTTACTTCAGTTCTTTTAACATCCAAACATTACAACTTGAATGTCCAGAATTCCCTAATTGTGTATCTAAAGTTTTAAATCCAGATTCTTCATACATAGCTATTGCCTTAGAAAAATGTGGCAAACTTTCTAAATAAACATTTGTATACCCTAATTCTTTGGCAGAATCAATACTTTTCAACATTAATTCTTTACCTATACCTTTTCCTCTAACAGAAGTAGAAATATAAAACTTTACCAATTCACAAACTCCTTCTTCTAAACCATCTGTAGGATAAATACCACAACAACCTACAGCTTTTCCATCTAGTTCTGCAACCCATAAAATTGCTTTTGGGATATTGAACAATTCAAACAAATTATCTGTAGACTCATCTGAATACACAGTTCCTGTTCTTGGTGCATCGAACTCTTCAATTGTATTGCGAATTACCTTTGCTAAGAATGGATTGTCTTCTAACTTTACTTTTCTATAAATTACACTCACTTTCGAAAATTTTATTACTAAGATAAAACAAAAAAGCAATCTCAAATGAGATTGCTTTTTAATATTGTCCACTTAAAATTTATTATAATTCTAAGTTTGCATTATTTGTTTTTACAGCATCAGCAGAAGCAGCTAAGTGTTCTTTTTCAGCATCACTTAAGTTAATTTCTACTATACTTTCGATACCATTTCTTCCTAACACTACAGGAACTCCGATACATAAATCAGATAAACCGTACTCTCCATCTAATAAAGCAGAACATGGATAAATCTTCTTTTGATCACAAGCAATTGCTTGAACTAAACCTGATACAGCAGCACCTGGAGCATACCAAGCAGAAGTACCTAATAATCCAGTTAATGTAGCACCACCAACTTTAGTATCTTGCTTTACTTGCTCTAATCTTTCTTCTGATAAGAATTCAGAAACTGGAACAGAGTTACGAGTAGCCAAACGAGTTAATGGAACCATACCTTTATCAGAGTGACCTCCAATTACCATTCCGTCTACATCAGAAATTGGTGCTTCTAAAGCTTCAGCTAATCTGTACTTGAAACGAGCAGAATCTAAAGCTCCTCCCATACCAATAATTCTATTCTTTGGTAATCCAGTAGTTTTATGAACTAAATATGTCATAGTATCCATTGGATTAGATACTACGATGATAATTGTATTTGGAGAATGCTCAATTAAACTAGAAGAAACTGATTTTACAATACCAGCGTTAATTCCTAATAATTCATCACGAGACATTCCTGGCTTACGAGCGATACCAGAAGTAATAACACAGATGTCTGAACCTGCAGTTTTGCTGTAATCTCCTGTAGTTCCTACGATTTTAGTATCGAATCCGTTTAAAGAAGCAGTTTGCATTAAGTCCATTGCTTTACCTTCAGCAAAACCTTCTTTAATATCTACTAATACTACTTCTGAAGCGAAATTTTTAATCGCAATGTACTCAGCACAACTTGCACCTACGGCACCTGCTCCAACAACTGTTACTTTCATTTTATATATTTTTATTGAAAATTAATAATCTAAGATGAGCAAAAATAGCTATTTACGAAATGAAATAAAAGCAAAAACTCATGGAAATGACCATGAGTTTTTGTTTTTATAATTTATTTTAGAGTATTATTCTTTAGCTTTCATTTTTGTATAGTCTAATACATATTGACTAAAATAACGCCACTTTATCTTCTTAACTGGATTTTTCTCCATGAACTCTTTACAATCACCAAATAACTCTTCGTATTTATCATCTAAATCTTTCTTACGTAACCAAAAGATTTTACCATCTTTTTTCACATAATAAGATTTAGCTAAACCACCTGCAACGTTAAAACCAAAAGCACCTAATTTAGTAGTTTCTTTAGCATTTGGATCTCCAAAAACTTCTATATACTTACTAAAAGTTGGATTTATTAATTGCATCATATATTCTTTCTCCTTCTTTCTGTTTTTTAATGATACTTTTTGATTCTTGAAATAAATATATCCCTGGTTGATTACATCATTATCCATATCTGATCTTTCCCATTGACGAACATCATATACATGTCTCCAAGATTTTGTGAATTTTTCGAATCCACTTGGATAAAGATACATTTCTTTAATTTCATCAGAATCTAACTTTATTTTTTTTCCTGATTTTTCTTCTTTTAATTTAATATAATAAATCTGTCCTTTCTTTCTATCTACATCTTTCTTAAACCCTTCTATTCTAGTTCCATCTTTAAGAACAACAATAGATTTTTTCTTCCCTGAATAGCGATTGTAGACTTTATCAAATAAATCTTTTCCGTTACCTTCTTTTTTATCTTTTTTCTCTTCTTGGCTGTACCCTAAAAAAGTAATTAATGATAATGTAATTAATAAAAATTTTGTCTTCATAATTGATTTTATGTTATTCGATGCTAAGTTAACTAAATAATTGAATAACAAAAAGCCTAGGGTTTCCCTAGGCTTTTAAAAGTATATTTTCGTTCTGTTATTTATCTAAAACTAAAAGCAATACCAGCATTTAACGAACTGTATTCTTGCAGTGTATAACTTCCAAATATTTTAAAGAATCCTAAACTAATTCTAGCTCCTACAGTAGCATTAAAACTACTTGCATCTTGCTCTAAAGAAAATGGATCTGTAACTGTTTCTTGTACGTTTGGTAAAAGAGGATTTCCCGTATTATATCTTAAAGTATACTCTCCTAACATATTTAGATTTGTACTTCCTGAGTTAAAACCTACACCTCCATAAAAATTAATAATAGGTAAATTTAAAGAAGCTATTGCTTGAAAAGTATAAGCATTAAGTCTGAACTCTGTTAAAGCATTACGAGTAGAGATTTCTTGCTCATTTACATCTCCAATTACATAATCTACATTCATATTAGAATAAGCCGCTAATATTGAAATATGTAATGGTGTTTTTCCTACTATCCCTAACCAATCTGTTATTTCCTTTTTCAAACCAATACCAAAGACACTTCCTTTCACGTCATCTGAACCTACTTTAGGTGTATATCGAACCATTGCATCTAGTTTAAATGGCAAACCAATACCAACTTGAATAGATGGAGCTGGAACTGAGTTTAATGGTAAATCTTCTTTTACTCCATTAGGCATTTGAAAATTAGCCGAAACATTTTGACCCGCAACAGTAGATTGATATGTTATTGTAGCAGGTGTATTTGAATCTCCTGCTACAGTTGGAGTCATATTTCTATCAAAAGTTGTTGAATTTGATAATCCAATAGCAGATAAATCAAAAATCTCTTCTTTTTCTGGAACTAAAGAAGCACTAGCCCCTATTGTAATATCAAAACCAAATTTCTTATGCACTTTTGCTGTATGATACCATCCGTTATTCATACTAAATATAAAACCTTTGAATGCTGGTTGTAAATAAGCATCTGTTATTTTAGCAGCATCTTCTCTGGCTAATAATATTGTCTCTAACTCTTGTGAAAATGAACTAATTGTAGAACATACAAAAAGTGATAATAAGAACTTCTTCATTGTTAATCGTATTGTTAGTTTTTGTAAAAATATAAAAACTATCTTCAAAATTACTACCAACTTTTAGGTATTTAACCTAAAAAACTATAGGTGATTCTCCTAAAAACGTACTTTATTTTTTTAGTTTTGCTTGAATGAAAGCTATTCTACAATCTAAATATACAGTTCCTGTTTTTTTATTTTTCTTAGTGTTAATTAACATACTTCAGGGGTATTCTACTGAGTTATTGGCTGACGAGGCATATTATTGGGCGTACAGTAAAAATTTAGATTGGGGGTATTTTGATCATCCACCAATGATAGCTTTATGGATAACTATTTCAAAATTATTTTTTAGCTCTGGAGAACTAAGTGTTCGCTTTTTCTCAGCGATATCTTTATCCTTTTCTTTTTATTTTGTTTGGTTGCTTATTCAACACCACAAGAAAAGAGAATTTACTTGGTTGTTTTTATTGTTAATAATCACTACATTATTATTTAATGTTTACGGATTCATAACAGTTCCTGATACACCTCTACTTTTCTTTTTCTCTCTCTTTTTATTAGGATATAAAAAATACATCACTAAAAATAACTTCAGTAGCTATGCTATTCTAGCCATAGCTATGGCTGGAATGCTATACAGTAAATATCATGCAGTTCTAATTATTTTCTTTGTCTTACTTTCGAATTTAAAAGTATTAAAAGATTGGAGAATCTGGGTAACAACATTAGCAACAATCATCTTATTTTCTCCTCATTTATATTGGCAATATATTAATGATTTCGCTTCAATTAAATATCATTTATTTGAGAGAAATACTAAAAGTTACAGAATTGATTATACAACAAATCATATTTTAAATCTTGTCGCAATTATTGGACTTACCTTTCCTATTGTCTATTTAGCCTTTTTCAAAAGATTAAAAATAAAGGATCAGTTTGAAAAAGCGTTACGTTATCTAGTTTTAGGATTTGCAATCTTCTTTTTTGTTTCTTCTTTTAAAAGTCGAGTACAAGCACAATGGGTTGTTCCTATATCTATTCCTCTAGTAATAATTCCATTTTATTATTTAATCGATAATCCTAAGAAAATAAAAGCTTTTAAAATTCTAGCTTTTATAACAATATTTGTAACCATAACGCTACGAATTATTATTGCAAATGATGGAATTATACCTAAACAATTTGAAATGCATGGAAATAAAAAATGGGTTCAAAAACTAGACAATGCACTTAAAGGTTCAACTCCTTTATTTCTTAATTCTTATCAAAACACATCTATTTACTGGTTTTACTCTGGTAAAAAACCTTTTCAAATTAATTCTTGGAGAAGTAGAAAAAATCAATATGATTTATATGAATACAATCAGAACTTTAATTTAGATAGGTTTTCTCTCATAACATTTGATAGAAGTGGAAATGCTACAGATTCTATTCTTAAAAAGAATAAAAGTTTATTATATATTGAGCACAATACTAACGGATATATCAAAAGAGCTAAAGCTGAATTTACTTTAGAAAGTCCCGTAATAAATAAAGAAAGAGAATCAGTTATTAAGGTTTCTTATGATAAAGAATTGATTTCTGAACTTAAAGGTTTAGAACTTCATATCATTTTCAAATTCGAAAGAGAGAGAGAGGTAACTCAAGCAAAGTTAATAGACAATACAATTGTATTTACTACTCCAAAATTAGAATGGTCTCCTTCACATATTCAAATAGCAGGAACAACCAATTCTAAAATAATTCCGTTAAGATTTAGCAACATGACTAAATGTTCTTACCAAGAATAAATATTTAAAGAAACTTATAAAGTTTCTTTAAATATCTTTTGAAATATAATTTTGTATAACTTATAAAATAACGTTCCAAGTATAATTCCGGAAACATATCCTGTGGAAACATCTATTGGATAATGAACCCCTAAATACAATCTACTATATCCAAATACTAAAGGAAATAAAATTAATATGTAGATATATTTTATTCTCTTACGTAATAATAGAATAATAAAAGTTGTAAATGTTGTTGATAAAGAAGCATGACCTGACCAAAAGCTTTTACCTCTAGGTTTGTATGAAAATTGCCTTAAATACTCTTGCATTTCTACAGCATTACAAGGTCTAGTTCTTCCTGTTAAGTTTTTAATGAAATTTGTAAATTGATCAGAAAAAGCTACAAAAATTGCAATAAACAATAGAGTGAATAACGTTTTCTTGACACCAAATTTCCATACTAACAACCCTAGTATTACAACAAATAACGGTATCCAATTAAATTGATGTGTAATCCACAACCATAAATTATCCCATTGCTCGTTTCCTAGGTTATTCAGATAAATTAAAAGCGCTTTGTCTTTTTCTATAAGCGCATCGAGTAAACTATTTTCCAACTTTAAGAACTTCTATTTCAAAAATAAGATCTGTATTCGGCTTAATTACTGGTAAACGACCAACTTCACCGTATCCTAAATAACTTGGTATAAAAAGACGTGCTTTTTCACCTTCTTTAAGCATAGCAGCACCTTCTTTCCATCCTGCAATTAATGGATAATTAAGATCATTAATTGTGAATGTAAAAGGCTGATTTTGGTCTATACTTGAAGCTATTTTATTACCTAAATCATCTAACAATACATAATGTACTGTTGTTGGTAAATCTGGATTAACTTTTTTCCCTGAAGTCTCCTTAATCTTAACAACTTTAAGTCCAGATTTAGTAGTTATAGCGCTATAGTAATCTAATTCTTTCTTTAGATTTTCTTTTGCTATTTTAATTTTTCTTTCTCTTTCTTTTTTACGCTCTTCTGAATTTGATAATTCTGTAAGAAAAACTTCTGGAGCATTAAAGTCTTTAGCTTTTTTTCCTACTCTAATAATTTCAATTTTATTAATTAAATCATTTTGTACGATAGTATCTACAATATTTTGTCCGTAAGTTACTTTTCCAAAAACAGAATGTTTACCATCTAACCAAGGAGTTTCTTTGTGTGTAATAAAAAATTGAGCTGAATTTGTAGCTGGACCAGAATTTGCCATAGACAAAACTCCCGCGCTATCATGTTTAAAGATTAACTCTCCTTTTTCGTTTAAAGGAAATTCATCATCAAAACGATATCCTCCACTACCTCTTCCAGTTCCTGTAGGATCTCCTCCTTGAATCATAAAATTTTTAATAACTCTGTGAAATTTAATTCCATCATAAAAAGGTTTACCTTTTAAAGAATCTGTTACTTTAGGGTTATTTCCTTCTGCTAAAGAAACAAAGTTAGCTACAGTCATTGGAACAATTTCCGAATGTAACTTAATTAAAATATCACCTTTATTGGTTTGAATATCTGCATATAACCCATCTTTTAATTCTGGATACTTAACAGTTTTACAAGATGAAAATATAATTACGACTAATGATGCTATTAAAAACTTTATTGATTTCATATTTTAAAATTAAAAAAAGAAAAGACATTGATAAAAATAACCAATGTCTTTTTTAATATTTTTATTAGTGACCGTGTCCGTCTCCTTTAGTGTGTCCGTCTCCTAATGGTGCTGGAGGAACAACTTCTAATAACTCTACATCAAATACTAATGTTGAAAAAGGCTTTAAAACTGGTCCTCTTTGTTGGTAACCATAAGCTAACTCTTGAGGTATAAAGAATTTATACTTTGCTCCTGGCTTCATTAATTGTAAACCTTCAGTCCATCCTTTAATTACTTGAGTAACTCCAAATTCAGCTGGATCTTTTTGAGGTTCCATAGTACTATCGAAAACTGTTCCATCGATTAAAGCTCCGTGATAGTGAACTTTTACCTTATCTGTAACTTTAGGTGCATCTCCACTACCTTCATTGATTACTTTATATTGTAATCCGCTAGCTGTAGTTTTAACTCCTTCTTTTGATTTATTTTCTGCTAAGAATTTTTCATTTTCTTCTTTATACTCTTTGAAATCAGCCTCAGCTTTTTTCTTCATATCCTCTTCTCTCTTCTTCATTTGATCCATTCTTAACTTCTGGAAATAGCTACTAATGATCTTCTCAGCTTCTTTTCTGTCAATTAAAGTTGTGTTCGAAGAATCTCTTCCTTCAGAATATCCTTGAATATATAAATCTGGATCTAACTCCTTTGCTGCTGCATCAACACTCATTCTCATTGCTGTGTTTAATCCAATAGCATAACTTACCGTATCTATATATGTATCTAAACTTGCTTTTGTTTTTACTTGATTATTGTTACAAGAAACAATAGTCATACCCATGGCTGCAACAGCCAAAACTTTAGTTAATTTCATTATTTACTTTTTTAATGTCGATTAATGTTAGTTTGCTTTTTAACGTTTGATTCATTCTTATTTTTCCTCCATCACCTGTAACTCCATAAGCTCTATAAGAAGGAATGACAAATGTAATAGTTTCTCCCTTTTTCATCAACTTTATTCCATCTTGCAATGCTGGTATAAAATCTTCTTTATCTACCTTATATTCGATAGTTTGTTCATTATACAAAGGAGTATTATTAAAATCTGAAATGGTATATTTAATCGTTACTACATCACCTTTTTTAGGTGTAATAGAGTTTAACGTGTCCTTTTTATTGTACATATACCAAAAACCATTTGGAGAACTTAAATAGTTATTTAAAGTATCTTTAGCTAAACTATTTTCTATTTGTTTCTTCTCTAATTGATTCAATTTTATGTTTTCTTCTATTACTTCTTTATAAAAATTAGAGGTTGTATGTTTTTTAGGTCTCCTAGCTTCAGGTGAACTACAAGTTGCTAAAAAAACACTTACAATCGGTATAATAATCCACTTACTATTCATATGAATTAAATAAGTCGTTTTTATATTCGGGTAATAGTGATGTAAACTTCTTAATAGTTTCATCAATATTCATATCAGACCTTCCTCCTGCTGCATTATCATGCCCGCCTCCATTGAAATGATTTCTTGCAAATTTATTTACAGAAAAACTTCCTTTCGATCTAAAAGATATTTTCACAATTCGTTGTTCTACATCTTCAATAAAAATAACTGCAAATACAATTCCTTTAAGAGATAAAGCATAATTTACAACACCTTCTGTATCTCCTTTTTCATAATTAAACTCGTCTTTATCTTTTTGAGTTAATGTGATATAAGCAGTTTTATATTCTGATAGAACTTTTAAATTACTCAATGCTCGTCCTAATAACATTAATCTACTATGAGAATTGGCATCATAAACATCACTATGAATTCGATCGTTTTGCGCTCCTTTATCTATCAAATCTGCAATAATTCTATGCGTTTTACTTGTTGTAGAGCGAAAACGAAAAGAACCTGTATCTGTCATGATTCCAGTATACAATGCTGTAGCAATGTTTTCATCAATAAGATCTAAATCATCAAACATTTCAATGAAATTATATACCATTTGACAAGTAGAAGACATTGTTGTATCTGAATACATATATTCAAAATCATCTGGTTGTTGATGATGATCAATCAGAGCAAAATCATTTTCGTATTTCGTTAACGTATTTTTCATATCGTCACCAACTCTATGTAAAGCATTAAAATCTAAAAGAAAAATAATATCTGATTTTGCCAACGCCTTTACACATTGGTTATTTTGACGATCAAAGCGATAAACAGTTTCTACTCCTGGTATCCAATGTAGAAAATCAGGAAACTCATTCGGCATTAATACCTGAGTCTGATGTCCTTTTTTATCTAAATAATGTTTTAATCCTAAGGTAGATCCAACGGCATCTCCATCAGGGTTTTTATGTCCTATTATTACGATACGTCTAGACGTTTCAAGGTACTTAGAAAGTTCTTTAAAATTCTTTAGAATCATAGACAGCGAATATACAATTTAATATTCTTTTAAAAATTTAATAATATCTGATTTGTTAATTTGTTGATCATTTAAAAACAATTATGAAAAAAATATTTCTCCTACTTCTTAGCATTTGTTTTAATTCATTCATTTATAGTCAAAATGATTTCACCATTACTTTTGGTTCTTGTAATAAATCTTCAATAGAGAACTTATTTTGGGACGATATAGTATCTCTAGCCCCAAATGTTTGGATTTGGGGTGGCGATAATATTTATGCTGACACCAATAACATGCAAGAGATGAAAGCTTTTTACAAAGCACAATGGAACCAGAAAGGATACAAAGAACTTACAAGAAAAGTTAAGATTTTAGGAACTTGGGACGATCATGACTATGGAAAAAATGATGCTGGTGAAGAATATAAAATGAAAAAAGAAAGCCAACAATTGTTTCTAGATTTCTTACAAGTGAACACATCAGACTCAAGAAGAAAACGTGAAGGTGTATATCATTCTGAAATATTTAAAACTAAAAAAGGGGCTGTAAAAATTATCATTTTAGATACGCGTTATCATAGAAGTTCTTTAACAAAAGATAAGAATAGTAGTCAAAAAAAATATATCTCTAGTAAATTCAATGAGGGAACTATTCTCGGTAAAAAACAATGGAATTGGCTAACTAACGAATTACATGATTCAAAAGCGGACTTCAACATTATCATGAGTAGTATTCAAGTAATTTCGAGTGAACATCGATTTGAAAAATGGGAAAATTTCCCTCATGAGAGAAAACGATTATTTGAGTTAATTAAAACTTCAAAAGCTAAAAACACCATATTATTATCCGGAGACAGACACATTTCTGAATTTTCTAAAATTAGTATTAAAAACTTACCTTACCCTTTAATCTAATTTACTTCCAGTGGGTTGACTCATGCTTACAGAGGTTTTAAAAGTGAATTAAACAGTAATCGTGTTGGAAACGTAGTTTTTAGAGAAAGTTTTGGGGTATTAAAGTTTGATTTTGACAACAAAAAAGTAAGTTTTCAAATGCGTAGCGATGGTAATAGTATTTTACAAGAATTCTCACAAATTTATCCTTAACTTGCTCGTAACATTAAAAAGCGTATTTTTGCGCGAAATTAAAATAGACAAAAAAATAAAATGGCAACAAATAGAACTTTTACAATGATTAAACCAGATGCTGTTGAAAACGGACATACTGGAGCTATATTAGAAAAAATTAATGCTGCTGGATTTAGAATTGTAGCATTAAAGAAAACGCAAATGACTAAGCGTGATGCTGAAACTTTTTATGCAGTACACAATGAGCGTCCTTTTTTCGGAGAGTTAGTTGAATTTATGACTCGTGGTCCTATCATTGCTGCTGTTTTAGAAAAAGATAATGCAGTTGAAGATTTTAGAACTTTAATTGGTGCTACTAACCCTGCTGAAGCTGCTGAAGGAACAATCAGAAAACTTTACGCTACTTCTATTGGAGAAAACGCTGTTCACGGTTCTGATTCTGATGAGAATGCTGAAATCGAAAGTAACTTCCACTTTGCTGGTAGAGAGATGTTCTAAGAACATTAAGATATAAAACAAAAAACTCGCTATTGAAAAATAGCGAGTTTTTTTATACTTCTAGTTAAGTTTTTTAAACTAACATTAATTTTCTAATTACAGCCTCGCCCATTTCATGGTTAAGCATATTTATAATTTTCTCTTTCCCATAACTTAACTCTTCTCGTAAAACAGAAGAATTTAATCTAACAATTAAAGTTCCATTTTGAAGTTTAACTTCACTAGTGTAAGAATGTACGCCTGGGCCCATTAATTTTTCCCAAGCTTCTTCAATTTTTATTTTTTGAAAACCTTTTTCTAACTTATTTTCTTTGATAAAAGCTCCCATTAAATCTTTTATCGAAATACTATTGTTTTGTCTTTTTGCCATAGCTTAAAGATTAAATATCTGATATGGTTTATTACTCTGTTTTACTACATTCTCTGTTCTTTCAGAATGTGTGTCTGTTATAAAAATCTGTCCGAATTCATCGTTATTTACCAAATCCACTATTTGTGCTACTCTATTTTCATCAAGCTTATCAAAAATATCATCTAATAACAATATTGGTGTTAATTCCGATTGCTTTTTTATAAACTCAAACTGAGCTAATTTTAAAGCGATTAAATATGATTTTTGTTGTCCTTGAGAACCAAACTTCTTGATTGGATACGAACCGATTTCAAAAGTTAAATCATCTTTATGAACCCCTGCAGAAGTATACTGCAAAATTTTATCTTTCTCTAATTGCAAATCCAATAAATCGTTAAAAGATGTTGTATTTAACTGACTCTTATAAGATAAATTCACTTGTTCATTATCGTTAGATATCACTTGATATTTCTCGTTAAAAATTGGAGTAAATTTCTTTAAAAACTCTTTTCTTTTCTCGTGAATTTCTTCTCCATACTGAATCAATTGTTCATTATAAACTTTTAAATTTAACGCATCAAAAGTTCGATTAGCTGCAAAAAATTTCAACAAAGCATTTCTTTGATTTAAAATTTTATTATAAGCAATTAAAGAAGACAAATACTTTTTATCTTGTTGAGAAATAACACCATCAATAAACTTACGTCGTGTTTCACTTCCTTCAATAATTAAATCTCTATCTGCTGGAGAAATAATAACCAAAGGAAATTGACCTATATGATCTGAGAAGCGATCATAAACTTTACCATTTCGCTTCAATACTTTTTTCTGACCTCTTTTTAAAGAACAAATAATTTTTTCGGAGCGTTCTTTCACCAAATAATCACCTTCAACCATAAAAAAATCTTCATTATGTCGAATATTCTGACCAGCAATTGGGTTAAAATAACTTTTTGCGAAAGACAAATAATAGATCGCATCGAGAATATTAGTCTTTCCCACGCCATTGTTTCCCACAAAACAATTAATCTTTTTCTCAAAATTAAATGTTTGGGCTTCAATATTTTTAAAATTCACTAAAGACAGTTTCTCTAAATACACTACACTATTCGTTTTCAGACAGGAAATGCAAAATAACGAAAAATCGTCTTTTAAAATCCAATTAAAAAAACTATTTTTGCGCCACTAATTTTATAAAAGTTATGGCAACATATAAAAAGCGAGGATATAAACCTAAGAAAGAAAAGGTTGTAGAAGAAGTTATTGAAGAAACATTTGACGAGTCACAAAGTGACGTCGCAAAAACCTTTGACGGCCTTGATGAAGTTGCCAACAAATCAGAACAATGGATTGAAAAAAACAGCAAACCATTATTCATTGGATTAGTAGGTATCGCTGCATTAATCTTAGTGTACTTAGCTTACAACAAATTTATTTCTGAACCAAACGAAGTTAATGCTGCTAACGAATTAGCTTACCCAAGATCTTTCTTTGATCAAGCAGAAAAAGCTGCTGGTGCTAAAGCTGATAGTTTATACAACTTAGGCTTAAAAGGAGGAGCTGATGGAAAATATGGATTTTTAGATATTTCTAAATCTTTTGGTGGAACTAAAGCTGGAAACTTAGCGAATTATTATGCTGGTATCACATATTTAAGACAAAAAGATTACAAACAAGCAATTTCTTACTTAAGTGACTTTAATTCTGATGATGAATTATTAGGACCAACTGCTTTAGGTGCTATTGGAGATGCTTTTGCTGATATTGATCAACCTGCTGAAGCTTTAGAATATTATGAAAAAGCTGCAAACAAAAAAAATAACGAGTTTACTACTCCTATGTTCTTATTCAAAGCAGGACAAACTGCAATGAAATTAGACAAGCATGATAAAGCTTTAGGGTATTTTACTACAATCAAAGAAAAATACGCTACTACTCAAATAGGTAGAGATATTGATAAGTACTTAAACAGCGCTAAATACGCTAAATAAGATATGGCTACAACGAACTTATCATATTACGATAAAAACACAATCCCAAATGCGAAAGACTTTCGATTTGGGATTGTTGTTTCAGAATGGAATCCTGAAATCACTAAGAATTTACACAAGGGAGCTGTTGATACTTTAATCGATTGTGGAGCTGAAGAAAAGAATATCGTTTCTTGGGATGTTCCTGGTAGTTTTGAGTTAGTTTATGGTTGTAAAAAGATGATCGAAACTGAAAAACTTGACGCCATTATTGCTATTGGAAATGTGATTCAGGGAGAAACAAAACATTTCGACTTTGTTTGTGAAGGTGTTACTCAAGGTATTGTTGATCTTAACACAGCTTACGACGTACCTGTAATATTTTGTGTATTAACAGACAATACCAGACAACAATCTATTGATCGTTCTGGTGGAAAACTAGGAAACAAAGGAATTGAATGTGCAGTAGCTGCAGTAAAAATGGCTGCATTAAAGAACATCGGTATAAAGAAGAATACTTTAGGTTTCTAGAAGAAATTTTTAAAAAGATATGTTAAAATAGCCAAGTTGTATACTTGGCTATTTTAATTTCATAAACATACGATTTGATAGCTTATCTTTTATTCGTAATTTTGAATTAATATGTTTTTTGGTGTGGTTTTTGAATTGATACCTTAAATTTTAAAATCAATTATTATGTTAGGATGGAGTAAATTTAAAGGAAAGACTCATAATGTTTTTGAGTACAAACCTCGTTATTATAAGGGAGATGGAAATCCTTATGAATTCAAACACAAGTTTGATGAGTACAGAACCACTGTTGGAAAAAAGAAAAACTTAAAAGATAAATTTACGGCAGCTATTAACGAATTTAAAACTTCAGAAAACGGAGGAATAAACAAAACTATCGTTATTATTGCCTCTATCTTAACTTTTATATTTTTATACGTGATAGATTTTGATCTATCTATATTTTTTAGCAAATAATTAATGTCAGATATTATTCAGTTACTTCCCGATCATGTTGCAAATCAGATTGCAGCAGGTGAAGTTGTTCAGCGTCCAGCCTCAGTTGTAAAAGAATTACTAGAAAATGCAATTGATGCTGGTTCGACTAGCATTACATTACTCTTAAAAGATGCTGGTAAAACTTTAGTTCAAGTAATCGATAACGGAAAAGGAATGAGCACCACAGATGCTCGTTTATGTTTTGAGAGACATGCTACTTCTAAAATTAAAGATGCTAAAGATTTATTTAATCTAAACACTAAAGGTTTTAGAGGAGAAGCTTTAGCTTCTATTGCAGCGATTGCTCATGTTGAATTAAAAACAAGACAACATAACGAAGAAGTTGGAACAGCCATTAAAATTGAAGGAAGCTCTGTAATATCTCAAGATGTAGTTTCTACAGCTAAAGGAACAAGTTTAGCTGTTAAAAACTTGTTTTATAATATTCCTGCACGAAGAAACTTTTTAAAATCAGACACCGTTGAAACTCGACATATTATTGATGAATTTCAACGTGTTGCAATGGCTCATCCTGACATTGCTTTCCAGTTACACCATAATGGAAATGAAGTTTACCATCTTAAAGAAAGTAATTTAAGAAAACGTATTGTTGCTATTTTTGGCAACAAAATGAATGAAAAATTAGTTCCTTTAGATGAACAAACAGACATTATGAAAATAAGAGGTTTTGTTGCAAAACCTTCATACGCAAAGAAAAAAAGAGGCGAACAATTCTTTTTTGTTAATGATCGTTTTATAAAAAGTTCGTATTTAAACCATGCTGTAAATAGCGCTTTTGACGGTTTATTGGAAAATGGTTATCATCCAACTTATTTCATATATTTTGATGTTCCACCTAACACTATAGATATTAACATTCACCCAACTAAAACTGAGGTGAAATTTGACAATGAAAAAGCTTTGTATGCCATTTTAAGAGCAACAGTTAAACATAGTTTAGGGCAATATAGTGTTGCTCCTGTTTTAGATTTTAATAGAGATGCAACTTTAGACACGCCGTATACGTTTAAAGACAAACCAGCTGTTTCAACACCTAAAATAATTGTTGATCCTGATTTTAACCCTTTTAAAAACGAACAAATTAGTTCTCCTGCACCAGTAAGTCAAAAAAGAGAATCGATACCATCATCGTCTTCTGTTCAAAAGACACCATCTTTTAAAACTGACTACAAAAAAGACGCAGGAAGTTGGGAATCTTTATATGTAAACACATATGAAAGTACTCAACAAGAGAAACTTTTTGAAAGTGAAAAAGAAACAGAAACAGGTAAAACATTTCAAATTCAAAAGAAATATATTTTAAGTACTATTAAATCTGGAGTTGTTTTAATTCACCAGTCCTTAGCTCATCAACGCGTTTTATACGAAGAGTTTTTAACGAATATTACCATTAAAGATGCTAATAGTCAGCAGTTATTATTTCCAATAAACATTTCATTCTCTTCATCAGACATTGAAATGATTTTTAGTATAAAATCTGATTTAGAAAGTGCTGGATTTGTGTTTAATGAATTTACAAAAGAAAGTGTTGTTATTGGTGGAATTCCAACATCTATATCTGAGAGTCAAATTAGTTTAATTTTAGAACAACTTTTAGATGATTTGAAATTAGAAGTTCCAGATGCTAGCTTTAGCCATTATGATGTTATGGCTAAATCATTTGCTAAATCTTTAGCAATAAAAACTGGAACTATTTTATCTGTAAAAGAACAAGAAACTTTAGTAAATAATTTATTTTCTTGTAAAGAACCTAGTGTTTCTCCCCTTGGGAAACCAACATTTAAAACCTTAACTTTACAAGAAATTGATAATATTTTTAGTAATTAGTTATGCAACAATTAACACCTGCTATTAAACACCTAATTATAATAAATGCTATTCTATTTTTTGCACCTCAACTGCTGAATTTAGATTTAACAAATATTCTTGCCTTACATTTTCCTCAAAATGATCATTTTGGTTTTTGGCAATATGCAACACATATATTCATGCATGGAAGTGTAGCTCATATTTTATTCAACATGTATGGTTTATGGGCTTTTGGAACTCCTTTAGAACAAATGTGGGGAAAAAATAAGTTCCTATTCTTCTATTTTTCCGCTGGTATAGGTGCTGGTTTAATTTATACTTTAGTGAATTACTATCAATTTAATGGTATTTTTCAACAGCTTTTAAACTTAGGATTATCCAGCAACGACATCCAAGAAATACTAACATCTGGTAGATATAACAATGAGATTATCACATTAGGCAGCAAACAAATGTCTGAATTTTATTCACTTTATCATACACCTGCTGTTGGTGCTTCTGGAGCTGTTTATGGAGTGTTAGTAGCATTTGCTTTGGCTTTTCCTAATGCAAAACTTGCTATGATATTCTTCCCTGTGCCTGTAGCTGCAAAGTATTTTGTGCCTCTTATCATAGTTAGTGATTTATTCTTTGGATTGACAAAATACTCAATTGGAAATGTTGCTCACTTTGCTCATGTTGGTGGTGCAATTATTGGGTTTATTATTGCTTGGTATTGGAAAAAAAATCAATTTAGACATTACTAATGGAGACTATTAATAATTTAAAACAGCGATTCCTTAATGCCGGAATGTTAGAGAAACTAATCTATATAAACATAGCTGTGTTTATAATAGGCTTGTTAACTATTTCTTTTTCTGGACTATACGGAACAAGAACTAGTTTTTTAACTGAATGGTTTGCCTTACCGTCTGATTTAGATAATTTTATCACTAGACCATGGTCATTGGTTTCTTATGGTTTTTTACATGCTGGATTTCTCCATATATTATTCAATTGTATTTGGTTATATATATTCGGCAGATTATTTCTTGAATATTTCACCGACAAACAACTACTGAACTTTTACCTATTAGGAACTGTTTTTGGTGGTATGGCTTTTTTAATTGCCATGAATTCTTTTCCTATTTTTCAAAATACAAAACATATAATAGTTGGTGCTTCAGCTGGGGTTTCAGCAATTATTATTGGTACAGCAACTCATATACCTAATTACGAATTACGAATTCCTTTAATTAATGTCTATGTAAAAGTTTGGCATTTGGCATTATTTTTCATTCTTATGGATTTAATTAGTTTATCTGGTGGAAATGGTGGTGGTCACTTTTCTCATTTAGGAGGTGCTTTATTTGGTTTTCTTTATGTGAAATACGCAGGTAACAAAGAACTCGATATTTTTCCTTCATTTAAACGAACTTCTAAGAAGAAAAAAACAAACCTTAAAACTGTACATAAATCAGATAATTTAAATCCTAGAGGACCATATCGAACAAAATCTAACAATCAGAAGAAAATCGATACTATCTTGGAAAAAATTGGAGACTCTGGCTATGATTCCCTAACTCAAGAAGAAAAAGATTTTTTATTTGAACAAGGAAAAAAATAAAACACGTTGCCAAAGAAAAAGAAATATTCGTTTTTAGATAAATTACTGTACTTCATAAATTCTATCGTTGCTACAGCATTACTTTTATCTTACTTTTTAGCCTTCGTGTCACCTAAAACAGTTCCTGTTTTTTCTGTGGCAAGTTTAGCTGTACCTTTTTTAATCATAGCTAATACCATCTTTTGCGTGTATTGGATTTTTAAATTAAGGAAACATTTTATTTTATCTGGATTAATATTATTACTTGGATGGTTGTTCCTTCCTCCTTTCATTAAATTTTCTTCAAAAAATACAGCAAGAAATACAGATGTAAAAGTAATGAGTTACAATGTGAGAATGTTTAACCTTTATAACTGGATAAAAGAAGAAGGAATCAGCGAGAAAATCACTAAATTTATTAAAGAAAAAGATCCAGATATTTTAGCCATTCAAGAATATCATCATTCTAAAAAAAGAAATTTAAAATTTCCATATTCATATTACGTTCCAAAGTCGAAGAAAAACAATTTTGGATTAGCTATTTTCTCCAAATATAAAATTGTTAATAAAGGTTCTTTGGATTTTAAAAACAGTGCTAATAATGCAATTTATATTGATATTGTAAAAAATAAAGATACTATTAGAGTCTATAATTTACACTTACAATCTTTACGTTTAAACCCTAAAAAAGAAAATTTTGGTGAGTCTAGCTCTGAAAAATTAATTGGACGTATAAAAAATGGTTTCATAAAACAAGCTTCACAAGTTGAAGTTTTTCTTGCTCACGAAAAACAATGGAATCATAAAAAAGTCATCTGTGGTGATTTTAACAACACAGCGTTTTCTTGGGTTTACAGACAATTATGTAAAGGCAAAAAAGATGCTTTTGAAATAGCTGGAAATGGTTTTGGAAAATCGTTTAATTACTTTTTCCCTATGCGTATTGATTTCATTTTAACTGATGAATCTACAAACATCAATAATTTTAAAACCTACACCCCAAAATATTCAGATCATTTCCCAATCATGTCTCGAATAAATTTTGAATAGTTTATATTAGCAGTCTACTAAACTATTTACTCTTTATGAAACATTTTGAAGTTGCAGTAATAGGAAGTGGTCCTTCGGGAGCTTCAACTGCTTTTCATTTAGCTAAAAAAGGAATTTCAACAGTAATCATAGAAAAGGAAAAATTACCACGTTATAAAACTTGTGGTGGTGGTTTTGTGTATAGAGGTAGAAAGGATTTACCTTTTGATATTTCTAGCGTAGTTGAAAGAGAATTTAATACAGTTGATATTTTATTAGGTAAAAAACTTCATTTTAAAACTGTACGTAAAGATCCTACTATCACTATGATTATGCGTGATTCTTTCGACAATTTAATTGTTGAAGAAGCTAAAAAACTAGGAGTTACTTTACTTGAAGACAACAAGCTAATTGGGTTAGATTTTCAAGATGAAAAAACAATAGTTACCACTGATAACCAACAAATTTCTGCTCAATTTGTTATTGCTGCAGATGGAGCTTTAAGTCCGACAGCAAAAATGGCGGGATGGAATGAAGAAACTCGAAAATTAATTCCTGCTTTAGAATATGAAGTAGAAGTTTCTGAAGAAGATTTTAACCGATTAAAAGATAGTGTACGTTTTGATATCGACGCTATTCCTTATGGTTACGCTTGGAGTTTCCCTAAGAAAAATCACTTATCAATTGGTGTAGCTTCTACTAAAAAAGCTAGAATCAACTTAAAAAAATACTATCAAGAATATTTAGAAACGTTAGGTATTAAAAATATACTTAGTGAATCTCAGCATGGTTTTCAAATTCCTATTGCTCCGAGAACAGATGGTTTTGTAAAAAACAATGTGTTTTTAATTGGTGATGCAGCTGGTTTTGCAGATCCAATTACTGCGGAAGGAATTTCTAACGCTATTTACAGTGGAGTTTTGGTTGCTGAAGCCATTAGTGAAAGTAATTCGAATGTTGGAAAAGCTAGTGAATTATACTTAGAAAAACTGAACGAAAGATTGATTCCTGAAATTCAAACTGGATTATGGTTAGCGAAATGGTTTTACGAACAAAAAACAATTCGTAATGTATTATTGAAAAAATATGGACAAAGATTTAGTGATGCCATGGCTGATATTTTTCATGGCGACCGTTCTTATCCGACCGATATTAAACAAGCAATTACTAAAAAAGTAAAAGAGTTAGTATTTTAAACTAACTCTTTTTTTTATTTCTTTCCTAAAAATGTAAAGTATTGCCAAGTATTGAAATATGCATGGTGAATTTCATTATGCTCTGTTTCAAACTTAGACTCTAAAACAGGTGTTAAATGGCCTTCCATTCGTACATGATGATTTCCCATATGATTACGAAACCATTCGTGTTTAGAGTTATAAAAATCTACAACTGCTATATAGCCTCCAGGTTTTAAATCTTTGTAAGCTTGTGATATCATGAACGAAAAATCTGGATTTACCATAGTTAACATATATGAGAATAGAATAACATCTGGTTGAACATTATTTAAAACATTTAAATCTCCATAAGGACTTTCAATTAATTCAATATTCGAATATTTATTTGCTTTTTTCTCTGCGATACTAAGCATATCTCTAGAAACATCCATTCCTATAATTTTACTTTCAGGAAATTTCTTACTTAAGTTTTTCAAATTATATCCTGTACCACAACCAATTTCTAAAATAGTTTTAGGAGCACAAACCTCAGCAATCTTATCTATAATTAATTTTCTTCCAAAAAGAAATGACCATCTAGTAACATCGTAAATTGCAGATTGAAATTGATAATAATTCTGAATTAATTGATTCTGTTTGATTGAGTTTTCTACATTCATGTCCATATTACTTTACTATTCCTAAATATACACTCGCATAAGTTCCTACCCTATCCTCTCTATGTAACTGACCTGAAAGTTCTTTATCGAAATCAACTCTATCTTTAACAAAATCAGGAAAAAAGTCGATCTCTTTGGCCGCTGACCTCATTAATATTCTAGTTCCTGGTTTACTATTTTTTAAAATCAAACTCCATTCTTCTTCTAATGCTGGCACATTATTGGCCGCAAGCCAGTCTTGGTGATCTAAAAGCACATAATGAGAATATTCAGCTGGATTTTCTTTTAAAAAATCACTTAGTGTAGTTGTGTAGCTGTATGCGTTGTTTTGCTGATCTTTTAACTTTAAAAAATTCTCCTGTTTCAAATATTCAGGGCAACATTCTTGAGTGTAAAACCCTTTTAAATACACTTGATAAAAATAATTATCTCCAATATCTAGTTGTGTAAATACATTTCTGAACGATTCTTTGATATAAGCAACATTTCCTCCAGAATAACTTTCTTGTATTAATGCTTGCTGAGCTTTAGGAACACCAGCTAAGTACATCGTTAAATGATTATTCAACAATAATGAAATAAAAGGATTAAATATCTTTTCTTCTAACATTGTGTAATAACTCTCTTGTTGCTTTAAGGTATTTGAAGTCATGAAGTTTTCTAAATTCTGTCTTATCTTCTTACTCATATATAAATATCTTCTACACAGATAAGCTAAAGCACCTGAAGCTCCACGGTAATAAAACGAATTCCTCTTTCCTTTCCCTTGAAAATAATGAATGTGTTCGTCCCAATATTCTTTTGCATAATCTGGTAAATTTTCTCTCAAATATTTTCTGTAGTAACTTTTAGCTTCTTTAAAATTTCCTTCCCCAAAAAATTGAAACAATGCTTCATAATCTCCATATTGAAACATAGTTCTTTTTAACTCTAAAAGTGCGTTTTGCCTAAAATTCATGTCTACAGAATGAATCTCTGCAGGTTCATCTAAAAGATAATCTAGTAAATTATCACCAGCGCTTGTGATCATAACAAGTTTACTATTTTTATTTAATTGTAATAATTTTCGATCGCATCGTGGATCTTCCCAACAAGCATTATAAATTAATTTTTTTCCGTGTATTTGATGAAAAAACCAGTTTTGTAGCTTACTCATTTTTTTAGTTTAATGAAAGTTTCATAAAAATAACTTGGGCTTTTAAACTAAAGAAAACCTTATAATTAAGTATTTATGATCTTATTGTTAATTAAAAAACAAAACCACCTGAAACATCAAGTGGTTTTTCTAAGAACAGTAATAATCTGTTAACAACAAATGATTAAAACTTAAGTATTTTAGTAGTTTGCTTCTTCTAAAGACTTAGATTTAATATAATTCTCTACTTCATCGTGAGGAATTTCTTCTACTTTTACTGTGAAATCCCCATTAGATCCTGAAATAATAATTTCTTCTTGAAAAGCACCTTGGAAAGTTCCGTGAACTTTATAAGGAGTTGTTCCTTCACCTAAAGGTCCTGTCCATCCCATAACATCAACTTTTAATCCTCCAACGAAATGTGGATCTCTTACCAAATCAAATCCGTAAGAATAATTTTGAGCTTCTCCTTGAACATAAACACTGAAGAAACCTGGAGTTCCTAATCCAGTCCATACATACACTACTTTGCACTCACTTTGAGTAACTGGTTCTTTACCGTAAAATCCCATAATTTTGTTTTTTAATTCCCTACTCTATTTATTTTTTGGCTTTTCAGGTGACGCCATCACTTTTCTTAAAACAGTGGCCGCTGTGTATTGATTAGTTACTTCTAATTTCTAAATTTAAATCACTCAAAAACAAACAAATACCTTAAAGGCATATAATTTAAACTTTACCGTTTGATTTTTATTCTTAACTGAAGCGCATAAAAAAACCTCTTGATTTCTCAAGAGGTTAAAAAATTAGTTCTCTACAAACTATTTGATAATAAATCGGTTATTCACTTTTGTGTTTTCATTTTCAAGTCTTAAAATATATACACCAGATTCAAATCGATCGATATTAATTGTTCTTTTCTTTCCTAAAGGAGCTTTTTCAATTACTTGTCCTAACATATTTATAATAGTATATGTTGTGTTCGATAATTCTTTATCAGATCCACCTATTAGGTTTAGTAAATATCCTTTCTGAACAGGATTTGGAGCTATTGTTAATGAAGTTAAAATTCCTTCATCTTCATCACCTAAAACATCTACTCTAGTTCCAAAGTCATTCACAACAACAGCAGACGAACTACTACAAGTTCCTTCATAAATTCTAACATTTGTAAATGTTGAATTATTTCCTGAACCACCATCATTATCATTAATAAATACTAAACGATCCATCGTTCCTGTGTAAGAATCTCCAACCGGAATTACATAAGTAGTTGTTCCACTACTGTAATTATCAAAATTGGTAATTCCATAATTTTGTGTTCCATGAACTTTGAAATAACGCGTAGAAGTTAATGTATTATCATCTTCAAAACCAACTCCATGAATTTCTCCTTGCGATGTACTACTAAATTCAAACTCTATTACAGTATTAGGAGTTACAGTATAATTTAATGGAATATACTTCCATGTATTATTTGTTAATGTTAACGATGCACCTCCTGATCCTATAGAGAAATCACCTGCAGCATCTTGATTTGAAAATGGAGTTATAGTAAAATCATTAAAGTTTAACGTTGCACATCCTGGATCTGGATCAGGATCTGTTCCTCCAGTTGATAACGAAATTGCATCAATTGCAATATCACTAGACCAACTTGAACCTGTTGTTCCTACAAAACGTAATCGTACAGCAGTTTCACCTAAGTAAGACGCTAGATCAACATTAACTGCATTCCATTGATTACCTTGATTACCTGATTGATTCCAAATACTTGTCCACGTTGCTCCATCTGTAGAAGCTTCTAATGTTAAAGAACCTACACTTGTACCAAACATATGATTACTAAATGAGAACGTAGCAGTACTAAGCGCAGACAGATCGTAACACGGACTTAATAAAATTGCTGTAGCATTACTACCTATTTGTCCTGTACTTCCATTAGTTGAAGCTTCTAAGAACATATAAAAATTTCCATCTGCTCCTGAACTAGGACCTGTACCTGAAGAAGGAGTTCCTGAAGCATCTCTTACCCAATTTCCATCATCATTGGTAACTTGAGTCCAACCATCGTTTGTTTCAAAACTTTCACTATATGGGAAAGTATCTACTGTAGATGTACAATCTGTTGGCGTTGGATCTGGTCCTCCACCATCACATGGATTTGTAAATGAAACCGTTTGATCTGTTTGTCCGTTCGAACCACCATTATTATTTTCATTAGCTCCTTCACCTACTCCTCTTTCAGCAAAAGCTTTCCAGATTAAACATCTATACTGTCCTCCATATAAATCTTGATCTGCTTGTAATATTCCATCACGACCAGAAACAAAACCAGGATTTGCAGCTGTATTTTTTAATCCTTCAATTACTAAAGCCATTGCGATATTATTACCACCTGTACCATTATAAAAATCTGGATCAAAACCTTCTTGATCGATTAATAACCAAGTCATATCCCATAGAATTGTTGCAAATGCATATCCAACACCATGAGGTCTTGCTAAACCTCCTATATCAGCATAATCTGTATCATTTATCGATCTATCTGTAGAATACACTGTTGGTCTAATTCCTAAACCATCTAAACCTTGGCCTAATACATAAGTTCCAACTCCTCTTCTATCTGCACCTTGATCTCCTGCTTTCATGGTTAACATTAATCCAAACCAATCAGACCAACCTTCTCCCATTTGCTCAGAACCTCCTAAAACATTAGAGTTTCTTCCACCAACTAACCTAGTTGAAATACCATGCCCATATTCGTGCGCAATTATTATATTATCGAAAGATCCATCTCTTCCTGGGTTAGTTCTATTCCATAAAAACATTTGCATTCTTGGATTACTTCCATCTGGTGGTGTACCAAAGTTTGCATTATTAGTTCCACTTCCATCTTGAGAATCTGCATTTACAGAATCACTTCCAGTACCACCTCTTCCGTAGTTATTTTCTTGAAAATTACCACTAGCTTCATCAAAACCATACTGGTACCATACATCATGCATAATATTATTCCAATAAAATAAGTTTGTTGTAGAAGCATCTCTATAAGAACTTGGCGATTGATTTAAATTTACAGGAAAATCAAAATCTAAACTAGAACCTCCACTTGGTGAAGCTCCTGTACCATTATTTCCATTAGCATCTTCTTGAGCCCAAACATTATTACCTCTTGTGATAGTAAACTCTGCTCCTGCAGCACCGTTGGTATCATGCCATCCAAAAGGAGAAGCTGTAGCTTCAGCAGGATTTGTTACAATACTTCTTCCTCCATCGTCTGGATTAATCAAAGGCATTGCATATACATTATAAGAATCTGGAGCAAACATCATAGAAGTATTAGCATACGGAGCCATTACATGATTTTCTTCTTTTTTATGTTCTTTATGCTTTAAAACATGAGTATGATCATGATCTCCAAAACTACAAGAGATAACCCAGTTATCTTCAGTTACGATAGTATTTGAAGTAACATCAACAAAACTATTCCACCAGTTTTGCCCTCCTTCTTCGTATAAAGCTACATTCCAACATAAGTGAAGTTTACCTTCATGAGAAATATATACTTTCTTTACAGTTATAGGCTCGTTGTCTTGAGTATTTCCTGTATTTGAGTATATACTTAAATTATCTCCTTCTGAAGAACGACTCAAAGTTTTAACTAATCGCAACGCAGGTTTTAGGTTATGAGAACGAATCACTGTATTAATAGCAGTTTCTTCATTTATTCCTCCACCTCTTTGAAGTGGAATTTTAGCTTCTAAACCTGTAATAAATTGATTTTTTTCGAAATTAATCTTGTTATTAAACACAGATAGATTAGATGTTGCATTTACAATGGGAATTCCTTTGTAGTACTGTGTTACATAGTAATGGGTAAGGCCTTTTTTAAGTGATGATGCGGTACTTGTTACTTTCCACTCCTTAAAGTCTGTTGGAGTATCTTCACTTTTTTTTTGAAGTGATTTAAAATGTTGATCTAAAACACTTAAATCTTTAGTTGAGTTTTGGGAATAACTCAATTGTAGCGCCAGAAATAGCACTACAACAAGGTAGATTTTTTTCATTTTGTTTTAATTTTGAAAGGTTAACTATCCTAAAAATATCAAAATCAATTCTTTAAAAATAATTTACTTCCAAAACCAACAAAAAAGCCAAAACTGTTTTATTTTAACTTAAATTTTTAAAAATTTAACAAAAACAATGTTAAATAAACATTTAATCAATAACAAGAGATTTGTTTTTCCTTACTTTTTTCAAAACCAACAAATCTACAGGATTTATACCTAAGCCTTGTATATTTTTCTTTGAAAAACGAATTACTTCATCATAATACAAAGGTATCACTGGAGCATCATTAATTATTATACTGTCCATTTTATTGTAGAGCTTATAACGTTTAACATTATTTGTCTCTTTAATCGCTAATTGGTATAAAGAATCAAAAGTTTCGTTTTTAAAATGTGTGTAATTTGGACCGTTAGGAGTGAAATTTTTACTGTAGAACAGTGATAAATAATTTTCTGCATCAGGATAATCTGCGATCCAACTTGCTCTGAATATAGGAAGTTTACCATTAGCTTTCCCTTGTCGTAAAGTAGATGGTAAAATCACTTCTACTTTAACATCTAAACCTATGTTTTGTAATTCTCTTTGAATGAATTCACATAAATCTAAGTAATTACTATTCGTAGTAATTGTTATTATTACTTCTTTTCTTCCTGTAGACTTTTTAAAATCATTTACTAGTTGTTTCGCTTTTTCAGGTTGATATGTATAACCTTTCATTCCAGAGAACGATGGTAATCCTTTAGGAATAAAACCATGTATTGCAGGTTTCCCTATATTATTACGCAAGAATTTCATCATTTTTTCTCTATCAAAACCGTAATTAATAGCTTTTCTAATTAACCTTGATTTTGTGGGGTACTCATTAGCAACATCCATATAAAACCCTAAGTACTCTGTATTTAAATATGCTCCTTTTTGCATATTTACTTTAGTTTTATATTTTTTTTGTAAAGTTCCATCAGTAGCTAAAATCTCATCTTTGTAAGAAGCGTCTAAACTTTTCATAAAGTCTATATTCCCTTGAATAAATTGTAAAAACTCACTCTGTTTATCTGGTAAAAAAGTAACAGCTACTGCTTCTAAATACGGCAAAGAATTTCCTTCTTTATCTTTTTCAAAATATTTTTTATTTTTTCTTAAAACTAACTTAGTATTTTCTACCCATAATTTGAATTGAAAAGGTCCTGTTCCTATAGGATTTGACCTAAAATCATTCTTGAAAAAATCTATAGCTTCTTTAGGAACCACAGAACAATATTTCATACTTAACAAACCTAAAAAAGGCGGGAAAGGTTGTTTTAATTCTATTTTAAATATGGAATCATTTATCGCTTTAAAATTATCTACGTGTTGTAAAACCCATCTACCTGGAGAAGCAACTTTTTCATCTAATAATCTACGAAATGAATATTCAAAATCTTTAGCTACTACTTTTCTTGTTTTACGATCACCAAAAAGTTTATGTTTATGAAAATAAACATCGTTTCGTAATACAAATCTATATGTTAATCCATCTTCAGTTATAGTCCAACTTTTAGCTATATCTGGTTTTACTTTTAAACTATCATTTAATTGTACTAAACCATTAAATAACTGATGGACTCCCCATATATTAGGCTGATCTTTTGCAAAAGCCGGATCTAAAGAAGAAATATTAGAATGCTCATTATAACGAAATACTTGATCATCTTTAAACTTAGAAGATTCATTCTTACAAGATCCTAAAAACACATATAATAATAGTATAAAACTATTTCTCAAAACCATATTCTCGTTCTACTTTACATATTCGTAATTGATATTGTTGATACCATTTTTGTCGTCCCATTTCCCTTGCATATGTATGTTCTACATTATTTTTCCATTTAGATATAGCATCTAAACTTTTCCAATACGACACTGTAATACCAACTTCACTTCGAGCAGATTCTATTCCTAAATATCCTTCTTGTTCTTTAGCTAAATTATCCATCTTTTCTGCCATTTCATGATATCCTTCTATATCATCTGTTAATATTGTTGTAAATATTACTGCGTAATATGGTGCTGTAAAAATTTTCGCTATCATAATTTTAATTCGTATTTAGTTTCAGGTAAGCCAATGTCTTTGCTTACAAACTGATGTACTGGTTTAAAATTTAATTTTTCTAAAATTTTAGCTGAGGCTATGTTTTCATTTACAACATTACCAATCAGCTTTGTCATTTTTATTTGCTTAGCATACGCTATTAATCCTTCACAAATTTCATATCCAAATCCATTACCCCAATACTCTCTAATAAATCGATAACCTATTTCATCTTCATTTTGTTCATCTTTTACTAGTGCTAGTGTTCCTAAAAAATTCTTAGTTTTTTTATCTTCAATTGCATAAATCCAGAAATCATTATTCGGCAATGTATATTTAGCTATTACTTCTTTTAAATTCTGCTGAACACCTTCGTAAGTGTCAACTTCTCCTGTAGCGTATTTCAAAACTAAAGGATCACTTTGTAATTTATAATATCCTTCTATATCTTCTAATTTTAGATATCTAACTTCTAGTCTTTCAGTTTCAAAAATCATTTTCAATATTGTACTTTTGCAGTCGGTTAAATGTACAAGAATGAATGCGGAAAAAAAAGTAGCTTTTTACACATTAGGATGTAAACTAAATTTCTCTGAAACTTCTACTATCGCTAGAAACTTTGTTAACGAAGGTTTTGAACGCGTTGAATTTGAAGAAAAAGCTGATATATACGTAATTAACACTTGCTCTGTAACAGATAATGCAGACAAGCGATTTAAGACAATTGTTAAGTCTGCACTTAAACAAAATGACGAAGCTTTTTTAATTGCTGTAGGTTGTTATGCGCAATTAAAGCCTGAAGAATTAGCAACTGTAGATGGTGTTGACTTAGTTTTGGGTGCTACTGAAAAATTTAATGTAACTAGTTACATTAATGATTTAACAAAAAATGATGTCGGAGAAGTTCATTCATGTGAAATAGAAGATGCTGATTTTTATGTTGGTTCTTATTCTATTGGAGATAGAACTCGTGCTTTCTTAAAAGTACAAGACGGATGCGATTATAAATGTACTTATTGTACAATTCCTTTAGCTAGAGGAATTTCTAGAAGTGATACTTTAGAAAATGTTTTAAAAAACGCCAAAGAAATTTCTGAAAGAGGAATTAAGGAAATTGTACTTACTGGAGTTAATATTGGAGACTATGGTAAGGGAGAATTCGGAAATAAAAAACACGAACATACATTTTTAGAATTAGTTCAGGCATTAGATAAAGTTAAAGGAATTCATAGATTACGTATTTCATCTATCGAACCTAACCTATTGAAAGATGAAACAATAGAATTTGTTTCTAAATCAGATACTTTTGTTCCTCATTTTCATATTCCTTTACAATCTGGTAGTGACGAATTACTTAAGAAAATGAAACGACGTTACTTACGTAAAGTATACACCAATCGTGTTGCTAAAATACGTGAAGTAATGCCACATGCTTGCATTGGTGTTGATGTTATAGTTGGTTTTCCAGGGGAAACTGATGAACTTTTCTTGGAAACATATAATTATCTATCTGAATTAGAAATTTCTTATTTACACGTATTTACATATTCTGAGAGAGCTAATACAGAGGCTGCAGAAATGGATGGCGTAGTTCCTAAAAATGTTAGAGCTAAACGTAGTAAAATGTTACGTGGACTTTCAGTTAAAAAACGTAGAGCTTTTTACGAAAGTCAAATAGGAAATACCTTATCTGTTTTATTCGAAGGTGAAAATAAAGAAGGGTACATTCATGGTTTCACAGAAAATTATGTAAAAGTAAAAGCTCCTTGGAATCCTGAATTAGTAAACACTATTCATAATGTAAAACTAACTAAGATTGATGAAGATGGATTAGTACGTTTCGATTTTGTTGATACGGAAGTTATTCATTAAATTGTTTGCACAAAAAATCAAGAAACACCTCAATAACATTATGAAAATATTTTTTCTATCTATTTTTTTACTTGCTTTAAGCTGTGGAGCTCCGAAAGGAGATACTAATAAAACAGAAGCAAATCCAGAAAAAGAAACATCTATAAATACTGAAGATACTAACGCTGATCTTTATAAAAGACAATTAGTTTTAGTTTTAAATGATCCTACTCGTGAAGATAAAATTAAAGAGTTCTTAAAAAATAGTGGAGTGCAATGGAAAAAAATGGTTTTCGATAATGGAGCTTCTAAAATTGCAGTTGTAGAAATTCCAAATGACAAATATGATTTTTGGCTTAAAGCGCTAGGTTCTTCTAGTGAGTTCAGATCAGTAAAAGTAAATGCTAAAAATGTTGTTGAAGACCTTATAAAAAAAGAAGAAAACACTTTGTTAAGCATGCGTAAAACTGGTTGTTTTGGAGATTGTCCGAGTTACGATATTACAATAAACAAACAAGGTGTTGTTTTATATAACGGAAAACAATATGTTTTACAAGAAGGTGAAAAGGAATTTAAACTTTCGGATAAAGAACTAGAAACAATAAATAATAAATTAAACAAAAAGAAATTTTCATCCTTTAATGCTGTTTATGACAATCCTAAAATAATGGATCTACCTTCTACTTACATAGTACATCAGGGTAAACAAATAAAAATTAGATTATGGAATGATGACGTTCCTGAAGAATTAATGGATCTACATGAATACATTGAAGGAATTTTACTTGAAAAGAAATTCTTTGAATAAAAAATTATATGGAAAAAACTCATTTGTATTTCGTACCAGGTTTAGCAGCAAACACGAAAATATTTGAGTACTTAGATTTACCAAAAGAAGATTTTGAAACCCATTTTTTGGAATGGATTTTGCCTTTATCTGTTGAAGAAACAATAGAAAGTTATGCCAAGCGCATGTGCGAATCTATTAAACATGATAATTCAATTTTAGTAGGTGTTTCTTTTGGTGGAGTTATGGTACAAGAAATGAGCAAGCAAACAAACTGTAAAAAGGTGGTTATTATCTCTAGTATGAAGAGCAACAAAGAACTTCCTAACAGATTAAAACTAGCTCAAAAGACTAAGGCTTATAAATTGTTTCCGACTAAAATAGTTGAAAACATAGAAGAATATGAACATCTTTTTTTTGGAGATTATTTAAAGAAAAGAGCTGAACTATATAAAATGTACTTGTCTATTCGTAACGCAGATTATTTAGAATGGGCAATACACAATGTTTTAAATTGGAAACAAGATTATGAATTAGATAACATAATTCATATTCATGGAAATAAAGACGAAGTATTTCCTATTAAACATATTAAAAACGCTATAGAAGTGGATAATGGTACTCACATTATGATTTTAAATAAAGCTAAAACTATTTCAAAAATTTTAGCTGAAAAATGCGAGTGTTAAATTCATTTCTAATAAAAATACAAACACATTTATGCAGGTAAAATTATTACGCATCTTTTACGTCCTTTCTTTTTTAAGCATTGTTTTTTTATTATTGAATTTAAACAATGTTAAAACTAAAAACAACCAACAAATTGAATCATTACAAGATTCAACTATTGTGAAAACAGAAAAAAATGTTAGTCATTTATATGAGGTAAAAGCGGTGAAATTGCCTAAGCAAATGGAATTTGCAGGAGAACCTGTTCCTTTAGATCAGCTAGACATACAAGAACGTTTAGATCGTGAGTTATTAGTAAATACATACTGGCAATCTAATGGTCTTTTATTGATGAAAAGAGCTAATAAGTTTTTTCCTTTACTTGAACCATTACTTAAAAAACACAATTTGCCTGATGATTTTAAATATTTATGTGTTGCTGAAAGTGCTTTAATTCAAGTTCCTTCATATAAAGGAGCAGCTGGCTACTGGCATTTTATGCCTAGAACAGGAAAAGAATATGGTCTTGAAGTAAACAGCAATGTAGATGAGCGTTATAATTTAGAATTATCTACAAAAGTTGCTGCTGAATATTTAAAGAAAGCCAAAAATAAATTTGGTAGTTGGACATTAGCTGCAGCAGCTTATAACGCTGGCGGAGGTAGAATCTCTAAACGTTTAAAAGAACAAAAAGTAACAAGTTATTATGATCTTTTATTAAATCCTGAAACTGGAAGATATGTTTTTAGAATTCTTGCTTTAAAAGAAATAATGTCAAACCCAAAAAAATATGGCTTCGTATTTGACCAAGAAGATTTATACACTTTTCCTGAAGTAAAAGAAATATTAGTTGACTATCCTATTCCAGATTTAGCTGATTTTGCAAAACAATACAATATTACCTACAAAGAATTAAAATTAGTGAACCCTTGGTTAAGGGAAACCAAATTAAACAACAACAGTAAAAAAGAATACATCATAAAAATCCCTATTCATTAGATTTTCATAGAAAAAAGTCAATCGGATTTTACAAATTCTCGATTAAAAGACATATCATTTTATAAAAAAACACATGTTATAAGAGCTCTGATTTATTTCAACTTTTAAATGCATGTGTTTTTTGTTTTCTGTTTCTTTTTTTTCCTAAATAAAACTAGCAACAATAGTAAAATCATTACTTTAAACCAAAAAGAAATAGAAGCTCTTTAATAAAAAAAGGCCTAAAAAACAGTACAAAAATAATCCGACTTTTTATAAAAAGCACACATATATCATTTGTCAAACAAGTTAATCCCTATTTTTTCCAACGAACGCTTCATAAATTTGATAAGAGAAAAATAGCTATAAATTAAAATGATTTATTTCCTCAAGAAATTGCGTTATTAAACTGCTATTATCTCACAACCAACTTAAGATCATTAAAGAAATTTTCGCGATAACAGACATAAGCCTTGAATGTCTATAAATGATCAGGGAAAATAAATTTTAAAAATTCAAATATTATGAAAAAATCAATCTTAAACTTAGGAAAGTCGTTAAGCAAGACTGAGCAAAAAAACATCAATGGAGGTTTAATTGGTGGAGGTAGAGTACCTTGCCCACCAAGCTCTAGCTATACTGTTGAAGGACACTATACTAAAACTGATGGTACAAGAGGAACTACATGTTCTTACCCTTCTACTTTATCTGGTGGTATTTTCCCTGGATCTAGATGTTATGGAGCTGTTGTAGGTAACTATTGTGACATCAACGGATTCCAATAAAATATAAAACATGAGCTATTTTAGCTCTTGTGTTAACTAAATCACTCTGCACTGAAAGTACAGAGGTTTATTATACTGGGGACTAAAAGTCCCCTTTTTCATTCTAATAT
>NZ_CANNBW010000015.1 GCF_947502995.1 uncultured Tenacibaculum sp. | reverse complement strand
GTACATCCTTTATTGTCAATAACTTCTACTACATATGTATTGGCTCCTAATCCTGTAAAGGTATGACTCGTTCCTGTAACATTTTCAAAAGATCCGCTATCTAAACGTATTCTGAATGGTGCTTCACCACTTGTAATGTTAACTGTTATAGTTCCATTGGTTCCATCATAACATGTAACTGGTACAGCTGTGAAATCTACTGGATCTGGATTAGGTACATTAATAGTAAAAGGTACACAACCTACAGCTGTAACTGTCATTCTTACATTATCTATAAAATTACCGATAGATAAACTTCCTGAAGCTGTCGATATTGCTTCAAACGAAATTACAGTTGTTGTTTGTCCTGCTGGAACAGTGTAAGAACCTGAATAGGATCCCCATGCTGTATTTTCATCAGACATAGTTTGTGTAAAATTCGGTGTAGCTAAATCTCCTCCAATTCTAACTTCTGCAACATCAACTCCACTTCTTCCTCTATGATCTAGAGACCAATTAATTACATCACCTGGAATAGTACAAAATTCTTGATATAAAGCTGATGGTAAGTTTGCATTTAATTCTGCAAAATAGTCACCATCTGATGCCGGAACTCCATTAAATCCAGATCTCCATATTTCTAATCTGTTATCTGAAGCTGTACTATCCCAACCATCTAACTGGTTTTCATCTATAATTCTAAAAGTAGTAATTCCTGATGGTACACTTTCAAAACTTCCATTAATAAAAGGATCTGTTGAACATCCACATTCTGTACAATTGTTTGCATCTCTAACATTCACGGTATAAGTACCTGAAGATAAGCCTGTAAAAACTGTAGAACTTTGCCAAGTTACTCCATTATCTATACTAAATTCGTATGGAGGTGTTCCTCCTGTTGCTTGTACAGTTACAGATGCAGAATTTGGTCCAGTACAATTTGCTGTTGTTGTTATAGTTCCTGTTACATTTAAAGGTGCTGGTTCAGTGATAGTGACATCTCCTAAATCTAATTCACAAACTATTGAACCAGAAGTTTCACGAATTCTAACATTATGGTTTCCAGCAGGAACACCTACTATTCTAAAAGGATTATCTGCTGTAGATGACCAGCTTGCTCCTCCGTCAATAGAATATTCATAACTTCCACCATTAAAATTATTTGCTTGGATAGTAATTGATCCATTATTTGAAGCATTACATTCTGAATTTGTACTTCCAGTTATGCTTCCTGAAAATTGTTGATTTTGTAAAACATTTACAATAAAATCTCTCGGACAAGCTCTATCAGCTCTTACAGTAAAAGTATGTGCTGCAGGATTTACGTTCGTAAATACATTTGAAGCCTGAGGCGTTCCTCCATCCATACTATAAGTATAAGTTAATGAAGGTGTTGCTGGTGGTGTAAATGTAACCGTTGCTGTTCCGTCACAATTATAATCTATTGTGCTTGGAATATCTGGAATCACTGGAAAAGGATCAACAACTATTTGTGGTAAAACAGGAGAAGCACAACCATTTGAATCTCTTACAAATAGATCGTAAGTTCCTGGACCAACATTGTTAAATATTGTTGAGCTTTGCCATGTTGTACCATTATTAATACTATACTGATAACCAGTACCTGAACCACCTGTTGCATTAGTAAATGTAATTATTCCATTTGGCTGTGTACAAGTAGCATCTTGTGTTAAGCTTGCTGTACTTGATGGTGATGAAGGATTATCTATGGTAATTGGACCTACTGTGTAACTACAAACAGATGCTCCTTTTGTTGCTCTAATTGTAATTGTATAACTAGCTGGACCTAAACCTGTAAATGAATTTGAATTTTGGAATGTTGTACCTCCATCATCACTATATTCTAAAGTATATCCTAATAATCCTGGTGGTGTGTCTGTATTAATTGTAATTGATCCATCTGTATTTCCTGAACAAGTAGCATCTGTGTGCGTTTCAGAAAATTGTAACGCATCTTCTAAACTTATTGTTACTGGAGAAGAAATTTGCGTACAGTTATTGTCATCAACAACAATAAATTCATAAGTTCCTTCGCTTCCATTTGGAATATTAAATATTGTATTGGTAGTGAAACCTTCAAAAGTTGTAGCATTGTATGTAGCTGGAATACCACTTACATCTGCATAAGAAATAGCTGTTTTTGTTGCAGTTCCTGCTGGTGTGTACGACCATAAAGCATAAGTATATCCACTTGCTCCTGGAGTTCCTCCATTAGCTGATAGTGTAATTCTTCCATTAGAACAATCAATATCTTTTGTATTTACAGCATTGAGATTTAATGCTGGCGGAACTGTAATAGCTGGTAAAGTCTCTGTATATGTACAACTACTTGTAGTTGAAGTAATTTCTACTGTATAAGTTCCTGACGTAGAAACTGAAAAAGTTCTAGAACGATCTGTTGTAGGTCCGAAAGAACTCACAACTGAACCACCACTAGTTATATTATATATGTACTGTTCTGAAGTAGGTGCATTAATTTGCACATTAATTTCTCCAGAATCACCAGCACATAAAATTGGTGTAGTAGTCACATCAACATCCATATCAACCTCTCCAACAGATTGATTTGGATATGGAAACACACAAGAAATAGCAACATTTCTTATGTAAACATCATAATTTCCTGCTGTAGAAATTGGAAAAACATTTGATGCTTGATAAGCTCCAGCTGCTGGTGCAGGATCTCCTGCCGGTACAACAGCATATTCATAACCTGCTGGAACACTATTTATAGTTATACTACCATCTGTAGAACAGATGATATCTTCTGTTACAATTGTAGGATTAACTGTACCTTTAAAAACATTAAAATAATAACGTTCGAAACATCCTCCTGGCTCTTCAACAATTAATCTATATTGCCCAGCATCTGAAAAAGTTCTAGTTGTACTATTTACATCTGTAGCAACATCAACCCAAGTTCCACCTACATCAGGACAAGTAACATCTGGAGTTGGTGTACTTCCAGAACTCAAAACTTGCCATCTTACAGTTGTTGGTGCTGCAACACCTGTAGGAATTGAACGTGAATCCGAACTACCACATAAATAAATTTCTGCTAATTCTAATGTTGCATCGTTAACACAAGTCACTACTCTATCGGCAACTGCAACTAAAGGATTTACTCCTGAACCAAAAGGTCCAACAACAAAAGTTTCATCAAAAGGCACACAAGCTGCAGGTGATCCTGCAGGATTTGTTTTAGTAACAGTATAAGTTCCTGTAGCTGTAACAGTAATAGTTCTTGTACTAGCTTCATCTCCTGAAGCAATTATAGTACCTGAATCATCTCTCCATTCATAATTTCCAAAACCTGCGCCTGCTGTTAAATCTACTGAAGAACCACAAAGTGCAACATTTTGAGAAAAATTATTACATGTTGTTATATCAACTAAAAAGTTTGTAGATCCTGCTATACCAAAGTTACATGCATCTATACCAGAAACACTAGGAGCATCATTTACAGAAACTCCTCCTGTACGTCCATCATATCTAGCAAAAGCTTGATTTTCTACAATATTAGAACATACGTCTGTAAGTAAACTACAATCTGTTACTACCTGAACATGAAAACGAATGTTATGAACTGCACCACCTTCTTCAACTAAAGAATCATCTATTTCAAATGTTAATTCTCCTCTGAAACTATTTGCTGCAGATGGAGGATCATAATTCGATAAAGTTACACCTGTAGGTGTAACCACATCTGCTGGAACTAAATTTACATTTCTTGGAAGCCTATCTGTTATTACTGTATTTATAGCATCATCTGTTCCTGTATTTTGAAAGGCAACATTATACCATAAATCACCACCTAAACCTACTGTTGCTCCTGCCAAATCATTACCTGCATTATCATCAACAGTTTTAACTAACTGAATAACAGGCTCTATTATTTCAATTGCAAATACATTTAAAAAGGGCCAATATACATCTCCCCCAGTTGTAAATCTTGCATCTAAACTAGATTGATTGTTTGCAATATTTGCATTTAATGGATTGTCAACATTAAATAAATCAACATCAAAACCTAGAGTGTTTTCACTATCAGGATTACGTGTAGTTGTATGAGCATCATACTGAGTAATACTTCCATTAAAAAAATTATTAACAGGATTTGTTGTTGGTGTACTAACGTTTACAAAAGCCCCAGAAGTATTTCTTATTTGGAAGTTATCATTAAAAATAAAACCATCACCCTCTAAAGCAGCTGTTAAAAATTGAGCTCTTACTGGACCCGAAGGAATTGTATTAAAACCTGTAAAGTTTACATCTGCACTATTTGTACCATCAATAGTAGCAAAACCATCGAAAATTGAAATGTTTTTACTAGAATCTGTCTCATTTTCATAAACTACAACCATAACCCATCCAGCAGCTCCTCCTAAACCATTATTTCTATCACGACCTACAGTTGCTCTAATATTTCCTGCGAAATAATCTCCATTTGGATTTGAAAGGCCTTGAACCATAGATGTTACATCTTTATAACAAACATATGGCCTTTGTGTTGCTATACCACTATCATATAAAACTTCGTCACTTGTAATATCTTGATAAGGCTCACCTGGTAACTTAAATTTTATATCTCTATAATCACCTGGTCTCGCGTTTTCAGTTTCCCAAGATTCATATGGAAAAACCCCAGCCCAATATAAACTTGCATGAACAACTCTAGAACAATTTGGTAAATTTAATGTTGATTTTGAAGAAGAAAAAGTATCTGCAAAACCAGCAATACCCTCATCATCATCTACATCAATATAATCCATGTAAATGTTACCATTATTAAATTGAGCATCATTAACATTTACATAAAAAACTCTATTACAACCGTCAATAAAATTGATAACATATAAGTCATCCCCGACAGTATTATTTGGTTGTGGATCATTAGCGTCTACATTTTGTGTTGTTGGAGTATACGTATAATCTCTATATCTCCTATTACAATCATCTCTGAATCTTGATGTTGTTGAACTTCTAGTATATAATGTAAATTCCCTAAAATCTCTGTTTAAAATATTATTACCAACAAAAGTTACATTACCCCGAATGTTTATTCCTCCTGGAGGTAATCTCCTTTCATCAAAATCTACATCAGGTTTCCTCCTTGCCATTAAATTATTTGGCGGAGTTTCAGAAATTCCTTTTTTCTGAATAGCTTCTTGATTTAAGATTTGCCCAATATTTTTTGGCAATACTTGAACTTTAGCTTCTGTTTCTGATTGATTTCCATCATCTTGTGAAAATCCTAGAACTGAAGTTAAAGCAATAAATAGAAAAAGTAACTTTTTTTTCATTTTTGGGGATTTTTGCTTTCTTATAAAAAACTTATAATCAAAAACTTATAACACTTGTAAACGGGGTCTCTATAAAGATAACTAATTTTTATAACTTTTTAAAAACTCATTATAAACACCTTATCTTACGTGAACTATATTCTTTCTATCGTAATATTTTCCGTTTAAATTATTGTTGTATAATTTTATTATTTCTTGTCTATTTTCTGATTTGTGGATATAAACATGTCTATATCCTGTTTTTGGGTTAATGAAGAAACCTGCATTAATTCCGTCGCTCTCTAACTCATCTAATAATCTGTCTGCATAAGGCTTTTTAGAAAACACTCCTATTTGCATATAATAACCTGGTTCTAAACCGTCTACTAAACTCATAGTTTGAACTCTAGCTTTTGGTTGAGTTTTAGGTACTTTATATGTTTCTCCTTCTGGACCAAGAGTAACTTTCATGACATATACTCTGTCTTTTCCAGAATTATTGTCATTTGAAGTTGTAATTCCTAAACTTCCTCCTACTTCATCGTCACTTTCTGTTTCTTTTTTAATAGCACCATTAATCTCATCACGTTGTTCTTCAGCATCTACTTTCTTACCATGACGGTCTATATACACTACATATACATTATACTTTGGATCTCTTACATAGCGAGCTCTAACTTTCTTTTTATGTGTTTTGTTATATTGCTTTACACTCTTTTTGTTATTGTAGAACTTTACCTCTTCTTTCGCTTTCTTTAACGATTTAAACTGCTCTATAGCAACATAGTACATTGTACCACCCCCACCTCTTTCGGTAACAGTTCTTTCTCTCCAAGGTCTTCCACTTCTTCTAGGTAACGATTGATCTCTAGTTTCTGTAGGTGGTGCTGGAGTAACTTCTCTAATAATTTCGGTAGTTTTTGTATTTGTAGGTTGATTTTCTAACCTCTTTAAAATTTCATCTACCTTTTTGTTTAATTTATCAATAGAATCTTGAGCTATTCTTATTTCATCTGATAAATCATTATGCTCAGGATTTTCGTATTCTTCTTCTCTTCTATCTATTATTGGTTTAACTGAATTATCAGGAATACTAACAGTAACATTACCTGTTTTTCTTGCTTTTCTTTTTCCTAAACGATAAATTAAACCAACCTCGTTTGTACCACTTAAGTTTTGTTGCTTTTCATATGTAAAACCAATTGATAATCTTTTATTTAGATTAATACCAAAACCAGCATTTAAACCAAATAACTTATCATAACCAACTTTTAACCAACCTACTTTAGGTAAATCAGCTAATACAGTAGCAGCATAAGAAAAACCATCTACTTTTGCTCTTCTTCCAATACCTAAACCTCTAATCGTAGTTCCAGAAAACAAACCACTAGTATTTTGTAATCTATGAGTATAGGCAGCATGAGCAGAAATTGTTTTATCTCCAAATTCTGTTACAAACTCACTACTTTTTAAATTAAAATCTCCTAGATTTTCAAAGAATAATCCAACATCAAAATTACCAAAAGAAACAGTTGCTGCTGGCTGAAAAACTACTACAGGCCTGTCTTGATAATTATTAATTAAAGGTTCTGGAGTATTAGTTAATACTCTTGGTTCGTCTAAACTTCTTCTACTGTAAAAAAAGTTAAAACCAAAAGTTAAACTAGTTTTTTCTGATAAATTGATTTGGTAAGCATAATTTGCCATGGCTCCAAAATCTTTAAAAACACCTATTTCTTGTTGAAAAACAGCAATACCTGCTCCAACATTTGGTTGCATTTTACCTGAATAACTTAAAATATGTAAACGAGAAGCATCTTCAAAATCAATATTTGAGCTTCTACTAATAGCTTCAATAGTAGACGTTTCTCGGTGAAGTAAAGAAAAAGTAGGTACTGTCATAAAATTATTAAATTTCATGAAGCTCCTAGATGAGAAACCATTATAAGAATCCTCACTAGCAATACTCGTTTGAGCAAATGCTAGTAAATTCATAAATACACATAGTGTTACTAAAGTAATTTTCTTTACCATATATTATTGCAATATAGAAATTGTCCCCGCTTTGATTAAGTTGTCATCTTGAATAACTCTAAAATAGAATAACATTCCATCTTTCAAATTATTATCTACTGGCCAATTATTTTGATAATCAGTTGTATTCAAAACTTCTTTACCTCTTGAATTGTAGATAATTACTTGAACATTATTTTGAAAAGCAAATCTATTTGGAAGCTCCCAAGTATCGTTAATTCCGTCTCCATTAAAAGGAGTAATTACATTTGGTATCACCAATTTACCATCATCTTCTACAACATTAATATCTCTTTGCGCTCTACATCCTCCTACTGTACCAAAAACTGTATATGTTCCTAACAAGTTAACATCAAGTGTTTCATTTGACGACAATAATGTTCCAGCTTCATTAAACCACTCGTAAGAGTCTGCTCCACTGGCTTCTAAAGTTATTGTTTGTCCTGGTTCTAACACTGCTGTTGAAGAAGGAGTAACCTCTAAAACTGTATCATCAAACTCCACTACATTAATCTCAGCTACATTATTTAGACAACCAAATCCTTCATAAGTCACACTATATACTCCAATTTCATCAATTACTAAAGTACTTGGATCAGCAAGTGGTATTTCAACCCCATCTTTAAACCAAGTATAAACAAACCCTGGAACAATATTCAAATTAAAAGTGATTGTCTCTCCAGGACATAAAGCGTTTGATATAGATGATGATTGAATTTCTACTCCCGTTAAGGTTAACAAAACGTCTAAAGGGTTAGAATCAAAATTTAATAAAGCACTTATTGTTGCATTTAAAACATATTCTCCATTATCATTATATGAATCAATTGTTAGTTGATCTAAAGTTTCACCTGCCAAATCAGCTCCATCTTTTTTCCATTGAAAAACTAGACTATCTATCTGATCTTGTGTTAAATCATAATCATTTCCATCTGTTGCTGTAGCTGTTACACCAACTATTGATAATGTTGTACTATCATTACTACAATCTGCATAATCTGAAGCCGCTCTAATTTCTGGCGAAATAGAAACCACATCTAACACAGTATAAACAGCTGAATTTTTAGATGTTGGACAACTAGTAGAATTGTCAACAACTTCAGCAAAATATTCTCCAGCCTCTACAGCAGGAAAAGCTAAAGAGTTACTGGAAGGCAATGCTTCTCCATCTTTGAACCAAGTTATAGTCGCTGAACTAGAATTATGAGTGATCGGTAAATTTATTGTCTCTCTAGGTAATCTAACTCTTATAGCTGGATTTTCAATATTAACATCAAAATCTACTCCTGGTCTTTGCTCTACAGAAACATCTTGAGAACGAGATGTACATCCCCCTACTTCTATTTCTAAATGATAAACTCCAAATTGATTGCTTGTTGGCGTTGTGTATGTAGGTGTGTAAGGAGGTAAACCATCTATGAGGTTTCCATCTTTATACCAATTGTAGGTAAACGTAGGATCATCTACACTTGCTATTAAATCATAAGTTTCGTTAGCACAAATCTCCACTGAATTCGGTCCTTGAATAACCAAACTTGTTGGTGCTATTTCTGTTACATCTATTATATTAGAACGAACACCTGCCCCAGATTGAGTACATTGCCCGTAATTTATTGCTGCATAATATCTTCCTGCATTTGATATTTCTATAGAAGAACCTGTCTCTCCTGGTATCAAAACATCTCTTCCTCCTTCAACTCTATACCATAAATAGGTAAAATTAGGGTCAATTTCATTTACAGAAATAGTTTGTGATCCTCCACATAACACAACATCGTTAAAAGAATTTAAAATTAATTGTTCAGAAGTTGTAAAAAATGCTTCAAAAGGCCCAAATGAAGGTCCTTCTGTTGCCGGCAAGCTAGAAACAATTCTTATTCTATAATTAAAACCATAAGCGTCCGTTGGAAAAGCAAAACTTGCAGAAATATCAAAAAAACTATCGTTTTCTCCTGTTACTGTTGCTAAGTTCGTTATACTTCCTGGAGTAAAATTCCCATCAGCATCGGAAAGTTGTACAGTAAATACGTTATTAGGATCAAACGCCATACCAGAAAATTCAAACACCAAACTAAAGTTATTTGAACCTTCCTTTGCACACGCAAAAGTAAAGTCTGGTATTGGTGCTTGTAGTGTTTGCCCAAAAGAAATACTACTAAACAATAAAGTTAGTAGTAAAAAAAGTAACTGTACCTTATTTTTTTTACACTTATACATAATTGATGGGGACCATTAAAATTTTAATGTGCGAACACACTTGTAACATACAAATATATTCATTTTATAATAAAAAAAAATTTTATTATTTAAAATCTATTTAAACACTATCCTTAAAATTAATACGTTAATTTTACAAACTTATTATACCAAAGTTAAAAAATGCTAAAATATTTCATTATTGCTAGTTTGTTTTTTCTCTCTTTTAGTCATGCTCAAGTAGGTGGGAACAGTGTTTTTTCTTTCCTTAACACTACTACAAATGCTAGACAAGCTGCTTTAGGTGGAAAGGTTTTAACTCTTGTTGATGACGTAGATCAAGCAACATGGAATCCTTCAATAATAAATTTAGATTTAGACAGAAAACTTTCAATAAACTACACAAGCTATTTAGCAGATATTTCTGTTGGATCTGTTTCTTATGCTCATCGTTTTTCTAGATATACTCAAACTATACACGGAAATATCACCTATGTTAATTATGGTACACTGATTCAAGCTGATGCAGAAGGAAATGAAACTGGGACATTTGGAGCCAGTGATATTGCTTTGTCTGTTGGATATGCATATCGCATACCAAACACTAGCATTCATTTAGGAGCTAATCTTAGGTTAATTAATTCTTCTATTGCTAATTTTTCATCTTTTGGTGTCTCTGCGGATTTAGCTGCTACGTACTACAATGATCAAAAACCTTATATTTTCTCAATAGCATTAAGAAACATTGGAACACAGATTACATCTTTTAACGGAGAAAAGGAAAAACTTCCTTTCGAAATAGCTCTTGGAGCTTCTTACTTATTAGAAAATGTTCCGTTACGTTGGTATTTAACTGCAGATAATCTTCAACAATGGAATATTAGCGTTGCTAACCCTTCAAATCAAACTTCTGATTTAGACGGAAACATTACTGAAGAAGATATTTCTTTTGTAGATAATTTATTCAGACATTTTAGTATAGGAGCTGAATTATTCCCTAAACGTGCTGTTAATTTCAGAATTGGTTACAACTTCAGAAGAGGAAAAGAACTTCAATTACAAAACATAAGGTCATTTGGAGGAATTTCTTTCGGGTTTGGTTTACGTATGAATAAAGTAAAACTAAATTACGCATACTCAAGATTCCACACTGCTTCTAATGTTAGTACTTTCGGAATAGCTATTGATTTAAATAAAGGAAAACCGAGCAGATATAAAACTAAATATTAATTTGTTTCTCCCTCTTTCTACTTTAACTTTTATCTTTGCCCCACATATTTTTTAAATGAATACAGGTAAAATTATCATAGCCATTGATGGCTTTTCTTCCACAGGTAAAAGTACTATTGCTAAACAACTTGCTAAGCAACTGAATTATATTTATGTAGATACAGGCGCTATGTACAGAGCTGTTACTTTATATGCAATGCGCAAAAATTATGTTTCAGATAATACACTCTTAACAGATCAACTTATAAATGATCTCGAAAACATTAAATTGTCTTTTCTTTTTAATTCTGATTTAGGATTTGCTGAAATGTATTTAAATAATGAAAATGTAGAAAGAGAAATACGCACTATAGAGGTTTCTAAATTGGTGAGTAAGGTTTCTACAATACCTGAAGTTAGAAGAAAACTTGTTCTTGAACAACAAAATATGGGAACTGAAAAAGGAATTGTAATGGATGGTAGAGATATCGGAACTGTTGTTTTTCCAAGTGCTGAATTAAAATTATTCATGACTGCTTCTGCAGATAAAAGAGCTACAAGGCGTTACAAAGAATTATTAGACAGAGGTGATAAAGTAAATTACGAAGAAGTTTTATTCAATGTTCAAGAAAGAGATCGAATTGATTCTACTAGAAAAGATTCTCCACTTGCTAAAGCTGATGATGCTGTTGAGTTTGATAATTCTGACATGGGATTAGAAGAACAATTTGAACGTATTATGAGTTTAGTAAATGATAGAGTTAAATAATTTTAAACTATAATAACAACTGAGAATCGTGTATTCTGTATATATCATAAGATTTTTTGAAATACGCGATTCTCAGCAAATAACTTTTTTTAACTTTCAAATGTTGAATTCGTAGAATATCTTCTCCACTTTTCCAAACAAGCTGTAATATCTTCTGGAACTTCAGAATTAAATTGCATAAACTTTCCTGTAGTTGGGTGAACAAAACCTAAAGTTTTTGCATGCAGTGCTTGTCTTGGTAACAACTTAAAACAATTGTCTACAAATTGTTTGTATTTAGAAAATGTTGTTCCTTTTAAAATTTGATCACCTCCATAACGCTCATCGTTAAATAAAGTATGTCCAATATATTTAAAATGTGCTCTAATCTGATGTGTTCGTCCTGTCTCTAAACGACATTCAACTAAAGTAACATAAGTAAAACGTTCAATAACCTTATAATGTGTTACTGCTGCTTTACCATAATCTCCATCAGGGTACACAGCCATTTGCATTCTATCTTTAGCACTTCGTCCGATATGCCCTTCAATAGTTCCTTCATCATTTTCTACACTTCCCCAAACTAATGCATAATACAAACGCTCTGTAGTTTTATCAAAAAACTGCTTCGATAAATGCGCCATTGCAAACTCAGTTTTAGCAACAACTAATAAACCACTGGTATCTTTATCGATTCTATGGACTAACCCAGGACGCTCGTTACTATTTTTTGGTAAGTTTTCGATATGATGAATTAATCCGTTTACTAAAGTTCCTGAATAATTTCCATGACCTGGATGAACTACCATACCAGGTTCTTTGTTCACCACAATAACATCATCATCTTCGTATACAATATTAATTGGTATATCTTGAGCTACTAATAAGTTTTCGTGTGGTGGATGTGCTAAAACTACACGAACTACATCTTTTGGTTTTACCTTGTAGTTAGATTTTACAGCTTTATCATTTACTAAAATGTTTCCTGCTTTAGCCGCTTGTTGAATTTTATTTCGTGTAGCATTCTCAATAAAGTTCATTAAAAACTTATCTACACGTAAAGGATCTTGTCCTTCTGTAGCTGTAAAACGATAATGTTCATATAATTCAGAACTTTCGTCTTGAATATCATAATTCTCCTCCTGCATCTAATCTCTATTTAAAAAAGTTTAATTTAAAGATCCATCACCTAAAATAAGATCAATCACAGATTTTTTAGGTAATTTATCTCCTAAGCCTACTTGCTTTCCTTTGTATTTTAATCCTCTTACAACATCTTTTCCTATGTCTGGAACATAAGTAAATTTTTCTCCAACAGAAAAACCTATAGAACGTAAATGTGTAATTGCCTGACGTTTTGTTTTCCCGTTTAAATCAGGAATTGCAACATCTTTATATTTTGATGGGTTTAATGTCAAATAAATTTTTCTTTTTTCTTTAACGAAATCTCCAGCTTCAGGATTTTGCTCCATTACTGATTTTCTTGGAAAATCTGGATTATAACTAGCACTATCAATCACAATAAAATCTAAACTTAATTCATCTAGTAATTGTTTTACTTCAGCAATACTTTTCTTTTCTAAGTTTGGTACCTGAATTTTCTGATTATGATTTGTAGTATATCCTAACCACCATTGTAATAAAAACACAAATAGTAGCAATCCAATTATAGCAATTATAATTTGTTTTACGAAAACCTTGCTCTTTAAAAACTGTAACAATTTCATTATTGATTTTTTGAAAGATTCAACAAATGTACATTAAAAATAATACTAATTTAAAAACATTAATTTTTAAAATACTTTTTTGGTAAGTTTGTAAGGTTAATTATTGGAAATGAAAAAAAATATCGCCATTATCATGGGCGGCTACTCTTCTGAAGTAGCTATTTCTCTAAAGAGCGGAAATGTAGTATATCAGCATATAGACAGATCTAAATTCAATCCTTATTGTATTCATATTTTAAAAGAAGGTTGGTTTTTAGTTGAAGATGAACAAAAGTTTCCTGTAAATAAACATGATTTCTCTGTTGATTTTAAAGGAAATAAATTAACTTTTGATTGTGTTTTTAATGCAATTCATGGTGCACCAGGTGAAAACGGTGTGATTTTAGCATATTTCGATTTATTAGGAATTAAACATACCTCTGCTCCATTTTATCAAATGGCTTTAACTTTCAATAAAAGAGATACATTAAGTATTTTAAGAAAGTATGATATACCTACAGCAATCTCAGTATATTTAAATCAAGGTGAAACTGTTGATGTAGATACGATTATAAAAAAAGTAAGTTTACCTTGTTTTGTAAAACCTAATAACGCTGGATCGAGTTTTGGTATTTCTAAAGCGCACACAAAAGAAGATATTCTCCCTGCAATAGAAAAAGCTTATAAAGAAGACAGTGAAATTTTAATCGAAAGTTTTTTAGATGGTAAAGAAGTTTCTGTTGGAGTTATTCAATACAAGGGTGAAACTATAGTTTTACCAATTACTGAAATTGTTTCAGAAAACGATTTTTTCGATTATGAAGCAAAATATGAAGGTAAATCTCAAGAAATTACTCCAGCAAGACTAACTTCAGAAGAAGAATTTAAAGTACGTGAAGTTGCAAAAAAAGTATATACCGTTTTAAATATGAGTGGGTTTTCTAGATCTGAATATATCTTTGTAAATGGTGTACCTCACTTTTTAGAAATGAATACCGTTCCTGGATTAACTGAAGAAAGTATTTTACCACAACAGGCACAAGAAGCAGGAATTAGTTTAACTGAACTATTTGGAAATGCAATAGAAAGCAGTCTAAATTCCTAAATAAAAAATATAAATAACACAACCATTAACAACACAATTAAAAATGAAACGCGCTATTTTTCCTGGATCTTTTGACCCTATTACTTTAGGGCATTTAGATATTATTGAAAGAGGTATTACTTTATTCGATGAGCTTATTATCGCAATCGGAGTAAATGCCGATAAAAAATACATGTTTCCTTTAGAAAAAAGAAAACAGTTTATTGAAGAAACTTTTAAAAATGAACCAAAAATAAAAGTGGTTACCTATAAAGGCTTAACTGTGAATTTCTGTAAAGAAATTGACGCTCAATTTATTTTAAGAGGATTACGTAATCCTGCAGATTTCGAATTCGAGAAAGCTATTGCTCATACAAATAGAAAACTTTCAGAAATAGAAACTGTGTTTTTACTTACTTCTTCTGGCAAGAGTTATATCTCTTCATCTATTGTTAGAGATGTTATTAGAAATGGCGGAGATTACACTGGTTTAGTTCCTGATTCTGTGAGATCATAATTACGATTTTTGATCAGGAGTTTTTAATGGTGTTCTTTTTCTAATAGAGCAAATCGATATAATTTATTGGCATTCGATAACGATAAGGAACAATATGTTAAGAAAGATATAGTGTGGCTTAAAATTATTTTGAAAGATTTATATTTGGTGAAACCAAGAGCCAAAAATGAAAAAAATAATACTACTCGCTTTAGTAATTTGCATTCTTTCTTGTAATAAAACTGAAACTAAATCTTCTAAAGACTTTACAACTACATTTGAAAAATCTAATGGGTTAGAAACTCCAGAATATAATGAAGTAATTTCTTATTATTCTGACTTAGCAGATACATATTCTAAAATTTCTTTACTCGAATTTGGAACTACAGACAGCGGTAATCCCTTACATTTAGCAGTTTATAATCCAGAAGGAAAAACTAAAAAAAATCAAATAAAAGATTCAAAAAAAAATCGAATCTTAATCAATAATGGAATTCATCCAGGAGAATCAGACGGTATTGATGCTTCTATGCTTCTACTAAGAGATATTGTACAAAATGATTCTTTACAAGAAGCTTATAAAAACTCCTTAATTTGTGTAATTCCTGTATACAATATTGGTGGAGCTTTAAATAGAAATGCTCACACACGTGCAAATCAAAATGGACCGAAAGAATACGGTTTTAGAGGAAATTCTAGAAACTTTGATTTAAATCGTGATTTTGTAAAACAAGACACTAAAAATGCTGCAAGTTTTGCTGAAATTTTTCATACTGTAAATCCTGATATATTTATAGACAATCACGTAAGTAACGGAGCCGATTATCAATACGCAATTACTCATTTATTTACACAACATAATAAATTAGGTGGTAAACTTGGCACTTACTTAGAACAAGAAATACGTCCGTTTTTAGAGCAATCTTTGGCTAAAAAAGGGATTCCGATTACGCCATATGTAAATGTTTGGGGATCGACACCAGATAAAGGTTGGAGTCAGTTTATGGATTCTCCAAGGTATTCAACTGGCTATACAACTTTATTTAACACTTTTGGTATGATGGTAGAAACACACATGTTAAAACCTTATAAAATTCGTGTAAAACAAACTTACGAACTTATGAAATCGATGTTCGACTTCACTGAGAAAAATAGTGGTCAAATAAAATCGTTAAGAGCAAAAGCTGTTGAAAATATTATTAATAACAAAAGTTACGCTATTCAATTTAAAGTTGATTTAGACAATCCTACTGAATTCAATTTTAAAGCTTACAAAGGAAGTTATATCGATAGTAAAGTAACTAATGGAAAACGTTTATTTTACGATAAAAATAAACCTTACGAAGTTCCTGTAAAATATTACAACAACTTTAAGACTACTAAAAATATAACTATTCCTAAAGCATATGTAATTCCGAAAGGTTGGCATAATGTTATTTCTCGTTTACAAAATAACAATATTGAATTTACTCGTTTTAAAAACGATACTATTTTAAACGTAGAAGTAAATCACATTAAAGACTTTAAAACAGTTAGTTCTCCATTTGAAGGACATTATTTGCATTACAATACTGAAGTAAACTCTTCTCTTCAAGACATCAAATTCCAAAAAGGAGATTACATAATTCCTACAAATCAGAATGGAATTCGTTATTTATTAGAAACCTTAGAGGCTGAAGCAGTGGATAGTTTTTTTAATTGGAATTTTTTCGATACAATTTTACAACGTAAAGAAGGATTTTCTAGTTATGTTTTTGAAGACAAAGCTGAAGCTTTTTTAAATGAGAATCCACTTGTAAAAGCAGAATTTGATCAGAAAATGATTGTTGATTCTACTTTCAATAAAAATCCAAGAGCACAATTAAATTGGATTTATACCAAAACGCAACATTATGAAAAAGCTCATTTAAGACTACCTGTTTTTAAAATTATAAAATAATGTACAAAACCTTCCTTTCTTTCATAATGCTAGGTTTAATTCTTATGAATTGTGACACAAAAAAGAACAATGAAAAAAAAATTACTCCTAAAACAAAAAAGGAAATTAGAAAAGAATATTGGGACAATGGAGTTCTTGCTGCTGAAGGAATTTATAGTAATGGAAAGGCTAACGGACCAATGAAATGGTTTCATCAAAATGGTAAACTAGCAGGAGAAGGCCCGATGTTAAATGATAAAAGAGAAGGTTTATGGAAAGTTTACGAATCTGAATTTGGAAAACTTAGTGCAGAAGGAAGTTTTAAAGCTGGGATTAAACATGGAAAGTGGAAAATATTCTACGAAAACGGAACACTTTGGAAAGAACAATTTTGGGACAACAATAGTTTGATTACAAAAATTGAATGGGATAAAAACGGCCAAATCACAACGAACAAGTAATTTTTTATGAAAATAAAACTCACAGTTTTTTTACTCTTAGTATTGACTTATAATGCCTACAGTCAAACAAATTTTGACTTAGATAAAGTTTTACATCAATTAAACTTAAAAAGAAGTCAGTGTGAAGTAGGATTTATAGTTTCTAAACAACTACCGAGTGCTAAGAATGAAACAATAGTTGTCATACCAGAAATTATTAAAAGTGATGATACAATTGAAGAATATAATGGCTATATCTTAATTATTGACAGTGATACCAATAAAATAAAACACAAATACTTTAAGCCTTCATATTGGACTTCTGATGCTCTAATTTTATCTGAAATAAAAATTGATACTGCTCCATATTATGTATCAAAAAACAAAAGAGCATTCGGAATTCGTTCTTCACATTACACTTTATCTAAACCAAACCCGTATAGTTCTGAAACACTTACTTTATTTTTAAAAAAAGAAGAAAAATTAATTCCTGTACTAGATCATTTTGAGAGCAAAGAATATGTTGGTGAATGGGATATGCAATGTGTCGGATGGAGTATTAATGAGGAAAAGATATTAATTTTATCTAAAAATAAAACTGATGGTTTTTTCGATATTATCGTAAATAATAAAATCACTAATAGAAAATCTGACACTGATGAAACTGGTGAATGTATAGATGAAGAAAAAATATCATTTCAGAAAACAGTTTTAAAATTTAATGGTAAAGTATATAAATAACCTATTTACTTTTGACTAGAAATACGCAGAAAAAACAATGAAAAAAATCGTCATAAAAAGATTTTTAACCAGATTAAACTTGTTACCATTAGTTGAACAAATTAATTTCTATCGTCAAAAATTTAAAAACAGAGAAGATAACAGAACGTTTTTATTAGAAAATCCTGATGTAAAACTTCCTCCTGATTTTTATATTTATGAGACTTTTCAGTTGAACTACAAGAAGTTTTACACAAATGGCCTTCCTACTGCACAATGGATTTACGATCATGTAAATGAATTTAAATCGTTAAAAAACGTTAGTATTTTAGATTGGGGATGTGGAACAAGTAGGATATTAAGACATTTACCTACTGTAGCTGGTACAACTAATAGTTATTTTGGTTGCGATTATAATCCTAAATATGTTAAATGGTGTCAAAATAATTTAAATGGAATTGATTTTAAACTCAATAACATCACTCCTCCTCTACCTTACGACAGAGAAAAATTTGATTTAGTATATGGTATTTCCATCTTTACTCACCTTTCTTTAGCTCAACATCACTTATGGTTTGAAGAGTTGTATAACGTTCTTAAAACTGATGGTATCTTATTTTTAACTACACACGGAAATATTCATCAATTTAAACTAACAGCTAAAGAACTTGAAAAATTTAATAATGGAAATCTAATTGTACATGATTTTAAAAAAGAAGGAAATCGTTTGTTTTCTGCATATCAGCCTGAATCTTTTATGTTAGAAATTGCTAAACAATATGATTTAAAAATTCTAAAACATGTACCTGGAAAAATAGAAAACGGAAAACCACAACAAGATGTTTGGTTATTTCAGAAATAAAAAATCCTGCATTTAGCAGGATTTTTTTATTTAAAAAGTATATTCTCTTAATGATTTTGGAAAAGCTTCTGGATTCGCCGCTAAATGATAACGTGGATCGTCTACATCATCAATGATAACATCTCTAAATGTATCACTTGCTTTATACATTAAAACTTTACAATCTTCACTTAAATGTTTCATTTTAATGGTTTTTCCTGCTGCTTGGTATTTCTCTACTAAAACAAATAAAGCTTCTAATGCAGAGTGATCTGAAATTCTACTTTCAACAAAATCAATAACTACGTTATCAGGATCATTTTTTACATCAAATTTTTCATTAAATGACGTAATACTTCCGAAGAATAATGGTCCCCAAATTTCATATACTTTAGTTCCATCTTCACGCATACGCTTTCTTGCTCTAATTCTTTTTGCGTTTTCCCAAGAAAAAGATAATGCAGAAATTATGACACCTACGAAAACAGCTATTGCTAAATCAAAGAATACTGTAACTGCAGATACAACAATTAATACTACAGCATCTGAAATTGGAATTTTCTTTAATATTCTAAAACTCGACCAAGCAAATGTTTCAATTACCATCATAAACATTACTCCAACTAAAGCTGCGATTGGTACTTGTTCGATATATTTATCTGCAAACAAAATAAAAACTAACAACGTAACTGCCATTGAAACTCCAGATAGTCTTCCTCTTCCTCCTGCGTTAATATTAATTACTGTTTGACCAATCATACCGCAACCACCAGTACCACCAAACATTCCACTTAAAATGTTTCCTGCTCCTTGAGCCACACATTCTTTATTTCCATTTCCTCTAGAATCTGTTAACTCATCAACTAAATTCATTGTCATTAATGTTTCTATTAATCCAACAGAAGCAGCTAAAAATGCATAAGGTGCAATAAATTTTAAAGTATCTAAATTGAATGGAAGGTGACTCCATAATTCGAAAATATTTAATTTCTTAGAAATTTCGTCTACTCCATTTAAACCAGCTCCACCACCTTCTCTAATAAAATCTCCTACATTTATAGAATTAATTCCTCCTAAAATAACCACTAAAGAAACGATTAGAATTGCTGTTAATGCAGCTGGAACTTTTTTAGTTAACTTTGGCAATCCCCAAACTATTAGCATTGTAAGTAATACTAATCCAATCATGGTATATAAATCTTTACCAGTCATAGTTTCTTTTACTACACCATGATCTTTTACCGAATAAAAACCTTCATCTGTAACATTAAAAGCTACTTTTTTAGTTTTTACATCAAAAACCTGACCTTCAGAAATAAGATATGCTTCTTTTTTAGTCTCTGCATTAACTACAGAGTTTTCATTAATAGTAAATAAAACTGTATTAGAAGCTAAATCTTTAACCTGATTATTATCTACATTATAAACTAGCTCTTTAGAAATCGTTTCTCTTTTATTTTCTCCATATACATTTTTCACATGCTCTTTAAACATTCCTAATTGTGCTATGAAAATTACGATTGCCAAACCGTTTACAAACCCCATCATTACAGAATGCGGAATTAAACGAACAAACTTTCCTAATTTAAAAACACCTGCCAATACTTGTATAATTCCCATTAACACCACAGCTGCCAATAAATAGAAATACCCCATGTTTTCCACAGGCACATCAAATAAAAGACCTTTTGCGTGTCCTTCTTGAATCATATTTACAAAAATAACTGCTACAGCTCCTGCTGCTCCAGATATTAAACCTGGTCTTCCTCCAAAAATTGCAGCAATTAAACCGATTACAAAAGCACCAAAAAGCGCTACAATTGGACTAATTTGTGCTACAAAGGCAAAGGCTACAACTTCGGGTATCATTGCTAAAGAAACTGTAATACCTGCTAAGGCATCATCTTTAACGTTAATCTTCTTATTTCTAATGTATTTCATCATAATAACACAAGGCTTTTCTAAAAGTTGGCAAATGTAAAGATAATTTTATTGATATACTTTTTAGTTTCGTTAACTTTAAATTTTGTTCACTTACTTTTTTACTTTAATTTTGAACTCTATAACTATCAAGAAAATTGGTAGCAACTCATGAGCAGAAAAACTTTACTTACTTCAAAAGAAATCGATATAATTCTGCATCGTTTAGCTTGTCAGTTAATCGAAAATCACAACGACTTTTCTAATACTGTTTTAATAGGTTTACAACCGAGAGGAACTTATTTAGCGCAACGTTTAAAGAAGATTCTTATTGAAGATTATCAAATAGAAAATTTAAAGCTTGGTCTTTTAGATATCACTTTTTATCGTGATGATTTTAGACGAAAAGACGAACCTTTAGAAGCTACTCCTACTAAAATTGACTTCTTAATTGAAAACAAAAAAGTAGTAATTATAGATGATGTTTTATATTCTGGCCGAAGTGTAAGAGCAGCTTTAACTGCTTTACAAGCTTTCGGTAGACCTGTAAACATTGAACTTTTAGTTTTAATAGACAGAAGATTTAGTAGACATTTACCAATTCAACCCAATTACAGAGGAAGACAGGTAGATGCTATTAACGAAGAAAAAGTAGTAGTAAATTGGAAAGAAACACATTCCAAAGACGAAATTTATTTAATACCAAAACAACCTAAGATAGATAACTAATGAAGCAGTTAAGTGTTGAACATTTATTAGGGATTAAATATTTACAAGAAAATGATTTAGAACTCATTTTCGAAACCGCAGCTCATTTTAAAGAAGTAATTAATCGTCCGATTAAAAAAGTTCCTTCTTTACGAGATATCACAATAGCAAACCTATTTTTTGAAAATAGTACGCGAACAAAATTATCTTTTGAGTTAGCTGAAAAAAGATTATCTGCTGATGTAATTAACTTCTCTGCAGGACAATCTTCCGTTAAAAAAGGAGAAACTTTAATTGATACAGTAAACAATATTCTTTCTATGAAAGTTGATATTGTTGTAATGCGTCATGGTAATGTAGGAGCTGGAGTTTTTCTTTCTAAACATGTAGATGCTAAAATTGTAAATGCTGGAGATGGAACTCATGAACACCCTACACAAGCATTATTAGATAGTTTTTCAATGCGAGAAGCATTAAATTCTAATTTGAAAGGAAAAAAGATTGTAATTGTTGGTGATATTTTACATTCTAGAGTAGCTTTATCTAACATTTTCGCTCTACAAATGCAAGGTGCAAAGGTAAAAGTATGCGGACCAACAACTTTAATCCCAAGGTATATAACTAGTTTAGGTGTAGAAGTTGAAACTAACCTTAAAAAAGCTTTAGAATGGTGCGATGTAGCCAATGTTTTACGTGTACAGCACGAAAGAATGGCTATAAAATATTTCCCTTCTACCAGAGAATACACTCAGCTTTTTGGAATTAACAAAGAAATATTAGATAACATTGGCAAGGATATTGTAATTATGCATCCAGGACCAATTAATAGAGGTGTTGAATTAACGAGTGATGTAGCTGATAGCAAACAATCTATTATACTAAATCAAGTAGAAAATGGTGTTGCAGTTAGAATGGCTGTTCTATATTTGCTAGCACAACAAATTAAGAGATAAAAGATGAAATCCGAAGAAAAAGACGATTATATACTATTTACTTCTCAAGAAGAGAGTTTTAAAGAATTTTATGATTATTTTACTGTTAATCATAAAAATCTTACAGAAAACAATGTAATAATCGACCTTTCGTCGAAACTTAACGTACAATCGTCGGAAATTTCATTATTTTTGTATTATGCTGATTTACATCAGAAAAGCGGCACAACTTTTGTGCTAATTTATCCAAGTGTAGATGTTGATAGTTTTCCTGAAACATTTAATATTGTTCCAACTTTAGTTGAAGCAGAAGATGTTTTAGAAATGGAAAACATTCAAAGAGATCTAGGTTTTTAACTAATTATAATCCCCAATTATGATAAGAAAACTACTTTTAATTCTTTGTATGGCTTGTTTTGCTGTTACTTTTTCACAAGAAAAAACTGTGAATAAATTGGTAGCATCTCAAAATTCATACAACTCAATAACCAACATATCTTTTAACTCAACTAACAAACAAAAAGTTATTATTAGTGTAAAAAACGTATTAGGTAAAACTGTTTTTTTCAAAAAAATCGTTGCACATAAAGGCAAAAACACGATTCATTTTGATAGAAATAATTTAAAATCTGGTATTTATATCTACGCTATTCAAACGAACAATGAATTAATGTCGAAACGTTTTGTGATTAAATGAGTTTACAGTTAACAATTTTAGGATGTCACTCTGCCACACCAAGAGTAAACGCCTACCCTACTTCTCAATATCTTGAGATTAATAACCGTCATTTTTTAATTGACTGTGGTGAAGGTACGCAAAGACAAATGAGAAAATATAAAGTTGGTTTTTCTAAAATCAATCATATATTCATTTCTCATTTGCATGGAGATCATTTTTTTGGTTTAATAGGATTAATATCAACCTTTGGTATTTTAAACCGGGAGAAAGAATTACATATTTATGGTCCTAAAGGAATTGAAGAAGTAACTCGATTACAACTAAAACTTTCCATGTCTCATGTAAGATATAGTATTGTTTTTCATGAATTAACATCTAAAAAAAGTGAATTAATTTTTGAAGATGATAAAGTTTCTGTAAGAACAATACCTCTTAATCATAGAGTATATACTAATGGTTTTTTATTTACTGAAAAACCTAAAGCAAGACATTTACATTTAGACAATATTAAACAATACGATGAAATAGAAATTTGTGATTACCACAACTTAAAAGCTGGTAAAGATTTCATTTTAAGTTCAGGGGAAATTATTCCTAACGACGAATTAACAGTATCCCCAGAAACTCCAAAAAGCTACGCATATTGTAGCGATACTACTTTTAAACCAGATATTATTCCGATTATAAAAAATGTTGATTTATTATATCATGAATCAACATTTTTAAAAGAATTAGAACATCTTTGTGAGCGTACTAAGCATTCTACTGCAGAACAAGCTGCCACCATTGCTAAAGAAGCTAATGCTGGTAAATTAATCTTAGGACATTATTCAAGTCGTTATTCAGATGTGACATGCTTTAAAGAAGAAGCTGAAAACGTTTTTAATAATGTTGAATTAGGTGAAGTTGGTAAAAAATATACTACTACAAAAGCTTGTAAGGAACTTGTCAATTAATACTGACCAGTTCCTAATAAGACCAAAGTACACGATACTTCTGTCTCTATATTTTCTTTTTGTAATAGTTTTATGAATTCAAAATTTTCTGTTCCTGGATTAAAAATTACACGTTTTGGCTGTAAACCAATGATATAATCATAGTACTGTTTTTGTCTTGACGGATTTAAATATAATGTTACTGTATGTATATCTTTATAAAGCTTCAATTCAGTATCAATAGCAACATCTAAAACAGTTCCTGCTCTTAATCCGATAGCTTTTACATCAATAGTTTTACTTCTTAATCTTTTTATTGCTTTATTTGAATATCGCTCAGGTTTTACCGAAGCTCCAATAACTAATGTTGTTTTATTTTTCAATTTTTAAATTTTAATTTAATAATTTTTAGAATTACACTATATATCTAGTAAAACTATGTAATTCTTTAAGTAAACTAAAATTTTATTGCTACAAAAAACCTCAACACCTAATTAGATATTGAGGATTTTTTTATAATTATAATGAACAAATAGAAACTTTGACTATTTCATTTTGAGATTTAATATAATCGTTTATCGTTATATATATAAAATCTTTATCAAATGCGATATCATTCATTCTAAAACCAAACTCTTTATTCACTTTTTTAATTGAAGGAGAACTTTCTAAGGTATTTAATTTACCAATCCAACTATCTACCCAGTCACCATTATTATTTTTTCTAGGAAAAAGAAGATATAAATCGTCATTATACAATTCAATCTTATCCACACGATCGATATTCTTAACAATTATTTTCTGTTCTAAATTAGGATCATCCAAATCAATTTTAATCACATGAAATTTTACTCTATCGATTGTCCCTAATAAATAAAGCTCATTAGCTTTACGTGCCATATCATAAATTATAGTTCTTTCCTCAAAAGGGTCTTTTTTACCGATAGTAGTTAATTCCATTGGTGTTAAACTTGGTTTTGTTACATCAAACTTTAACAATCCTGGTCTTATATCACCTACAGCATACATATCATTTCCTTGTATTGACATTCCTAAAATCGCTTTTGGTCTGAAATTTAATACCTCAATTAATTTTGGATTAGCTAAACTCGTATCCATTTTAAAAACTTTAGAAAATGTAATAAATTTAGACACAGAAATATAAAGAAAATCATCTTTAAATACTAAATCTATAGCCTTCCCAAAAATATCATTCTGAATATCTATAAGTTTTACAGGTGTAGCGTTTTTATCCAAAAGGTTTAACTTATAAATTGCTAATTTAGAAACCCCTAAAATCCCAGGATTTTGTTCAGCATAGTACATGTATCCATTTTTGAAAGCTGGCTTAGAAATTTCTTTATTAGGCCTAGAAGTAATTACTTCATTTTTATTTTCACATGAAAAATTATAGGTAATACATTCTTCAATATCTTCATTACAATCTGCAGTTTTTACAGTAACACAAAACTTAGTTTCTCCTTCTTCTAATTCCCAAGAAATACTTCCATAGGCATTACCGTTCACTTCTTTACTTCCATTTTTATCTGTAACTTTCCATGAGTAAACTGATCCATCTGTAATTGATGAAGTTGCCTCAACGGTAACTTTTGTTTTGTCAATTTCATTTTCTTTTACTTTTAATGAAACCTCAGCGCAATTCTGATTAATATTTACATCCTCATCTTTACTACATGAAGTAATGACTAATGCTACTATTAGTAAGCCTATTTTTGTTATTGTAAAGAAAGTTGACTGAGTTTTGAATTGAATATATTGCTTTTGTAAGAAACTATTACTTTTAGTATTTGTACGCATTTTTGTTATAATATTATAGTTTAGTACAATACAACACACATAGAAAAAACCCTACATATAATATTCAGTTTTAACACTAGATTTAATTTTACACCAAACAATTGTTCATACCTATAATTTTATTATTAAAATGACAATTTGCTTGTTTCAACTCTTTTAATTCTAAAAAATAAAAACAATAAAACCTAAAAAACTGTTTATCAACACAACAAATTAAAGTAAGGTTTGCTAGTTGTTAATTTAAGTTAAATAAAACTTAAAAGGGAGTTTTTAGGTAACAATTTTCTCACCCAAATGTCTAGTCGGTATAACAACTAAAAGATTACAACAATGCAAAAAGTACTATGCTTATTTGTTATTTTAATAAGCACATTTTCATTTTCTCAAATGAAAAAAGAATATTTACCTAAACCAGGAAAAGTATCTGGAAAGGTAATAGACAAAACAACACAAGAACCATTACCATATGTAAATATTATTATTAGAGATACTGCTAAAAAAGTAATTACGGGAGGAATTACAGATGAAAAAGGAATATTTAATGTTCCTAAAATTCCTGAAGGAAAAAATATTGTAGAGATCCAATTTATTGGTTACAAAACTATAAGCAAAGAAATTACAATACAAAAAGGAAATAGAAATATAAAACTAGGGACTATATCTTTAGAGGAAGATGCTACAACATTAGATGAAGTAGAAGTTAGAGCAGAAACGTCTACTGTAGTTCAGAAAGTAGATAGAAAAGTTATTAATGTTGGTAAAGATTTAACTTCTGCTGGTGCAACAGCTTCTGAACTATTAAATAACGTACAATCTGTAAATGTAGACAGTCAAACTGGAAATATCAGTTTACGAGGTAACGAGAATGTTAGAGTTTTAGTAGACGGGAGACCAACAAATGTTCCTGTAGCACAATTATTAAGACAATTACCTTCTTCTTCTATAAAAAGTGTAGAATTAATCACAAATCCTTCTGCAAAATATAATCCTGAAGGAATGAGCGGAATCATCAATATTGTTTTAAATAAAAATGCAAATATTGGTTTTAATGGTTCTTTAAATACTGGAGTTGAAGCTGGACATTATGTTCGATATAATGCTTCTACAAACATGAATTATAAAACTGGAAAAGTAAACTTCTTTGGTAATTATGGATTCAATGGAGGAAAGCAATTTAACTTTGGTTTTGTAAATAGAGATAATGTAAACTTGCAAGATTTTCTTTTCAAAAACGATAATGAATCTCATTTGTTCAAAATCGGAGCTGATGTGTATATCGATGATAAAAACACATTTTCATTTTACACAACACAAAATTGGGCTAACAATTTTGCAAATGGTCGTGTATTAATTACTGATAACACCAATACATTAATTAGTAATTCACCAAACACACAAGATCCAAGTAGTCATAATCAAACTTACAATGTAAATTATAAGCACGATTTTAATGACAAAGGACATAACATCGAGTTTGAATCTACATATTCGTTAAACGATAATCCAACATTTTTAACAAACTCTGATTTATTATTAAATCCAACTGACAGAGATTATCGATTATTGAATTACTTCAACGATATTAATAATGAAGGTGAAAACATCTTGATGAACTTAGATTATACAAATCCTATTTCTAAAAAAGGAAAATTAGAAATTGGATTAGAATATAGAAGTAACAAAACTGATAATACAAACATTACAAACCAAGAAAGACATGTAATTACTGGAAATACTATTACAGGTACTACTCCTATCGGAAATTCTAGTTTTACATACGACAGAAAAATATATTCTGGTTATGTGAATTACGGACATCAATTCGGAAAACTTACGATGCAGTTAGGAGCTCGTTTAGAACAATATGAAATCGTAGGAAACTTTACAGGATTAGATGATAACTCAGTATTAAGAACAGAAGTAGTTACAGATGATATTTTCTCTGTTTATCCGTCTGCTTTCTTTACGTATAATCCATCAGAAAAGAATCAATTTCAATTAAGTTATAGTAGAAGAGTTGATCGACCAAGCATACAACAATTAAATCCGATTCGAGAATGGAGTACGCCATTAATTACTTCAATTGGTAATGAAAACTTAGTTCCACAGTTTACAAACTCTCTTGAGGTTAACTATACACGTAGAATTAAAGGCGGATCTATTACTTTAGGAACATTCTATAGAAATATTAATGATGTAATCTCTAGAGTTACATTTAAAGATCCTACAGATGTTTCAGATGTACGTCAGATTTTAACATTCCAAAACTTTGAAGATACAGACGCATATGGAATTGAACTTTCTGCAAATTATAAAATTGCAAACTGGTGGAGAGCTAATGCTAGTGCAGATTTCTATTCTCAAAAGCAATTTGGTGTTACCGATTTAAACGATCCTAATGCATCAAGATTAGAAGTACAAAACGAAGTATTTAACGCAAGAATTAGTAATAGTTTTACAGTATCTAAACGATTACGTTTACAATTATTCGCTATGTACCGTGGTGCTCAAGAAGATATTCAATGGAAAACAGATCCTATGAAAATGGTGAATTTAGGAGCTAATTATACTGTATTTAAAGGAAAAGGAAATGTAACTTTTAGAGTTAACGATATTTTTAACACAATGCAATTCCAATTCCAATCTAGTAATCCATTTGTTCAGAATGGAAGATTTAAATGGGAAAGTAGAACAGCATATATTGGATTCAACTACAGATTTGGCGGTGGAAAAAATAAAGCGAAATCTAGAAGACGAAGAGATAGCAACGAGAAACAAGGTGGCGGCGGTTTCTTTTAATTGAAGGGTAAAGTATTAATGCCAAAAAATCCGAAGTTGTTAACTTCGGATTTTTTTTGTTGTACATTTAACTATATAGAAAAGTTAAAAATTATTATTATCAAGTAAACTTCCAGCTAATTGTAACAACTGAAGTTCTGCATTTTTAGCCACATATTTCGCATTGTTTCTATTAAGCTCAGCGTTTATAAGATTAATTTGTGCTTGTCGAAAATCTATTGAAGATATTTGACCTAGTTTATATCGTTCATTTGAACGCTCGAAATTCAATTTATTAGTTTGAACATTTTGCTCTTGAACCTTAAGTGAAAACAAACTGTTTTGATAAGTTTCCCAGGCATTATTTACATCTCTTTCTAATTGTTCTTCTAATTGATTTTTACGAATCTCTTGTGTATCTAAAGCTATTCTTGCATTAGTTACGTTTGTCTTCGTTCTACCTCCATCGAATATATTCCAAGATAAATTTACACCTGCATTTAAACCTGTTCTAGTATTACTAATTGGACTAAATGCATTTGTTGCATCACTATTACTTTTATTCCAAGCATAAGAACTAGTTAAACTCACGTTTGGCATCCAACCTGATTGGTTAATTTTTACATCTAACTTACTTAGCTCTATATTCTTTTGAGATTGCAATAAATTAGCATTATTAGCATTAGCTTGTGATAAAATAGAATTTAACACCAAATCTTCACTATACAAAACATTAGTATCTACAGTAACAGGAGTATTTACTTTTCTACCTAAAACAACATTTAAATCTCGCTTAGCATTATTTAATTGTCTTCTTACATCGATATAAGTTATACTATCGTTATTTACATCAACTTCAGCATTTAAAACTTCAAGTTTTGTACTTTGTCCATAATCAAAACTGTACTTGGCTCTTTTTAAACGCTCTTTTGATATAGTTAACGCTTGTTTTTGAGTGCTTTCATTTTCTGTTAACCTTCCAACTTCATAGTATGCTATAAACAAAGTAATTAATGTATTTTCCATTACTTGACGCGCTTGTAATTCGGTTAGATTATAACTTTCTTTTAACCTTTTAAAGGTATTCTTTCTATTAAACCCGTTAAAAAGCGTATAGTTTAATCCAACCGAAGCATTATACGATTTAGATTCTGCTCCAGTAACAGAATTAATAGTACCATCTTGAAATTCAAGATCTGTGTCATTATTTGTATAATTTGCTCCAGCATTTCCAGTAACAGTAGGTAAATAACCACTATTGTAAATACTTTTATTGTTTTTAGCTGCTTCTAAATTATTCTTAGTAATTCGTATATCGTAATTATTTTCTAACGTTAATTCTACCGCCTTTTCTTTACTTAATAATTCTTGAGCATGAAAAGAATAACCCGTTAGTAAAAATCCTAATATGATTCCTATTTTATTTCTCATCTATATATCTTTTATGCTAATTTCTTCACTTTCTGATTTTAATTCTTTGATAGCTCTTTCAACCTCTTCTCTACTTGGTTTTTTCCCTTCCCAGAACCATTTTACGTATACTTTTGCATAATTAGAAATTGAAAGTAAAACTGGTAATGTTAGTAATGTTAAGAAAGTTGCTATTACAATTCCATACGCAATAGAAATTGCCATAGGAATTAAAAACTGAGCTTGTCTACTTTCTTCAAAAATTAAAGGTGCTAATCCAGCTACTGTAGTAATTGTCGTTAAGAAAATTGCTCTAAATCTCGATTTTCCAGCTGCAAATAAAGCCTCTTCATATTTTAATCCTTCTTTTAAATAACTGTTGAATTTACTAATCAACACTAAACCGTCATTTACCATAATACCGATTAAAGCAATGATACCTAAAAGAGATAAAATATTCACTGCGAAACCATGAAAATAATGTCCCCAAGCAACTCCAATTAAACTAAAAGGAACCATTATTAATAACATAAAAGGTTGTCCGTAAGAACGGAATGTAAATACAATAACAATGTAAATTAACAGTAAAATAACTGGTCCTACAACTGCTGCTGACCCTGAAACTTTTGACGCTTCTCTATTTTGACCTTCATATAAAGCAGTTACTGATGGATATTTTGCAGTGATTTCTGGCATTATTCGTTCTTGAATATCTGTTAGAGCGTCTGTTGCACTCGCTTGTGCATCTTTCATGTCTGCTTCTACCTTAATCTCTCGCTGTCCTTCAAGATGATTTATTGAAATTTCTCCTCTTTCAATCTCATAAGTCGCTATTTCAGCTAAAGGAACTCTATTCCCTGAAGGAGTTGCGATTCGCATTTCATCTAAATTTTTAATAGATGAACGTTCTTTCTTATCGTAACGCACCCAAACTTTAATTTCATCTTGTCCTCTTTGAAAACGTTGTGCTTGTCTACCAAAGAAACCACTTCTAATTTGAGACATTACTTCATTTAAATTCAAACCTAAGAGATATGCGTTGTCTTTTAATTGAATCTTAATTTCTTTAATACCTTGCGGATCATTATCAGTAACATCTTTTAATTCCTGATTTTTTTTCAGTTCTTCTTTCAGCTCTAATTTAGCTGCTTTTAGTTCTTTTATATTATTACTTAATAAAGAAACAGAAACCGGACTTCCTCCAAAATTTCCTCCTGAACCAAAGGTTAAAGATTCTACTCCATAAACATCTCCTACTCTATCACGAATTACATTTGTGATTTCTCTAGAGCTAAAAGTTCTTTCTTCACCTGGTAATAAATTGATTCGCAGAGAAGCTTGAGCAGAACCTGGACCAATTTGTTTTAATATATTTTCTACAACTGGTTCTCCATCAACTCCATATTTTTCTGTAAACTCTTTCTCTACTTCCCAAACTTTAGCCTCAACAACAGAAATAATACTATCTGTAATTTTCTCATTAGTTCCTTGAGGCATTGTTAGATTTACTGAAACACGATCACTTGCTATAGACGGAAAAAATGTTCCTCTAATAATACCACCTTTAAATGCACCTGTAGTAATTAATAATAATGCAAAAGGAATTACTAAACCTATTACTTTATAATTTAAAACAAATTTTAATGCTGGTGCATAAATATTATCACGCATAAAATCCATAGCGATTTCTGCGTATTTGTTTAATGTATATAATTTTTGATTTCTATCTAATGATTTAGAATGCGCTACGTGAGCAGGAAGAATTATTAATGCTTCTACCAAAGAAAGAATTAATGTAAGCGCTACAACTGTTGCTACTTCCCCAAAGAACTCTCCAATATTACCATCTAAAAAGAAGAAAACCGAAAAAGCTAAAACTGTTGTTGTAATTGCTGAAATAATTGGAGGAACGACTTCCATAGTTCCATCAATTGCTGCACGAATTGGATTTTTACCTTGCTCGAAATGATGATAAATATTCTCGGATATTACAATTCCATCATCCACCAGAATTCCAATTACTATAATCATTCCGAATAACGACAATACATTAATTGTGATATTAAAATATCCTGCTAACATAAACATTCCAAAGAATGCTACTGGTAAACCTGCTGCTACCCAAAATGCTAATCGTGGACGTAAGAATAATGATAAAAATAACATCACCAACAACATTCCCTGCCAAGCATTTTTAAATAATAGTTCGGTACGTTGGTTTAAAGTAATGGAAGAATCTCGTGTAATTTCTACTTTAACAGTATCGTGTCCTTCATTAAACTTTTCTACGTACTCATTAATTTTCTTAGCTGAACTTAAAAGATCTTCATTATTTGTATTACTTACCTGTACTCTTACCGCTAAATTTCCATTATAATAGTTTCTATTTGGGGTTTCATTCCAAATATCTCTAACTGTAGCTACATCTTTTAATCGGATAATTCTTCCAGAAGCATCTGCTCTAACTACCAGATTATCTAATTCATCTCCATAGTACGATCTATTATTGGCTCTAATTAAATATTCTTCGGCATCTGTTTTTACAGAACCTCCTGTAGTTAAAATATTTGATGTAGAAACAGCATTTGCAACTTGATTGAACGTTAAATTATAAGCGATTAAATCATTCTCTCGAACAGCTATTTCTATTTCTTCAGCAGGATAACCTGAGACTGTTATTTGAGAAATCCCATCAATTCTTCGAATATCATTTTCTATATTTCTTGCAATATCTTTTAATGATTTTAATGGGATTTTATCTCCTGTAACTACGAAACTTATGGTCTCTGCAACATTTTCAACTTTTGCTACAACTGGAGGTTCCATTCCTGTAGGAAAATTCGGAACTTTATCAACCGCATTTTTTACATCTGCTAAGACTACATTTATATCGTAATCTTTAAGCGTTTCTACTCGAATACTAGCAGAATTTTCAGAAGATGTCGATGTAACTCGATCTACTCCAACTAAACCTTTTAAATTGTCTTCAATTTTAAGTACAACTCCTTCTTCTATTTCTTGTGGAGAAGCACCTGGATACACAACATTAATATTGATAAACTTTGCTCTTGTTAAAGGAAAGAAAGATGATTTTAAAGTTGAAAAACCAAAGTATCCTAAAATTACAAAAGCAATTATGATAATGTTTACCGCAACAGGATACTTAATAAAATATGCTATTATTTTCTTCATTCCTTACTTTTTTACTTCTTGTTTCGCTTTAGAAAATAATTTCACTGGCATACCTGCATAAGCTCCTGGAACAGGCTTAGAAACTAACTGTATTCCATTTTCTAATCCTTTTATAATAACTGTATTTTCATTAAAATGAACAGGATTAATATCTACCAAGTCTAATTGATTGTTGTTAACTACATAAACAGCTTTATTTTCTATCAATAATTTTCTGTTGATTTCTAAAGCATCTTGAATAGATTTTGTAGCAACACTCGCTTCTAAATACATTCCCTCTCGTAAACCTTTTCCTTTAACTTCAATAAAAACCTGTACAGTTTGTGAAGTTTGATCTATCTTTCCATTAATTCTGGTTACTATTCCTTCCCAAGTTTTTGTTTTTTCAAGATTATATAAAACTACTTTTTTTCCTTTCTCTAAAAGATCAGCAAAACTTGCACTTACTGACAAAGGAAGCTCTAATACCGAAGTATCGATAAACTCACCCATTTTTTGTCCAGATCTTACTAAAGTTCCATTAGTAACTAAAGCTTCAGTTAAAATTCCATTAAAAGGAGCTCTAATATTATATTTTCCTAAACGAACTTCTAAATTTTTAATGTTATAGAACGTTGTATAAATATTCTTACCTGAAATGAAGTACTTTTCTTTATCTGACTTTGGTTCTGGTAATGGCTTTAAGGTAGAATTAATATCAAAGCTTTTTAAATAAGTATCCCAAGCTTGGAAAGACTCAGAATAATCTAAACGAATGTCTGGCATTACAGAAGCTATTAAATTCTGTAAAGAACTTCTTTGAGATTGGATAGAAGCGTAAAACTCTTGATTATTTATTCTTAGTAAAGTTTGTCCTTTTTTATATGAAGTTCCTACTCTAAAATCCTTTCCAGCAGTTTGTAAAACTCCCTGAACTTCAGAATAAACATCTACTTTATTTTTTGCTATTAAGTTACCATTTGCAGTAATTTTAATTGGAATTTCACTGTTTTTAACTGATTCAACAAAAACGGTTTTTTCTACTTTTGTTGCCTTTTTTTTCGGCGTCTTTTTACTACTTTCAAATCGTTTTGATACAATTACTGCTAAGGCTAAGATTAATATTCCTACTCCTATTGATATGATTAGTTTTCTCATGTTTATATTTAGTTGCTAATACAACTGTTATCTGATTTAGCTATTAAATTTTCTTGTACTTTTTTGATGACTTTTATTGTTGCTTTTATCTCTTCCTCAGAAATATTTTCTTGTAATGACTGTGCAAAGTCTTCTATAATTGGTAATGTTTCTTTAAATAATAATTCTCCTTTTTTAGTTAAAAAAATATGGTTAATTCTCTTATCTAATTTTGATGGGATTCTTGCTACCAAACTTTTCTTTTCCATAGTATTTATTAAACGAGTTAATGAGGTTTTATCTCTTCCTGTTAAAAAAGCTAACTCTTGCTGCGGCACACCATCTTTTTCGTCTAATTTCTTCAACAATATCCATTGTGTTTTCGTGAGCTTAATATTTTTCTCATGAAAGATATCTTGAATATGATTGTCAATCATTTTCGTTGTTTTACCTAACCAAGGTGCTAATGTATTTTCTAATCCCATAAAAGCTATTTATAAGATGCAAAATTACGGTTAAGGTTTAATTTAGTTGCATATACAACAAGTTAACTTTCTGTTAAAAAAGGCAAAAAAAAACCTGAAGATTGCTCTTCAGGTTTATATTATAATTTACTTATAAGTAATTATTTACTTAAATACATTTTTCTTCTAGAATATAAATCGTAGAAATCATCGTCTCTTAAATTATCTATAAATAAGATGCTCTCTCCTGTACTCTTCATCTCTGGTCCTAGATTCTTATTTACATTTGGAAATTTATTAAAAGAGAATACTGGTTGCTTGATTGCAAACCCTTCCAACTGCGGATTAAAATCAAAATCAGTCACTTTTTTATCTCCTAACATTACCTTCGTAGCATAGTTTACATAAGGTTCTTTATAAGCTTTTGCAATAAACGGAACAGTTCTAGATGCTCTTGGGTTTGCTTCAATGATGTATACTTTATCATCTTTAATAGCAAACTGAATATTAATTAACCCAACAGTATCTAATGCTAGTGCTATTGTTTTTGTATACTCTCTTATTTGATCTAATACTAACTCACCTAAGTTAAAAGCAGGTAATGTAGCATTTGAATCTCCAGAGTGAATTCCACATGGCTCTATATGCTCCATAATACCGATAATGTATACATTTTCTCCATCACAAATTGCATCAGCCTCTGCTTCAATTGCTCCTTCTAAATAGTGATCTAATAATAATTTGTTATTTGGAATCTTACGTAATAAATCTACTACATGCTCTAATAACTCTTCTTTATTGATTACAATTTTCATTCCTTGACCTCCTAATACATATGAAGGGCGTACTAAAATTGGAAAATCCAACTCATCTGCCAACTTTAATGCCTCATCAGCATTTTCTGCCACACCAAATTCAGGATAAGGAATATTATTTTCTTTTAATAATGTAGAGAAGCTTCCTCTATCTTCTGCTAAATCTAACGCTTTGTAACTTGTTCCAATAATTGGAATTCCGTAACGATCTAACTTCTCAGCCAATTTTAAAGCTGTTTGCCCACCTAACTGAACAATTACACCTTCTGGCTTCTCATGTTTAATAATATCGTAAATATGCTCCCAGAAAACAGGTTCGAAGTATAACTTATCAGCTGTATCAAAATCTGTAGAAACAGTTTCTGGGTTACAGTTAATCATAATTGTTTCGTAACCAGCTTCTTTGGCAGCATAAACTCCGTGTACACAACAGTAATCGAATTCAATACCTTGACCGATACGGTTTGGTCCTGAACCTAAAACGATAATCTTTTTCTTGTCAGATACTTTACTCTCATTTGCTACATAACGTTCTCCATTAGCAGTTTCAATCTCTTGCTCGAATGTTGAATAGTAGTAAGGAGTTTGTGCTTTAAATTCAGCAGCACAAGTATCAACTAATTTATAAACACGTTTGATTTTATAATCTTCACGCTTCTTGTATACTTCACTTTCTAAACAGTTTAACATGTGAGCGATCTGACGATCTCCATATCCTTTTTGTTTAGCTTCAAGTAATAACTCTCTATCTAAAGTATCAATTGTATATGTAGAAATTTCCTTCTCTAAGTGGAATAACTCTTCGTATTGTTTTAAATACCACATATCAATCTTAGTGATATCGTAAATCTTACTTAAAGGAATTCCCATAGCAATAGCATCGTAGATTGCAAAAACACGATCCCAACTTGCGTGAGTTAATTTATCTATTACTTGGTTATAATCTTTATATCCTTTTCCATCTGCTCCTAAACCGTTACGCTTAATCTCTAAAGATTGAGTTGCTTTGTGTAACGCTTCTTGGAACGAACGTCCAATTCCCATTACTTCTCCTACTGCTTTCATTTGCAATCCTAAAGTTCTATCAGAACCTTCGAACTTATCGAAGTTCCAACGAGGAATTTTTACGATTACATAATCTAAAGTTGGTTCAAATAATGCAGAAGTAGATTTTGTAATTTGATTATCTAATTCATCTAAAGTATAACCGATTGCTAATTTAGAAGCAATTTTAGCAATTGGATATCCTGTTGCCTTACTTGCTAAAGCAGAAGAACGAGATACACGTGGATTAATTTCAATTGCAATGATATCTTCTTTCTCATCTGGAGAAACTGCGAACTGAACATTACATCCACCAGCAAATTCACCAATACTACGCATCATTTTAATTGCCATATCACGCATTTTCTGATATGTTTTATCAGATAATGTCATTGCTGGAGCAACTGTGATAGAATCACCAGTATGAATTCCCATTGGATCCATATTTTCAATAGAACAGATAATAACAACATTATCGTTATCATCACGAAGTAATTCTAACTCGTACTCTTTCCATCCCATCATAGCTTTATCAATCATAACTTCGTGGATTGGAGAAATCTCTAAACCTCTAGTTAATGATTTTTCAAACTCTTCTTCATTATATACGATAGAAGCTCCTGCTCCACCTAATGTAAAAGATGCTCTAATACATAATGGAAAACCAAACTCTTGAGCAATTTCTTTACCTTTTAAATATGAAGTAGCTGTAGCTTGTGGTGCCATCGGTACATCGATAGTTCCCATTAACTCTCTGAATTTCTCTCTATCTTCTGTAATATTAATAGCATCAATATCTACTCCGATAATCTCTACTCCAAAATCTTCCCAAATACCTTTTTCATCAGCCTCGATACATAAGTTTAATGCTGTTTGACCTCCCATAGTTGGTAAAACTGCATCTATTTGTGGATGTTCTTTTAAAATTTTGATTATAGAACGAGTATTAAGAGGCAATAAGTAAACGTGATCCGCCATTGAAGGATCAGTCATTATCGTTGCAGGATTAGAATTGATTAATATCGTTTCAATTCCATCTTCTCGTAACGAACGTAACGCTTGCGACCCTGAATAGTCAAATTCACATGCTTGTCCGATTACAATCGGTCCAGATCCAATAATTAAAATCGATTTTAGTTCTTCTCTCTTAGGCATTTGTGTTGTATTGTGTTGTTTATGTAAAAATATAAAATTGATTAGGTATAAAAAAAGGTGTTACTAATAAAAAGTAACACCTCTATATAATTGAATAACAATCATTATTTCTTTGGTCTCGTTTCAGATGAAACTGATAATTTTTTTCTTCCTTTTGCTCTTCTTCTAGCTAATACTTTTCTACCATTAGCAGAAGCCATTCTTTCGCGGAAACCGTGTTTGTTTCTTCTCTTTCTTTTTGATGGTTGGTAGGTTCTCTTACTCATTTTAAATAAATCTTAAAATTTTTCTAAACTTATCTTTTGCTAATAGTGAAATTCGACTGCTAAAAGCGTGGGCAAATATACAACAGTTTTTCGTTCTGACAAATCTTAAAAAGTTTTTTTTTAGAATATTTTTTTTAGATTGATTTTCACACATTTTTTTACACTTTTTCGTTGCAAAATCTATCATTGTTATTACTTTTGCGCAAACCTAATACTACATGAACAACACTAAATATGTATTCGTAACAGGTGGTGTAACTTCGTCACTTGGTAAAGGAATTATTGCAGCTTCTTTAGCTAAGTTACTTCAAGAACGTGGATACTCTGTTACAATTCAAAAACTAGATCCTTATATTAATATAGATCCAGGTACTTTGAACCCATATGAACATGGGGAATGCTATGTTACAGATGACGGTGCAGAAACGGACTTAGATTTAGGTCACTACGAGCGCTTTTTAAACATTCCTACTTCACAAGCTAATAATGTTACAACTGGTAGAATATATCAGTCTGTAATAAATAAAGAAAGAAGAGGAGATTTCTTAGGAAAAACAGTTCAAGTTATTCCTCATATTACTGATGAAATTAAACACCGTATTAAGATTTTAGGAAATACTGGTGATTATGATATCGTAATTACCGAAATTGGTGGAACTGTTGGTGATATTGAATCATTACCTTACATAGAAGCTGTTCGTCAATTACAGTGGGAACTTGGTGAAGACAATGCCATTGTTATTCACTTAACTTTAGTTCCTTATTTAGCTGCAGCAGGTGAATTAAAGACTAAGCCAACACAACACTCTGTAAAAATGTTGATGCAAAGTGGTATCGGTCCGAATATCTTAGTATGTAGATCTGAACATGAAATTTCTGAAGACATAAAGAGAAAACTTGCTTTGTTTTGTAATGTAAAGAAAGAAGATGTGATTCAATCTTTAGATGCTGAAACAATATATGATGTTCCTAATTTAATGTTTGAAGAAGGTTTAGATCGTGTAGTGTTAAATAAATTAAATCTTTCTACAGAAAAACAACCAGAACTTGTTGATTGGAATTGCTTCGTTAAAAAGTATAAAAATCCAAAGCGCACTTTAGAAATTGGACTGATTGGAAAATATGTTGAGTTACACGATTCTTATAAATCGATTACAGAAGCATTTATTCATGCTGGCTCTACTCATGAAGCTAAAGTAAATGTTCGTTGGATTCATTCTGAAGAATTATCAGTAGATAATATTAAAGAACATTTAGAAGGTTTAAATGGTATGTTAGTTGCTCCTGGTTTTGGTGAACGTGGAATTGAAGGTAAAATTGAAGCTGTTAAATATGCTAGAGAAAATAACATTCCTTTCTTAGGAATTTGTTTAGGAATGCAAATGGCAGTTATTGAATTCGCTAGAAACGTATTAAATTTATCTGATGCAAATTCAACTGAAATGAATGAAGAAACTTCTGCTCCTGTGATTAATTTAATGGAAGAGCAGAAAGATATTACCAACATGGGAGGTACGATGCGTTTAGGAGCATGGGATTGTGAATTGATTAAAAATTCTAAAGCTTTTGAAGCTTATAATTCTCTTGCAATAAGTGAAAGACATCGCCATAGGTATGAATTTAATAGTGACTACAAAGAGCAAATTGAAGCTGCAGGTATGAAGGCAACTGGTATAAATCCTAAAACAGGATTGGTAGAAGTTGTTGAAATCCCAAATCATCCTTGGTTTGTTGGAGTACAATACCATCCAGAATATAAGAGCACAGTTTTAAATCCGCATCCTTTATTCTTAAGCTTTATTAAAGCAGCGATTACATATTCTGAAAATTAATTTTTCTAAATTAAATAGATTAACAAGGCTATCTGAAAGATAATTTTTCATCAATTTATTCTTATTTCAAATTGATAATATTGAAACTTTTTAGATAGCTTTTTTATGTGTGAAAAAATATTTTTAGCTTTAACTATCGATTAACCTAATTTCGTATATGCTTTCTTTACAACAACAGCTTCGATCTTATTTTGGAATTACTTCTGATGAATTTAAAGCTATTGAACATTTATTTTTAAGACATCAATTAAATAAGGACAGTTATTTTGTTAAAAAAAAGCAATATTGTAAAAAATTAAGCTTTGTTGAACATGGATATATTCGTGTTTTTGCAAATGTAAAAGACAAAGAAGTTACACAATGGATTACTACTAGTAGTTATTTTATTACAGACTTACATAGTTTCTTTTTTGATCAAAGATCACGCTGGAATATGCAAGCTTTAACAGATTGTACTTTATATACCATTTCTAAAGAAGATTATAAGCAACTGAGCAACAAAATACCGAACTGGTATAACGTAGAGAAAAATTTTATTTCTTCTTGTTTTTCAACATTAGAAGATCGTGTTTTTGATCATTTATCTTTAAATACAGAAGAACGCTACCTTAAATTCTTCAATCAAAATAAAATATTATTTAACGAAGTACCTTTACAATACTTAGCTTCAATGCTAGGTATGACACCTGAAACTTTAAGTAGAATTCGTAAAAAAATTAATTCTTGATTTATATCAAGTAGAACAATTGTATTCTTCTTGAAATTTGTATTCATAAAACTATTTTTATGCATACAGAAATCACAACTTCTATCCATATCAAAGCAACTCCTGAAAAAATTTGGAAAGTACTTTTAGATTCTGAAACCTACCCTAGTTGGAATCCTTTTATTTCTTCAATAGTTGGTGTCCCTCAAACTGGAAATACTATCGAAGTTAATATTGGAACTATGACATTTAAACCTATAATTCTCGAATCCAATCCCAATATCGAATTAAAATGGAAAGGTAAATTACTTTTTAAAGGGTTATTCGATGGTGAGCATCGATTCTACCTTCAAGATAATAACAACGGTACCACTACTTTTATCCAAAGCGAAAAGTTTAATGGGATTTTGATTCTTTTATTTAAGAAAAAGATACATACCGACGTGAAAAATGGTTTTAATAGTATGAACAACGCTTTAAAAAGTATGGTTGAAGAGCGTTAAGTTTATTCGCTACTCAAACTTAATTGCTTTAGATGGCTACTACTATATATTCTGAAAATTAATAAAAGAGGATTGAAAACTAATTTTCAATCCTCTTTATTTTCTACAAGAAAATATGCTTTGTTATTCTAACATTTTAACTCTTTCTTTTTTCCTCCACTAACTGTAAAACAACCAACTCCATCGACTGCTACACACCCAGCACCAGTACACTTTACAGTAACTCCTCCTGCGCATTTTGCTTCACATGTTGCGAATTCTCCTTGAGAAAAAGACGGAGCTAATCCTCCTAAAATATTCTTTAATTCATTCTTTTTTAAAACTCTTTTAATTTCAAAATTTAATTTCATTTTCAATATTATTTAAGTAAAACTTATTGTTTTTTATAGACATAATAAGATCTAATGTCTTCCTTTTATATATTTTGATTTTTTTATTATTTTTCTAAATAATTGTTTACAAATTGAACTAAACTATCAAACGATTCATCATTACCATACGACTTATATAAAATATTCAATTCTTTATCTACTAAAATAAAAGTAGGATAACCAATAATCCTTAACTCTCTAATTAAAGGAGATTTAGAAATATTATTAGTTTTTGGCTTCTCTTTGACAATACCATTAAACCATTTAATATCATTATCTAAATTATACTTTTTTACAGGTTCAATATCCTCTTGATAAGCTACACTAACTAAACCCAAATTGTCGTTGAGTGATTTATTTAATTGAATAAGTCTAGGTGTAAGCTCTTTACAAGGTTCACACCAAGTTCCCCAGAAATCAAGTAATAAAAGTTTTTGATTTCCAATAAATAAACTAGAAACCTTATTTTTATCTCCTTCTAAATTTTCTATTCCATAATCTTTCATTTTAAACCCTGGTCTAAAACCAAACTGTTTGATTTTATTGTTCTTTTTGAGCTTCAACTGAAATTTAGGGTCTAATATTAAAGTGTCAATTACATAGAACTCTTTTCCAATTTTTACATCATCCTTTAACAAATAAGAATCATAAAAAGCATTCGAGAACTTTTGGTTCTGATTTGAGAATTTAAATTCATCTCCGAAAAAACCGTCTTTATTTACTCTTACTTTAAATTGTTCTTTTGGACTTGCTGAAAACTCTCCATAAAAATAAGATGATTCTTCCGTAATTAATTGTAATCTATTTTTCAATTCAACATTTTTATTTGACTCAGGATAGTCAAAATAATTAGCATCTGGATAAAATCTTAAAGACACTGTATCTTTATATATAAAATCCTTAGTAACTTTTGAAACTGGAATTAAATAATTTCTGAATAAACTATCTATTAACTTATTGTTATTTGCAGTAAGATTTGTTATTTGTTTATCAAAAAAAACTACTTCATCATCTTTAAAAGAAAAGTTCATATTCTCATCAACTATGAAAAATTGTTTGTCTTCTGATAAGCCTGAAATCAAATAAATTCTAGACTTAAAATCTTGATATTCTTCCTCTGATATTTTCTTCTCTTTAAATAGTTTTTTTATTTTTTCATTTGGTGTAATCTCAAAATATCCTACTCTCGATAAGCTATCTGATGTATATACATCTTTCAGTTTCTCGGGTATTGAATTCAAAAAAGAGACTGGTGTTAATATTGTTGATGATGGGTCACCATGTCTTTTATATAAATCTATTATTAAATCATTCTTATTTTTACATGATATCATAAAAAATATAATGTATAACAAATAAAATCTTTTTCTAATTTTATTCATGTTTGATCTATTTTATTAATACAATGGATAGTAAAAGTTCTCCATTTTTATTTTAATATTTAATTACAAAATTTTTTAGTATTAATCCGTTAGAACATGCCTCACAAAAGTCTTTCAAGCACCTCTCAATCTAGAGTAAATACATTTATTATCTTAAGTATATTTCGCCCATCTCTACATTTAACAGGATAATTTTCCATATTCAAACTGTTTAGAAATTAATCCTTTCAAAATATTTTTAAGTTCACTCTTTTCCCTTACTTTTTTTAATTCAAAATTTAGTTTTTTCATTGTTTGTAATTTTAATAGTAGAATTAAGAAATCTATATATAACTGTTATATTTATAGTATATATTAAATGCTAGAAAGGAGAGTGAAAAAACCTCCTTTCTAGCAAATCCTTTAAGATTTACAGGTTTTTTTAACTTTTTTACCATTAGAACTTGCTTCACAAAATCCTTTAGCTGACCCTATTGTATCTACGGCAGAACATCCACCTCCACTACAAGATACTTTGGTACCATCTCCACATATAGCTGAACAATTACCTCTGGCAAAGAACTGAGGTACTAAACCTCCAGTAATAGATTTTAACTCATCTTTTTTAAGCACTCTTTTTACTTCAAAATTTACTTTTTTCATTATTTAATTTTAATAGTTAGACTTAGAAATTTATAGACACCTAAGATTTTTGTCTTTTACAAAATATATAAAAGATTTTAACATCCGTTAAAACGAATTAACTTAACAACTAATAATAAAGACTATAGCTAGATTTAAGGTCGACTTAACCTAAATTTTATCTTTCTTCTCATCAATTTAAAATATAAAATAAGTAATTATCATGCAAAATCCAAAATATATTGTAATAATTAAAATTAAGAATTAAAATATTTAATCAAATTTAATTGCTTTTGAAGGTTGTATTTTAGAAATTATCATTGAAGGTACCAATAACATTAATAAACACAAAAACAAAGTACCTATATTCAATAAAAAGAGATAGAAAAAGTTAAATTCTACAGGAACTGTAGACACATTATAAGTTTGTGGATTTAAACTTATTATTCTAAAATATTTTTGAATAAACAATAGAACAAAAGAAATTAAATTACCCCAAAGCAATCCTTTTAAAATTAAATAAGAGGCATTGTATAAAAAAATCTTCCTTATTTCTGTGTTTTTACTACCAAGCGACTTTAATATTCCAATCATTTGAACACGCTCAAGGATTAGAACTAATAAAGCAGTTATCATATTAATTCCAGCAACTAAAATCATAATTCCAAGAATAAACCACACATTATTATCGAACAACTTCAACCAATCAAAAAGTTGCCAAAATGTTTGCAACAAGGTATTTGCCTGTAAAGTTGGACTAATATTCATGTTTATCTCCTCTCCTTTTTCTTTCAAATCATCAAAATCATCGATTAACACTTCAAAACCTCCAACTTCATCATCTTCCCATTTATTTATTCGTTGAACTTCTTTTAAATCTCCTACTATTATAGAGTTATCAAATTCAGCAAAACCAGTTTTATAAATCCCAACAATTATTGGTTTTCTTGATTTAAAACCTGTAGAAGACTCTACTTGAAATCCAATATTTATAGTATCATTTAATTTCAGTTCTAACTGATCTACGACGGATTTTGATATTAATATTTCTCGATTACGTGGTTGATCATAATTTGGTAATCGCCCATTAACTAAAAACTCTTCGAAAAAAGAAAAATCATAATTTTTATTTACTCCTTTAAATACAATTCCTTGAAAGTTATTCTTTGTTCTAATTAAACCTGCTTTATTAATGTAAGGTTGAACTTTTTTTATTCCAGAAACAGAAGTAAAATTTGGGTAAAAATCTTGGTTTAAACTTAAAGGTACCGTAGAAACATCAGAATAATTATTGTCATAATTTGTAATCTGAACATGGCCTTTAAATCCAGCTATTTTCTCACGAATTTTATTTTTAAAACCTAAACTTACAGATACTGAAATAGACATAATCGCAATTCCTAAACTAATAGCAACAATTGCTATTTTTATTATTGGAGATGATACACTATTTTTATGCTCTTTACCAGCAATTATTCGTTTTGCAATAAATAATTCGTAATTCAAAGAAATGTTTTTTAATACAATCAAAAGTACATATTTATTCTTGTTTTTAACTACGATTTTTTCTCTTAGTTCTTGTAAACAAACTTCTCACATATCTGTTCAAGAAAAAAAGGAAAAAGAAATTGTTATTGAGAAAAAAGACACGCTAATTCTTACAGCAGCAGATCAGACTGGAATTTACATTCCTAAAATTTTAAATAAAAATATTGGAATTGTAGCTAATCAAACTTCGATAATCAATAAAGTTTCAAAATTTAATCCAGATATCACTCAAATTCACTTGGTTGATTACTTACATAATTCAACAAAAATTAATGTAACAAAAGTATTTGCACCTGAACACGGATTCAGAGGAAAAGCAGATGCAGGAGAAAAAGTAAAAGATGGAATTGATACTAAAACAGGATTACCAATTATTTCCTTATATGGAAAAAACAAAAAGCCTTCTAAAAAACAATTAGAAGACATCGATCTTATGATTTTTGATATTCAAGACGTAGGAGCACGTTTCTACACTTATATTTCTACCTTACATTATGTCATGGAAGCTTGTGCAGAGAATAATATTCCTTTACTAGTTTTAGATCGACCTAATCCGAATGCTCATTATGTAGATGGTCCTATTTTAGAACCTGAATATACTAGTTTTATTGGCTTACATAAAGTTCCTGTAGTATATGGAATGACAATTGGTGAATACGGTAAAATGATTAACGGAGAAAAATGGTTGAAAAATGGAATTCAATGTGATTTAACAGTAATACCTAATAAAAACTACACTCATCAATCTAGTTATAGTTTACCTGTAAAACCTTCTCCTAATTTACCAAACGACACTTCTATTAATTTATACCCTAGTTTGTGTTTTTTTGAAGGAACAAATGTTTCTGTAGGTAGAGGAACTTCAAAGCAATTCCAAGTTGTAGGTAGTCCATTTCACCATTTAGAAAACCATAAATATAGTTTTATTCCTAAACCAAATGAAGGTGCGAAATATCCGAAACACGAAAACAAAGAATGTTTTGGTTACGATTTATCTTCAGAAAAAAAATTAGATCAACTGAGTTTAAAATGGTTAATTGAGTTTTACAATGCTCATAAAGAACATTCAAAAGAAAAAGCATTTTTTACTTCTTTCTTCACAAAATTAGCCGGAACTAAACTATTACAAAAACAAATAGAAAATGGTTTATCTGAAGAAGAAATCAGAAAAACTTGGCAAAAAGATTTAGATGAATTTAAAAAAATAAGAGCTAAATATTTACTTTACGAGTAATAGAAAAACCTTGAGCTTTCATCCATTCATCTGAATAAATTTTATCCATATAACGAATTCCGTGATCTGGAAGAATAACAACTACAAAACTATCCGATTTAAACATTCCTTTTTCGGCATATTGTTGTGTTGCTTGAATTACTGCTCCTGAAGTATAACCACACAATAAACCTTCTGAACGAACTAATTCTCTTGCAGCTAAAGCGGCATCTTCATCTGTTACTTTTTCGTAAATATCAATAATATCAAAATCTGTTGAAGTAGGAATTAAATTCTTACCTAAGCCTTCTATTTTGTATGGTGAAATTTCGTTTGGATCAAACTCTTTTGTTTCGTGAAATTTTTTAATTGCAGAACCAACAGCATCTACTCCTAAAATTTTTATGTCAGGATTTTGTTCCTTCAAAAACCTTCCTGTTCCAGAAATAGTTCCTCCAGTTCCACTAGCAGCAACCAAATGAGTAATTTTTCCTTCTGTTTGTTTCCAAATTTCTGGTCCAGTTGTCGCATAATGAGCTTCTATATTTAACTCATTAAAATATTGATTGATGTAAATTGAATTAGGAGTTTCTTTATGAATTCGTTTTGCTGTTTCATAATAAGATCTTGGATCATCTGCTGCCACATTAGCCGGACAAACATGAACCTCTGCTCCCATTGTTTTTAAAACATCAATCTTATTTTTTGAAGATTTATCGCTTACAGCCAAAATACAACGATAGCCTTTTACTAAACTAATCATAGCTAAGCTAAATCCTGTATTTCCTGAAGTAGTTTCTACAATAGTATCGCCAGGAGTTAAAATACCTTTCTTTTCAGCATTTTCGATAATATGAAGTGCAATTCTATCTTTTGCTGACTGTCCCGGGTTAAAAGATTCTAGCTTTGCGAAATATTCCCCTGGTAACTCTTTAGTTATGTTATGTAATCTAACAATTGGGGTCTCTCCTACTAAATCTAAAATCGAATCTACTATTGCTTTGTTCCTATCCATTCTATATATAAAGAAACGTTATTGCAAAATTTATCATCTAATTGTAATTGAGATGTTTGTTTTTACAATAACGCTTACACTTACTCAATCGAGGGCAAAAATATAATTATTTTTCTAACTTATCTTCTAATACTAACAAGAAAGTATATTCTCTAGCTGTTTCTTTTAAAGAATCGAACCTACCAGATGCTCCTCCATGACCTGCTTCCATGTTTGTATGTAAAAACAGTAAATTATGATCTGTTTTTACTTCTCTTAGTTTAGCAATCCATTTCGCTGGTTCCCAATATTGTACCTGACTATCGTGTAATCCTGTAGTCACTAACATATTTGGGTATGATTTCGATTCTACTTGATCGTAAGGTGAATATGATTTAATGTAATCATAATATTGCTTGTCATTTGGATTTCCCCATTCGTCATATTCTCCTGTCGTTAATGGAATACTATCATCTAACATTGTAGAAATTACATCAACAAAAGGTACAGCAGCTATAATTCCATTATATAATTCAGGATTTGTATTCACTACAGCTCCCATTAATAAACCTCCTGCAGAACCTCCCATAGCATACAAATGCTTTGAAGAAGTATAACCGTTATCAATTAAATATTTAGAACAATCGACAAAATCGTTAAATGTATTTTTCTTATTCAACATTTTTCCATCTTCATACCATTCTCTTCCTAAATATTGACTTCCTCTAATATGTGCTAAAGCGAAAATAAAACCACGATCTAACAGACTTAAACGTGTCGTTGAAAATCCATCAGAAACCGTATATCCATAAGAACCATATGCATATTGTAAAACTGGAGTATTCTCGTCTATTTTAGTATCTTTTCTGTAAACAATAGAAAGTGCAACTTTTTTACCATCTCGGGCTGTCACCCATAAACGCTTACTTGTATAATTATTCTTATCGAACTTTCCACCTAAAACTTCTTGTTCTTTTTTGATTTCTTTAGATTGATCTTTCATATTGAAATCAATTACAGAACTTGGAGTGGTCATTGAGTTATACGAATAACGAATTACATTTGTATCAAATTCAGGATTTGAATATACACCTGCTGAATACGTTTCTTCATCAAAAGGCAAATAGTAATCCTCTGTTCCATCCCAACGTTTTATTCTAATTTTAAATAATCCGTTATTTCTTTCTTCAAGAACTAAATAATCTTTAAAAATTGAAAAATCTTCTAAAAACGTATCTTCTCTATGCGGAATAACATCTACCCAATTTTCTTTAGCTGTATTATTTTCTGGAGTTTTCATAACTTTAAAGTTAGTTGCTCCATCAATATTTGTCTTGATATAAAAATGATCTTCATAATGAGCAATATCATATTCTAAATCACGCTCACGTGGTTGAATTAAACGAAACTCACCATTTGGATTATCAGCTTCTAAAACTTGGTATTCACTAGAAACTGTACTGTAAGAACCTATAACTAAATATTTTCTCGACTTTGTTTTAGTTACAAAAGTTCCGAACGTTTCATCTTTTTCTTCAAAAACCAAAACATCTTCAGAAGTATCCGTTCCTAAAACATGTTTGTAAATTTTAGAACTTCGTAATGTTACAGGATCTTTCTTTGTGTAGAATAATGTTTTATTATCATTAGCCCAAACACTTCCTCCTGTTGTATTTTCTATTTTATCACTATAAACTTCACCTGTTTCAAGGTTCTTAATTTTGATAAAATACTGTCGTCTACTAACCGTATCCGTTGCATAAGCAACTAAAGTATTATTTGGTGACACATTTAATCCGCCTAGTTGAATATAATCATGTCCTTCTGCCTCTTTATTAACATCGAACATTATCTCTTCTTCAGCTTCTAAATCACCTTTCTTTCGAGAGTAAATAGGATATTGTTGTCCTTTTTCATACCTAGTAATGTAGAAATAGCCATTCTTTTTATAAGGAACAGACTCATCGTCTTCCTTAATTCTTCCTTTCATCTCTTCAAATAAAGATTCCTGAAAGTTATTCGTATGCCCCATTACCTTATCGAAATAGGTATTTTCAGCTTCTAAATAATCGTAAACTTTTTGAGTTTGTTCGTCTTTTTTTTCTGCGTTCTTCTGTTCATCTGTTAAACGCATCCAGAAATAGTTATCTATTCTTACATCACCATGTTTCTCTAACTTTTCTGGATTTTTATCAGCTACAGGTGGTTTTATATTATTCTCCATCTTTTCTTTTTTGCAGAACGCAAAAATAACACTTATAGCAATACTTAATACAAGATTTTTTTGGTTTGATTAATTTTTGGTAGTGTAAAGTAGTAATTTTGCAACTAAACATTATTTAAAATCATATAACTTATGTTCGGAGATTTATCTGGAATGATGGATAAGCTTAAACAAGCACAACAAAAAGTTGAAGAAACAAAACAACGTTTAAACACTGTATTAATTGATGAAAACGGTGCTGACGGGAAAATTAAAGTTACTGTTACTGCTAACAGAGAAATTAGAGCAATTAGTGTTGATGATACTTTATTACAAGATGCTGAAGAATTAGAAGATTACTTAGTATTAACTTTAAATAAAGCACTAAAAAGAGCAGGAGAAATAAATGAACAAGAAATGGCTATAGCTGCTAAAAGCGGAATGCCAAATATTCCAGGTATGGATATGTTCAAATAACTATAAAAATGAATTTAAATCAAATTACTGTTCCTTCTTTAGATTTAACAAAATCAATCCCTTTTTACGAGCAATTAGGTTTAAAGCTAATTGTTAAAGCACTTCCACATTATGCTAGATTTGAATGCCCAGATGGAAATGCTACTTTTTCAATTCATTTAGTTGAAGAATTACCTGTTGGAGATGGAATTTATGTCTATTTTGAATGTGAGGATTTAGATACTCAAGTTAAAAACCTTAAAGAAAAAGGAATCGTTTTTGATCAAGACCCTGTGGATCAAACTTGGCTTTGGCGCGAAGCTAGGTTAAGAGATTTAGACGGGAATAAAATCATTTTATTTTACGGTGGAGACAATAGATTAAATCCGCCATGGAGAATTAAATAAAAATGCAAGAAGCAAAAGAAAATAAAAAAGCGGAAGATTACATGTTACCTTGTTTTAACAAGAAAATGTTTGGAATTGATTGCCCAGGTTGTGGTTTTCAAAGATCGGCTGTTTTAGTTGCTAAAGGTGAGTTTAAACAAGCCTTTAATTTATTTCCAGCAATTTACACTTCTATTTTTTTTATTTTAGCCATCGGTTTTCATTTTTTCAGTAAGAAGAAAATCTCAGCAAAAATATTGCTTATTGTAGCTATCATTAATGTTTTAACTTTAATCGTAGCGTATCTAATAAAAATGAATAAACTATTTTTCAATTAAATAAACTTTAAAATATGTTCGAATTTGAAGAAAGAAAACTACCTAATGCTACAGCTGTATTAGTTCTTGGTATATTTTCTATACTAACTTGTTGTTGCTATGGGGTTCCTGGAATATTACTAGGAATTGTGGCCTTAATTTTACATAAAAAAGATAAAGATTTGTATTTATCGAACCCTAGTGTTTATACAAATTACTCTAACTTAAACACAGGTTTTATTTTATCTATTATAGGTATTGTTTTAAGTTTCATTTTTATCTTAATGATTGTTTGGGCAATTTCTACAATAGGTTTAGAAACATTACAAGATCCTGAATTAATGAGAGAGCTAATGGAATAATTAAAGTGAATAAAACTAACTCATAATAAAACTTAAAAGTGATTATTCCATCACTTTTAACAATACGAAAAGCAGACCTTTATAAAAAGTCTGCTTTTCGTTAATAAAAAACTTTCAAAAAGCAACTTCTTATTTTATTATTATCCTATTTTCGCCTGCTTTAGTTTAAGATTACGGGGATTATATAATGAACGAAAAAAACTGGTTACACTATTACAAAAACAGCCTAACTGATAGTGAAAATTTAGCAGTTGATATTGCTAAAATTAAAAATTTGTATCATCAAAACAATTCAGATTTAAGTAATGCTTTTATAAACAACAAGCAAGCTACTGAATTGATAGATGCAGAGGAAAGAAGGATAAATAGATTACGCGGTATTTTAAAAAAAGACAGTAGTAATTGGCATGAAATTGATCAAACAAAAATTTTAATAGCTCCTTTCCATTTAGAATATCAAACTGATAATCCTAAATTCAAACAAAAATTAATTCATCCTTTTTGGATTTATGCTACAGTAAATAGATTAGGACAATTATCTGCTCCTAAAGATATTTTCCCTCTAATTGTTCGTAATTACATGACGCCAATGGCAGATGTAAAAAACGATTTCATTTTCACTTCTATCGACACAGTTTTAGATGCTAAAGAAATTGAACCTCCAATGCCAGAATATGAAGACGAAGTGGTTCCTTGGAATGAATACTGGGATTATATTAATGAGGTTTTTAATGCTATTACTTACAAAAACTTATACCAATATAGAGCTGAAAAATATACTACACAGTTTAAGTTAACTTACTTTTCTGTAAGTTCTAAAATATCTACAGCAAAAAGTATATTATTTTTATACGAGAACTTATTAAATTATGATGAAGAGTTACCATTACTCTCTAAAATAATTACTCCTGAACAAGTTGTAAAAAGAGATGCCATTACAGATCATGATTTTTTAAACTTCAATCATCTACATTTAGGTCAAATGTCAGATAGTTTCCCTTTATCTGTAAGTCAACGTAAAACTTTATTATCCTATTTATCTGCTGAAGAAAGTTCTGTTACCGCAGTTAATGGACCTCCAGGAACTGGAAAAACAACTTTATTACAAAGTTTGGTAGCTACAGAAGTAGTTAGAAGTGCTATTATTGGCGAAGAACCTCCAATTGTTTTAGCGTGTTCAAACAACAATCAAGCTGTAACAAATATTATAGATAGTTTTATTAACTCTGAAAGTAGCTTAACAGAATTATCAAAAAGATGGATTCCAAACTTTAAAGGTTATGCCACTTATTTACCTTCAAATGGAAAGAATGAAAAGTATTTAGGTGATATTAATTTCTTAAAAGGTAATTTATTCGGACATGAAGGAACATTATGTAATCTTGAAAATGAAGAATATTTAGAAGACGCAGAATATAATTTCTTAACTGAATATTGTAATTATTTTAATGTACAGAGCAATTCTATAGAAGATGCCATTGATCATATTCAAGATGAAATTTTTATTATTGAAGAACAATTGATTGAAAGCGTTGATTTTCCTAGAAATCATATAAAGTCAATTAATTTCATTAATAAAGCACTACTAAACGAAGAAGATCATGTTACTCGAGAAAACTTCAATATTGGTAAACTTACTGCTTGGAGAACTACTTTAAGTTCTTTAAAAGCTAGTTACAAAAAAGCTGATTTTCTTTCTTTAGTAAAAGAACACTTTAAAGTTAATAATGAAGAACCTACAGAACATAAAGAATGGATTTTTAAAATAGGTGAAATCACAATTAACGATAAAGAAAAAACAAATACATATCTAAAAGAGCTTATTAATCATTTGAATATCGCGCTTCAAACCAATTTAAAATTGAAAAGTTGGAGAAAGCAAATGAATATTGAAAGCTTCCCTATTTTGAAGGAAGAAGAATTATGGGCTTCTGAATTTGAAAAATTAAATTCGAAAAACACTACTCCTCGTTTTTATTATGATGAACTAGATGTTTCTTTACGCCACAAAGCTTTTTTATTAGCAACACATTACTGGGAAGGCAGGTGGTTATTAGCCACAAGAGAAGCTTTAGAAGAAGATACTGAAAGAGGAACAGGAGAACAAGCCATTATGTTAAAATGGAAACGTAGAGCCATGTTAACACCTTGTTTTGTGGCAACGTTTTACATGGCACCAAGTCACTTTTTATACAGCCAATATCAAGGAGAAAATGAAAATGGAAAACCTATTTTTGAATATTTCCCTCTATATAATTTTATCGATTTATTAATTATTGATGAGGCCGGACAAGTTACTCCTGAAGTAAGTATTCCTGTTTTTGCGATAGCTAAAAAAGCTTTTGTTGTTGGTGATTTAAAACAAATTGAACCTATTTGGTCTATTCCTTCTAGAATTGATAAAGGAAATTTATCAAGCTTAAATATCATTCAGCAAGAACAAGACATGTATTCTTTAGAAAATTCAGGTTTTTTAGCTTCCAATGGATGTATTATGAAAATGGCTCAAAACTCTTGTGAGTATGAAACACCAATTAACAACACCAAAGAACAAGGTTTAATTCTTTTAGAACACAGAAGGTGTAATGATGAAATTATTGATTTCTGTAATGAATTGGCTTATGGTGGTATTTTAAAACCAATGAAAGGTAAAGCTAGAGAAGGACAAGCTTTTCCTTCGATGATGGCTTATCACATTAACGGCGTAAGCGAACGTAAATATAATAGCCGACAAAACATACAGGAAGTAAAAGCTATTATTACTTGGTTACAACAAAATAAAGAAAAAATACAAGATGCTTACAATGTAGATCATATTGAAGAAGTTTTAGGAATTATCACTCCATTTGCAAGTCAAAAAGGAGAATTATCTAAAGCTTTAATTGAAGCTGGTTTTAAAGTTAGTAATATTAAACTAGGAACAGTGCACGCATTACAAGGTGCAGAAAGAAGTATTATTTTATTTAGTTCTGTATACACTAATGAAGATGAAGGTACTATGTTCTTTGAAAAAGATAATAAGCCGAATATGCTAAATGTTTCTGTTTCTAGAGCAAAAGATAGTTTTATTTTATTTGGAGATACTAGAATTTTTGACGAAACAAAAAACACTCCTTCAGGAGTTTTGAAGAAACATTTGAATATTTATGAAATGGCAACTTAATTGAATTTTAAATTAAGTGTTATCAACCAATAAGTTTAGGTAAAAAAAAGATCTGGAAAATATTTTCCAGATCTTTTTTTTATATTGATATTATCCTCTTTATTTATTACAAAAAATACTACTATCCTTTTTTGAAAAGCTTTTTAAAATTAAATAATAACTTCCGTCTAATTTTAACTTTAAATAATAAGTAGCATAAGGTTTCTTTTTAAAGAAAATTGTATCATTATTATAAGTCCAACCATATCTTTTTTCAAAAGTAATTACATCTTTTAAATGCATACCTCCACAATACTTCCAATTTTTTTCATCTTCTATTATTTGTTTATTATTCTTACAATTAAGAATTAAAAACAACAGGAATATAAAAGTTATAGACTTATAGATTAACTTATTTATCAAACTCTAAAATTGTTTTCTTAATAATAGAAATACAATCTCTAAGCTCTTCTTCATTCATTACTAATGGTGGTGCAAAACGAATAATATTTCCGTGAGTTGGCTTTGCTAACAATCCGTTATCTCGTAATCTCATACAGATATTCCAAGCAGTTTCACTCTCTTCAGAATCGTTAATTACAATCGCATTTAACAATCCTTTTCCTCTTACTAAAGTAACTAATTCAGTCTCTTCAACTAATTTACCTATCTCTTCTCTAAAGATTTTCCCTAATCGATCTGCATTTTCAGCTAGTTTCTCTTCTTTAACTACATCTAAAGCTGCAATAGCAACTGCTGCTGCGATAGGATTTCCTCCAAAAGTAGAACCGTGGTTTCCAGGACGAATTACATTCATAATTTCGTCATTTGCTAATACTGCTGATACTGGATAAGCTCCTCCACTTAACGCTTTTCCTAAGATTAAAATATCTGGTTTTACATCTGGAGTTCCAGAACAGTTTTTATCTTCACAAGAACAGTTTCCACAAGTAGCTAATAAACGTCCAGTTCTAGCAATTCCTGTTTGTACTTCATCTGCAATAAATAACACATTATACTTTTCACATAATGCTTTCGCTGCTGCTAAATATCCTTCAGAAGGAACATAAACTCCAGCTTCACCTTGAATTGGTTCAGCCATAAACCCAGCTACATTCTTATTATTCTCTAAAGCCTCTTCTAAAGCTTGTAAATTATCGTATTCAATTTTAATGAAACCATTTGTAAATGGACCAAAGTTTTTACGAGCAACAGGATCGTTTGAAAATGAAATAATTGTTGTAGTTCTACCGTGGAAATTATTCTTACATACTATAATTTCGGCTTCATTTTCATCAATTCCTTTAACTTCGTAAGCCCATTTTCTACAGATTTTTAATGCAGTTTCAACAGCTTCTGCTCCAGTATTCATTGGTAACAACTTGTCAAAACCAAAATACTCTGTAGCATATTTCTCATACTGTCCTAACATATCGTTGTAAAAAGCTCTAGACGTTAATGTTAACGTTTTAGCTTGTTCAACCATTGCATTTACGATTTTCGGATGACAATGTCCTTGATTTACGGCAGAATAAGCAGATAAGAAATCATAATATTTTTTTCCTTCTACATCCCAAACATACACTCCTTCACCTTTACTTAAAACTACTGGTAACGGATGGTAATTATGAGCTCCATACTTGTTTTCTAAATCGATTGCTTGCTGTGACGTTAATTTTTCTAAAACAGCCATTTCTTTAATTTTTAAAAATTTATAAAATAACCATTCCTACTGTACCTTTATTCTTTCGAAGAAGTTCGAAAAAGCAGCGTGGGAGAGAAATCATCCCTAAGAGGTACGCAAATTAATAAATATTCATCGGCTGATAAAATCTTACTTCAAGCTTTTTGATGCTAATGATAAGATTTGTACTTCTAATCTTTTTATTTCTCTTAATAAGGCATTTTTAGCCATTTGCATCCAAGCGAATATTTTCAACATACTTACACCGAGTAAAAATATTACTGCTCCCGAAGCCCACTTTTATTAATTCTTTAATTTCTGATGCTTCAAAAAATTGAACAAGGCAGAATATAAAAAATCCGAAAAAGATTAATGTAACCATATTCATGGCAACTAAAATCCATTTATTCTTCCCTTTGAATAAACCAAATACCATCTGCCAAATGGTTTGCTCTTCTAACTCTTGATAAAAAACAGCTTCTTCTTCTGTTAATGTTTTTTTTATCAATTTATCAATGTCTTCTGTAAATTTCATAATGTATTATTTTATTGTATTCTTTAATTTTTCTCTTGCATGAAATAATCTAGATTTCACAGTACTTACTGAAACTTTTAATAATTCACTTATTTCAGTTAATGATCTTTCTTCAACGTAAAAAAGACGTATCACTTGCTGATGTGCTATCTTTAATTCTTTTATTGCTTTACTTAATTTATCTTTCTTTTCATTTACTGATCCTTGGAATTCTTCTTCAATTTCAACATCTTCTTTATAAAATGTGATATGTTTCGTTTGTCTTTGTTTTTTCCTTAAATAATCTAAAGCTTTCCTTTTTACGATTTGTATTGCCCAACTCTTAAACTTGTTTGCATCCTCTAAAGTGTTCAACTTATTTATTATAACTCCCCAACTTTCTTGAGCTATATCTTTGGCCACAACCGAACTATTCACATACGAAAAAGCTATTTTACAAAAAGGTTGATGCCTTTTTTCACCAAAATTACAAGTGCTTTTTTCTCTCCATTTAAATACGTTTTAACAAGCTCTTTATCTGTATGTAGAATTTTATTTTTCATAAATTGTATTCACTTACATGACGTGTAATTTTACAAAAGGTTCATTTTTTTTTTATATATATTGTAGATAACATAGTGACTTTATTGAGTGTAAAGTGTCAAAAAAAATAATTATTAATAATTTAAAATATATTAACCATGAATTTATTCAAAAAAATCGCCTCAATATTTTTTATATCATTAATGTTAATTATGCAAAGTTGTTCTAGCTGCGATAACGAAAATCCTACAGCAAGAGTTACTAACCAAGGAACAGATGACGTAAGTGTTCAAGTAAAAACATCAGGAGGAAATACCGAAAACATAAATAATATTGCTTCTGGCCAATCTTCAGTAACTACAAGTTACGCTCCTGGAGAAATTACTTATACAGTAGTTTTAAAAAACGGAACTGAATTAGTAAAAAAAATAGATGTAAATTTTTGTGAAGATTATGTAGTAATAGTGAAAAGCGATAACACAATTGATATTACTTCTACTCCACGAGATTAGAAAAACAATATAAAAAAACAATGAAGACCTTTTAAAATTACTTTTAAGAGGTCTTTTTATATTAAATTCGATAATAAACCCGTAAGTATTTTCTAATTTTGCAATCTTTAAAATCAATATAAAGATGCCAAGAAGAGAACGTAACAAGTTTGTTAAAAGAGGAGAGATTATTGAAATTCTTATTGAAGACTATGCCTTTGGTGGAAAAGGTATAGGACGTATCCGTAACGAACACGGAGAATTTGTGGTATTTGTTCCGAATACTTTACCTGGACAAACAGTAAAAGCTAGAGTTACGAAATCTCAAAAGAAATATGCTGAATGTAAATTAATTGATGTTCTGAAAACTTCTGAAGATGAAATTTCTTCAAACTATCAAGAAGTTCCTGGTGCACCTTATATTCAACTTCCTATAGAAAAACAACACGAGTACAAATACACAAGTACCATGTCGTTATTCAAAAAAATAGGGAAAATTGAAAATATCGAAGATTACTTTGATGAATTTGTGAGTTCTCCAAACGTATTTCATTATAGAAATAAAATGGAATATAGTTTTTCTGCCATTGGTTACGATCGTGAACAAAAAACAGATGTAGATGAATTTACATTAGGTTTTAAAAGACGTGGTGTTTGGTGGATGGGTGAAAACTTAGATAAAGATAGCGGACTTTTTGATGCTGACTTTGAAAATAGTTTAAAAACAATACGAACTTTCTGTGAAGAAACAGGTTTAGCGCCTTGGCATGGACCAAAAAAAGAAGGTTTTTTCAGATATTTTGTAGTACGAAAATCTTACAAGACAAACGAGTTGTTATGCAATCTTGTTACAACTTCTAAAGATTTAGATAAATTTAGTTTCCCAAAATTTATAGCGCTTTTACAAGAATTATTTGGTGAGCGTTTAGCTGGTTTATTACATACTATAAATGATGAAACTGGAGATAGAACCATTGCTACTTCTGGAAGTATTGATTTGGTATATGGTAAAGATAAAATTGTTGAGGAATTACTTGGATTAAACTTTGAAATAAGCATGAAAAGTTTTTTTCAAACAAATCCAAAGTCTGCTGAGAAGTTATATAACAAGGTAGTAGATTATGCCTTAGAGAATAAAGAAGCTGTTGACAATACAATTGTTATGGATTTATTCTGTGGAACAGGAACTATCGGACAAATTTTAGCTTCTCGTAGTGAAAATGCAAAAATTGTTGGTGTTGATATTGTAGCTTCTGCCATTGAAGATGCTAGAGAAAATGCCAAACGAAATCATATTGAAGGGGTTGAATTCTATGCTGCCGATGTAGGAAAATTCTTATTAGAACAACCTCAATTCAAAAATAAAATAAAAACAATTATTCTAGATCCTGCACGTGCTGGTATAGCTCCTAAAACACTTAAAAAAATCATAAATCTAAACGCAGATAGAATGGTTTATGTATCTTGTAACCCAGCTACTCAAGCAAGAGATACAGAGCAATTACAGGAAGCAGGTTATACTATTAAGAAAATAAGTTTAGTAGATCAATTTCCACATACAGCTCATATCGAAACTGTAGTTTTATTTGAAAAATAATAGTTTATGAGATTTTTAAAATATGCTATCATTTTATTTGTAGCAGCAATTTGTTTTTTATCGTGTGAGAAAGATGATTTTTGCACGCAAAACCCTGTAACCCCTAATCTTGTTTTACGTTTTTACGATAACACTACTTTAACGGAATTTAAAGAAGTAAAACGTTTTACTATATCTACCGGAGGAATTACTTTATTTTCAGATATAGCAACAGATTCTATAGCTATACCTTTAAATACAATTGCGGAAGAAACTATTTTTACTTTAACAAGAAATGAGACTGATAGTGAAGATAATACTGGAGATGAAACAGCAACTTTAACCGTAAAATATACTCCTGAAAACGAATATGTATCTAGATCTTGTGGTTTTAGAGTAATTTTTAATAATGTTACTTTCGAAGCAACTGGCTGGATAGATCGTTTATCTGTAACTGAAGTAGAATCAATAAAAAATCAAGCGAATGCGCACGTTAACATTTTCCATTAAGGTATTCATCTTCTTATTTGCAGTTAACTTGCAAGCTCAAAAAACTTCTAAAAAAGAAACTCCAAAAGATAGTGTAGTTTATAAAACGGGATACGGTTTACGTTTAGGAATAGATTTAAGTAAACCTGGATTAAGTTTTATTGATAAAAGTTATACTGGTTTTGAAATTGTTGGTGATTATAGAGTTTCTAAAAATTGGTATATTGCAGCTGAAATTGGTCATGAAGAAGAAATTACATTTGAAGATTTTACTACATCTACTTCAAAAGGAAATTACATTCGTTTAGGAGCTAACTTAAACACCTATAATAATTGGTTAGACATGAATAATGAAGTTTATATAGGTGGGCGATATGGTTTTGCTATTTTTGAACATACATTAAATGAATTTACGCCAAATATATCTACTGGAAGTACAGATACGCCAATAATATTTCCAAATCAAACTATTACTACACCTGTTAGTGAATCTGGATTAACTGCACATTGGTTTGAATTTCAAATTGGTATTAAAGTTGAAACTTTTAAAAATTTATTCATTGGGTTTCATGGCGCATACAAAATTGGTTTAAGCATAGACGATCAAGAAAATTTCAAAACTTTATATGCTCCTGGATTTAATCGTGTATTTGAAAGTAATACTGGTTTTGGTTTTAACTACACTATTTCTTACTTAATTCCTTTTGTTAATAAATAATTTTAGAGCTTTCCCTCTATTTTACTAATTTTACATTAAGTAATAAACAAACTTATTAACAATGGACAGAATACCTAGCGTTGATCTAAGAGATTTCTTATCTGAAGATGAAAGTAGAAAGCAAAAATTTATAAAAGAAATTGGAAATGCATACGAAACTATAGGTTTTGTCGCATTAAAAGGTCATTTTTTAGATGATGCTTTAGTTGACAACTTATATGCACAAATCAAAAAGTTTTTTGATTTGCCTGTCGACACAAAGCAGAAATATGAAATACCTGGTATTGGAGGACAACGTGGTTACGTTTCTTTTGGTAAAGAAAGCGCTAAAGGTAAAAAAGAAGGTGACTTAAAAGAGTTTTGGCATTTTGGACAATATGTAGAAAATAACCCTGCACTAGAAGAAGAATATCCTAATAACGTAAATGTTGAGGAATTACCAGAGTTTAATGAAGTGGGGAAACAAACCTATAAAATGTTAGAAAAAACAGCTAAATATGTTTTACGTTCTTTAGCTTTATTTTTAAATTTAGATGAAGAATACTTCGATAATCACATTTTAAATGGTAATAGTATTTTAAGACCTATTCACTACCCTCCTATTCACGAAGAACCAAAAGGAGCAGTTAGAGCTGCTGCACATGGTGATATTAACTTAATTACACTTTTAATGGGAGCTCATGGTAAAGGATTACAAGTTCAAAACCATGACGGAGAATGGATTGATGCTATAGCTCAACCAGATGAATTAATGATAAATGTTGGAGACATGTTATCTAGACATAGTAACAACAAATTAAAATCTACAATTCATAGAGTAGTTAATCCTCCTAAAGAACTTTGGGGAACATCAAGATATTCTATTCCGTTTTTTATGCATCCTGTTTCTGAAATGAAATTAGATGTTTTAGAAAACTGTATCGATGAAAACAATCCTAAACAATTTGAAGATATTACTGCTGGAGAATTCTTAAATGAGCGTTTACGCGAATTAGGATTAATAAAATAAAAAGTAATGGACTTACAAGATCAATTAAAAAACCTTTTTCCAGATCATCAATTTGAAGAGCCAAAACAGGAAGAAAAACCAGATGTTTGGTTACAAGATGAACCTTTACTTTGCAAATATGAAAAACGTAAAGGTAAGCCTATTACAATTATAGATGGTTACAATGGAACTACTGAAGACTTTAAAAAGTTAGCTAAGGAAATTAAAACTAAATTTTCTGTTGGTGGTAGTTTTAAAGATGATAAAATTATAATTCAGGGTGATTATCGTGATAAAATCATGGAACTGTTAAAAGAAAAAGGCTTTAATGTTAAGAGAGTTGGTGGTTAATACTTTTAAAAGTATTAACCATTTTTGTTAAAACGCTTTTAGCAAATTCAATAAAAACTACTTTTTTAACAAAAAAAACAATAAATACCTAAAAATTAAACCAAAACAAAATAATATTCTCAGAATATAATTTTTTTTATTAATATTGGAGTGCATTTTTTTAAGTCCCTATTAATGAGCACTTATTTACATATAACTAACGGTGATGTTACTACTCAAATTTTAAAAGATTTAAAAATAGAGGGTGAAATTATTACTTGGAGAGAGATGCTGTGTGAAGGAAAAACAACTACAGATGTTGGTAGTGAAGATTTTTGGAAAGTTCGTTTCGATTTTTTGAATTCTGCCTATAAAGTAACCAAAAAAACTTTTATCGACTTTACTCTAAAAGAATACAGAAACCTTTGTAAACAAAATCAAGATGAAATTGTATTATGGTTCGATCATGATCTATTTTGTCAAGTTAATTTAGTTGCAGTAGTTAGTTGGCTTAAGAAATATAGAAAAGGCAGAAAAATTACTTTAGTTCAAACCGATATTAGCGATCAATCTCAAAGTAGATATGGTTTTTCTGGAGTTTCAAAAGATGAATTAACAGTACTATATAACAATAGAGTAACATTATCACAAGACGATATTGAATATGCCGACTACATTTGGCAATTGTATTGTTCCGATAGTCCTTTACGATTAGAAACAGTTCATAAATTCAATCCTTCTTCTCCATTTATCTACTTAACAGATGCTATAAATGCTCATCTAAGACGTTTTCCTTCTTTAGAAAACGGACTAAATAAAATAGAGAATACAATTTTACACACTGTTAATACTTCAAACTTAAAGAACGAGAATGATTTAATACGCTCTTTATTAACGAATCAAAAAGTTTATGGCTTTGGAGATGTTCAATATTCTAACAAAATAAAAGAATTAAAAACGCTTTTTTCTTCACTAAATCCTGTAAAGCTTAGTGAGTCTGGAATTAAAGTGCTTCATAATCAATTAAATTACTATAGAGAATTACGTTCTGATTTTTCGTATCTTGGCGGGGCTAAAAAATACAGTTATTTGTATGTAAACGCTACAGACAAGTTACTGAAATTATAACATCTTAATGAAGATTAAAAATTCTGAACTTATCCTAAATAGTGATGGTAGTATTTACCATTTAAACTTAAGACCTGAACATATTTCAACAGATATTATATTTGTTGGAGATCAATATAGAGTAGAAAAAGTGACAAAACACTTCGATTCAATCGAATTTTCTACCCAAAAAAGAGAATTTAAAACAACAACTGGAATTTATAAAGGAAAACGAATTTCAGTCGTTTCAACAGGTATTGGCCCAGATAACATTGATATTGTTTTAAACGAACTAGATGCCTTAGTTAATATTGATTTTGAAACTCGAGAAATCAAAAAAAATCACACTCAATTAAATATTACTCGTATTGGAACTTCTGGTTCTTTACAAGACGATATTCCTGTAGATAGCTTTTTACTAAGTAGTCATGCTATAGATTTAAACGGTATGTTACAAGCTTATGATTTAAAAGATATCGCACATCCAGATATTGAAGAAGCATTTGTAAAACAAACCGATTGGTCGGAAAGAAAAGCTTATCCAGTTGTAATTGCTAATTCTGAAGAGCTAGCTAATAAATTAAGTTCTGAAAAAACTCATCAAGGAATTACAGCTACTGCTGGTGGTTTTTACGGACCTCAAGGAAGAGTTTTACGATTACAACTTCAAGATCCTGAACAAAATTCTAAAATTGATAATTTTTCATATCAAAGTCATAGAATTACAAACTTAGAAATGGAAACTTCAGCTATTTATGGACTTTCAAAATTATTAGGTCATAATGCATGTTCTATGAATGCAATCTTAGCAAATAGAGCAAATGGAACTTTTAGTGAAAACCCAAGTGTAGTTGTAGAAAAATTAATTTTATATACCCTAGATAAATTAGTTGAATAAATGTTGAATTTAAAAGTTGGTGGTGTTCCAGAACACTTTAATTACCCATGGTACATCACTCTAAAAAATAAAGAATACACTAAGCAAAACATCAATTTACGTTGGCAAGATTTCCCAGGTGGAACTGGAGCAATGTGTAAAGCTTTACGTGAAAAAGAAATTGATATTGCAATTGTTTTAACTGAAGGAATTATTAAAGATATTATCAATGGTAATCCTTCTAAAATTATTCAAACCTTTGTAAAAAGTCCTTTAATCTGGGGAATTCACGTAGGAACTAAATCTAAATTTCAATCTATTGATGACTTAGAAAACGCAACTGTAGCTATTAGTAGATATGGTTCTGGCTCTCACCTAATGGCTATTGTAAACGCTTATAACAATAGATGGGATATTGATAAACTAAAGTTTAAAGTTGTTAAAAATCTACAAGGAGGAATTGATGCTTTAACCAATGGAGAAGCTGATTATTTTATGTGGGAACATTTTACAACAAAACCTTTAGTAGATAATGGTACTTTCAGAAGAGTTGGTGACTGCCCTACTCCTTGGCCTTGCTTTGTTGTTGCGATTCGAGAAGAAATATTAGAAAATCATCCTGAAGAAGTAAAAACAGTATTAGATATTATTAATAATTGTACTTCGGATTTTAAATCTATTGAAAACATAGATGAAACACTTTCTATACGATATGAACAACAATTAGAAGACATCCAAAAATGGTTATCTATTACCGAATGGAATGATGGAAAAACGATGTCTGAAAATTTATTAACCAGTATTCAAAATAAAATGGTAACATTTAACGTTATTGAAGAGAAAATTGATTCTGGTAAATTGATTAAAATTTTATAAATTAGCATTTCTAAAAGTAAAAAAATGAAAAGAGTAGTATTTATTGCAATTTGTGTAGTTGGTTTATTAGGATTAACATCTTGTGGAAGCACAGCTCCTTGTGGCTTATCACAAACAAAAACTAAGCAAACTCAACAAAACTATCAACAAGAGGTTGTTGTTGCGGATGCAACAGCAGAATAAGTTGATTGTTCTTTTTTCAAATTCAATAAATCCGCTTTCTTTAGCGGATTTTTTTGTTATAATATATTTTCATTTCTCTCGTTTACTCCCAAAAAGCTTTCTTTCATTACCATCTATACCTGTTTTATACCAATTCATAATTTAAAACGATCTTTTTTCTTTAGATTTGTATTGAACATATATAATACCCTTAAAAACATTTTATTATGAGAAAAAAATTACTTTTTCTTTTTTTCAGTATGCTCATTTTAAATTATGTGCATGCACAAACTTTAGCTGCTGGTGATATTGCTTTCATTGGAGTTAATGAAGATGTAGGTCCTGGATCTGGTAAAGATCATAGTTTTACTTTTATTGCTTTAAAAAGCATACCTGCTGGAGAATCCATATATTTTAGTGAAGAAGGATGGAATGATGATTTAACTGATACACCACAAGGATTTTGGAATGGTTCTGAAGGACATTTTGAATGGACCTCACCTGTTGGTGGAACTCCTTGTGGAACAGTAGTACATATTTATGAATCTGGTGCAGATGTATTCACTTCTACATCAGGAACTGTATCTGGAATATTAGCAGGAACAGGCTGGAATCTTTTTGCTGGTGATCAAGTAATAGCTTACCAATCAACTACAGGTGCAAGACCAGCTAACACTGTTCCTACTTTTATTACAGCTATCCACTTAAACGATAATCGAGAAAATGGTGGTAACCATAATGCTACTACTGGATGGAGCCTTATCTCTTCTGGAGGTAGTACATCTCATGTTCCTCCTGGGTTAACAAATGGTGTTAACTGCATGGCAATACACGCTCCAACTCCTCTGTCAGATAACGAGGTAGATAATATTAAATATCAAGGATCTCTTACTGGTAATGCTTCAGATTTACTTGCAATGATTTATGACTTAAATAATAAAAACACAAACTGGTATCGTCATAATTCCACTCCTGCAGATATTACACCTGCTGGTTTTTCTCCAAATGTTACATGTGCTGCTCCTTGTAATGAGCCTGATGTACCAACTGTAAGTGCACAAACTGTAAGTTGCCCAAGTGACGATGTTTCTCTAACAATAACTGGTAGTTTAAATGATGCTACAGAATGGATAGTTTACACTGGTTCTTGCGGAGGAACCGAAAAAACTAGAGGTAGTAGCAGTACAATTAACATCGGTAAAGTAACAAGTACTACAACTTTTTATATTAGAGGAGAAGGAGGTTGTGTTACTCCAGGTAGCTGTGCTTCTATTACAGTTAATCCTGCTGTTGATAATGTTAAACCTACAATAGCTAGTATTAGCAATCAAACACTTAATGCAGACGCAAGTTGTGAAGCTTCTCTAGCTAATTATACTAGTTTAGCTGTAGTTTCAGATAATTGTGATACTTCTCCAACTGTAACCCAATCTCCAGTAGCTGGTACTACGATTACTGGATTTACTACAGTCACTATTACAGTGACAGACAGTTCTGGTAATAATAACAGTACTAGTTTTGATGTAAGTTTAACTGATACAACTGCTCCTTCAATAGCTAGTATTAGTGATCAAGATCTTAGTGCAAATGCAAGCTGTAATGTTTCTCTACCTGATTATACTGGTTTAGCTGTAGTTTCAGACAATTGTGATGCTTCTCCTAGTATAACACAATCACCAGTAGCTGGAACGACTATTACAAATACAACTACTGTTACTCTAACAGTAACAGACGCTTCTGGTAATAACAACAATACTAGTTTTGATGTAAGTTTAACTGATACAACTGCTCCTTCAATAGCGAGCATTAGTAATCAATCAATTAGTGTATCATCCGTATGTCAAGCTTCATTACCAGACTATACTGGTTTAGCTGTAGTTTCAGACAATTGTGATGCTTCTCCTAGTATAACACAATCACCAGTAGCTGGAACTACTATTACAGCTACAACTACAGTTACTCTAACCGTAACAGACGCTTCTGGTAACAATAACAATACAAGCTTTGATGCTGCTTTGGATTGTAAAATAAAAGCTTATGTGGATATTAATGCAACAGGTAATAATGATGGAACATCTTGGACAGATGCTTATACAAATCTACAAGAAGCAATAGATGAAGTAGTATCTAACGGTGAAATTTGGGTAGCGGCAGGTACGTATTTACCTACAGAATCTCCTGATGGTGTTTCAACTGATCCTAGAGATTATGCATTCCATTTTAATAAAGATATAAAGTTATATGGTGGTTTTGCAGGTAACGAAAATGCTTTAAGTGATAGAGCTGATACAGGAAATACAACTATATTAAGTGGAGATTTAGGTACTCTTAACGATAATAGTGACAATGCATACCATGTATTAATTGGAGCAACACCTGATCCATCTTCATCTAGTTCTAATGCTAGTATTATAGATAGATTTACAGTGTCTAATGGATTGGCTAATGGTACCGGAGACATCACATATTCTAACACAAAATATAATAGAAATAATGGAGCTGGAATAAGTTTATTTGATAGTAGTGCTACAATTTCAAATCTTATTATTGAAAATAATATTGGTGATCTTGGAGGTGGACTCTATATGAGAGCACCTAGCTCTGCTAATCTTACAAATATTATCTTTAAAAATAATACAGCTAACTTTGGAGGAGGAGCATATATCACTACATCTTCTCCAACATTTCAAAATGTTATTTTTGCGAATAACACAGGAGTAGTTCAAGGAGCAGGAATTGAAGGTTTTTTTAATAGTTTTCCAATTATTAATAACGCAGTATTTGTAAATAATTCATCAGATACAAATGGGGGAGCTATGCACTTTAACAATAATAGTTATCCAACTGTTTATAACTCTACTTTTTACAACAATACTACAGGTTTAACAAATGGAGGTGCAGCTATACATATTACTAATGGAGGAAATCCTCTTATAGTAAATAGTGTGTTTTATAATAATTTAGCAAATGGTAGCACAAATAATTATTTTAACGACAGTTCTTCTGAAACAGGATTTAACAATGCAAGTGATGATAGTACAGTTGTTGGTGCTTCTGTATCTTTAACTGCTAATCCTTTCTTAAGCACAAATGATTTAGATGGAGCAGATAATGTTTTTGGTACTTTTGATGATGGATTAAGACCAAGTTCAGGTAGCGCTATCATAAATACTGGATTAAATGGTATAAATTCAATAGCAAATGATATTACTGGTAAAGCTAGAGTTATTAATGCTACGATTGACATAGGTGCCTATGAAGCTAATCCTTCTGTTTGGACAGGAACAACAAATAACGATTGGAATACCGCAAGTAATTGGTCGACAAACGCTGTTCCAACTACAAGTTCAGATGTATCTATTCCTGCTGGTATTACAAATTACCCTACAATACCTTCAGCTGTTTCCGTAACTTCTATAGATATTGTTTCTGGTGCTTCTTTAATTGCAAACGCTGGAGTAACAGGAGATGTAATCTATCATAGAAATATTCCTAATACCGATTGGCATCTAGTTGCTTCACCTGTAAGTGGCGAAACTATAGAAGATATCATAACAAATCATCCTTTAGCTACAGGAACAGTAAATACAGCTAATTTAGGTTTTGCTCCTTACACTACAACTTCAGCTACTTGGAATTATCAAAATGCCTCATCTACAGGAACTTTAAATAATGGTCAAGGATATTCTGTGAAGCTAACTTCTGCTTCAGATTTAACCTTTAAAGGTAGTGCTAATACAAGTTCTATAAATTTTGCGGTTACTAATGGAGCTAAATCTTTTAATTTAATAGGTAATCCTTTTACAGCTTATGTAAATTCTGCTACCTTAACTGCTAGTAATTCAAGCATACTTTCAGAACAGACTGTATGGTTATGGAATGGTACTGATTATGTAACACACAATAGTGCAAATCCTATTGAAATTGCACCAGGACAAGGTTTCTTTATTGAAGCAAGCGCTTCAAGTAACTTTAGTTTTAATCAAGCTAATCAAAGCCATCAAGGAACAGATACTTTTCAAAGAACTGCTCCAAAATTAACTTTTGATTTGTTAGTAAAAGATCAAAATACAGAAAGAAAAACCAAAATATTCTTTATTGATGGTAAAACTACTGGCTTTGATAATGGATATGACTCAAAAATGTTTACTGGTGTACAACAAGACTTTGCTATCTACACAGAATTAGTTACAGATAATACAGGAAAAAAATTAGCTATCCAAACATTACCTAATGATAACTTAGACACAACGATAATTCCTGTTGGTATTATAGGTAAAGCTAATCAAGAATTAACTTTTTCTATTCAGAATATTAATTTACCAGAAGGAATAGAAATATATTTAGAAGATAAAATATCTAATCAATTCATTAATTTATCTATTGAAGATTATAAAACTACATTAGAAAATGATAATAATTCTGTTGGACAATTTTACATTCATGTTAAAGCGAAAAGTTTAAGTAACGATGATTTTAAAGATACTCCAATCAGCATTTACAAATCTTCTAATAATCAAATATCAATTACTGGTTTAAATACTAATGCCGAAATACATTTATATTCTTTGCTAGGAAAGGAAATCATTTCACAGAAATTAACTCCAAGTATAATAAATACAATTACTATTCCTGAATTATCAACTGGAGTTTATATCGTAAAAGTTATATCTGAAACTAAAGAAATAACTAAAAAAATCACTTTCTAATCTTAGTAATTATGAGTAAAAAAAATACAGACAATAATATATCTCGTAAAGAGGCTTTAAAAAAAATAGGAAATTACGGTAAATACACTGCTCTAACAGCATTAGGAACTTACTTAATATTAAATCCTAAAAAAGCACAAGCTGCTTCTCCTGAACCACCTGGAAGTGGTTTCTAAAAACAGTAAAAAATCCGCTTTCTTTAGCGGATTTTTTTGTTTCTAACACTTTTATATACTTTTTAAAAAACTAATCAATAGGATTTTAAACTATATTTCACTAGTTTTAACTGTACTTCAACGTAAAGCCAAATAGAAATATGAAATCAAAAATTACTTTAGTAATAGTTTTAATATTCATCTCACTATTTCAACCATACAAAATTAATTCTCAAGTTAACGATGTTCAAGTTTTTGGTTTTATACACAGTTTAGTTCATCATGCTTCTCAGAGGGAAACTCCAATTCCTGAAACTGCAACTTTTTACTGGGTTAATGATATTGTACAAAGTACTTCTGATACATTTGCTGCATCAGGTACATTTGGCCAATTGACAGATCATGTTGATCGTAATCTTCCTCCTAATCCTGGGATTGGCTATGATGGTGTTCCAGGCACATGGGATCCAGATACTGGAGGCACATTTACAACCTCAACTACAAATACCATCTTAATCACTGCTGCTAATTTTATACAATATGTTTCACCTACACAACCAGATCCTGCTGATCCTATAGCTGGACGATCTGTAGTAAATAAAACTGAAACACTTTTTGATTGGTTGAATAATGAAAAACCTAATTTGCGTTTTTATATTTATGGAAATTGGCCTGAGATGGATTTAATGAATAGCTATCCACCTACTTTACCAACTCAAAATGAAATTGACGAATTCCATAATATTACAATGGGAACTTCTGGAAGTTTTGATTCTTGGTGGACCGATTATCAAGATGCAATTGTTACTTCTAGACCTAGTTATAACGCTCGTTTAATTCCTGTAGGTAGAATTATTAGCCAGATATTAACTTCTGTAATTCCAAATCAAATTCCGTTTAATGAATTATACGAAGATTCAGATCCACATGGTAGAGCTAATATCTATTTTTTAGCAGGAATGATAACTTATATAGCGATGTATGAAAAAGAAATTCCAACTAGTTATATGCCGTCTTCAATTATCAGTTCAGCTATAAGAAATAACTTAACTCAAATTCGAAATTTTATTACTCAAGAACTCAATAACTTTAACTTTTCAAATGGAGATAGTAGAGTATTTTATAATCGACCTGTGTTAAGTACAGAAGAAAATCAAATTACAGAAAACCATATCTCTATAACACCAAATCCTGTTAAGAACACTTTTCAAATTGAAAGTCAGACTAACAATACATTTGATGTCTCTATCTACAATATAAACGGGCAAGTATTGAAAAACATTTCGAATTACAATACAACAGAAAGTAATTTTATTAATATCAATAATCTTTCAAGTGGTATTTATTTTTTGAGATTAAAAGATCAAACAAATAATTCTACGATAACACGAAAAATTATAAAAAGGTAGTTTATAGAGTCAACACCTCAAATACTTATAACTAATTCTTTTTCTTTAGCATCGGTACAAACTTGAAATCACCAAGTTCGTGCTTTTCGAATTCTTTAAGAGATTTACGAATTAATAAAGTCATAATTTGAGTTCCTTCACCAACAGGAATTAACAACTTTCCTCCTACTTTTAATTGTCCTAGTAAAGGCTTAGGAATAAAAGGCGCTCCAGCTGTAACTATAATTTTATCAAACGGTGCTTGTTCAGGTAAACCTTTGTAACCATCTCCAAAAATGAAACGTTTCGGTTTATAACCTATTTTAGGCAAAAACAAAGATGTTCTCTTAAATAATTCATGTTGCCTTTCTATGGTATAAACTTCTGCTCGTAATTCTAATAACACAGCTGTTTGATAACCAGAACCTGTACCAATTTCTAATACTTTTTCACCTTCTTTAATCTCTAATACTTGTGATTGAAATGCAACTGTATACGGATGAGAAATAGTTTGGTTGGCTGCTATTGGAAAAGCCTTATCTTGATAGGCGTGATCTTCGAAACTACTATCGATAAATAGGTGGCGTGGAATTTTTCTAACAGCATTTAATACTTTTTCATCTACTATTCCTTTTTTGTTTAACACAGTAGCTAATTGGTTTCTAAGTCCTTGATGTTTGGTAGTATCTCTCACAACATGTAAATTTTCAGCAGGCTAAAAGTAGCAATAAATACCAAAAAAAGTCTATAAAAGTGTATCTTTGTTAACACTGATTTGTAAATCAGTTCAATAAAAATAAATCTGAAATTTATGCTAAAAGCTGGAGTTTTAGGTGCAGGTCATTTAGGAAAAATTCACCTACGCCTTTTACAAGAATCTGATAAATACGAACTCGTTGGATTTTACGATCCTAACAAAGAAAACGCAGATAAAGTAGTTACTGAATACGGCTACAAATATTTTGATACTGTAGAAAGCTTAATCGATGCAGTTGATGTTGTCGATATTGTAACTCCTACGCTTTCTCATTTCGATTGTGCAAAACAAGCGATTAAAAAAGGGAAACACATTTTTATTGAAAAGCCTATTACAAATACCATACAAGAAGCAGAAGCAATTCGAACTTTAGCTAGTCAGAATCATGTACGCGGACAAGTAGGACATGTAGAACGTTTTAATCCTGCTTTTACAGCAGTAAAAGACATTATCGAAAGTCCTATGTTTATTGAAACTCATCGATTAGCCGAATTTAATCCTAGGGGAACAGATGTTCCTGTAGTATTAGACTTAATGATTCATGACATTGATATTATTCTTTCTGTAGTAAAATCTAAAGTAAAAAATGTTTCCGCAAGCGGTGTTTCTGTTATTTCTGAAACTCCAGATATCGCAAACGCTAGAATAGAATTTGAAAATGGTTGTGTTGCCAATTTAACTTCAAGTAGAATTTCAATGAAAAACATGAGAAAAACGCGCTTTTTTCAAAAAGATGCTTACATCTCTGTTGACTTTTTAGAAAAGAAATCTGAAGTAGTTAAAATGAAAGATGCTCCTGAAACACCAGATGATTTTGCTATGATTTTGCAAAATGCTGAAGGAATAAAAAAACAAATCTATTTTGAAAATCCAAAGATAGAACCAAACAATGCGATTTTAGATGAGTTGAATTCGTTTGCAGACGCAATTCACAACAAAACTACTCCGATTGTTTCCTTAACTCAAGGAACAGAAGCTTTACGAGTGGCACATCAAATTATCGATTGTTTTTCTAAATAATAATCCAAAACAACACTAAAATTAAATCTTACATGAAAAATATTGCAGTAATTGGTGCAGGTACTATGGGAAATGGAATTGCCCACACATTTGCTCAATTTGGTTACAATGTTCAATTAATAGACATATCTCAAGCAGCTTTAGATAAAGGTTTAGCTACGATTTCTAAAAACTTAGATCGTATGGTAGCTAAAGAAAAAATATCTGCTCAAGATAAAGAAGATACTTTAAGCAACATTACTACTCATACATCTATTAAAGAAGGTGTACAATCGGTTGGTTTAGTTGTTGAAGCTGCTACTGAAAATATCGATTTAAAATTAAAAATTTTTAAAGATTTAGACGAGGTTTGTGGTGAAGATACTATTCTTGCAACAAACACCTCTTCTATCTCTATTACACAAATCGCTGCTGCTACAAACAGACCAGAAAAAGTAATAGGAATGCATTTTATGAATCCTGTTCCTATTATGAAGTTAGTAGAAATTATTAGAGGATATAATACTTCAGATGAGGTAAACAATACTATAGTTGAACTTACTGAAAAGATAAAGAAAGTTCCTGTAGAAGTAAATGATTATCCAGGTTTTGTAGCTAATAGAATTTTAATGCCAATGATTAATGAATCTATTGAAACTTTATACAATGGAGTTGCTGGTGTTAAAGAAATAGATACTGTAATGAAATTAGGTATGGCGCATCCAATGGGACCATTACAATTAGCTGATTTTATTGGTTTAGATGTATGTTTATCTATTTTAAACGTAATGTATGATGGATTTAAAAATCCAAAATACGCACCATGTCCATTATTAGTAAATATGGTAACTGCAGGTAAATTAGGAGTAAAATCTGGAGAAGGTTTTTACGATTATAGCGAAAGTAGAAAAGCTGAAAACGTTGCTAAAATGTTTCAATAAAATTTTAGTAAATCTTTTATAAACAAAAAGGAACTCTGGTCTTAGAGTTCCTTTTTTTATTGGGGAATTACATGTTCTTTAGATGTAATAAGGGGAAAACATTTGAATGTAATTGGGGATTACACGAACATTTATAGTCTATTATTTATTAAAAGGGTATTTGTTTTTATTTACATAAACTGGAATCTTTTGAACATTCATTTTTGATGGATTCTCAGTTGTGAATAATTTTATTATTAATTCATTTAACATTTGAAAAACTTTCATGATCTTGACTTTTTTAGGGATTGTTACTTACTTCTTACATTGGCTAAATTACGAAAGCTTTTAGCTTGCTAAATTGATTTTTAGACTTCTAGTAGCTATTTTATCGATAAACGGTATCATTTACTCGTTAAACCAAATTAAGATCGTTTTAATTGTTAATATAGACGTAACTCCCTAACTTATCCTTACATGAGTTATTTAAAAATTAGTTTCCCTTTCATTTCACGTTCCTTTGAACTTATTCTGTAGAAATAAATACCAGACGATAATTGATTTCTATTATAGTTTAAGTTATTCACTCCAATCTTAGCTGTAATCTTTTCTTTATGAACTCGTTTACCTAATACGTTAAAAACCTCAAAGCTAAAATCGTTAGTATTAGTAGAATTAAACGTAAATGTTGTATTAGTTACCACTGGATTTGGACTTACGGTTACACTTTCTATTAATGACTCATCTTTAATTGAGGCTGTAGATTGTTTAGAGAATTTAATATTACCTATTTCTAAATTTTTATCTACCATAGTTCCATCGTCTGCTACAAGTGTAATAAATAACATTTTCACATCATTTAAATTGATATCTCCGCTTAAATTAGACATAATATCTCCTTTAAATAAGGTATAACTTTTTAAATCTTCAGTTAAGTTGACTGTAATAAAAGGTTGGTCTTCAAAATTAGCTATACTTTCTTTAACCAATAAGATTTTCATTTCACCTACTCCTTTAGCATCAAATGAGATCTGGTCATACTCTGATAAGTCTACACCATCGAACTTTGGAGTTAAAGACCTATATACCGAGATATCTTGATTAGCAGTTGCTGTAAAATTGATATTTCTTTCAACCTTATACACTCCTTCTTCATCTGTTTCATTATTTGCTACAACATTGAATGTATTCACAAAATTTTGAGAGCTATCATCTACTCCCCAAGTACCATCTGAAAGGAATAAATCATCTGGTGTTAAATCATACTGGTTACGAAGTCTGAATCCAAAGTCATAAATATTTCCAATATCTAAGGTTACGTTATTAATATAACCTGTTAAATCAACATTAAAAGTTACAGGTTCACTAGTTGCTGTTTCTGTTGCCCTTTTATTACCTTCAATTATAATTGTAGACGGTCTTAGATTATTAATAATCTCTAAATCTATTTTACCACCTCTTCTGTATGCTGCTTTTTTAATAAACACAGGTGGAGCATCTGAACTTCTATATTCACTAATTGGCTTCTGAACTTCTAATAATCGTAAAACCTCAACAGACATATTGTATAAATCATCTATAGAACTCGCCCAAACTTGAAAGTTATAATATCCTTTTTCTTCATACTCATCTAAATTCCAGTGAGATTCTACTATAAATGAAGTATTATCAGATGATTCTCTAACAGAGAAACTTGCAACAAATTCAATAGATCCATTAGGCTGTTTTACTCTTGATTTTATAAATAATTCTTCATTTATATCCATATTAGATACTGATAATAATTCAGCACCAGTAAATCGATCACAAATATGTTTTGTGTGTTCATAAACCTTGTTTTCTGTTTTAAGAATTAATAACGTTCCAAATGCTTCGTTATTTCTCATGTAATCAACCGATACTAAATCAGTAGCATTAGTAATATCCACTAAATCGTTTGGAGAACTTTCTACAGCTGTAGTACCAGATATAACATCCATTGGTACAAAATCCCAAAGCGATATATTTTGATTATTAGATCTTCTTGCATAAAAGCTATTTTTTTCTATTTTCCTAGCTTTTGTAGCATCGAATTTGTAATTAGCTTTTATTCTATTGACATTTCTTCTATTGATTTGAGTTGACAAACGATTATTACTTTCTAAGCCTCCGCTATTACCTGTAGAAGTTGGGGTGATAGTAGGACAAGCTGCCACTCCTGAACATGAAGGGTCATCACAATCTACCAAACCATCTCCATCATCATCGATTCCATTAGTACAATCTTCTTGCGGTACTGGTGCTGTAGGACATCTTGCTCCATCATTTTGAGAACTTGATGGTCCAAATGCAAAAATATTAGACGTCATATCTAAACTACTTGTCACATTTTGCACAGCGTATACAACATAAACAGTACCTGTTTGGTTAGCTGAAATATAGAAATTACCATCAACATCGAAATACACAGCTCCGTAAGTGTAATTTAAACCCGATAGAATAGGAACTTCTCCTAACACTGTAACATTACCATTAGAAGAATCTATTTTATACAAAATATTAGAATTTTTTTCTACCGTATATAACATATCGTCAACAGCATTGAATGCCCAATCGTGATTTCCTATGCTTTGAGATAATGTTCCTGTTCCTGTTTTAGTTAAATAAGTTGCTGATGCAGGATCTAAATCGATAGTATAAAAAGAGTTTCCTCCTGATTTTAAATAATAAATACCATCTTGGTTTACATCTCCAACATAACTGTAAGATGCACCTGCAACAGTATAAACTGTAGTTTCATAATCATTTCCAACTCTAATAATTGTATTTCCATCTGTAGATTTGAGAGAACCCCAGATGTAACCGTCCTTCTCATTGTAACCAACACCATTTATCACAAAAGGTGAAAGGTTTATTCCATCTAATATTGCATTACCAGAAGCTAAATTCTGAGCGTATACATCATTACTTTGAAATAAATATGCCTCTGTAACACAGTTGAATGGTTCATTAGTTTGAGATATTAGTTCTTGAAAAGAGAAACTAATTAAAATAATAAGTATGAAATTCTTAATCTTTGCGTAATAATTCTTCATGGTAAGATTCAATAATTGGGGGTTTAACAATAATGTTTACAGCAATTTACGATTAAAACACTCAAATCTCTCAGGAAAAATACCGTTTCGTAAGTTTTTAACGGTTAATGGTACAAATGATTAGATCAACATCATTAAAATGAAAAAGGAGCTGTTAAACAGCTCCTTTTTGTTATTTATTAATAATTAGATTCGTTAATTATCTTTTTCTTCATCTTTTTTATCTTTAGATGCTTTGTTCCATATTTTAATTTCATCTGTTGTTGTAACTCCAGATTTAACTTCAATATTTACTCCATCAGAAATACCTAATTCTAATTCCTTTTTCTCAAACTTACCATCTTCCTTTTTTATTTCAACATAAGGTTTCTCAGTTTTCTTATCGAAACGTAATAAAGCTTCTTTAATCGCTAAAACATCATCTTTCTTTTCTAAAACAATATCTGCATTAGCAGAATACCCTGCTCTAATGAAATTACTATCATCTAAGGTTACATCTGCTTTAATTTTAAACTGTACAGCACCTGCTTCTTCTGTTCCTTTAGGCGCTATAAAATTTAATTCAGCAGGAAACTTCTTATCTTCAATAGCCCCTAAAGATACTTGTAATTTAGTTCCTCTTACTAATTTACCTACTTCAGATTCGTCTACTTTACCTTCGAAAATCATTTTATTCATATCAGCAATAGTCGCAATTGTTGTTCCTGCATTGAAACTATTACTTTGTATTACTTGATATCCTTTTTTAACTGGTATTTCTACAATCATTCCCGAAGAAGTAGCTCTGATATTAGTGTTCGCTGCACTTCCTAACCCAGCTGTTGTTCCTCTTTTTACAATATCCATATTAGACTTTGCATTAGATAAACGTTGTTTAGCATTATTAAATGACAACTCAGAATTCTCAAACTCTTGTCTAGAAATTACTCCTTTTTCAAAAAGACTCCTGTTACGGTCGAATTGAGTTTTAGCGTTTTCATAAGACAATTGTGCATTTTTAATTTCGTTATTCGCTGAATTTAAAGCTTCAACATTTGGCACTACTCTTACTGTTGCAATTAAATCTCCTGCTTTAACAATTTGACCTTCTTCAACTAAAATTCGATCGACAATTCCAGCAATTTGAGGTTTAATCTCTACTTCTTCTAATGGGACTACTTTACCTGTAGCTACTGTTTTTTTGACAATAGTCGTTTTGAAAGGTTTTTCTGTTTCATATTCGACCACATTTTTCTTGTTCTTTTTCGCAAACCAAACTAAAACGGCTGCAAACAAAATTGCTACAATTGCTAATATAATTTTGGCTCTTTTACTCATTGTATTTATTTATAAAGTCTGATTATTATTTTATTCTTCTCTTAATGCTTCTATAGGTTTTATTAAAGTTGCCATGTAAGCTGGTATTAACCCTATTGATGTTCCTAATACTATTAAAATCCCGAAAGCTATTAGTATGATAGGAATATTAACTGTCGGATTTAATAATGCCGCATCTGGACCTGTAGCAAATGCTTTATCTATCCCATAAAGTACGAGACCTCCAAAAATGATTCCTAACATTCCTGCAACTACAGTTAAAAAAATTGATTCTAGTATTACTTGTAATCTTATTTCTATTGGAGTTGCTCCTAACGCTCTTCGTATTCCTATTTCTTTGGTTCTTTCTTTAACCGTGATCAATAAGATATTTCCAATTGCAAAAACTCCTGCTATTAATGTTGCTATTCCTACAAACCAAGTTAAAAATTGCATTCCAGTAAGGAAACCTGTAAATTTTCCTATTTCTTTCCCTAAGTTGATCCCGCCTAATGCTTTATTATCTTCAGGATCTACCGTATGTAGGTTTTTTAAAGCTAATTGAATATCTAATTCAAACTGTTCAATATCTATACCTTCTTCAGCAGTAATCATCATCCAATCTATTCTATTTCCTCTATTATAAATTTGCTGAAAAGTAGTAAATGGTATGTAAGCTGTGTCACCATCAAAATCAATTGCTCCAGATTTATAAACTCCAACTACTTTATAGTTTACATTATTAATAATGATATATTGATTGATTGGATCTTCATTTTTTTCAAATAACTGTTTATAAATATTTTCTTCTATTACAGTCACTTTAGTTTTATTATCAATATCATTCTGATTTAGAAATCTTCCGTAAATCAAATTTTTCTTCTGTACCTTATCTAGTACTGGATAATCTCCACTAACTTGAAAATCTCCAGACTTAAAACCATTTACCATTAAATTCATGGTTTGACATCTTGGCACAATATATTTTAAACGTCCTTTAAACTCTTCTTGTAATACTTCAACATCTTTTGTCTTTAATTGTATTCTTCGACCTTTTTGAAATCCTTTAAATGGTTTTTCAGTTCTTTGTGTCCAAACTACTAGGCTATTTGTCGCAAAATCACCAAATAAGTTTTTAAAATTATTTTCCATTCCTCTAGCAGCTCCTAAAAGAACAACTAACAAGAATATTCCCCAAAGCACTCCAATAATCGTAATCACTGTACGAGTTTTGTTTTTACGAATTCCTCCGTAAATCTCTTGCCAAGTATCTGAATCAAATAAAAATTTAATCATAATTAATCTGCTCTTAGTGCTACAATTGGTTTGATTTGTGCGGCTCTTTTCGCTGGTAAATATCCTGCAAGTAAACCTGCTAATATTAAAATAATTGTAGCTCCTACAACTATTCCTGTACTTACGCTAGGGTTATAGATAAAATACTTCTCTAATCCGTCTCCTATTTGATCAAGTATGAAAGTTCCAAGTAAAAGCCCAAAATATCCTGCTAAACCGGTTATTAAAAGTGATTCTTTCACCACCATTGCTATTATTGAAACAGGTTTAGCTCCCAATGCTTTTCTTATTCCAAATTCTTTTGTTCTTTCTTTAATAGAAAAAATCATAATATTACTAATTCCAATAATTCCTGCTATTAATGTTCCTGAACCTACAAAAATCACAATAAAGAATAATGCTGTTGTTAACTGACCTACACCTTTATTCGCTTCTGCCATATTTCTAATAAACAAAGCACTTTGATCATCAGGATGTATATCTAATCGTTGTTTTAAATCTCTCTCTAATCCATTACCAAATGATAAAGCTTTATCAATTGTAAGTCTCGGATTATATCCAATTAAAATATTATCGATAAAATCATTGTTTCCATATAATTTTTGAGCTGTAGTAATTGGCATATATATATTACGTTCTTCTCGATCTCCACCTTCATCGGAAAAAACCCCAACTATTTTATATGATATATTATTTACATTAACATACTTACCTAAAGCTACTCGTTCTCCAAAAAGATCTTTCTTAACCAAGCGCCCTATAACAATTACTTTATTGTTTTGATTTAGATCTAATTGATTTATAAATCTTCCTTCATCAATAATCGTTTTTTCTAAATATCTATGATCTGGATGAACAGCTCTAATGTTATAATTATCTTGATTATTTTTATAAACAACCTGAGCACTTAAGTATTTTCTTGCTGATATGTATTGAATCTTATCAGAATAATTATCTACGATATAATCTAAATCTTTATTTCTAAGCTTTATTCTTCTACCAGATTGTAATCCTTTATACGGTTTAGTAGTTTTCCAAACTCTTACAAACATTGAATTATTTGCATCATCAACAAAAGCTTGAGTAAAAAAATTCTGAAGTCCATTTACAATTCCAAAAAGAAGTGTAAATAATAATATTGCGAATGAAATTGTAAACCCAGAAAGTATGGTTCTAAGTTTATTTTTGTTGATACTTTGAAATATCTCTCGCCAAGAATCTATATCGAACATACTAATAAACTTTTTTCAAATCGTGTTTTTTTGTATACTCGTCACTTATAATTACTCCATCTTTTAATCGAACAATTCTATTGGTTTGTTCTGCTACATCTTCCTCATGAGTAATTACAAAAACTGTCATCCCTTCATCATTAATTCCTTTTAAAAGATCCATAACAGAATCTGTTGTTTTAGAATCTAATGCTCCAGTTGGCTCATCTGCTAAAATTACTTTAGGTTTTGTTACTAGAGCTCTAGCGATTGCTACTCTCTGTTTTTGTCCTCCAGATAATTCATTAGGTAAGTGATTAGCCCAAGGTCCAAGCTCTACCTTTTCTAGGTATTCTTGAGCTATTTTTAATCGTTCTTTTCTTCCCATACCTTTATAGTACAATGGAAGTGCTACATTTTCGACAGCTGTCTTATATGAAATCAAATTAAAGGATTGAAAGACAAATCCAAGAAATTTATTTCTTAAAATAGCAGCCTTTTTTTCATTTAGGTTTTGAATTAGTTGTCCGTTTAAGTAATAATTCCCTATATCGTGATTATCTAACAAACCAACAATATTTAGTAATGTTGATTTTCCAGAACCTGAAGATCCCATAATTGAAACAAATTCACCTTCTTTAATATGTAAATCAAGCCCTTTTAATACATGTAGCGATTCTTTTCCTATTGGATAAGATTTGTGTAGTCCTTCTATTCGAATCATATGGTTAGTTAGTTTTACTTTAAAATAAGTACACAAAAAACCTAATATTGCATACTTACAAACACTAGACGCCGACAATTAAAATTTGTTACAAGAAGTTATCGTAATTTTGTAAAAAAAAGATTAATTCATTTTTTTATGACTGATTTACCAAAGAATAAACAAATTATACTTTTTGATGGAGTTTGTAATTTATGTAATGATTTTGTTTTGAAAGTGATTAGATTTGATAAAAGAAATAACTTTTTATTTACTTCTTTACAATCAGAAACTGGAAAAGAAATACTGAAACATTTAAATATTGATACTTCAAAAATAGATTCAATTATTTTGTTTGAACCTTCTTCTACTTATTACATTAAATCCTCAGCAGCGTTAAAAATTATGAATAGCTTCGGAAGTGTTTGGAAATTAACTTATTTTTTCTGGTTAATTCCAAAACCTTTACGTAATCTTGCCTACGATTTTATAGCCAAAAATCGTTATAGGTGGTTTGGTAAAAAAGAACAGTGTATGATACCAACCCCAGAATTAACATCTAAATTTTTAAATTAAATGGTACAAGATTTAAAATGTGTGATTTTTGACATGGATGGTGTAATAATAGATTCAGAAGAATTACATAAAAAAGCTTATTATCAAGTTTTTGAATCTTTAAACCTTAAGGTTAACGAAGCTTTGTATACATCATTTACAGGCTCGTCAACTTTAAATGCATTTCAAAAATTAGTAGCACATTTTAATTTAAATGAGCAACCAGAGGATTTGGTTTTAAATAAAAGAAAACGATATGTTGACTTTTTTGAAACTGATCCTAATTTAAAATTGATAGATGGTGTTGAAGATTTGATTAAATATTTTTATAGCAAAGGATATGTTTTGGTTTTAGCATCTTCTTCTGCTATGGTAAATATAAATAGAGTATTTAATCGTTTTGATTTACAACAATATTTTAAAGCCAAAATTAGTGGTGCAGACCTAAAAGCTTCTAAACCACATCCTGAAATATTTGAAAAAGCTGTACATTTGGGTGGTTATAATAAGGGGGAATGTATTGTAATCGAAGATTCTGACAATGGTATTAAAGCGGCAAATGATGCTGGTGTATTTGTTGTGGGATATAATAATCCTGTAGTTACAAATCAAACTTTAGAAAATGCCGATATGGTAATCTCTGATTACAAAGAACTAATTGAATTATTTTAATGAAAGCAACGTCATTAAAAGCGTTTTTTATTACGCTTGTATTTATACTATCGTTTGGAGGCTTATCTATATACATATCTAAAAAGTCAAAATCCAACGCTGAAAAGAAAAATGTAGCTGAGAAACTTCAAATGGTAAAAAGGGTTAGAGATCAAATAGATTCGGTAACTTTAGATACCAAGACTGAAGATAATACTATGGAGCAAGTGATTAAATTGCTCGATGACTACGAAAAACATCAAAAAATTGGTAGAAAACTTACCCATTTTGATATCCAAGAAGTCGAACAACGTTTAGATTTAATTTTCCCACAATCTTATGTAACTTTCCTAGAATACTTCGGAAATGGCGGTTCTATTTATAACAATAATATTTTAAGTGTTAAAGAGCCTTTATTTTTATCTGAATATCTTAAAAATACAGACAGAAAAGTAGAAGATGAAGATGGATTTCAAATAAATACAAATTCTGTTTTATGTTTAACTTCTGAAGATTCTAAAAAAGGAATTTGGTGTTGGTTAACAGAAAACGATGCTAACAATTCTGGTGAATGGCCAATAGCATATTTCAATAATAATGAAAAGAAACTCTACTACGGAGTTGATAATTTTAATCAATGGTTAGATTTACTTTTAATTCACAGATCTGAAATTGCAACTGTAATGAGTAACGACTCAACTTCAGTTGAATAATTTTTTACTTTAAATTATCTAAAATAAAATTTATCGTTGTGTTTGAATTATTATTCACAGCATAAGAATCTGTAATAAATTTTGGAGGAACAGCATAACCTTGATCTATTAAATACTTAATATCGTCTGCAAATTCTAATGTTACTTTCCCTGTTAATAATACTCCTAAATCTTTACCTTCTTTATGATAATTGTAGATCTTTTTTAACCCAGTTAAATATAAATAATCTTTGGTAAAACCTCCTCCTCTATAAGCTCTTAAAGTTATATAAAAAGCAGCTTCTCTATTTAAATCATAAGTATTATGAAGTGATCTGAATGTTTTTGAAAAAGAATATCCTTTCGCTAAACCATTTACTGCTAAAACTCTATAGGCTAATTCTTTTAATCGTTTTATGGTTAGATTTCCAGACATATATTCACTAAAAACAGCTAAACCTTCTTGGGTTTCTTCATTATTAGGAAATCCATGAGAAAAGACTTTTAAATCATGTTCCAAACCATTCATTGTAGTTACCATATGAACTCCAATTTCATGATTGGTTAAAATGGCCATTTCATTTTCAGAATAAGTATGATTGCTATTAACAACTAAACTCTTTGTACTATTTAAAACCATTGCTATAGCACTCATAGTTGAAGAATGCTTGATATTAAAATCAAAATCATACTTCTCTCCATAAGTTTTAAAGATTTCTTCAGCTTCCGATGGTGAATATTTTGGTTGAAAAATAGGATTGTTTTCAGCATCATCTTCAAAATGAAGAATGAACTTAGCGTTTTCTACATCTGCCTCAGTAGGAGAACCAAAAGATCGTAAACTGTTGTAGTAAAACTTCTTCCCTTCTCCAATAGTTTCTATACATTGAATTAATCCTGAATAGAAGTAAATAATTTCTTCATACAAATTTCTAATCCTCTCATCTTCTATTGCTTCTAATTCTAAGGCAAAAAACTGACTATGTAATTTAAATTTATCGAAGTCTCTTTCTGGATATTTAAAATCTGGATCTGTTAAATATTTTGAAGCAAAAAACTTTTGTTTTTCCTCTTCTATATTAACAGGATTTACATATCTCAATAATTCAATTTTCTTAACAAGCGTATCAATTTGCTTGTCTATATCCAATAGTTTTTGTGCTTTTACAGAAGTATCCATTATCATTAAAAAAACTCAATACAGCAAAGTTAAGATTTATGTTTTGCATAAAAAGTTTCTGCATGTTCTTTTAACATTACATCTAAATAAACTTTTACAGCTTGTACAACTTCAGGATATATAATTTGATTGAGTTCATCGCAATAAACCTTAGCGACTTCAGTTGCCAAAACCAAAGTATTTTTAAAATTTTGAGTGATATATTTTAAGAAATACCCATTTCCTTGAAAAGTATCATTAATCTTCGAAGTAGATTTTATGCCTTTTGGCAAAGGCATTTTTTCTAAAATTGCTCGCCAACTTTCTATTTCTTGTTTAAAACGAATTTGATCAACATTAGAGGTACCTAAATTCCAAGTTGGCACTTCTCTATCCCAACGTTGCCAATTATAACTATGCATATCATAAACAATACACAATCCAAATTTCTCTTCTATTTTATGTATCAAGGCATGAACAACTTCATAAAATGCCGAATGTTTTTGTAAACTTTTACTTTTTTGTTCAGATGGTAAAGGAGTTTTCCAAAGTTGTTTTCCCCAAGCATCTTCATATATCGCATTGTCTGGAGCTCTATTTAAATCATATTCAAATCGAGAATCTAAACCAGCAATAACAATCGGATGAGATGCTATCATTTGTTTTGTATAAGGATCTTCTTCATACCAACGATCATATTCAGTATGCAAACAATTACTCCATAATTCTTTCCTAAATTGATGTCCATCATGTACTGCTCCACAAACATATGGTACATAATCATCAATTTTTATCGTGAAAGAATACTCATTTGAAACAGCTTCAAAAACCTCTTCAGAAGTAATTTTTTGAATAATTTCTTGAACTGATAATCTCTCCATTTAATTCAAAATCTTTTGTAATGTTTTAAAAATCGACTTCTCAACTTTATCAACAGTTCCGTCTGCAAAAAAGACTTCTTTTATATCTTTTATTAATGCTCTTTTTTCTTCTTGAGAAAATTTATTAATTAGTAAATACTCTTTAATATTTTCTAAAATATCTTCCTCTTTATCAAAAACAATTTGAGTATGTACTTTGTTAAATGTTTTCTCATCTACTTTAGAAAGAATATAGTCTCTTTCTTCTTCTGTTTCTAACATATTACATTGTGCTGCATACAATAACACATATGCTTCAAACTCAGTTTTTGTCCAGTCTATTATCATATTATTTTTCAATTGGTAAGTTTAGGGTACTTCCCCATTCGGTCCAAGAACCATCATAAATTGTGTAATTATCCTGTCCTATTAATTCTAATCCTAAAGCAAGAATACAGGCTGTGATTCCTGTTCCACAAGAAAACATATAAGATTTATCCGTAGGATTTATAGCTTTAAAAACATCCTTCAATTCATTCATAGTTTTCATCTTCCCATTTTCTTTTAATTCTGTATGTGGTAAACTACATGAACCTGGAATATGTCCTCCTCGTAATCCTTCTCGTGGCTCTTTTACTTCTGCATAAAAACGTTCCTTAGATCTAGCATCTGCTAAACAATAATTTTGCTTTTCAATGTTCGATAAAACATCTTTAGTAAATGTTACTTTTTCACTTTGAAATTCAGCTTTAAAGTTTCCTTTATTTAGTTTAGTCACGAATTCTTCTTCCACTGGTAAGTTTTGGTTTTTCCATTCAGGAAGTCCACCATCTAAAACAGCAATATTACTAAAACCAAAAGTTTTGAATAAGAACCAAACTCTAGCTGAAGAATAAATTCCTAAATCATCGTAAACTACAATACAACTATCTTTGTTCACTCCTATTTCTTGAGCTTTTTCTTCAAAATATGATACTTCTGGAAAAGTATTAGGAAATTTACCGTCTTTATCTAAAAACACTCTTTTTAAATCAAAAAAAATTGCATTTGGAATAATTTCCTTTTCAGTATCAGAAACTGTATTTGAAGTTACCTTAGGTATGGTTGCATCAAAAATAATTAAGTTGTTACTGTTTATGTTCTTATGAAGCCATTGAACAGAAACAACAGGCTTTTCAATTTGTAACATTACTAGTAATTTTATGCTTCTTCTACTTTACGTTTTAAGTCTGTCATTCTTCTGAAAGAAGCATTCTTCTCTAACACTTTACTTTCTAAAAAATCGATTACTTTTTCCTGAAGCTTTACTTTTGAAACTTTATTGATATAAGTTATTCCACCAGGACTCATTACATTTACCTCAACCAACTTACCATTAATCACATCAATTCCAACAAAATATAATCCATCTTTAACTAATTTCGGACCAATTTTTTTACATAAAATTTTCTCTGCTGGCGTTAATCGATGTTTTTCAACTCTACCTCCCGCGGTAACGTTAGAACGATGATCTTTTTCTCCCGGAATACGTTTCATCGCACCAATTGGTAATCCATTTAACATTAAAATTCGTACATCTCCTTTTTCTGCGCCTTCTATATATTCCTGAAGAATTACATAATCTGAAGAACCATCACGTTTACTAATGTAAAAATCTAACAAAGAGTTAATATTTCCCATTGCCGATTTTTCAATTAGAATAACTCCAGAACCTCCATATCCGTTTAAAGGTTTTAAAATCATCTTATCAGAATTAGACTCTTCAATAGTTTTTATTAAATAATTCTTATTTTTTGACACGTGAGTTACAGGAATTATCTCATTATTAGGATCTTCAAAAACTGCGGTGTAAAGCTTATTATTCGCTTCACGCATTCCTTGTACAGAATTGATAATAAAAACATCATCTTTTACTGAATCCAAAAAGTTTAACATTAAAGGATCTAAAGGAGGATTTGCTCTCATGAAAATAGCATCAAAACCGGCCAAAGGCAACATTTCTTCTCTAGTGGTAGCTTTCTTGTAATACGATTTTGGAGAAGACGGTATTTTATCCATTCTGTTAATAATCGTACAAAATGCATTTGTTACACTGTTACGTATTGTTAAATTTGAAGGAGTACAAATAGCAACTCCATGACCTCTTTTTGCACATTCATGTATTAAAGTTAAAGAAGAATCATTATCTGGTTTAATCTCTTCCCAAGGATACATTAAAAAACAAATATTCATTTAAGAATTATCGATTTAGTTAGTTAAAATTTTGGTTACTATGTAATAAAAAACACCAATTACTTAGAGTAGTATTGGTGTTTATAAAATTACTATTTTTTTATAGATATAAAAGAAATAAAATTACTTTACTTCATCATAATGATCGTCCCAGTTTTTTGGCTTAGGATCTCCCAATTTACCTACAGATTTTGCTACCATAGTAGCTACTGTTGCATCACCTGTAACATTAATGACTGTTCTGCACATATCTAACGGTCTATCAACAGCAAAAATTAATGCCAAACCAATAGGTAATAATTCACTTGGAAATCCTACAGATTCTAAAACAATAACTAACATGACCATTCCTGCACTTGGAACAGCTGCAGAACCTATTGAAGCTAATAAAGCTGTTAAAATTATTGTTAATTGGTTAGTAAATGTTAATCCTTCAGGCCAAATTACTTGCATGATAAAAACAGCTGCAATCCCTTGATACAAACTAGTTCCATCCATATTCACAGTTGCTCCAACAGGTAATACAAAACCAGAAACTTCTTTATCTACTCCTACATGCTCCTCTACACGTTCCATTGTTACTGGCAGAGTTGCAGCACTCGAACTAGTTGAAAAAGCTAACAATTGTGCTGGAGAAATTTTACTTAAAAACCAAAATGGTGATTTTTTCACATAAACCTTAATTAGTAAAAGATAAAAACCTACCATTAAAGCCAAACCAAATACAACACATAATGAATACCATAATAACTTCACTAATATCTCTGTATCATCAAAAGCTATTATAACATTAGCTAATAAAGCAAAAACTGCATAAGGAGCAAATAGCATAATTAGATCAACCATTTTCATTACAACCTCATTTAAAGAATCGAAAAAATTAATTAACGGTTTCGCTTTTTCTTCTGCAATTAACAGTAAACTAATTCCAACAAAAAGAGCAAAAAAGATTACTTGTAACATTGATGCATTTACGAATGATTTAAAAATATTACTAGGAAAAATATCAACTAAAGCTTGCAAAGGTCCTGCTCCTTTTTGTTTTGAAGCTTTTTGCAGTTTATCAGCAACGCCCGCATCACCTGCATATTTTTCTTTAATTTTTTCTATTGTTTCTTTAGACATTCCTTCACCAGGCTTAACTGTATTCACAATTCCTAAACCTATTATAATGGCTACTAAGGTTGTGGTTATATATATCCCCAATGTTCTTAACCCCATTGATTTAATCTTAGAAATATCTTTCAAATCAGAAATACCTTTAATAAGTGATGCTAAAATCAAAGGCACTGCTATTAATTTAAGTAGATTAATAAAAATTTTCCCAAAAGGTGCAATCCAATTTGAAACAAATCCTTTACCTCCATCAATAGTATTCATTAAAAAACCGAAAATTATACCTAGAATCATTCCTATAATAATTTTCCAGTGTAATGCTAATTTTTTCATTTGTTTATTTAGGTTTGAGTAATGTTTGTAAAAATATAAAATTGAATACAATTAGCATATCTATAATTTACAAGAAAATTGTGACTTTGTTTTTGTATATTGTGTCTACATAACTGTAGAATTAATATTAAAATCAAAAAAATGGAAGGAATTTTAGACTTACTAAATAGCCCAATGGGTAAAACTATTATTAATGGAGTTGCGGGATCTACTGGACAAGATAGTAGTAAAACGGGAAGTGTTTTAACAATGGCTTTACCTGTTTTAATGAAAGCAATGCAACGTAATGCAGCTACACCTCAAGGAGCCGAAGGTTTAATGGGAGCTTTAAACAAACACGATGGTGGAATATTAGATAATCTTGGTGATTTATTTAATGGCGGTGTTAACAATGATGTAGTTAATGATGGAGGAAAAATCTTAGGGCATGTTTTAGGGTCTAAACAACAAGGTGTTGAACAAGTAATTGGCCAAAAGACTGGTATGGATATTGGTGCTGTTGGAAATATTTTAAAAACTGCCGCTCCCATATTAATGGGAGTTTTAGGAAAACAATCTAAACAAAATGGATTAAGTAATTCTGGAGGAATTGGTGACTTATTAGGAGGAATGTTAGGCGGAAATAGTACTCAACAAGAACAAAGTTTCTTAGAGAAAATTTTAGATGCAGATGGTGACGGTAGTGTTATAGATGATGTTGCTGGTATGGTATTAGGTGGAAGTCAGAAAAAATCTGGAGGTTTACTTGGTGGACTTTTAGGTGGTTTATTTGGTAAGAAATAAGATTCGATTTATATAATAACAAAAGGGTAGACATGTTTGTTTACCCTTTTTCTTTTGTATACATTTGCGCTCTAATTTAATTCTATTTCGTGGATAAATTAAAAGAACGTTGGGGACTTAAAACAACTTGGGATGTTGTTGCGGTTTTAATAGTATTTGCCATTAATGGTTCATTTTCTGCTTGGGTAGCTAAACCTGTCACAAATTTTTTAGGGTTATCTCCAGAAACCTTAAGTCCTTGGATATACTATCCTTTAAGAATACTTTTAATATTCCCTATTTATCAAACAACTTTACCAATAGTTGGTTGGTTATTCGGTCAGTTTAAATTCTTTTGGGAATTTGAAAAGAAGTTTTTATCTCGATTAGGTTTAGGATTCTTATTCAAGAAATAACTTAAACATCAATTGTTTTCTTAGTTTCTTTTTTTCCTTTGAAAACGTAAGTATATAGCCACATTAAAGTAAAAGTTGGTATGATATCTAATCCTGGTAAAATTTCTTCAATAAAAGAAATTGCTCCGGCTATTTTCCCTTGATTTCCTTTATACATTTTGGTCATAATATAAGCTGAAGCAGGTGCCCAAATAATATCTGTAAACTCAGCTAATACTGGAATTAAAAAAGAAGCATATCCAATAAGATCAAAAAGAATACTTAAGAATAATTTTTGGTATTTATTTTCTCTATTCATATTTGTATTTTAGTTATTTATTAACTTGAATCAAACTTCAAGCCATTATATTAGACACATCAAACTAGAAAAAGTAACACCTTTAATGGATTTTACATATTTTAAAAATCAAATAAACTCAATAAAAAACAACGATTTAGGAGGAATTACCTCTCAATTTAAATTAGTTCCTGAAATAAGAATTAAAATCTCTGAAGAAACTATTAAAAAGAGTAATCCTAGAAAAGCAGCTGTACTTTGTCTTTTTTATCCAGATTCTGAAGGAAAAACTGTTTTTTTACTTACGAAAAGAGCTAGTTACAAAGGAACACATTCTGCTCAAATTAGTTTTCCAGGAGGAAAAGCAGACGAAGAAGATGAAACTTTTGCTGATACCGCTTTGCGAGAGTTAGAAGAAGAAGTTGGAGTTGATAGAAATAGTGTACAACTTATTCGACAAATTTCAGATACTTATATTCCACCTAGTAATTTTATGGTAACTCCTTTCATTGGGTACTTAAACAAAAAACCAAACTACGTTACTAACGAAGAAGTCGCAGAAATCATTGAAGTACAACTAGATGACTTATTAGATGATTCAAAAATATCATCAGTTGAACTAGACACTTCTTACATGAAAAAAATAGCAGTTCCTTGTTTTTTATTAAATGAACAAGTGGTTTGGGGAGCTACAGCCATGATTCTATCTGAAATAAAAGATTTAATAAAAGAATCATGATTAAAAATGTTTTGTAAATTTGTTTAACTAAAGAAGTTTTTATGCCCCTGTTTAAAAGGAATCCTTTTGGTCATATTTTATTTGTAAAACGATTATTAATTCAAATTTTAGGAATTATATCTCATGGTCGATATAGAAGTTTTAATGAATTACAAATAGAAGGATCAGACATACTAAGACAATTACCAGATAAAAACATATTATTCATATCTAATCATCAAACTTATTTTGCTGATGTAGCAGCTATGATTCATGTTTTTAATGCCGCCTTAAAAGGTAGAGATGATAATATTAAGAATATTGGTTACCTATGGAAACCCAAATTAAATATTTACTACGTAGCTGCTGGAGAAACTATGCGTTCTGGTTTTTTACCTAGAGTTTTTGCTTATGTAGGATCTGTTTCTGTAGAAAGAACTTGGAGAAATGCTGGTAAAGACGTTAAAAGACAAGTAAAAATGTCTGATATTTCTAATATTGGAAAAGCATTAAACGATGGTTGGGTAATTACATTCCCACAAGGTACTACAACTCCATTCAAACCAATACGAAGAGGAACTGCACATATCATTAAAACTTTTAAACCAACTGTTGTTCCGATTGTTATTGATGGGTTCAGACGTTCTTTTGATAAAAAAGGGTTAATGATTAAAAAAAGAAATGTTCTTCAATCTATGGTGATTAAAGAACCTTTAGAAATTGATTATGAAAATGAAGATGTTGCTAGTATTGTAGAGAAAATCGAATACGCTATAGAACAACACCCTTCATTCTTAAAAGTTTTAACTCCAGAACAAATAAAAGAAGAACAAGAATATCGAGAAAAAAGACGTTTTTGGGGACCTGATTCTGGTAAAGAGGAAGAAGAATAATTAACATATACTATAATGGGAGAAAACAAATCTATTTTAAACGAAAAATCACTTGATTTTTTACAAAGATACTTAAATAACGCCGCTCCTACAGGATACGAGTGGGAAGGTCAGAAAATATGGATGGATTACTTAAAACCATATGTTGATGATTTTATTACCGATACATACGGTAGTGCAGTTGGAGTTATTAATCCAGATGCAAAATATAAAGTAGTTATAGAAGGGCATGCAGATGAAATTTCTTGGTATGTAAATTATATTTCAGATAATGGATTAATTTATGTGATTAGAAATGGTGGAAGTGATCACCAAATTGCACCAAGTAAAGTTGTAAATATTCACACTAAAAATGGAATTGTAAAGGGTGTGTTTGGTTGGCCTGCAATTCATACTAGAGATCGAGGAAATGAAACTCCACCAAAACCAGATAACATTTTTATAGATGTTGGATGTGCAAACAAAGAAGAAGTTGAAGCTTTAGGTGTTCATGTGGGTTGTGTAATTACATATCCAGATGAATTTCATGTATTAAATGGAGATAAATTTGTTTGTAGAGCTTTAGACAATAGAATGGGTGGTTTTATGATTGCTGAAGTGGCTCGTTTACTTCATGAGAATAAAAAGGAACTACCTTTTGGTTTATACATTACTAACTCGGTTCAAGAAGAAATTGGTTTACGTGGTGCTGAAATGATTACGCAAACTATTAAGCCAAATGTAGCTATCGTGACTGATGTAACTCATGATACTACTACTCCAATGATCGACCAAAAGAAACAAGGTCATTTAGAAATTGGTAAAGGTCCAGTTGTAGCTTATGCTCCAGCTGTACAACAAAAACTTCGTGATTTAATTATCGAAGGAGCCGAAGAAAATAACATTCCTTTCCAACGTTCTGCTTTATCTAGAGCTACTGGAACTGATACTGATGCTTTTGCTTACAGTAACGGAGGAGTTGCTTCTGCTTTAATTTCTTTACCTCTAAGATATATGCACACAACTGTAGAAATGGTTCATAGAGAAGATGTAGAGAATGTGATAAAAATGATATATCAAGCTTTATTAAAAATTGAAAACGGAGAAGATTTCTCTTATTTCAAATAAAAATAACAGCAATATTAATTTTGTGTCATTTTGAACAAGTTTAAAAATCTCTAATGATTTTAACTAAAGTTCAAAATGACATTTTTTATTTTTATGGAAAATCAATTCAAATGAGTTTAACAAGTCAAAAGCATTTATTTGATCTTCCAGAAGATGTAACTTACCTGAATATAGCAAGCCTATCTCCTTCTTTCAAAAGTATTGAAGAAGCCGGTCTTAGAGCCGTAAAAGAAAAAAGTAAACCTTACTTAATACCAAGTTCAGACTTCTTTAATCCTGTAACGGAATTAAAGCAACTTTTCGCTCAACTTATTAATGTAAATGATTACAATAGAATTGCAAACATTCCTTCTGTTTCTTACGGATTAGCAACTATAGCTCATAATATTTCTTTAAAGGAAAACAGTGAAATTGTATTAATTGAAGAACAGTTTCCTAGTAATTATTATGTGTGGGAAAAATTAGCAAAAAAACACAATGCTAAACTTAAAATAGTTCAACAAGAAATTAACGGAAAACTATGGAATGAAGCAATATTAAATACCATAAATGATAATACTGGATTAATTGCTTTGGGAAATATTCATTGGGCAAACGGAACTATTTTTGACTTGAAAGCTATTCGCAAAAAAACTAGACAGCATAATTCACTTTTGATTATAGATGGAAGTCAATCTGTAGGAGTCTTACCTTTTTCTGTTGAAGAAATTCAACCTGATGCTATGGTTTGTGCAGGTTACAAGTGGCTTTTCGGACCTTATGGTTGTGGTTATGCCTATTTCGGATCTTATTTTGATGACGGAAATCCAATTGAAGAAAACTGGGCAAATCGATTAGGTAGTGAAAATTTAACCAATCTTACCAATTATGAATCTAACTATAAAGCATTAGCTAATCGCTATTCTGTTGGTGAACACGGAAGTTTTATCTATATCCAAATGCAAATAGCTGCGATTTCTCAATTATTAAAATGGAAAGCTTCAGATCTTCAAGAATATTGTCATAAAATCACATCATCTTCTATTTCTCAGCTTAAAAAAGCTGGATGCGAAATTGAAGAAGATACCTACAGAGCTAAACATTTATTTGGAATTAAACTACCTGAATCTATTGACAAAAATGCTTTAAAAGAAAGATTAGCTCATGAGAAAATATTTGTTTCTTTTAGAGGTGATTACATTCGAATTTCTTGTCATTTATACAATACTGAAGCGCATTTTGAAAAACTAACTAAATGTATTCTTTCTGAAATCTCTTAATATGGATGAATTAATTGACATCGTTGATGAACAAGGAAATTATACCGGAAAAACTTGTTTAAAATCTGAAGCACATAAATACGGTTACTTCCATCCTACTGTTCATATTTGGATTTATACTACTGATCGTAAAATACTACTACAACAAAGAGCTTTTACTAAGAAAGTTTTTCCAGGATTGTGGGATATTTCTGTTGCTGGTCATATTGGTGCTGGAGAAATTATTGAAACAGCTGCCCTAAGAGAAGTACAAGAAGAAATTGGCTATCATATTTCTCCAGAAAATTTAATTAAAATAGGAACAAGGAAACATCAAGTAAATCATCCTAACGGAATTATAGATAATGAATTTCATCATGTATTTATTGCTGAACTAAAAGTACCTATAGAAACATTAACAATCCAAGAAAGTGAAGTTGCTGGATTAAAATTATATGATTTAGATATACTGAAGCATACTTCAGAATACAAAAATGTACTTTTACCTCAGTACAGTGAATATTATGAAGACGTTTTTAACGCAATTGTTACTAATATTAAAGAGTAATACGTTACAAATTGAAATATTTTAACACTCATTTTTGTTAAAAAACCAGCTTTACTTCAATAAAAATGATGTAAAAACGGCATTTTATAATAAAAAAATTGCTTCTTTTTTATTTTTTGTTGCTACACATACAGTTAACATAAAAAGCTCATTATCAAAACACTCAGTTTTATACATTTGCCCCAGAATTTAAAAACCAAAAATTTCATCTAATGAAAAGAAGTAATGTTTTTATAGTATTATTAACAGCAATATATTTTATTAGTTGTTCTACTGAGAAACATAATTTCCCTGTTAACAAAGAATACTGGGATGTTAATGATTATGATAAAGTTATTTTCGATTTACGTTATGCTTATGAGGGTAATGAAACGAAGCCAACATTTGATAATCCTGAGCAAAGAATTGTACTCGAAAAATTAACTAACCCACAAAATTACAGAGTTCTTTTAGACAACAATAAATTAAACTTTAACCAAAAAAATAAGATTGCTTCGGATTTCTTATCACAATGGAAAGACATGAATCAAATCTATAATATTACTGATTCAAGTGATAAATTTTTATATGGCAAAGAAATGCTTGAGATTTGGCAGTTCGGATTAGGGTTACAATTGGCAGCTTTCGACATAGAGTTTGATCAAGTTTTAGCAAACTCAAAAGATGTAAAAGACGAAGAATTAGATGATAAAATAAAATCTCGCATTAAAAAGTTAATGATTAACTACGGAAAATACCTAAACCTAGCAGCGAAGGAAAATGCATTCTATGAAAAAGAGAAAGAAACTTATGCTAATGGTATTAACACCTATTTTAAGGAGTTAATTCAGGTATATCCAGATGCTGACTATGAAAGATTGTTAAATAAAGCTACTTCTGTTTTAGAAAAAGCCAAATCATCAACAATTAAAAAGCCTCTTAAAAACTTAATTGCTTTAATTAATGCTCAGAAAAACAATAAAGCTGAGGCATAAATAAGAGTATTTTTATTACAATTTAAACACTAGTAAAGTATGATTCATTTCTATTATTACTAGTGTTTTTTGTTATTCATAGATTAAACTTTACATACTTAAAAATAAGAGTTAAAGTCATACTATCGTTTCTACAAAATAATTAACTTGAACCTTTCTAAAGAATGCATTTAAATAATGAAAGGACTACTTCAATACAACGATAATCAGATAGAAATAGAATGGGATACTTCATCTTACATGTATAATAAACTTATAAAACATGATTCGCTAACAGGAGTTGCAAATAATATCGGAGGAGAAGTTTTCTTTTATCAGTACGATTTAGATATTGAATTTGACGGTAGCCAAAAAGAAATTTTTGAAATTGGTGATGTTGTCTATTGGCGTTCTCCTAAAGAATCAGAAAAATTCGGCATCCTTTTTATGTACGGAAATACCAGTTATGGAGACGGAACAAAACCTAGAACTTCTAGCCCAGGTATAAAAATAGGCACTTTTAAATCAATAGAAGACATGAGTACTATTTCTTCTAATTCTTCACTACAATTAATTTAATTTCTGTTTTCTTATGAGATTTCAACACTCAATTTTAATCAAACAATTCGTATTTGTAACATTATTTTTATGCTGTATTAGTTGTAAAAAAGAAGTTCAAAAAGAAATTCAGATAAACCATAGTGCTTCTACTCTTTTAGATGCTCCACCAAAATGGGCTAAGGAAGTTGTTTGGTATGAAATCGCTGTTGAACGTTTCCATAACGGAGATACAACTAATGATCCGACTTCAGAAGATATTAAAGGTTCTTATCCTGGTTTTGTTCCAAAAGGTTGGAAAATTACTCCATGGACACAAGATTGGTATAAAGATGATCCATATTTTAAAGACTATAAAAACCATAAAGATTTCTACGGAAACACATTAACTAAATTTGTAGATAAAGTTCAAATGAGACGCTACGATGGCGATTTACAAGGTGTTTTAGATAAAATTAATTATTTAGATTCTTTAGGTGTTTCTGCCATTTATTTTAGACCTTTAAACGATGCGCCTTCCCTTCATAAATACGATGCAAGAAATTGGAGACATATCGATCGTAATTTTGGTCCAAATCCTCAAAAAGACATTGAAACTATTGAAAAAGAAATTCCAGATGATCCTAATACTTGGCAATTTACAGAAGCTGATAAACTATTTTTAAAAGTCATCGATGAATTTCATAAGAGAAACATTAAAGTAATTTTAGATTATTCTTGGAATCATACAGGAGAAACATTTTGGGCATGGCAAGATGTTTTAAAAAATCAAGAAAAATCAAAATATAAAGATTGGTATTGGATTGATAAATTTGATAATCTTAAGACTCCAGAAAACGAATTTAAATATCATGGTTGGTCTGGTGTTCACGAACTCCCTGAAATTAAGGAAACACAAAAACAAGATTTATCAGTTAAGGTAAATGCTTTTGAAGGAAATATATACAGTGAAGCCGTAAAAAAACATATTTTCAATATTACGAAACGATGGTTAGATCCAAATGGAGATGGTGATCCTTCAGATGGTGTGGATGGTTATCGATTAGATGTAGCTGGAGAAATGCCTTTAAATTTCTGGAAAGACTTTAGAAAACAAGTTCGAAATATTAATCCAGATGCATATTTATTAGGAGAAATTTGGTGGGAACAGTGGCCTGACAAGCTTTTAAATCCTGAACCATTTGTTAAAGATACCATTTTTGATGCAGTGATGAATTACAGATGGTATAGAGCATCTAGACATTTTTTTAGTGAAACTCCTAAAAATATCACCTCACAACAATTTATAGATAGTTTGCAAACTTTTACACATGGCATTAGAAAAGCAAATAATTATGCAATGATGAACTACACTGGAGGTTTTGATACACCAAGATTACTTACTTCATTATTTAATAACACTCCATATAAATTCGGATGTAAAGTTCATGAAAATCCTGATTATAAAATTCATAAACCTGATAATGCAACACTAGAAACTTTAAAACTTTTAATTACTCATCAACATACATATTTTGGAGCTCCACATATTTATGCAGGAGATGAAATGGGAATGTGGGGCGCAGATGATCCTTCTTGTAGAAAGCCTTTAATTTGGCCTGAATATACTTTTGAAGATGAAACCACACATCCTCTTCAACAAAAAAGACCAGTAGATAAGGTAAACTTTAATCATAAGCTTTTCGATTTTTACCAAGAAATCATAAAAGTTAGAAAAGAAAATCCTGTATTAATTCATGGTGAAATTGAATATATAACACAAGAGAATCCAGAAGTTTTACTATACAAACGTTATTCGAAGGATGAAGAAATTTATGTTATTTTCAACGTTGGAAATTCATCAACATCAATACAACTTCCGAAGAAAAAAACAACTAAATTTTCTACTATATTTAGTACTACGGATTTTCAAATCAAAGAAAACAAAACAACTATTTTAATTCCTAAAAGAACTGCAGTTATTCTGAGCTGTCAGTAATACAAAAAATCATGTAAACTAATGAAATTAGACTTTAAATTAAATATTTCGCCAACTAAATCTGACCTGAAAGAAGTTGAAAAATGGTTAATTGAAGAAGAAAAAACTTCTGGAAACGGATTTTATTGTAAATGGAAAATTATAGAAAAAGCATTTAGAGATAAGGAATTTATAACTTTAAATAATAATGATTTACCAATCGGATTTTTAGTTTGGAGCAAAGGAGAGATCTATGTCGAAATTGATATTATGGAAATCAAACCCGAAAATCGAAATAGCGGAATTGGTAAATATTTCTTTAACCAAATTGCTGATTTTTTTAAAGAAAAAGGATTTTTTGCCATTAAATTATTTTGTTCGCCAATAGAGTCAGAAGGTTTTTGGAGAAAAATGGATTTTATCAAATTTCCAGATAGAGGATATTCTGAATCTGAATTGACTTACTATAAACCATTAATTGAAACTCAACAAACGACAAAAAACAATTCTGATAATAAAATCGAATTATGGAATGTTGAGCCTTATCAAATAAAAAACCATGAACCAAAATGGACTTGGGAAATTAATTCAAATTTAAATAAGCTATTATTACCAATAATTCAACCTTATAACTGTAATTGGAATTTAAGATTGACCAAAAATGGAAAAATAATAAAAGAAGATAAAGTAAAATATTTTTCAAATAAACATAGAATCGAATACAGTCCGTTTTTATTAATAACAGAACTAAATGAATAAAAAGAACATTAGAGTTTATATTGATTATCGTAGGCTTTAGATTAGCTATTTTGGCTTGATTAACAAAAATTAGATATCTAATTAGCACGATTTGTTCATTATTAGGAATTGGATTAGTAATATTGGCCTTAATGAAACCGAAAAGAAAAAGCACATATCCACAACACCGTGTATAATTCATTGCTAGTTATAGCGGATTTTCTATCTGTGATTTCGTTACGTAACGAAATCATACACAAAAACAATAAACCACTATGGACTAAAATTATCATAGTTTTTGTTACGACTGAAAGTTATTTTTTATATCATTTTTGCGCTTAGCTGTCAGCTATTAGCAAAGTTTTAAAAAGCTAACCGCTAAAAGCTAATTGCTGATAGCATTCGATAAATGTTTTTAGAGAATGAAAGTGAAATTCACTAAAATGCATAGTTTAAATTATTTTTAAGACCAATAAAAAAAATAGAATTCTATAGTATATTTCAATGAAAGGTTTAAATTTATAGATAAACAAACTAACCTTCAATATGCTATCTAAACAAGAAAAATCGAAACTCAGAGGTAAATTATTCAGACATTTAGATGGAATTGTAACTTGCCCTGCTGCTTTTGAACTTCATAAAAAAGGAATTACAGAGTATTTACTCAAACAAAAAACTGTTGGTGTAAGCGAACTTTCTGAAATGTTTAAAGCTAACGAAGGATATTTAAACGTAGCTCTTAGAACTTTTGCTTCTCAAGGTTGGTTAACTTATAAAGTAGATAATACTTTAAATACAGTTAAAGTAAGTACAAACGAAGTTTCAGAAATTGCTTTTAATCATTTTAATATGTACACAGAAGCAGCTGAATTATTAAAATTTTCAGAACAATTTAGCTCACGGAAATTTGAAGTAAAACCTTTCTTAAAATTAGAATCTCTATTTAAAAATTTCACTCAGAATTTTGGGGTTGAAATTTCTAAAGACGAAAAGGTTAAAGCAATTCAAGAACAAATTTTATCTCACATAGAAGGGATTATTGTTGGTCCTACCCTAGTTCTACTAGGTATGAAAGGAATGTTTCATAAATATTTTATGCAAACTAAGTTTAAAGCTGAAGAATTCCATAAAGATCCAGAAAATTTTGGTCGATTATTAGATATACTCACACATTTAAAATGGTTTGATAAATCTGGAGAATCTTACGAATTTACTGACACTGGTTTGTTCTTTGCTAGAAGAGCTAGTGCTTACGGAGTTACTGTTTCTTACATTCCAACCCTGCGTAAACTAGATAAATTTATTTTTGGTGATCCCACAATTTTTAGATCAGAAGGAAAAGGGAATGAAGAAATTCATGTAGATAGAGAAATGAATGTTTGGGGAAGTGGTGGCGCGCATGCTGCGTATTTTAAAGTTTTAGATGAAATCATTATCAATTTATTTAATAAACCGATACATGAACAACCAAAAGGAATTTTAGATGTTGGCTGTGGTAATGGAGCTTTTTTAAAGCATTTATTTAATGTTATTGAAAATAGAACTGAACGTGGTAAAGTTTTAGAAGATCATCCTTTATTTCTAATTGGAGTAGATTACAATGAAGCTGCTTTAAAAATCACAAGAAAAAACTTAGTTCAGGCCGATATTTGGGCAAAAGTAATTTGGGGAGATATTGGAAATCCAGAAGCAATGTCGAAAGATTTAAATGAGAAATACGGTATCGATTTATCTGATTTACTAAACGTACGTACATTTTTAGATCATAATCGAATTTGGGAAACTCCAAAACCGAATCCGAAATTAAAAGAAACTAACGCAACTGGAGCCTATACTCACAGAGGCGTTCGATTAAATAATAATCTTGTTGTTGAATCTTTAAAACAGCATTTTAACAAGTGGAAACCTTATATTTCTAAATTTGGTTTGTTATTAATAGAATTACATACTTCTAAACCTGAATTAGTTGCTAAAAACTTAGGAAAAACAGCAGCTACTGCTTATGATGCAACTCATGGATATTCTGATCAATATATTATCGAAATTGAAGAATATATGAAGGCTTTAGAAGAAATTGGATTAACACCTTATGAAAATTCATTTAAAAAATTTCCAAATTCAGCATTAGCAACCGTATCAATAAATTTATTCAAATAAAAAGTTATGACTTCAGTAAACTTAGTAGAAGAAAGAAAAGAAATTCAAAAAATTTGTGTTGAAAATGGGTTTCAATACGCTTCATCTTTACCATGGATTAAAGAGATTGTATTACGCCCAAAACTTGAAATTGCCAAACGACTACATGCTATAAAAGTATTAGTTTTATGGGTTTTAGTTAATCCTGAAGATTTACCTGATAAGAAAATATTGGACTTTATTGATAATAATGATCTTAATGATTTTATCACTGAAGATGAAATGCAATATTTGTCTACTGCACGAGGAGATCAAAATGCTATAAATTCTATCGGTTGGAAATTTGAAAATGCTTTACCATTAGCTTGGTTTTTTGGTTTTTCTGAATTACTTCCTTCAGGAGAAATGATGAATGGTGAAACTGCCAGAAGTCTATTTTTTGAATTCTGTGCCAAAATTGACGATTCAATTGAAGAATGGATGAGTAATAGACAAACTAAGAACGAAAAAGAAATCATTTTTCAAGAAGATTTATTCTACTGTTTACATAACGCCGTAAGAAGCGCTCAATTGGGAAATAAAACCGTACCAGAAAACTTCGATCCCATCGGAAATGGTGGTGTAATTCATGAAAAAAGACATTCGCTAACTTGGATGCTTTCGGATGTAAATTGGGAAGACACTGATTTAAGTACGTAAACAATACTTACGTTTTCACTGCCCGACAAAGCGAGGAAAATAATTTAATGTAAATAAGTTTAGCCCCGCCCATCAAACAATGTTTCCATTACAAGAAATTAGTGTGATTTCTTGCAATTAACGTTGAATTAATCAAAAAACAGAAATTGAAGAATAAGTAATCAAAAATTAATAAACATATTAATAATTAACTACTTGCATCAAAGGTAATGATTTCAACTAAAGATAGTTAAGCTTTTTATTTTTTTAACACTAAAATCAACATAAGAAACTGTAAATCATGTCTTTAAAACAAAAATAAGCAGATATTATTTTTCAGATTTTAATTGTAGAATAACTGTATTAAACAAAGCAAAAAATCAGTTTAAAACATTCATTTTAAACAAAATAAAACATAAATAGTCAACTCTTATTTATTGTAAGGCTTTTATATATTTTGAAGGAACTTTTTCAACTTTTTTGACTCAGTAATTTTTTCTTCTAATGCTTTAGAATCTTCTTCAGAGTTTTGCTTTTTAGGCCAAATATGAAAACCTCCGCTACAGTCTGAACCAATATTCCAAGATCCCCAAATACCATTTTCATCAACATCGCCTTTATAATTTACTTTGTGACTAGGATAATTTTTTATCATAGTAACTGTAAATACTTCTAAATTATAATCTCCTTTCCATGAAAAATAATTAATATCGTCAGTTCCTGATCCTGAAACTTTTCCTTTTTTAAAAGTTAAGTTTATTGTCATTTTATGTTGGGCAGGTGAATGTGAATAGCAATAAAAACCTTCCCACTCTCCACTTGGTAAAAACTTATGTGACTCTAAATTTTCTTTTTTCATTTTTCAAATTTAGGAGTATCATACAGCTCTTTTCCAAACTTGATTTCTTTCTCTACTTGTCGGAATAATTTTCTTGATACACTTAAAGGATGTTCTGGAAACTCTTCATCATATATCTCTTGCTCAGATTTATTCATTCTTATTCCATCAGTAATGGTAGCATCATATGGATCATAAAACCAATTTTCTATACCTTCATCCACAAAATTAACTTCTCCTTTTGCTAATAGTTTATTAAAAATTACAGAATCTCGCACACCAGAAACTCCTACTTCCGGAGCTTGAATTTTTATTACAAAACTATAATCTTTAAATGGTATAGTATAAGAAGATAAATAAACCATACCAGGGTTTTGAGGAAACTTCATTATCGTTTTTACGGCTTTAAATCCAGACAAATCGACAACGTCAACTTCTATTATTCCACCTTGACTATTTTTCAACCTCTCTCTGTAAAATTTCCTTAGAAATTCGGTATTATTTATCGTTGGAAGATCTGGTGGTATATTAAAAAAATTTACAGAAAGTGCTTTAGTTTCTTCTTTGTTACTCCATTGATACAAACCTTCATTTTTCTGTCTTAATACCCAATTAAATGTTGGAATAGTAATAGAGTTTATATCTATTTTTTTCTTTTTCCTAAATAAATTCATCATAACAATTTACTTTTTGTATTCATTTATATTTTTATTGTGCTCTCCTAACAACTTCCTTGCATGTTTTACAAAACGCATCATTTTATCATAATCTTTTTTCTTTGAAAAAGCTTCTGGTTTGCTACTGTATGCATCTGCTGGTAACACGTAATATTCTTTATTTCCGTTAACAACAGGTTCGTGAACCCAAGTAAGAAAATAATCTGCTTTTTTTATTTTTACTTTATTGTCTTTTCCTTTCTTTAGCCATAATTTAAATACGGCTCCTCCATCCCTTGGAAAAGTACGTTGATGTGAAACAAAATTCCCTAAAGAATAAACTACTAAGCTTTCTTGTTCATTTTCTTTAGTTGGTTTATGCCATTCCATAGGCTGTAAAACATGAGGATGTGCTCCTATAACAATATTTACACCTAAAGATTTAAAGTAAGCAAACATATCTTTTTGAGATTTATTTGGCAGGTCTTTATATTGATCTCCCCAGTGAACAAAAGCTATAATTTGATCTGGATTGATCGAAGAATTAATGTAATCTACATCCTTTTTAATCGTTTCTTTCTTTAAATAATTTACAACATTTGGCTTAGTAGGTTTTAATCCGTTTGTACCATATGTATAACTAATAACAGCGATTTTAAAATTGTTTTTATCAATCACATAAGCAGGATTCTTCGTTTTTTCTACAGCACTAATAAATGTACCTGTATGACCAATATTTAATGAATCTAGAATATGAATAGTTCGTTCTACTCCTTTTTTACGTTTATCACACGAGTGATTGTTAGAAGTAGTTAAAATATCTACTCCTGCATTTTTAATTGCTGTAGCATATGAAGGTGGTGAACTGAATTGAGGATAACCAGAATAAGGCTTTACTCCTAAAGTAACTTCTAAGTTTCCTAAAGTTACATCTGCATTACTTAAAATTGGTTTTATTTTAGAAAAACAAGAATCGTATTCGTAAGTTTTTGTCTTTTTATTATAAGCTGCTTTTATTTGATCCATATGCCCCATAAAATCGCCAATAAACAATAAACTTATTTCATCATCTTTCTTTAAAACTTTTACTTTTTTAGGAAGTTCTTTCTTTTTTTCTACCTTTTTTACTTCTTCAACAACAACTTTTTCTTCTTTAACTGTTTCTTCAACAGTTGTTTTTGTTTCTGAAGTTTGATCTTGGACTGTTTTTTTAGATGCGCAAGTATAAATTAAACTTAAAACTAATATGGAGATTATTACTCTTACTTTCTTCATACGATATAAATCATTTTAGAATAGCAATATATTAAAAAGTGGGTAGTTTAAAGTTTGAAGTGTAGAAAAATTATTCCTCAGTTTCCTATTTATAAAACTTAAATATTCTTTTACAATCTGGTTCTGATTGATAATAATTCAATTTAAAATTGTCGTGAGAATAACTAAATCTCCAATCTATTATTGAAAAATACATATGAACGTTGAATAAACAGAAAACAACTAATAGTAATCTTATAACCTTAAAGGTAACTTTGTTTTGAAATCTTTTTAATAATTGAAATATTACTCTGAAAAATAGAGTCCACAATAATAAGTTCCCAAGGAAACCCAAAACATAAATTTCTCCTGACATAGAGTTTACCCATGTACTTTTTGTTTCCTGCACAAAAGGAAAACCATAAAATGTAGGTCCCAATTCTGGATAATCACAGATATATTCAAACTTAAAAAAATCAACAGTAAGTACTCCTAAAGCTAAAATTATTGAATATATAATTGTACTTAATTCTTTCATTATTTAATGCTTTACTTTCTGCTTATATAGCACATTTAACACTAAAGCTATAACTACTAAAAGCACCCCTAAAACACTTAATAAAGGATATTGATCTCCAAACCAAATCATTCCTAAAACCATTGTAAAAACTACTTCCACATACTTTAAAGGAACTATTTTATTAACAGAACCTAACTGATAAGCTTTCGTCATAAATAATTGTCCGAAATACCCAAAAAGCCCAAGACTTAATAAAATAAACCAATCATTACCTTGAGGAGTTTTCCAGTTTGAAATAGATAATACACCTCCTAGAATTGTAGAAATCCACATAAAATAATTTACAATAACTACCGGATGGTCTTTATCTCCTATTTTTGAAATCACAACATAAACTAAGCCACTAAAAAAAGCTGAAACTAAAATTAATGATAATCCTAAAACATTGATTTCATTATCAAAACCCTTAATTAAAAGTACTCCTAAGAAAGCCAATATGAAATAGAACCATTGCAACTTAAAAATCTTTTCTTTCAAAAAGAAAACGGCTAAAATTGCTGCAAAAATTGGTGAAGTATACCGTAAAGAAACTGCTGTTCCTATAGATAAATAGTCTGTAGATGCAAAAAATAATCCCATAGAAGTTACACCAACTAAACCTCTTAATATTAACAGCTTTTTCTGATTTCCTCCCATTGGAATTTTATAATACAATAAATATCCCATTGTAAAAACTAACGATCCTACTGCTCTAAAAAATACTTTTTGATAAGTTGAGTAACCTGATAAATACTTTACAAATACATTCATTATTGTAAAACATAATGCACTCAACAACATTAAATAAATTGCTTTCTTCATCAAAAAAATCTTTTTAGTGTTTTGCTAAACAAACATATTCTTTAAAAATGTATTACACCAATTAAGTGTAGAATTAAACTTATCTCAACTTTTATTTTCTTCTTTAAACATATTAGAAAATAAAAAAGCGAAGTTTTCACTTCGCTTTTTTATGATTTATATTGAGATATTAATTTTCTTTTACTGAAAGTAAATTTGCAAATAATCGATAAGCTCCTGGAACACCAGCTGGTAATTCTCTAAAGAAACTTAAGCCAGTGTAAATGTAATTCCCTTTTCCGTATTTTGCTACTAATAAACTTCCTTTTTTAGTAGATTCTCCTTTATCATTCATAGCTAAAATCGGAGTAAACTCATTAGCCCACTTATTTGGGAAATATAAACCACGCTCTTGTACCCAACCTTCAAAATCTTTATCAGAAATTTTGTTTGGATAATTTAAAACCATGTGCTCTTTTGCTAGAATTTCAACTTTAGCATGTTCGTCTGTAACTCTATCTCTAGACAATTGTAAATCGAAAGGAGGCTTTACATCTACTCTTCTGTTTGTGTTATATTGTACAACAACATTTCCTCCATTTTTCACATATTCTAATAAATGTTTTTGCTTAAACTGTAATACTTTCTTGGTGTTATAAGCTCTAATTCCTACAACTACAGCATCAAACTTATTTAAAATAGTTTCATTAATTTCTTCTGGAGTAATCTCAGTAACGTTATAACCTATTTGACGTAAACTTTCTGGTACTGCATCTCCTGATCCTTGAATATAACCAATCTCTTTACCTTGTTTTCTAATATTCAAACGAACAACCTTTGCTTTAGATGGTAATAAAACAGATTGTTTTGGGATATGAGTATAATTAATCTCTATTAATTCTTTATCAAAATCTTTATTACCAACAGTAGCTACAGCTTTTATATAACCTTCAGATTGCTTTTTAGATGGAGAAACCATAAACTTAATTACGCGTTTATCTCCTTTTTGATCAATTTTAAAATCAGATTCAACTGGAAACACTCTCCATCCTTCAGGAATTTTTAAAGCTATTTTTCCTAAAACATTTGCTTCCCCTGATCTTACTTCTACAGCTACTTCTTTTGATTCACTGTTAGAAAAAATTAAAACTTTATCTTTTAATTTTGTAGTTACTTTAGGTAAAATTTCGAAAGGTTCATAAATCTCTCCCTTATCTCTTTGAGAATATCTTCTTACTACATTTTTTGTAAATGAAATTGGAGTATTTTCTATCGTTAAATTGAATTTAATCTGAATTGGACGAGAAGTTTCTGGATTCCCTCTTAATTCTTGACTCTTTACTGTGTACATTCCTAATCCCCATTCGTCAGATAACCAATATGGAGCAGAATAATCTAAGCTTCCTACTGCGATAGTTTCAGTAAAGTTTTTTCTTTTATTATCTGATAAAGCTAAATCTTTCTTTACTACTTTTTTACTTGGTAACCACTCAATAGATGTTAAATCCATAGAAACTCCACTTCTATTTAAAGCTTCAAAGTCTACTTTCACATCCGAATTTGGAGTTGTACTTGAAGTTTTAGCTGAAGCTTCTAAGTATAAACCTGCACAAGCTTCAATAATCTCTTTTATTTCTTTAGACTTAATTGCTTTCCAATGTTCATCTTTTAAACCTTCAATTAACTGATAAGCTTTTAATAAATTTGGTAAATGTTTTGATGGATTTACAAAATCGAAATTCTTTTCTACATCATACAAAATATCACCAATGGCTCCTCCACCTTCTACTCTATTCCAAGTTGTATTAATTCCTGAGAATATATCTTTTTTATCTTTTGGAAAATTTCCTTTTAAAAATTCAACATATTCTGTTTGTCCTCCTCTAGTAGTTAACCTACCAAAACCTTGACATAAATGTTGGCTACTTGCTATTGAAGCTAATTCGTTATTAGATACTCCTTTTAAAGGATAATATACACCAATATCGAAATTTAACATTTTACTTTTATCGGCTTTTTCAAAGTTTTCTCTGCTTCCATAAAACCACCAAGATGTATTAAAATACAAACTATTTGGTTGCCAAGTAGATGTATATTTTAATTGCTCTGGATATTTTGTTTTATCAGCGGCTAAATCAAAAGCCTCTACACTTAACATTGCTGAAGTTGTGTGATGACCATGTGTAGTTCCTGGAGTTCTATGATTAAATCTATTGATTATAACATCTGGTTTAAACGTACGAATTGCCCAAACAACATCTGCCAAGACTTTATCTTTATCCCAAATATTTAAAGTTTCATCTGGATGTTTAGAATACCCAAAGTCATTAGCTCTAGAAAAACGTTGCTCTCCACCATCTACTCCTCTAGCGGCTAATAATTCTTGAGTACGGATTACTCCTAATAATTCACGAATTTCTGGTCCAATTAAATTTTGCCCACCATCTCCTCTTGTTAACGATAAATAAGATGTTCTTGCTTTTACCTTATTTGCTAGATAAGCAATTAAACGTGTGTTCTCATCATCTGGATGGGCAGCTACATATAATGCAGAACCTAGAAAGTTTAATTTTTGAACTTTCTCATAAATTTGATTTGTGTTTAATTTTTGGGGTTTTTGACCTAAAACTGAAAAAGTAATCAGCAAAAATGAAAGGCTAACTAGTATCTTTTTGTTCATTTTTAATAGTTAAGATTGACAAACAAATGTAATCTTTTTACTATTCTAACTTGTTGAGTTTAACAAAACACTAACATTTTTAAGTTTATAAAGTGTACGCATAAAGTAAAAATACCATGATATGCTTCATTTCGTTTCAACATGAAATGAAAATCGCTATTCAAACAACGATTTTATACAAACCATTCGTCTTTAAAGCCAATTAAGTACAATTTTTCCTGAGCTCTGGTAACAGCTGTATACAACCATCGTAAATATTCTACGCTACTTCCATCAGGTAAATATGGTTGTTCAATAAATATTGTTTTCCACTGACCTCCTTGAGATTTATGACAAGTCATTGCATAAGAAAATTTTACTTGCAATGCGTTAAAATATTTATTCTTCTTCACTCCCATGAATTGTTTGTATTTCGATTTTTCATGAGCGAAATCTTCTTTTACTGCTTCATACAAACGGTTTGATTCTTCATAACTTAACGAAGGACTTTCACTTGTTAAAGTATCAAGAAGTAATACAGTTTCAAATGGTTTCATATCAGGATAGTCGATCATTCTAATTGTAACTTCCGCGAACTTAAATCCGTATAATTCTTTAATTTCATTAATTCGCATGACTTCACAAATATCTCCGTTAGCAATAAAACCTGCTGACGAAGAATCTTTCAACCAGAAATAATTATTCTTAACAACCATTACATAATCTCCTACAGAAATTTCATTTTCTTGTCCGCGTATTTTTGTACGAATTTGTGAATTATACTGATTCGCTCTTTTATTAGAACGTACAATTATTGCTGTATCTTCTACTCCAATATCTCCATCGTAAGCATCTGTAATCGCATCTTGAATTTCATATCCGTCTTGTAAACGAACAATATCAGGGAAGTTTACATCGAACTGAAAATCTATTCCTTCATTCTGAATTAACAACCTTAAATCTGTTGCATTTGCTAAAATTCCTGAGTCTTGTTGCTGACGAACAACCTCATCTAATTCTATTTCATTTACATTTTTATTAAAATGAAGTGACAATTTATCTGCATCTAAAGCTGGACTCACATCTAATTTAACTGGTGGTAACTGTGCTGTATCTCCAATAAAAATGAGTTTACAATTCTTACCTGAATATACATATGAAATTAAGTCATCAAGTAAAGATCCGTTTTCAAAAAGCTTAGCATTTTGCACCTGATCAGAGATCATTGAAGCTTCATCGACAATAAAAATTGTATTTGTATGTTTATTCGGCTGCATTACAAAACTAACTCCACCATTAGTTTGTTTCTTAGGAAAATAGATTTTTTTATGGATTGTAAAAGCCTGTCTTTTAGAATAACCTGAGATCACTTTTGCTGCCCTTCCTGTAGGTGCTAATAAGACTGCTTTTTTTCCTGCTTTCCATAAACTATGAACTACTGTACTGATTACCGTGGTTTTACCTGTACCCGCGTATCCTTTCAACAAGAACAATTTATTAGTTTCAGTATTGAAAATATATTCAGCTAATTGATCTATTAACTCCAATTGCTTTTGTGTTGGATCGTAAGAAAATTTCTGAATAATCTCTTTATGGAAATCGTTAGCAGATTTAATCATATTTAAAATAAAATCACAAAGGTAAATGTATTATTAAATATTTGTTTTCATGATTGAAAAAAAATTGTAGATTTGCGATTATCATACTTAAAAAATCTAAAAACAATGTTAGCATTACTAATTATAGGATCTTTAATAGGTACATTCTTATTAGCATATATCATCGTAAAATTCGTTCCATTAAAACTTAGAGGTTTAGTTTCAATAGTTTTATTGGCTATCGCTGGGTATTTAGTGTACTTAATTTATGGTGGAATAATGGAGCCAATTAAATTTGACATTGAGAAAAAGAAACGTTATTCAAAAGTAGTTGATCAATTAAAACTAATTAGAGATGCTCAAATAAAATATAAAGATGTTAAGAATAGCTTCGCTAGTAATAAAGATTCTTTAATTTATTTTATTGAAAAAGATTCTTTACCTATCATCGAAGTATACAATCAAGACACAATTGTTAATGTTGGTGGTGGTATTACTTCAGTAAAAACTATTCGTAAAGAGCGTATTTCTAACTACGAAAAAATTATTGATTATTTCCAAGATAGAGATTATAACAACATGTTTAAGGTACCTGATACAGATAAAGAATTTAAATTAGAAACAAGCGTTATTGAAAAAGTTGCTGGTTTATTTGTTCCTGTATTTGAAGCAAAAATAGAAAAAGAAGTTGTTTTAAAAGGATTACCTAGACACCTTGTTAAGCAAGAATTAGAAGCTATTGAAGCTGATCAAATTAAAGGTGCATTTGTAACTGTTGGATCTTTAAATGAAGTTTCTACTGGTGGTAACTGGCCTCCATATTATGATAAAGGGGATGCAAAAGCTGAAACAAAAAAATAATAAAGAAATTATATCTCAACATAAAAAGTTGTCCATCCAATTTAGTTTGGATGGATTTTCTTTTTGTATTAAAGATATTCCTACTAATGAAACTTTAGTAGTGACAGAATATGTATTTAAAGAAAGGTTAAATACTCCAAACTTATTATTAGAGAAAATCAATCAAGTATTTGAGTCTGATAAAGATTTGCAAGCAAATTTTGAAAAAGTTACTGCTGTACATCAGAACAAACTTTCTACCATAGTACCTAATGATTTGTTTGATGAAGATCACTTAAAATCTTATTTAAATTATACTATTCAAACATTATCATCTGATTTGGTTGTGTATGATGATTTAAATTTTGATGCTAAAATTGTTTATATTCCTTACGTGAACGTTAATAATTTTCTTTTTCAAAACTTCGGTGAATTCGAATTCAAACATCATTCAACCCTATTTATTGATGAAGTTTTAAAGCAGAAAGAACAATTTAAAGACAACGCTATATTTGTAAATGTTTCTTATGCTAATATGGATGTTGTTATCTTAAAGAACAGAGAATTCAATTTATACAATTCGTTTTTTTACAATACGAAAGAGGATTTTATTTATTATGTTTTATTTTGTATTGAACAATTAGAATTAGATCCTAATGAGTTAACCTTATACTTTTCAGGTAACATTATTAATGACTATGAAATATATAAGATTAGTCAGGATTATATTAAAAACATAGAATTTTTAAAGCCGAATCATGACTTTTTCGAAAAGTCTGAATATTTTTTTAAACACTCACACTATACCCTTTTATCTTAAATGCGAATAATTTCAGGAAAATATAAAAGCAAAAGAATCTCTGCACCAAAGAATTTACCAGTTCGACCTACAACGGATATGGCTAAAGAATCGTTATTTAATATTCTTAATAATCTTTACTATTTTGATGCTATTTCTGTCTTAGATCTTTTTGCAGGTACTGGAAATATCAGTTACGAATTTGCTTCGAGAGGAACAGAAACTATTTATGCTGTAGATGCGCATTTTGCGTGTGTGAAATTCATTAACAAGACGGCTAAAGATTTAGAATTAGACATTACTACTTTTAAAAGCGATGTATTTAAGTTTTTAGAAAAAACAGCTTTAAAAACTGATGTAATTTTCGCTGATCCGCCTTATGATTTTAAAGTAGAGAAATTTTTAAAAATTGTTGATTTAGTCTTTGAAAAAGAACTTCTAAATGAAGAAGGTGTTCTAATAGTTGAACATTCTAAACATACAGATTTATCAAATCATCCTAAGTATAGTTACGAAAAGCGCTACGGTGGTAATGTTTTTAGTTTCTTCGATAATTAAAAAGAAATAAACTTAATCTATTTCTTTACCCTTTTTGGATTCATGAAAAAAGCCTTTCTTACCTTGTATCCTGTCTTTTTAGCTGGTTTAGGAATTCTAATTTTCAATTTTTTAGATAGTAAAAATTTTAATTTTTATATATTCCAACATAGATTATTAGTATTAATCATCTGTATTGTTTTATTTATTGCTTCTATAATAAATGTAATCAACTCTTATAAGATGAATTTCTCTATTGGTTTAATTTTAAATTCGATAGCAATTATTATTTCATTAATACTGCCTATTTTACTAACATTGGGCGTACTGTGGCAGATTCACTAACCTTTTTCTAGCACTTTAAATTACTTTAACATATTTTTTTATTACTATAACTATAGTTATAGTAATTATTTTTATATATTCGCAACATGAATAAATTAACCAAACCTGAAGAACAAATAATGCATTATCTGTGGAAGCTAAAAAAAGCCTTCCTAAAAGATATTGTAGATGAATTTCCTGAACCTAAACCTGCCTACACAACTATTTCTACAGTAGTTCGTGTCTTGGTTAAGAAAAAATTTATAGACTATAAAGCATTTGGAAAAACCAGAGAATATTATCCTTTAATAAGTAAAAACAAATATTTCAAGGAATATATGAATGATGTAATCTTTAGTTTTTTTAATGGTTCTGCAGGTAAATTTGCTTCTCATTTCACTAGAAATGAAGATTTGAATCTTTCTGAATTAGAAGAAATAAAACAACTTATTGATGAAAAAATTCAAAATTTAAAAGAACAAAATGAGTAATTATTTAATATTTCTTGTTAAAAGTAGTTTCATCTTTATTGCCTTCTACTTAGCTTATGTATCACTATTCAGGAAACATACATTTTTTCAACTGAACAGATTAATTTTAATCCTTTTTATTCCTGTTTCTATTATTTTAAGTTCTATAGATGTTTTTTCTCCTCTAGAAATAACAAGTATAAACATTCCTAAATTTATAGAAATTGACCAAATGATGAGTGAGAATTTTTCAGAGAATCAAGTTTTGAAAGAAAAATTCAATTATTCATTTATAATCACTTTGTTATATTTTTTGGGAGTTCTAATTTCTCTTTTTTCTTTAATAAAATCTGTTCAACAGCTTGTTAAACTAAAAAAAGAATCTCAACTTAAAAAATCTGGAAAATACACTTTAATATATGCAAATATCAGTGAAGTATTCTCTTGTTTTAATTGGATTTTTATTCCAAAATCAAAAGGAGAAAACATCGATAACTTGATTATTGAACATGAGAAAAAACATGTTGATTTTAAACATACTTTAGACCTCTTACTTACTGAATTATACATCATACTTTTCTGGTTCAACCCTTTTGTTTATTACTTCAGAAAATCATTAAAATCTGTCCATGAATTTCAAGTTGATAAAGAAGTATTACTAACTAATAAAATTAACATCTCTGATTACTTAAAAGTTCTTAGAAAAGAAATAAATAGTAAAACCAATATCAAACTATACAGTTATTTCAAACAACCAATTATTAAAAAAAGATTAGAAATGATTTCAAAAAATAAAACCAATTCGTTCAAAAAAATAAAATACTTAATTCTAATTCCAATAATTAGCATTTGCCTATTATCATTTAATCAAGATGATTTTAACAATAATTTACCTGTAACAATTACAGTTAATAATGCAATTCCATCTATTTTTCCAATCCAAAATAAAACAGTTTCAGATATCACATCTCATTTCGGAAAACTAAGAAAGCTTGGTAAAAAAAGTGAAGCTAAAATTCATCAAGGTATTGATATTAGAGCTGCTATTGGAACACCTATAGTTGCAACTGCAGACGGTATTATTTCTTATGCATCTTACAAAGGAAACTGGGGAAATTTAATTGTTGTAACACATGCAGATGGATATGAAACTTGGTACGCACACTTGAACAGCTTTAAATTTAAAAAAGGAAAATCTGTTAAAAAAGGTGAAGTAATTGGGTTCACTGGAGATACAGGTTTATCAAAAGGACCACATTTACATTATGAAGTAAAACATAATAACAAAAATGTTAACCCTTTAGACTATCTAAAATAATTTACTATAAAAACTATATTCAACTTTTTAATTGAAAATGAAAAAAACTATTTGTCTACTATTAACTATTTCTAATGTTTTAATTATATCAGCACAAAAAAAATTAAAAAACACAAAAATTGTTGAGAATTATATTAATCATGTTAAAAATGATTCTTTAGAAGAAAACACAAAAAAAGAAGTTTTTAATAATGAATGTTTTACTGAAAATTGGGTTACTACTCAATTTACTGCCTATGTAAATCCGAAAGTAAAATTTCCTTTTGAAATTAAGTTTTCAGATTCTACATATGCTTCACCAATATCAAAAAAACGTGTGATTACATCTCGATACGGATGGAGAAGAAATAGACCACACAGAGGAATTGATATCGATTTGGTAACTGGTGATAGTGTCTTTAGTATTTTACCCGGTAAAGTTCGTTTTGTAGGTCGTAGTTCGGGATATGGTAAAACTGTTGTAATACGACATGATAATGGTTTAGAAAGTGTTTATGCACATTTATCAGGCTTTATTATAAAAAAGAACGACATTGTAAAGAAAGGACAAGCTATAGCTTTTGGAGGAAACACAGGAAGATCTAGAGGTAGTCATTTACATTTAGAAACTAGATATAAAGGAATTGCTATTAACCCGGAATATTTATTAGACTTAAAAAACAGTAATAAAATTCGTGCTAAAAACCTATGGGTAACTAGAGATTGGGCGAAAACTTACTATCATAGTTCTAAGAGGCAAAGCAGACTTGTAACATTAGATTCTTATGAAAAAGCTTTAGCTTATAAAAAGCGAAAACGCAAGGTTTATATTGTAAAAAGTGGTGATACGCTATCTGGAATCGCTTACAGAAATAGAACTTCTATAAGTCGTATTTGTAAAACAAATAAGATTAGAAAAACAACAACTTTAAGAATTGGACAAAAACTAATTATATAATATTTTCAATTATTTCTTCAATAGATTAAACAAAAAAAGAGAACTTGAAATTATTTAGGTTCTCTTTTTTATTATATTTTAAAAGTTAGCTTGTTTTTTACTTAACCAAAACAAAAAACTCTAACTGTAACGGTTTCAATTCTTGTTTTAATGTTTGTATGAAATCATCTCCATACTCTAAGTAATATTCAGAAAAGTTACGTTTTCGCTCTTCTAAACTCAAACTTGGTAATATTGCACTTTGCAATGAAGTAATTCTTTCAACTAAATCTGACTGTTTTCTTTTCTCTGCTCTTAATAAACGTTTTTGTAGATTTTCTAAACCTTTTAATTGTTTTTTCTCTTGTGCATTTACAGCTCCAATAAATGAAGCATCGGTTTGTGATGCAATAGCTCTTAAGTCTGAAAACTGTTGTTCTAATGTGCTTCTTTGTTGTTCAAAATTAAAACTAACCTCAGCATTTTCATTTACTTTTTTAGCTAATAAATCCTGCTGTTTAAAAAATAATTCTTCTACAGAAATAGAAAGTCTTTCTAATTTACCAAATTGTTTTTTACTAATTACCTGAACAGAATTACGTAATAAAAGAATAGGAAAAGGAACCTCTACAGCTTCAAAATACATTTTTAATTGCATCCAATAAGCTAGCTCTCCTCCTCCACCGATATAGCATAAGTTTGGTAAAATAACTTCTTGATATAAAGGTCTCATAATTACATTTGGCGAAAATCGTTCAGGAAAATTTTCTACCTCTTCTAGGATTTCTTCTTCAGAAAAACTTAAATCTGTGTTATTGACTTTATACACTCCTTCTTCGAGAATTATTCGCTCTCTTAAATTATCAGTTAGATAAAATAAGTTAATTTCTCTAGGGTTTACCTGAATCTTGTAATTCTCCTCTAAACTTGTATTTGTTTCAGAAACATATTTATATGAAAATGAACTTAATAAATCTTTAACGACATATGATTTAAACAACGACTTTAATTTAGGATCGTCTGCGTCAATAATTACTAATCCAAATTCAGCAAATAAAGAATTCGCTATATATCGTGTTGCATTAGCTAAATTATCGTGTTTGATATAAGCTTCAGAAAACAACTCTTTTAAAAATTCAGCATTTCTAGAATTACCTAATTCATTAGAAAAAGCTTCAAAAACCTCAGATAATCCTTCTGTATTAAAACGTCCAACACCACCAGTTTGATTGGAGTTCCATTGAACTTTTTTTCCTTTGAAGTTGAAATAATTAATTTCCTCAAAATCATGATCTTCAGTAGCCATCCAATATATTGGAACAAAATTATCGTTTGGATGTTTTTCCTTCAACTCTTCTGCTAAATTGATTGCAGAAATAATCTTGTATAAAAAATATAACGGGCCTGTGAAAAGATTTAACTGATGTCCTGTTGTTACTGTAAATGTATTTTCGTTAGCGAGTAACTCAATATTAGTACTTGTACTTTCAGAAATATTTTCCTTTACATATTGAGTCTTTAAAACTTCAACTAAAACAGTTCTATTAATTTTAGAGAATGTTTTCTTTTTTTCTAATATTTGATTTTTAAAGCCTTCTGAATTAGGGAAATTGTGATAAAAACGAGTTAATTCCTCTGATTGCTCTAAATAATCACACATCATTTTAGAAAAAAAACCAGTTTTTTGAAACGGTATGTAAGTACTACACTCACTCTCGGTTAACGACATTAGCTAATTGTTTTGAGTAAAGTAACAAATTTAATGCTTTGAGTACAACTTGAATTCATCTTAACAAAACTTTATTAAATCTATTTTCTATTTTTACATTATAAATAGTCTATAATGCAATTTAAACATCCAGAGATTTTATATTTCTTATTCCTTTTAATCATTCCCATTTTAGTACATCTTTTTCAACTGCGAAAATTTAAAAAAGTTCCTTTTACGAATGTTGCATTTTTAGAAAATTTAGTTATAAAAAACAGGAAAAGCTCTCAATTAAAAAAATGGTTAATTCTATGTACTCGTTTACTATTGATAACTGCTTTAGTATTAGCTTTTGCACAACCTTTTTTTAGTAATGAAAATGTAGATACAAAAAATCATGTTGCGATTTATTTAGATAATTCTTTAAGTACTAATTCAAAAGGTTCGAAAGGAAACATCTTAAAAATTGCTAGTCAAGAAATTGCTGAAAATATTTCTCCGAACAATACGTATTCACTTTTAACCAACTCTAATATTTATCAGAATATTTCTGGAGATGAATTGAAGAAAATCGTATTGAACACAAAAAATTCTGTTCAAAGTTTATCAATCAGCGACGTTTTACTAAAACTATCAAATATTAATGGAGCTACAGAAAATATTTTAGTTTCAGATTTTCAAAATATCAAAGATGAAACCTTCAATTCGGTATCTTCTACTCTTTCTCTAACTCAAATCTTGCCAGAAAAAAGAGAAAATTTAGCAATTGATAGTGTGTATTTATCAACTAACACAAATGCTAAGAACACTATAAATATCAATATTAAAAATCAAGGTACTTTAAAAGAAAATGTTCCTGTAGCAATATACAATGGTAAAGAATTAATAAGTAAACAAACTTTTTCCATTCAAAAAAATGCGGAAAAGATAATTTCTTTTGCTATTGAAGACATCAGTAATTTTACTGGAATTGTCAAACTTGATCATAATGACACTTTTGAGTTTGATAATGAATTCTTTTTCTCTATTAATTCTAATGAAAAAATTAATGTTTTAGCTATTGGAAATGATAATGGTTTCTTATCAAGAATTTATACCGAACAAGAGTTCAACTTTACAGGCTCTACATTACAAAATGTAAATTATAATACTCTAAATCAACAACAGCTTATTGTTTTAAATGAAATTGATAAACTTCCTGAAAGCTTACAAAGAAGTTTAATTGATTATACAAAAAATGGTGGAAGCTTGGCTATTATTCCAAATGCAAAATCAGAATTTAAATCGTATAACAAATTATTAGAACGCTTAGGAATTGGAAAATTATTAAGTAAGAAAATTGATTCCTTAAAAATTACTAAAATTAATTTTAATCATCCTTTATTTAAAAATGTTTTTGATAAAAAGGTAACTAACTTTCAGTACCCAACTACAACAACTACGTTTAATACAAAGATGAATAGATCTAGTAGTATTATCGACTATGAAAATAACGAACCTTTTATACAAGAAATTAATTCTTCTTCTAGCAAAGTATACTGGTTTTCTTCTCCTTTAAACAAAGAGAAAAGTAATTTTACCAATTCGCCTTTGGTTGTGCCTGTATTTTATAATATAGGAAAACAGAGTTTAAAACTGTCTAAATTATATTACACATTAGCCCAGCCTAATACTATAGAAATTGCTACTCAATTAGAAAAGGATGATATTTTAACAATTAAGAATACTAGCAATTCTTTTATTCCATTACAACAAACTTTTCAAACGAAAGTAAAATTAAGCACTAATGAATTACCTGAGAGCAAAGGTTTTTACACTATTGAAAAAGGAAATCTAAAAGTTCAAACTATTGCTTATAACAATCCTTCTACCGAAAGTTCATTAAACTACTTAAACATCAATAGTTTAAAAAAGGAAAATATTAGTATAAATAATTCTCTAGAAGATAATTTTAAAAAAATTGAAGATAAATACAAAGTTCATTGGTTTTGGAAATGGTTTTTAATTCTTGCCATTGTATCTTTGTTGCTAGAAATTTTGATTCTAAAATACTTTAAAGTATGATCACGCTTTTAAAATCAGCGAAAATAATAGATCCTTCAAGTCCTTTTCACAATAGCGTAAAAGACATTTTAATTTCAAATGGTGTTATTACTGAAATCAGTGATACTATTGATACCAAAGAAAATTACAATACAATAACTCTTGATAATTTACATGTTTCTACTGGCTGGTTTGATACTAGCGTTAGTTTCGGTGAACCTGGTTATGAAGAAAGAGAGACTATTGAAAATGGACTTTTAGTTGCAGCTAAATCTGGTTTCACACGAGTGGCTGTAAACCCAAATACACAACCAATTACAGATTCTAAATCTGCTGTAGAATATTTAATTCATAAAGCGACTAACAACGCGGTAACACTGCATCCAATTGGTGCTTTAACACAAAAGTGTGAAGGTATTGAAATGGCTGAATTGTATGACATGCAACAATCTGGAGCTATTGCTTTTGGTGATTATAAGAAACCTTTAGAAAACGACAACCTTTTGAAAATTGCATTACTTTATGCTCAAAATTTTGATGGTTTAGTTTTAAGTTTTCCTAAAAACAAGAAAATCGCTGGTGAAGGTGTTGCACATGAAGGTGTTAATGCAACACGATTAGGTTTAAAAGGTATTCCGGCTTTAGCAGAAGAAATTCAAATTGCTAGAGACTTATTTTTATTGGAATATACTGGAGGGAAATTACACATTCCAACCATCTCTACTAAAAAATCGGTAGCACTTATTAAAGCAGCAAAAAGTAAAGGATTAAATGTTACTTGTAGTACTGCTGTGCACAACCTTTTATTAACTGATGAAAAATTGATTGGTTTTGATGCTAGAGTAAAAGTAAATCCTCCGTTGCGAACAGAAGAGGATCGATTAGCTTTAATTGAAAGCGTAAAAAACGGAACTATCGATATAATTACTTCAGATCATAATCCTATTGATATTGAAGAAAAAAAAGTAGAATTTTCTATTGCTAAAGATGGCACCATAGGTTTAGAAACTGCTTTCGGAGCATTAAATTCGATTTTTGATTTAGAAACTATCACTAAATGTTTAAGTATAAATCCTAAATCTATCTTTGGAATTGATAATACTTCTATAACTATTGATTCTAAAGCAGAACTTACTTTGTTTACTACAGAATCAGAAGTTGTTTTTAATGAAAATGATATCCAATCAACTTCAAAAAACAGTATATTTATAGGTGAAAAACTTAAAGGTAAAGCATATGGAATATATGCAAACCAACAATTAATTTTAAACACCTAATCTATAATGAGAAATCTAACAACAATTGAACAAGGAAAAACCAACGCTATAATTAGTTATATCACAATAATTGGAACAATTGTAGCTTTTATATTAAACAGCTCTAAGAAGAATGCTTTTACAAGTTTTCATGTTAGACAAATGATTGGACTAAATGTAATATCACTAATCAATAGCTGGGTAGTTTATCGATTTTTTGGAGGAATTGCCTCTTGGATTATTTCTGGTTTACTAATCGTGTTATGGTTTATTGGATTTATGGGAGTGTTGAACGGTGAAGAAAAAAAAGTTCCTATTTTGGGAGATTACTTCCAAGATTGGTTTAAAAGTTTATAATATTTAATGAGTTTATTTTATAAGGAGAGAGCACCGAAAGTTGCTACTGAAAATCCGAATGTTTTAATTTTACTTCACGGATATGGAAGTAATGAAGACGATTTATTTTCTTTTGCTGAAGAATTATCAGATGAATTATTAATTATAACTGTTAGAGCTCCTTATGAAATGGGCTATGGTGGTTATGCTTGGTATGCTATAAACTTTGATGCAAACAACGATAAATTTTCAGACACAAAACAAGCTAGTGAATCTGTAGATAAAATTGCTGCTTTTATTGATGAAATACAAGCAAAATACAATACAAACAAAACGTTTTTACTAGGATTTAGTCAAGGTGCGATTTTAAGTTACGGATTAAGCTTACGTTATCCTAACAAAGTTCAACATGTAGTTGCATTAAGTGGATATTTACTTGAAGACTTAATTCCTAAAGAAATTTCAGAATCAATAACAACTGATTATTATATTTCTCATGGAATTGTAGATCAAGTAATTCCTTTTGATTGGGCTAAAAAAACTCCAGATTTCTTAAATAAACTGAATTTACAAAACGAATTTCATGAATATCCTGTTGGGCATGGTGTTGCTCCTCAGAACTTTTATAGTTTTAAAGATTGGATCGATAAGAGGTTATAATCTTAGTATAAACAATTTCTATGTTTAATAAATTCTTTTAAATAGAGATAGTTTACCTTTGCACGAGATTAAGCTTAGATATCTACTATCTTTTTAACCTAAATTTTTTTATATGGATATTTTCACTCACCAAAATGCTTATATATGGTTTGTTCCAATTTGTGCTTTAGCCATTGGTGTTGAGATGTACTTTAGCTATAAACGAAAAGCTAAAAATTATGAGTTTAAAGATGTTTCGACCAACGTATATTTTGCGTTAGTTAATGTCTTTTTAGACACATTGATGTATGCTACTTCGTTTGTGGTAATGGACTTCTTCTACGATTATCGTTTTATTAATTGGGAAGGTACTGGATTTTTATACTGGTTTATAGCATTTGTTGGTCAAGATTTCTTGTATTATGTTCATCATTATGTAGATCATCATTCAAGATTTTTCTGGGCTGTTCATGTTACACATCATAACTCAGAATACTATAATATCTCTACAGGATTCCGTTCACCTGTTCTACAGCCATTTTATCGCTTTATGTTTTTAATTCCATTAATTTTAATAGGAATTCAACCATTACATATCATGTTTGCTTATGCGATGAACCAGAATTATGGAACTTTATGTCACACGAACTTTATAAAACCAACAAAAAGAAAAGGTTTAGTAGGTTTCTTACTAAAAACTTGGGAATATATATTTGTTACTCCTTCTCATCACAGAGTTCACCATGCTTCTAACATTAAATATTTAGACAAGAACATGGGAATGTTTTTAATTATTTGGGATAGAATGTTTGGTACATTTCAGGCTGAGGAAGAGGAAATGGAATACGAAAAATTAAAATTCGGATTAACAAAACCTTTAGATGACAAAGGACCTGTAAATATCATTTTCCACGAGTGGAAAGATATATTTAAAGACTTTTTTCATAATAAAAAACATTTGCCTTTAGGAACTCGTTTGAAATACGTTTTCATGCCTCCAGGTTGGAGCCATGATGGAAGCTCGAAAACGAGTAAAGAACTTCAAAGAGAATTAAAGTTAGATAAATAATAAAAAAACGCTACAGATATCTGTAGCGTTTTTTTATTATTCCAATTTTAGATGGATAAATTATCCTAAAATTTGCTCTGCGTGAGCTTTAGTTTTTACTTTAGCGATAACATCAGTTAAAACACCATTTTCATCAATTACAAAAGTAGTTCGGTGAATACCATCATACTCTTTTCCCATAAACTTTTTTGGTCCCCAAACTCCAAATGCATTAATTACAGATTTATCTTCATCTGCTAATAAAGGAAATGGTAACTCGTGTTTATTGATAAAGTTTTGTTGACGCTTTGCACTATCTGCACTTACTCCTAAAATCTCATATCCTTGCGCTTGAAAAGTTTCATAATTATCTCTTAAGTTACAAGCTTCAGCTGTACAACCTGGCGTACTTGCTTTAGGATAGAAAAAAACAACTAACTTTTTTCCTTTGTAATCTTCTAATTTTATGATATTTCCGTCTTGATCTTTAGCTTCAAAACTTGGCGCATTATCTCCTATTTTAAGTGTTGTCATAATTCGGTATTTTTGTTAAGTAAAAATACTGAAAAAATGAACAAAACAGAAAAAGTTCAGTTTGTAATTGATACTTTAGAACGATTATATCCAGAAACTCCTATCCCTTTAGATCATACAGATCCTTATACATTATTAATCGCCGTTTTAATGTCTGCTCAAAGCACTGATGAGCGTGTAAATAAAATTACACCTTTACTTTTTGAGCGTGCAGATAATCCTTATGACATGGTACAATTATCTGTTGATGAAATCAGAGAAATTATAAAACCTGTTGGACTTTCACCTATGAAATCGAAAGGAATTTATGGTTTATCTCAAATTTTAATAGAAAAACATAATGGAGAAGTACCGAAAAGTTTTGAAGCCTTAGAAGCATTACCTGCTGTTGGGCATAAGACGGCTAGTGTAGTGATGGCTCAAGCATTTAATATTCCTGCATTTCCTGTTGATACTCATATTCATCGTTTAATGTATCGTTGGAATTTATCTAACGGGAAAAGTATTGCACAAACAGAAAAGGATGCAAAGCGTTTATTTCCTAAAGAAATTTGGAATAAACTACACTTACAAATTATTTTTTATGGTAGAGAGTATTGTCCTGCTAGAGGTTGGAACTTAGATAATGATATAATTACAAGTGCAATTGGTAGGAAAACTGTTATTACAGAATACAATAAAAAGAGGAAGAAATAAAAAAGCTCCAGTTCGCACTGAAGCTTCTTCACTCTTAATTCAAATTCAATTCAATGAGAACATCGTTATTTGTTCTTACCGTTTTGAAGCTTTTGGAAAAGTTTAATATAAATTGTATTGTTGATTTTTTTGGATTCATCCTGAAGTTGGATGGTTTTTCAGAGTAAATTTGCGCCATATAAGTAATTTATCGTTTAATTACTAATAGGAACGCTAAACTTTACAATTTATTATTAGTTCACTAAAATTATTTTATTCTTATCTATTAGCTTTCTGATATTTATCAAAGCATAACGCATTCTTCCTAATGCTGTATTAATACTTACACCTGTATTTTCAGAAATTTCATTAAAACTCATATCCATATAAATCCTCATCTTTAAAACCTCTTTTTGTTCTTCCGGAAGTTCCTCTATTAGATTTTTTACATCTAATAAAATCTGATCTTTAATGATTCGCTTTTCAGCATTTAAAGCATCGTCACTGATAATAGAAAAAATATCAAACTCATCTGAGTTATTAAAAAATGGCATTCTATTATTCTTTCTAAAATAATCAATAACTAAGTTATGAGAAATTCGCATCACCCAAGGTAAAAACTTCCCTTCTTCATTATAATTACCTTTTTTAAGTGTCTTGATTACTTTAATAAAAGTATCTTGAAAGATATCTTCAGCAACATCTCTATCTTGAACTTTGCTGTAAATAAAACTAAAAATACGTTGTTGGTGTTTTTTAACAAGAAACTCTAGAGCGATTTCTTTACCGTTAATATACTCTTTAACTAAGACGCTATCATCTGCTGATTTTCTATACATAACTACTACTTTTTGTGAGATATTTCTATCTCATATGGGAATTATATTAAATTTTAAAAAGTAGTTTTACTGTATAGGCGTATGATATTTAATTAATTACGTAAAGGGCAAATATATTTTTTTATTTTTAATTAACAAACTTTAAAAATGAAAAAAAACATTTTTTTTAGCTTAATTGATATCTTATTTGTTATTCTTTATCGAATTTTAACACATTTTTCTGTAGCCTTCTAATTTGTATTCATTTAGATTATTAATACATTAGCTTTAATTAATTAACCTCATTTTTTATAATTATGGAAGTTTTAAAAAACTCTTCTGAAAAAATCATATTCCCTCCAGGTGATACAATTATGGATGGGGACAAAAAATTAGAAATTAATCCAAAAACCTCTGGTTACATTAACTTTCCTGTTTCTAAAAATTCAGATGGAAAAATACTTTTGCCAACGTTAGTTGAAGCTGAATACTTAAAAGAAGATGAACACAATAAATTTATTAATATTAAAGTATTGTTTTTTGTAGCTTCAAAAGCTGAAGAAATAAAAAAATCATCACTTGATACAACATCTGAAATCATAGATAAAATCATGGTTAAGCAACTTTTTTGTGTTAACTCTTATGGTTTATATACTTTACAACTATATCTCTATTGTAATAAAAGGACAATACAAAAAATATATAATAGTCAAGATAAAAACCCTGAATATTTTCAAGCTTACAGCGTAGAATTTTCTGTTAACAACACTACTATTAATTTACCAGAAAACATAAATATTGAAGATATAAATATTGTTCAATCTTTTATTTGGGATATCGATCCAAGAACTTCAAGAGGAACAGAAACTGTGGTTAAAGGAAGTAATGGTGGATAAATTCTCTTTTTCTTTACAAGAATATTCTCTAAGAACATGAATACACTTGTGTTGAATAAACTTCACTTAAAACAAATATAACTCAATACCAAACTTCCGAAACCTTTACTGCGTATATGTACTTTAAAAAAGCATTTATATTCATTTTAATATTATTTTCTATTTGTACATTTTCGCAAAAGAAAACCATAAAATATCATTCTCATTTCTTTGAAAAAATTCAAAGTGATTATTACGATAAAAATAAACTTCTTGAAAAGACAAGTGATTTCTTTTTACAACAAAAATGGGATTCTGTAATTGTAGCTACTTCAAAGGTAACTGATACAAAAAACTCAAAAACAGAACTTTCATATTTTAACTACATGAGAGCTCACAGTTTCATGTTGAAAAACCTATACAGTGAGGCTCAAACAGAATTTAAAAAAATTCCGAGTGATTTTCTTTTTTACAATAAAGTTTTATACGCATTAAGTAGTATTTCACTAGAAAAGAGTCAATTTAAAAAAGCGCTTGTTTACCTCAAAAACATTGAAGATCGAGGAATAACTTCCATGGATGATATTGAAGATATTTCTTTCTTAAATGATCTTGGTGTGTGCTACTTGCATTTAAAAAAATATGATAAAGCCAATACATATTTATCTGAATATTTAAAATTAGCAGAGAAAAAAGGAAACAATAAAGAACTTGCTGATGCATACTCTAACATTGCTAATTTGTACTATGAGCAATACAAAGACAGTATAGCTATTGCTTATTTTATGAAAGCTTATGAAATTTCAAAAAAAACTTCTGATAATGAAATCAAAAGACTAACTTCTACAAATATGGCTGTTGTTGAAGAAAATCGGAAAAATTTCAGCAAAGCTCTTCTATACAGAAAAGAATCTGAAAAGTGGAGAGAATTAGTTTACGATCAAGAGAAAATATACAATACTGCTAAATTAGAAAAGAAAATTCTCGAAGAACGAAAGGAAAATGAAATTGATATTTTGAAATTAGAGAACAAGGCAAAATCTTTTCAACGAAATGGTTTTATAGCTTCCTCTATTCTATTTTTACTACTCGCCATTACTGTAATTTACTTCTTAATTCGAAAAAATAAAACCACTAAAATTATTACTTCACAAAAAGAACAATTAAGTCTTTTAAACAAAACAAAGGATAAGCTTTTTTCAATCGTTAGTCATGATTTAAGATCATCGGTAAACTTAATGCAAAGAAGTAATTCTAAACTTATTCGAAATATCGAAAATGAGAATTATAATTCATTAAGTACAATTGCCAACAAAAACGCGCTCATTGCAACAACAACATATAATCTACTTGAAAACTTATTAAACTGGGCTACATTACAAACAAATAGTACTTATTTTAATATCGAATCTTTAGAATTAAGTAGTATTCTTAAACAAATTGAATTTAATTATCGTCCTTTATTCGAAGACAAAAACATTAACTTTATAATTGAAGTAGAACAACCTACTTTTATAAAAGCTGATCTAGATTCTTTAAAAATCATCATAAGAAACTTACTTGATAATGCGATTAAGTTTTCTCCTGAAAATGGAACTATAATTTGTAAATCTGAAGTTACTAACCAAAATGATTTGGTTAATTTAAATATAAAAGATAATGGTATTGGTATGACAGCAGAAATGGTTAAACAACTTCTCGCCTCTTCTCCTCTACTAAACAAAAAACAAAATCAGCAAGAAATAGGAACTGGACTAGGCATACAGCTTTGTAAAGCTTTAACTACTAAAAACCAAGCTACTTTTCATATAGAAAGTACTATTGATATTGGAACTACAATTACTCTTGGCTTTCCTAAAACAGAAATTTAATTATGGAAAACTTAAATATACTTATTATAGAAGACGATAAAGAATTAGCACTTGAGCTCTCGGAAATATTAGAAGATTACAAGTATAATGTAGTAGCCATAGCCAGAAATTATAAAGATGCACTGACTAAATATTATCAATTTAATATTGACTTGGTTATCATCGATATTTTTTTAGGAGACAATCCTGAAGGAATCACTTTTGCTGAAACAATCTCCACTGTACCTAATGCAATAAAACCTTTTCTATTTTTAACCTCTTCAAAAGATCAACAAATTTTTGAACGTGCAAAATTGACAAATCCTTTTCGTTATTTGTTAAAACCGTTTAATGAACTAGAATTACTATACGCCATTGAAATGGCTATTGAAAAGTTTTATGGTCAAATAAATGTTTTTGCAAGTAAGACGGAAGATACTGTGATTGCTAAGGAATACTTATTTATTAAAAAGAAAAACACTCTTAAAAAAGTAAATTTCAATAATATCATTTACATTGAAGTTGATAACAGATACTGTAATATTATTACTGAAATAGAGAATTTTATCATACAAATATCTTTAAGTAAAGTTTACGAATACCTCACACAAAACTTCTTTAAACAAGTACATCGAAAATACATTGTAAACACAGATATGATTGAAGAAATTTCACTTTCTAAAAATTCACTGTTATTAAAGAATAATCATTTAATTTCTTTTAGCGAAAGCTATAGAGATATTATCAAAAGTTTTTCTATTCTAAAATAGAATTTTCTTCGCTTTTACTTCTTCTATTTTATGTAGTATTTGTTTTTTTAGTTTCACTACATGAAATTCTCTATTCACAACATTACACTCATTATCAAGTCAGTTTAAAAGTAATTTTATATAAGAAAACAATTATAGCGCTATCTAAGTTTTCCAATTAACCAAACGTAGAGTTCAGAAACTACATCAAAAAACGAGGCGCCCCCGAAAAGCCACATGAGTAGGAAATAACTATAAACTTATATAAAAATGAGTAATATTAAAATTAGAACAAGACGGAAAAGACTTTGGATATGTTAAATTAAAAAAAGACATTTTCTATAGTAATGGATCAAAAGAAGAAGCTGTAGTTTTCGAACTAGAAAGCTATAAAAAATCATCTGACACTTTCTACTACAAAGTTGCCGACACAAAAGAAAGTTACATGGATGCAAAAATATCTACTTCAAGAATACAAGTAGTTAAACCATTTTTATCTGTTAGCTCATCGAGTATTTGTGCATGGACGCTAAAAGATGGTACTTTAAGAATGGTGATGGGTAATAAAGAAACAGGAAAAGTTTTATCTAGCAGTGAAGATTCAGAGTCAAAAGCTCTTTATGCAAATCTTTTTGAAGGGAAACCTTTTACGGTTACAGAAGAAAACCCTAAAACCTCTAACAAGGCAAATCCTGCATTAGCACATGTTATAATTTAACACTAAAAGGTTGAATTCTTTGTTTTACTCAGAATTCAACCTTCTCAATCTCATTCATTCAAATTTGATAGTAATTTCATATTAGACAATAAATATATAACGCTATTAAAAAACCTAAAACTATGTGTACTAGAATATTTAACAATTTTAATAAAGACAACAACTTCTTAACTACTGCAAGAAATATGGATTGGGCAACACAAATGCCTACAACTATATTTGCTTTTAGAGTAACTTCTGATGAGAACATGATTAAATGTGGAACTGATAAAGAAAATGAACATTCTTTAATTTGGGAGGCACAATACAGCAGTATTGTTACTATGGTTGGAACTAAAGCTCCATTTGGTGCTTCTGATGGAATAAATTCAAAAGGATTGGTTGCTAATTTATTATATGACAGTAACGCTTCTTATGAAAGAAAAGATGGAAGTTCATGTAAAAACCTAGATGTTTTAAGATGGGTACAGTTTGTACTTGATACTTGTTGTTCTGTACAAGAGGTAGTAGACGTTTTCAGTAAAGATGCAAAAACTCAAATTCAATTAATTGGTAGAATTGTTCCTGGATCTGATAAACCTGCTTCTCTTCACCTTTCTGTATCAGATAGATTCGGAGATTCAGCTATTATAGAAGTCCATGAAGGGAATTATGTTATTTATAACAATCCTGAATTTAGAGTAATGACCAATGAACCTTCTTATGCAAAACAAATTGAATTAAATCAATTTTGGCGTTGGCAATGGAATGATAAAAACAACTTTCCTAGTAATACATTACCTGGCGGTCCTTTTCCTTCAGATCGATTTGCTAGAGCTTCATATTATTTAAATCATTTATACGATGCAAAAAACGTCGCAGATTCTTTAACGCAATCTAAATCTATAGTAATGAACGCTTCTGTTCCTGTAAATTTTGATTTTAGTTTAAGTAATTTCCCTAACATCGCACAAACATTGTGGACTAGCGTTTCTAGTCATAATAATTTAACGTATTATTTCTGTAACGCAAGATGCATGGGAGACCTATGGATGGATTTAAATAAAATTAATGAATTCCCTTCTCCTGTTTCAAAACTAGAAGTTGTTTCTGAAATTGAAGGTGAATTTATTAATCATCAATTATATGGTTATCAAAATAAAAACTTTGTAGAAACTGTAGATCCATTTGCTACAAATTTAAGTTTAGCTTTGGCTTAACAAAGTCAGTTATATAATTTCATTAAACCTCTATGTTAAAAACATAGAGGTTTTTTTGCATCAATTTTCAAACTAAAAAACACATCTATTTTCTTTCCTTATTTCACAACATAAAATTCTCTACTCACAACATTACACTCATTATCAAGCTAGTTTAAAAGTAATTTTATATCAGAGAACAAATAATAGCGCTACATAAGTTTTCAAAAGTAGAGTTCAGAAACTACTATAAAAACGAGGCGGTATCCGAAAAGCCTTATGAGTAGGAATTAATCATTTAAAAACTAAAAAAATGAGTACATCAAACTTAGAACAAGGTATGCTTTTAGCTAAAACGGTAAGTAGTGATACAGATATACAATCAGGAACATTAAAATGTAAAACTGCAGATTCTTTTGCTGTTGTGCCAAATACAGTTGTTCAACTAGCAGTTTCTAATCCTAGTAATACTAATTCTGTAGGTTATGCTTTTCATAATGACAATACTGGAGCAGCTATATTCAGTGGAACTTTAGCTCCAGGTAAAGGAGCTTCTAAAACAATTCCTTTTAGCGAAGAATTAAATATCTATAGAGTCCTAAATACTTCGAATTGTGGACGAACAGGAACTACTCCATATTTACACTGGACTGCAGTAATAGATAATGAATAATTTTTATGTTATCTGCATTTTATAAGACTGTTTAATTTTTTTAAACAGTCTTTTTATATAGTCTGACTATTTGTTTACTCTAATAACCCCAATTGTAAATTTATAACCACTTCCTTTTTATCAACTTTCAATTCACCTAATTTTCTTCCCAAACTTAAAAGCATTATTTTTACAACTTATTTTTTGAGTTCATGAAAGTAGATATTACTAAAGTAAATCCTAAAGAAAATATAATCATAAAAGGCGCATCATTGCATAATTTAAAAGACATTGATGTTGTTATCCCTAGAAATAAACTTGTGGTTATAACCGGACTTTCTGGATCTGGTAAATCTTCATTAGCCTTTGATACTTTATATGCGGAAGGACAACGACGATATGTAGAAAGTTTATCTTCTTATGCTCGACAATTCTTAGGAAAACTTAACAAACCCAAAGTAGATTACATTAAAGGGATTGCTCCTGCTATAGCAATTGAACAGAAAGTAAATTCTACCAATCCAAGATCCACAGTTGGAACTTCTACAGAAATCTACGATTATATAAAATTATTATACGCCAGAATTGGTAGAACCTTCTCTCCTATTTCTGGAAATGAAGTCAAGAAACATACGGTGACCGATGTTGTAAATCATGTAAAATCGTTAAACGAACAAACAAAACTTCTTTTAATTGCTCCAGTAGTTATACCTGAAAAGAGAACTATTGAATCTTTATTGCAGGTTTTAAAACAACAAGGTTATGCTAGAATAAAATACAATAATAAAGTTTATCGAATTGATAAATTTCCTATTGAAGATTTCAAAGGAAATAGTATCGATTTAGTTGTAGACAGAGTTGTTATTCAACATGATGAAGATTTCTACAATCGCCTAGCAGACGCTATTCAAACAGCCTTCTTTGAAGGAAAAGGATTCTGTTATGTTGAAAATTTAGAAACAGAAACTAAAACAGAATTTAGTAATAAATTTGAACTAGATGGTATTACTTTTTTAGAACCAAATACACACCTTTTCAGTTTTAATAATCCTTACGGAGCTTGTCCTACTTGTGAAGGATACGGAAATGTAATTGGTATCGATGAAGATTTGGTAATTCCTAACACAGGACTATCGATTTACGAAGATGCTATTTTCCCATTTAAAACAGATGCTTATAAATGGTATAAGGAAAATTTAATTCTGCATGCAGATAGTTACAACATTTCAATTCACAAACCTTGGTTTGAACTTACAGAAAAACAACAAAATTTAGTTTGGGAAGGAACAGATAAATTCATGGGAATTCATCATCTGTTTAACGAATTAGAAGAAAAAAGCTATAAAATTCAGAACAGAGTCATGTTATCTCGTTACAGAGGTAAAACTAAATGTCATGAATGCGACGGAAAACGCTTAAGAAAAGAAGCAAACTATGTTCAAGTTAGTGGTAAAACAATTTCAGATTTAGTAAATCTTCCATTAGACGAATTAAGCGTATTCTTTAAATCTATTACTTTAAATGAATATGAAGAGAAAATAGCAAAACGATTATTAACTGAAATTAATAATAGATTGCAATTTTTAACTGATGTTGGATTAAGTTACCTTACATTAAATCGTACATCTAATACATTATCAGGAGGAGAAAGTCAACGTATTAACTTGGCTACTTCTTTAGGAAGTTCGTTAGTTGGTTCTATGTATATTTTAGACGAGCCAAGTATTGGACTTCATCCAAAAGATACAGAACGTTTAATTAAAGTTCTTAAAAACTTACGTGATCTCGGAAATACGGTAATAGTAGTTGAACATGATGAAGACATCATGAAAGAAGCCGATTACATTATAGACATTGGACCAGAAGCTGGAACTCACGGAGGAAAAGTTGTAGCAGAAGGAACTTACGATGAACTAATAAAATCGAAAACTCTTACTGCTGAATATTTATCTGAAACCTTGGAAATTGAAGTTCCTAAACAACGAAGAAAAACTAAAAATTTTATTAAAATCTTAGGAGCTAGAGAGAATAATCTTAAAAACATAGATGTAACTTTCCCTCTAAATAACTTAACGGTAATCACAGGAGTTTCTGGTAGTGGTAAAAGTACACTTGTAAAAAAATTACTGTACCCAATTATGCAAAAGAAATTAATTGGTTATGGAGATAAAATAGGTCAGTACACAGATGTTGAGGGAAGTTATGAAAACTTGAAGCATGTTGAGTTTATTGACCAAAATCCGATAGGTAGATCATCACGATCAAATCCTGTTACTTACATAAAAGCTTACGACGATATCCGTAAACTTCTATCTACACAAAAATTATCTAAAATCAGAAATTATCAACCAAAACACTTTTCTTTTAATGTAGAAGGTGGGCGTTGCGAAGTTTGTAAAGGTGAAGGTGTAGTTACTATAGAAATGCAATTTATGGCCGATGTACATTTACAATGTGATCATTGTAAAGGCAAACGCTTTAAAAAAGAAATATTAGAAGTTAATTTTGAAGGAAAAAATATTGACGATATTTTAAACTTAACTATTGATGATGCAATTGACTTTTTTACAGAAAATGGCGCAATCAAAATAGCTAAAAAATTAAAACCTCTTCAAGATGTTGGTTTAGGATACGTACAATTAGGGCAATCTTCTTCTACCTTATCTGGTGGTGAAGCTCAACGTATAAAATTAGCTTCATTTTTAATGAAAGGAAACACAAAAGATAAAGCCTTATTCATTTTTGATGAACCTACCACCGGATTACATTTTCACGACATAAAGAAGCTTTTAGCCTCTTTTAACGCCTTAATTGAAAAAGGACATTCAATAATTGTTATCGAGCATAATATTGACCTTATAAAGTGCGCAGATCACATCATAGACCTTGGTATTGAGGGAGGTAAGAAGGGTGGTAACTTAATTTTTGAAGGAACACCAGAGGATCTCACAAAAAAAAATCAGTCTCTAACTGGAATTTTTATTAAAGAAAAGTTAAAAAATTGAAAAAATATTTTTATTTTACTTTAAAATTTAACATTTATGAAGATGTTAACCCCGAAAAAAGGCAGATTATTAATAGCAGAGCCATCTATACTAAATGATGACTCTTTCAAAAGAACAATAGTACTTATTACAGATCATTCAGATGCAAGTTCCGTTGGATTTATTCTGAATAGACCAATGCAATATGTTCTAGAAGATCTAATACCAGATATTGAATGTAATTTTACAATTTATCAGGGCGGACCAGTAGAACAAGAAAATTTATATTTTATCCATAGAGTTCCACATCTTTTAACTGACAGTATAGAAGTAGCTAATGGAATTTACTGGGGAGGGAATTTCGAGTCTTTAAAACAACTTTTAAATGAAGATTTAATAAAACCCTCTGACATTAGATTTTTCTTAGGATATTCTGGTTGGGGATCTCAACAACTCGAGAGTGAATTAAATACTGAGTCTTGGTTTATTTCTGAAAATGATTTTAATAATATCTTTATTGAAGATGAAGAAGCTATTTGGAAAAATAAACTACTTCAAAAAGGTGGAAAATATAAAATCTGGGCAAATGCACCAGCAGATATAACTATGAATTAATTTTCTTCTTTAGTTCTACTTTTCACCTTTATATAGTCTTTCACTTAAAAAAAGATTATTTTAAATCACTTCTTATAAATAAAAATAAAAGAATATAATCTCTTTTATTCAAAAATGTGCTTTGTTTGTTCATGTGTCTAATACATTATATATATTAGCGAAAAATAAATATTTATGCTAAGCAAAAGTTTTTTACCTATTATTCTATTACTTTTTATTTTCTCATGTGATTCACCAAAACCAAATCATAATGCTATTGCCGAAGAAGAAATTCCTGAATGTAAAATTATGATTGTTTTAGGAGATGATAGAAGTGGTTCATCTGAAAGTATTCAAAAATTAAATAAAGAAGATTACAAAACAATTGTAGATGTAATCAATGAAAATGGTAGCGGTTATTTTACTTCAACAATTATAGGAAATCCAGCTCCTAATTCAAAAGAAATATTCAGACTAAAAGTAAGTGCTTTAAAACCTTACAAAAATATTTTAACATCTGAACATCCTACATTATCTGAACAGGCTAAACAAAAAAAGTATAACGATAAGATAAAGGCTAAAAATGAAAAAATTAAGAAGAAAAATGCTTCAAAATTAAACAGTTTTTTATCTAAAACAGTACAAAATTCAATTCTAGGATATAAACCTTATAAAGGAAATGATATAACCAATATTAATTTAGCTTTCGAACACATTAACAAGCTTTTAAAAGAACCAAAAGTTGAAGATTATGACAAAGTAATGGTTGTTCTTTTTACAGATGGTGTTAATGAACCTAGAAGATCTGGAAAGATTGAAAAAATTAAAGCAAAATTAGCTTTACCTGACAATGCAGAATTATTTTTAATTGGCTGGAAAGACACTTCTATTTTTGAAGGAATTGAGTTAAATGAATTTGAAGGTAAAGAAGGTTTCTTTAGCTATATTGAAGACTTTGATTGTATATAAAAACTAACTGTTATGATTATAAACTGGGACAAACCATCTACTGATGAATCAGAAGATTTATTTAAAATTTCCGATGAACTAGCATCAAGAGCAAACTCTGCCTCTAAAAGAGCTAGAGATACTTTTGAGATTTTAAAACCAAATGAGGAAAAGCTAAATCAATGGGATAAAATTATGTCTAACGCATACGTAGTTCCTTTTACCATTGCTTTTGTTGTTATCTGTATTTTAGAATATTATTTCAGTAGAGAAATTTATAGAGATATTTTACCACAAGCTCCATGGGTTATTGGTGTAGGAATTATTTTCATCTCTATTGTAATTGCAGAATTAATGGTTGGTATGCTTAGTTCTCACACCAGAAATAAACGTTTTTTTGAAGAGAAAAAAGTTCCTTCAAACTCTGCAAAACCAGAATCTGACATTAGAAAAGGAATTGTAAGAGATGTTAGAATTCAATTTTTTGTTGGTAGTACATTATTTTCTGCTATTGGTGTTGCCATATATTACTTCTCTAAAGAACGAGTTGCGAGAGAAATTTCAGCAGGAATTAGAGAATCGGTTTTTGGAATTCAAGATGTTTTACCAGTACTTTTTTATGTACTTGAAGTACTAGCAGGATTATTCGTGTTTTATTTATTTAAAAGATCTGTTTTAGCTTTTAAAAACTATAGAAGCAGAAAGAAATACAGCAAAGAAGTTAATAATGCAAGATCTAACACAAGTGAATCTTGTAAATATTTTGATGATGCTGAAAAGAAAGGCTATAATACTTTTTTAGATGATGTAAGTAATAACATACACTTAGGTTTTTACAGAAACAAACATCAGAACACTAACGAACAACATTTAAAATATGTAAATGAGCCTGAAAAAGAATTACAAGGCTTTAAAGCTTTATTTAAAAACGCAAGTGGTACGCCAATTCAAGTAACTATTGATGCTTTAACTGAATATAAATTTAGAGAAAGTAAAACTAGTAATACCGAAGGTATTATAGATATGAATTTCAACTCGTATCCTGAAGATCAAATTAAACAATTTCGAGTTACTTATTTTGATATAAATAAAGAAAAAATAGTTGATGAAATATCCGGAAACTATTCTTTAAATAACGACACACCTTACGAAATCATTTTAAAGTAAATGACAAAAAAGAGATCTAAAAATAATACTTAGATCTCTTTTTTTATATGAAACTATTCAGTCTTTAATTCTTTTTAAATTAACACTAATTGTTATTTGTAGTTACACCTACTTCCAATCGACTCTAAAAAACTACATTTCAACAAACTAAACTCACATAATTCACAAATCGTTTATATCTTCAAACTATTCAAAAACACTAATTATGAAGATTAAACCTACATTCGTAAGATTAATAAAATGTCACGGTAACGAATTCGAAATTGAATTCCCTAAAATAAAACTTTCCCTTTCTGTAAATAGATATTATTATGAGAAGATGTCTAACAGTCCTAATGAATTCGTATTTATCAGTTAAGAAATATAGAAACCTCTAACTTCTTTTAAGTAAAACTCTTATTTGATAGTTTACAATAGTTTGCCCCAATTATCACTTCGATAATCAAATACCTCAACTAACTATTTAAAATTTCAACAGAAAGTTATATGTTTCTTTAAAATATAATTTTGCTACTCTTTTAAGTAACTCAATTATTTTCTTTCTTACTATCCCCCATACAACCTTTAATTAAAGTCAAATATTACAATACACTCCCACTAAAACAAATGTATTAAATAGCAAAACACACTATAAACCAAACCAAAAATCATCAAATCACTACCATTCACCATAAAAAAACTACCATATATCTAAAAATAAATACATATAGATAGTTAATTAGTAATTTTATATCAACCAAAATTATATAATCATGAACTATCCCCTAAAGAAATTAAAGTTCATTACTCCGAATGGTAATGAAATAGAAATGAAAATGCCAACAGCAGACTTAACTTTAACTATAAACAGATATTCTAATAAAGAGTTCTTTGTAGATAAAATACAAGTTAATGTTCATCTTAATTAGTAAAAGCCATTAACTGCAGGCTTTTTCTAATTTTTTTAGATATATCTGTGCTAAATTCTTTTTTTCTATAATTTGTAACTGGTTGAACTCCTACAATTGCGTTAGTTATAAAAACTTCATCAGCTTTTTGAATTTCAAACGGAGAAATAGATGTCTCTTCTATTGTATAATCGTTATGTTCCTCTAATAGTTGAATGATTTTCTTTCTAACTATACCTTTAATACAACCTTCAGTTAGTGCTGGCGTTTTGATTGTATTTCCTTTTATGATGAAAATATTACCGTTAGTAACTTCTGCTACACCTTTTCGTTCATTTAGTAATACACAATTATCTAAATCATTTTCTTGTGCAAAAACAGCTGCTATTGTGTTTAACATTCTATTAGTTGTTTTCACAGTAGATAACATTCCAGAATAATTATAAAAGTCTTTATATAAATCTAAAACATATTTATCCTTAGCTTCAGCTGTTATAGGTTTAACATCAATAACATAATCTACTTCATTCGTTTTAGGAGTATACAAACCTCCATCTTTTCTGTAAACAGTTAATCGAGCTCTTAAATTAGTTTCAGAAAAACTCTCGGCTACTTTTTTAATTTCTCCTTCTAAAAACTCTAAAGTAAACTCCATAGGAATTTTCATACGTAACATACGCATAGATGCCATCAATCTAAAATAGTGATCTTCGAAAAACACTACTTTTCCATTTAAAATTTTGATAGTTTCAAAAATACCATCGCCAAATTTAAACGCTCTATTTTCTGCAGTTAACTGAAATTCAGAAGCATTGATTAAATTACCGTTATGATTTATCATTCCTTTAAAATTTGAAGCACGAAATTAGTAAATAAAACAATGTTATAAATAAAAAAACTCAGCATTTAGCTGAGTCTTTATATTCTATTTTAGAAGTAATTATGCTCCTATTAAATGTTTTAATTCATCAATTTGATTTTCCCAAAGCATTTTAGCTTCTTCAGCAGATTCTTCATCATCAGCAAAATCAGTAACAATTAAAGAAACGTCTTTTGTTAAAGGATCTACTTGAACTCTAAATTCGAAGTAACTTTCATCACCTTCACTTTCTGTCCATTTAAACTTTATACGTTCGTCTGCTTTTTTAGTTACTATGGTTGCTTCTTCTTCACTATCATCCCAAAAAAAGGTAATTATTTTTCCTCTTGAATTTACTCGGTCTGCAAACCACTCCTCTAAACCAGAAGGAGTAGCAAAATATTGATATAACAACGCTGGTGAAGCGTGTACAGGTATCTCTAATTCAAATTTAACTTTACTCATTTACATTTAAGTTTAGCACACAATATATATAAATATTCTTTTTAAAAAAAATGATATTCTTTTCTTGTGTGTAAGAAAAATTGAACTATATTTGCATCCGCAATCGGCGAGGTAGCTCAGGTGGTTAGAGCGCAGGATTCATAACCCTGAGGTCGGGGGTTCAAGTCCCCCCTTCGCTACGGAGACTTAAGAAGTCAGTAAAAATACGGTTTAGATAATCTAAATCGTATTTTTTTTTGATTAAAAAAACTATTTCATTAATTCATAATATGTGCAAAGCAGTCGACTTTACAGCCTTATTAATTCCTATTGGTATTTTAATCTTCATTATAGTATTTGCTGTTTGGTATGTTTACTCAGCTATTAAAAACAGACATAAATAAAATCTGATCTTTTAACTTGTTTTTATATTTGATTCATGAAATGGTATAATATTATTTTCTTAATCTTTTTAGGAGTTTTTATTTTATTTAGAATCTGATTTTTTTAAAGTAATCATCTTTGGTGACAAAATGATGTAAAAAATATATCGATACTTTTAATGATAATAGAGACATTGATATTATTTAATTATTCTTTTACTTTATTTTGTTTTTACTAATTTTGAGTATGTCTGATATTGTTACACTTTTAATGCTTATCGTTCTTTTATTATCTTCTTACTTTCCTAAAATATTCTTGGTAAAAGGGACAGATAAAATCAAAAACTGGGTTAGAGTTCTACTTGCTGTATTGGTTATAATCCAATTTTATCTTACTTTTTTCTCTGAATAGCTAAATTTTAAGTTTATTTAGTTTTTACTATTTTTACCTTATGAAAAACAGCTATGATCAACTTAATATCGAATATATAGAAACTAAAAAAGTTTCTTCTTTTCTTAAATATTCATCTATAATTTTAATATTAATTTTTGCATTTATTCCACTTGCTGAATTGATTGATGTGTTAGATTATAATTACGCAATTTCCGAAGGAATGCATACTTGTTTAGTAGGCTGGGATCAGTTATACTCAACAGAACCTTTAGAGTTTAAAGCTCTACCTTAATCAAATTAATTACATATTAATTGATTCTTATATTTTATTCGATGTTTAAAAAAATTGCTCTTTTAATTTCTAAAGTTTTTTTAGTTTCTATCATTTCAATTATTTTATATCTTGAATTTGTAGAAATAATTAAATACTCTAATCTGTTAAATGCTTTTAAAAATGATTTAACTTTATTTATTCCTGTTTCATTACTTTTTTCTGGAACCACTAGTATATTATTTAGTATCAAAAACTTAATTAGTAAAGAAGCAGTAAATCACAAATTCAATTTTTTATTCGCTGGAAATATCATTTTCGCTATTTTATTGATTATATTTTCAATAGCAGCCTTTATAACAATGATTGTTTCCAATAATTTTAAAGGTATACGTAATTTAATTACATACTTAATGCTCTTATACTCTTTTATTTTAGGAACTTTAATATGTTACAAGTCTTTTAAGTCATACAAATTGAATTAACTACTGTTTAATTTTATTTTACTTTTACTTTTACTAATTTTAATTTATGAAAAGAATACAGTTCATAGGCTTTACTTCTCTTGGAGTTTTGTTATTATTCCCCTTTGTTTATTTTCTATTTATTGAACTGACCGGGGCTTTTCCTTTATCTCTTGCTTTAACTTTAATATCTCTATTTATTGTTTTTATAATCGTTCTTGCTTATGGCGCAAAGCATATAAAGAAAGATTAACCTACACTTTTACTTTATTTTTTTACCCAGTAAATTATAGTATTCCTTCTAATGAAGATAAAAATGAACACTAGAAAGTTTACACATATTAAAAATACTGGTTGTACAACGCTTTTTACTGTGCCGAGAACTCGCCAAAATAACATCTAGAAAGACAAAATCTAGATATTTTTAACTTTTAATATGAAAATATGAAATTCATTTAGTAAATTTGAAATGTCTAAAAGACGTTTTAGACACTTTTTCTTTTTCATAGCAATTTTCCCACTCAAGCTTTGAGTGGGTTTTTCTTTTAAAGAATAATCTTTTTTATTTAGAAGCTTATTCAGCAACTCTATTGACTGCGGATTTTAAGACTTAAAAAAATAATTATTTATAAACATCACCTGTTTTCAATACTAGTGGTAAATAGAAAAAAGATTTTGTGCTGTAGCAAAAAAAAAGAAGATCTCGCTTTTAGCGAAATCTTCTATTATATTATTTGCAAAATATGTATCCTAAAAATAGGTTAACTGGCATGTTCCGTAACTACTAAATCTACTTCTTTTACAGTAAACATCTGGCCATCCAAATGTACCTCCAAAAGCTGTACAATCTGCATTTGTTTGACAAGCCTTTCCAATTATAGGAAGTTGACCTCCATTAATTTCTTTTTGCTGACTTTTCGATAGAAATTTACCTAAGTTTTGAATGTTTTTTTTCATTATAATAATTTTAAAAAAGGTTAATTTTTGCTTTTGTAAAAAAGCACTTCGTTAAATATAATTATTTTATTTTGAATATAGTATCGATAATTACTGTTCATTAAAAAACATAACAAAATAAAAAAGAAGGACAGAATAAGCTATAGCCACCACAAACAAACCCTTAAATAAATCATTTTCAAACGATTAAAAACAACAACTACTATATTTACTAACTTTTAAAAATCATAAAAAATAATAACTCTGTGATTAATTACAATCTTAATTATGCTATTTAAATATTATTCTCTATTTTTTCACCATATTAGTAATAGTTATATTACATAAAAAAATGCACAACTTTTAGCCTCATAGTAAAATATGAGGCTTTTTTGATTTATAATTTAAAACATTATAAAATCAATAAAAAAAGAAGACCAACACTTTAAAATTGTGCCAGCCTTCTTTTACACTAATCCAAATATCTTTTTATTGATAAACTCTTACGTAATCAATTTCCATTTTTGCCTCAGAAAATCCAGCATCTATTGCTCCACCTAAAGTTCCTCCCATAGCTACATTTAAGATCAAAAAGAAATTCTCATTAAATGGTAAAACTGATGAGTTACTCAATTCATAATACTTCACATTATCTAAATACACACTAATAGATGTATCTGTCCACTCTAATGTATATAAATGAAATTCTGATGTTGCGTTTGTAATTGAGGTAGTTTGACCGAAATCTGCTTTTGTATTACTTGCTGTATCTTGCCAGTGACAAGTTGCTAAAACTGTATTTTTATCAGCCCCTGTTTGCTCCATAATATCAATCTCTCCGGAAAAAGGCCAACCTACTGTAGAAAAATTAGAACCTAACATCCAAATCGCTGGCCAAGTTCCAGCTCCTTCGGGTAATTTAGCTCTAACTTCGACTCTACCATATTTAAAGTCGTATAGACCTTCAGTTTTTAATCTAGCTGATGTATAAGCACTTCCTGAAAAATTTTCTCGCTTTGCTGTTATCACAAGATTTCCGTTTTCTACAACTGCATTATCCGCTCTATCTGTATAATATTGTGATTCGTTATTTCCCCAACCATTAACACCTGTACCGATGTCATAAGTCCATTTTGTTGGGTCTGGTGTTCCATTGGTTTCAAAATCATCTTCCCAAACCAATGTGTTAAAAACAAATGGTGAAGTTGTTTGAGGATCTTGTGTGGTAATTAAAAACCACCAATCAAATTCATTATTCGCATCGCTAATCCTTAAAACTAATTCATTTGGAATTTGACGATCGAATATTTCATAATTGTGGTTTCCTATGTAATATCCTATAAATCCTATTCCAGATAAAGAAAGGGTTTCTACTCCTCCAGGAGCTATTAAACTCCATGTTCCAGAATAGTCTGCCAATGTATAATTTAACACATCTGAATTATCTATAGTTCCACCAGAACCACCAGAGCTAGATAATTCATCTATCAAACCATTTCTACCAAAAACAGTTCCGTTTGTTTGATGCTGAAAACTTCCATCTGAATTGAATACAAAACGATCATCGTACATTCCAACACCATCTTTTTCATTTGCAGATGCTTGATACCATTCTCCAAATATTGAACCTCCAACAGGTCCTAAACCAAAATGTCCTCCAACTTCTGCTTTAATTCGCCATGTCTTTGAAGAAACAGCATTTGGATTTGCTGGATCGAATCCGTATAATTTATTTTTTAAATCATCTGGTACTTCATATAAAGCCAATACATCAACTTGAATTGTTTTACTTGATGAAACTCCTCCTGTACCTATTGCAACTGCTGTTACTGTATATGTATTTATTCCTAATTCACTAAACGTGTATGTAAATTTTCCGCTTGGTGCACTTGATTCTACACCGTTAAACACAAACTTATACGATAAAGCATTATCTGCCGTAATTGTAAAATTTACAACTCCTGTTCCATCTCCATTCGGATTTGTAGCATCCTGACCAATTACTTCAGCATTTACTGTTACATTACTAGGAGCAACAATATCTCCGAATTCATAGTTGTTTTCTTCACAACCGTTTAGTAATAACATTGTGAAGATTATTACAACTACTTGAGGTATATATTTCTGTATTTTCATTGCTATCCTTGGTTTAATTCGTTAATGTTAATTCGTCATAATAATACTCACTATCATCTCCATTCTCTCCGAAATCAAAGAAGATGACTACTCGAACATAATCACCTGCGGGTGCATCACTAAAATCATAAATCAATTCTTCCCATGAATTGGAAACTGTAGTGTTTAAATCAACTTCATGAGTAATACTGGCA
>NZ_CANNBW010000014.1 GCF_947502995.1 uncultured Tenacibaculum sp. | reverse complement strand
CCTTTGCGTAGTGATATTTCCATATCTGAAAGGTATTAATTTTTCATATAACTAAAAGTGCTGCAATAAAATTGCAGGGTTTTAGACCCTAAGTTGAGACCAATAAAATTGAAAAAGAGACAAATAAGATTTCTCTTTTTTTGTCTCTTTAACTAATGATTAAGAATATTATTTTTTAGTTAATATCTTGAATATCCATTAACATACCTTCCCAATTTTTTTGATTGTTGTGATCGAATTGTGCTCCGTTTTCATCAGCTACAGTAAAACGTTTAATAGCTGGAGTTTTACTTGTTGCTTGATATAATTGATAAGCTTCTTCTTGTAAAGCATCTGCAATTGGTAAATCGATAGAAGCATATACAGCTCTTTTACAAGCTTCAATAGACTCTGCTGGGAATTTAGAAATACGCTCAGCTAAAGCATCAACATATGGCTCGATTTCATCTGCATCTAAAGCTTTATTAATTGTTCCAAATTTTTCAGCTTCATCTGTATCCCAATCTCTAGCACCTAAAATAATTTCTAAAGCTTTACCTAAACCTGATTGTCTAGCCATACGAGAAGTTCCACCACCACAAGGTAAAATTCCCATATCAACTTCCATTTGCATAAATTTAGCTTTTCCTCTAGCTGCAAAACGCATATCTAATGCTAAAGCCATTTCATGTCCACCACCACGTGCAAAGCCTTCTATTTTAGCAATTGTTGCTTGTGGTACATTGCTTAATCTTTCTAAAACCGCTTGAAGATCTAATAATTTTACTTCGTTTCTAGGAACAGCTTCTTCAGACATGTCTCTTAATAAGTTTGTATCGTAGTGACAAACCCAATATCCATCATTTGAAGATTGGAAAACCACAACTTTAACACTTCTATCTCTTTCTAATCGAAGACATAAACTGCTTAAATCTGCTAACATTTCTTGACCTTGAACATTAACTGGTCCGAAATTGATTGTTACATAAAGGATTCCTCCTTTTTGTTCTGCTGTAAACGTTTGAAAATTTTTATAATCCATGATATTTATTATTTAATTATTAATTGATGTTTCCTGCGAAAGTGTGTTGTTTTATTTTTCCGTTTTCTATGATGTAAGTATCTGTGGCTAATTGAACAGAGATATATTCATTTTTACCATGCCAAACGAAATAGACAACGTTAGCGTGAACTTCTTGCTTTAACGTTATAAAATCGAAGTCTTTAAAGTTTGGAAGAAACTCTTGATAAAATTGAAAGATTTCATCTTTTCCTTTATATGTTTTATCTGGAGTTATAAATATTGCATCTGAAGTATAATCCTGTATAACTAGCTCTGGATTTAGTGTTACAACTGCATCCATATGACTATCAAATACTGTTTTGAGGATTGTTCATAATTAGCTTTGTTTATGAGTTACAATGCAAAATTATGATGGTGACAGTCTTTAGTTTTGGTAAGAAAAAGTGAGCTTTTAGTAAAAAAAGAGGAAGTAATGTAAATAGAAGTTATCTAGCTATTATTCTTCTTGAATGTATTGGCAGTAACTCCTTTAATATTTAAAAATGTTTTATCTAAATGACTACTATCTGTAAAACCTAATTCTTGGGCAATCTCAGTAATTGTTAAGTTCGTGTATTTTAATCTGGTCTCTGCCAACTTTATTTTATAAGTGATTATATATTTTTTTAATCCAATATTCATTTTGTTTTTAAAATATTCACTGATATAATTTTCAGAAATATTAAATTGAGTTGCCAAATGCCTTTTGCTTAGTTTTTCTGGATTATGGATATGAAAATGAATATAATTGAGAATATCTTGGATTTTCGACTTTTTATTTTGTGCCTTTACAATAATTACATTTCTAGATAGGATATGTAAAACGGTATGAAGTACAGATTCTAGAACAATTTCACTTTTTAAGTTATCATTACTATACTCATTGCAAAGCACTGTAAAAAGTGCTAATACACTTGTTTCATCTACCTTTGAATTTAGTTGTATTTGTGAAGTTCTATTAGCTCCTTGAAAAATAACTTCAATTTTCTTAAACCACTCATTTACTTTTATTTGATCTTCTTTAGTTGAATAATCACTAAAAAAACTATTTAAAAATTTTATAGCTGAAACTGTAGTAGGTTTTTCAATTTCTAAATTATACTTATCATCTGGTATCAAGATGAAAATTTGTTTATCAGAATAGCTTATTTTATGCTCATTAATAATGATATTACCTTCTCCTTTTTCAATAAAAAGGATTTTAAAAAAACGAATTGATGTGTATTTACAAAACTCTAAAGTGTTAACACTCTCGAATTTTTGTATAACTATATTTTCAAATATTGCTCTAGGCATTTTATGCATTTTATCTACATAAAATTAACTATAGTAAATACAAAATACAATAACGGTCTAAAATGATAGTAGCATATTATATTATGTTTTATCTTTCTAAAGTCATATATATTAATTATTTTGGTAAATTGAATTATTATACACAATTGCGAAAAAATTAGAGTTTCCCCAATGGATAATTGGTTTTTAAACCAGATACACATAAAATGGCTTTATCTATTTGTTATTACATTGTTTTTAACATGTAATACCTATGGATTAGAAGAACAAAAAGATAATAGTATTAATCTTAAGGGAATTTCTTTTGCTAATCACGAGGAAATAGACTTAAAATCTGATTGGGAATTTTATTGGCAAGAACTTATTCTACCTGGTGATTTTGATAGTTTTAACCCTTCAGCAATTGTTTCTTTAAAAAATTGGACTAATTATACATTAGAAAAGCATAAAAAACTTCCTTCTTTTGGATATGCGACATATCGATTAAAATTCCATGTTTCTAAAAACACACCTAATCTTTCTCTTTACATACCAGCTGCTTATGCTTCATCCAAATTATGGATTAATGGAAAGTTAATTTCCGAAATAGGTAAAGTTGCAACTACAAAAGAAAATGTTTTACATCGAAGGTATACTCAAATAATTCCTTTAAATACACACGAAGTCGATTTTGAAATTGTTATTCAAGTCGCTAATTTTTATCATAATAAAGCAGGAATAGATAAGCCATTAAAATTAGGAACAAGTCATCATTTAAATACTGTAAAATCTAAACGAATAGTTGCAGATATGCTGTTTATAGGTTGTTTAGGCTTTATTGGAACATTCTTTATCGTTTTTTTCTTACTCTATTGGAATAAAGATAAAGCCATTTTATATTTAGGAATAGCCTGTGTTTCTTTGGCTTATATGGCTTTAAGTGATCGTTATGCACCTTTAGCAGAAATTTTTAAATCTGCTAGTTGGGTTCTTTTAACTAAAATAGAATATACTTCACTGTTTATTGCTGGAACTACAGCAAGTTTATTTTTCTCTGTAATTTTTAAGCAAGACGTTCATAAACTCTATGAAAAAATACTGAAATATAGCTGCTTATTACTCGTTGTATTGGTAATTATTTTGCCTTCACCTTATTTTACTCAATTAATATTACCGTTTCTAATTTTAATGATTATAAATCTGGTATATGTAACTTATATAATTGTTAGAGCTATGTTTACAGGAAAACTACATGACTCTATTTTAATGTTAGCCAGTACGTTACTAGGTTCAATAGTATTTTACATTCATATTTTTGTGTTTCTTGGTAATAACGATAATGCTATTGTTTATGTAAATTTTGGATATGTTTCTGTATTCCTTTTGTTATCTATGCTTTTAATGGTTCGTTTTTCTAGTTCATTTAAACAATTAGAAAAATCTAGATCTTTAGCTTTACAACAGAAAAAAGAAATTACAGACAAATCAGAACAATTATCTAATATTAATATTGAATTAAAAGAGAATTTAAGGCAATTAAAAAGTTTTAATGAAGAATTAGATAGTTTTAATCATATTGTATCACATGATTTAAAAGCTCCTCTTGTAGCTATGCATTCACTTGTATCTTTTATTGAAGAAGATTTGGATGACACGTTAGATGATAATGCTAAAGGATATTTTGATTTATTGAAAGAGAGAATTTCCAAAATGAATGCTTTAATTAACGGATTATTAGAATATTCTAAAGTTTCTAGAGGAGAAAAAAAGAAAGAATTATTTAGTTTAAATGATCTACTAAATGAAATCATAGATATTATTAATTACCAAGAAGATAGTATTATTAATATTCCTTTAGAAAACATAAATATTATTGCCAATAGAATTGAGTTAGAACACGTTTTTCAAAACTTAATCAGTAACTCTATTAAATATAATGATAAAGAGAAAACCATTATAGATATTTCATTTCTTCAGAGAGAAGATGAATATGTATTTTCGGTTGAAGATAATGGACCAGGTATAGAACCTCAATATCATAATAAAATTTTTGAGATTTTCAGTAAATTAAATACTAACGATGCTGTAGAAAGTACAGGTGTTGGACTTTCAATTGTTAAGAAAGTAGTTACTGAAAATCATGGTAAAATTTCCGTAGAATCTAAAATGGGTATAGGAACTAAAATCAGTTTTACTTGGAAAATTTAAAAAATTAAGCTTCTCTATTTAATAATAAAGAAGCTTATTCTAACAGGTTTTAAGTACCTAAATTAATTAAATCGATATCCCTTTCTTCCATTAATTAATATGAGATTAAATTAGTGAAATTTATGAATTCAAGATATGATAAATATCAGTTAGGCATACTTTTTAAGCTGTTGTTTGTCAAGATTAAATCTTAATTGACAATTAATAAATTCATAGTTAATTCCATCATTAGAAATAATATTCTCAGGAAGAACTATAATACGTTTAAAAGCTTGTGCTATTTTAGAGCGTCGTGATTGTCCTTTTTGCACTTGACGTTCTCCACAAATGGCGAGCATATTGTCTTCCCAAAATACTCTAATTTTCCATTTAAGAGAATTAGAAAAAGTTAATTTAACTGAATAATTTTCTTCAGTTTCATTGATCGATAACGGGGGTAAATAATCGTTGTTTCTAAGAAAGTAATTACTGAACTTAATGTAATCATTAGTTACCCAAGGCGTTAAATCTTGATTAAATTTAGTAGTATACATAAACTAAAAAGTGTTTAATTAACTAATAACTTAGAAGCAGTTTGAAGATAATTAACTAATAGTTAAAAAACACTTATCATTAGACGAATAAACAATTTTAATCGTTCAATGTCAGTTTTTTAGGTATAAACGATATTTGCTTTTTGCTATTTTATATAATTCTGAAGCCTAAAAAGTTAATTAACAAATTGAATATAATCTTTTTTATTTGAGCTTTTTATAAAGTTTAAAAGATAAGCTACAATTTGTAAATTGGTAATGAATTTCCTCAGTCTTTTCAAGGTTTTTAGGAATTACAATAATTCTTTTAAAAGCTTGAATAACTTTTATTGGTGGTTTAGGCTTATCTTTGTTGGTATTTTCACGCTGACCACAAATAACCACTAAATCATCTTCCCAATATACTCTAAACATCCATTTACAAGAACCTGAAAAAATTAGTTTAATAGAATAATCATCTTTATTTTCAATAATAGTCAAAGGAGGCAGATAATCATTATTTCTAAGAAAATAATCGTTAAACTTAATAAAGTCATTAGTTATCCAAGGAGTTAATTCATTATTAAATTTAGTTGCATACATTGTTGTAAGATTTATATGAATAAATAATTAGAATGTATATTCAATATAAATCTGAAAAGAGAAAAGATCATTCATCAATAGACGAATGAATCTTTTTATAAGTTAGTTTTCAATTTTAAGAGTACTAATGAAAATTGAGTTTTACTTGTAACTCCAATTAAATTCATTAAAAAGAGCTTTCCAATTTTCTGGTAAGCTTGATTTTAAACTTAGCTTTTCGTCAGTAAATGGATGCGTAAAGTCTAAAGAGATAGCATGTAAGAATAAATTAGTCCAATTAAAATTATTGTCAAACATTGCATTATGGTTTTTATCTCCATATTTTCCGTCTCCTAAAAGAGGATGACTAATTTTATTCATATGTATCCTTAATTGATGTAAACGTCCTGTTTTAGGAGATAATTCAACTAAGCTATACCTAGAAGTATCGTAAGGTTTTACAGGTATATTTAAAGTTATATTCTGTAATGTTTTTAAATGAGTTTCTGCTTCTTTGTGGACGTTACTGTCTTTTCCTTTTACAGGAGAATCAATAATTCTTGTTTCTGGTCCAAAACCTCTTACTACTCCTAAATACTTTTTTTCAATTTGATTATCAGTAAATAACTGTTGAAACTTAGAAACGTATTGTGTTTCTTTAGTTAAGAGAATAATTCCAGAAGTTCGTCTGTCTAACCTATGAACAGGATAAAATTTTTGTTGAAATTGTTGATCTAATAATTGTAGTAGAGAATCTTCTTCTCTTACATTTCTTGAATGATATGCATGATGAACAACAACATCATTAGGTTTTGTGACTACCAAACAAAAATCATCTTCATAAATTATTTCTACAGACATAATAAGTTTTTACAATTAAAGATGGCAAATTTACAATATTCATAAAACAAAAAACCGCCTAAATAAAAATTTAGACGGTTGTATACTATTTGAAAGTTTCTATTTAAAAGTCTTGGAAAATAGCGTGCATCATACGCTTTTTATCATTAATGCTTTCTTCTAGAGAAATCATTGTTTCCGTTCTATTTACACCATGAATCTCATCAATCTTGTAGATAATGTCTTTCGCGTCATTAGTGTCTTTAGCTCTTACTTTACAGAAAATATTATACTTTCCTGCAGTAACATAAGCTACAGTTACGTTTGGTATTAAACGTAAATTATCAATAACATGCTGAGTCATTGACGTTTTTTCTAAGAAAATACCAACGTGAGCTATAAACGCATAACCCATTTTCTCGTAATCTAATGTTAAAGTAGACCCTTGTATAATTCCTTCATCTTCCATTTTCTTTACACGTACGTGAATTGTACCTGCAGATACTAATAATTTTTTTGCAATATCAGTAAATGGAGTTCTAGCATTTTCGATTAAAATATCTAATATTTGATGATCGATTTCGTCTAATACAAATTTCTTCATTTTTTAATTTTATTCATAGTATTGGGCAAAAATATGAATTATTTTTAATAAACAACAACAGTTAGGCTTGAAAAATTAAACATTTAATAAAAAATTAATACTCGAAAACGATTTCGTTGTGTCCAATATGTCCTTTTAAATTTCCTTCTTGATGTTTTTTTAACGTAGAAACGAATTGGTTATCTATAATTTTATCTTCATACTGATACGCTACATCATCTTTATCATTATGTCTATGAATTACATCAAAAAATTGCTTGTTATTATTAGGAATTTCAAAATAAGCTTCGTGTTCAGAAAAATCTTCAGTTGAAGAAATATAATATAATCCTTTTAGTAAAGCATAAAAATTGAATTTTCGTACTTCTTCCCTATTGTAATCATCTTTGTAATGCCCAGCTTCAATAAGAATAGTATTATGACCTAACTTTTGAAAATTATCGCCAGTTGCTGTTGGATAAAATTCGTCTGTATATCTACCTACTTGATTTGGAATAATTGTTTGTAATAATTCATTCATTGCAATGATTACATTCATCGTTTCTTTTCTACCCGCTGTAATTTTTCTAGTTTCTTCTTCAGAAGGTGCTAAGAAAGAAATTGTAGCCGGTTGATTTTTCCCTTCTACTCCAAAAATGGTTCTTTGATCATGTAAATTGAAGCAAAATTTAGGATTGAATTTATCTAGTGTATTTCTTAATAAGATACTTTCACAAGCTTCTAAATCTACAGCATCACGATTTAAATCAACTTCTTTAGCATTAACTCTTGTATACGCTAAAGATCCATCTGGATTTAACATCGGTATAATTGTTATAGAACAATTACTTAATATTGTTTTCGTAATATGATGATCTGGGTAGGTTTCGAAAAATTTAAATAAATCAAAAAGTGCTTTTGTACCAGTACTTTCATTACCATGCATTTGACTCCAAATCATGATTTTTTTAGTTCCTGTGCCTAATTTTAATTTATAAATGTTTCTTTTCTCTTCAGATTCACCTAACAATTCAATTTTAAATATCTCTTTATTAAGTAATTGTATTAATGGTTCTACATCTGAAAGAGTTATCCACTTTCCAAATAACTTATCTTCTTTAATTTTAGGATAAATTTCTTCTAATATAGACCTTGTAATGTTTGTATTCATATTTAAATTGAAAACCAATTTTTAACTAATTCTTTTTCTATTGGAGTAACAGAATTGTGTACGTAATCATTTTTGATTGGATCATAAGTATAGTCTTTAGACCAATTTTCGATGTTAGTAGCTAATTCTTTTAATGAATTACAGATAAACTCTAATTCTTGTGTTGTTATTGTAGGATGAATAGATAAACGTATCCAACCTGGTTTTTCGATATTACAACCTTCTAAGATTTGATTTTCTATTGATTTAGAAGTTTCTCGATCTACATTTAGTAAAAAATGTCCGTAAGTACCAGCGCAAGAACATCCTCCTCTAGTTTGAATTCCGAAGCGATCATTTAATAATTTAACAACTAAGTTAAAATGATATTTTTCGAAATAAAAAGAAAAAATACTTAAACGATCTTTATGATTTGGAGCTAAAATATGTACGCCATCTAATTTTTCTAAACAATCGAACATTACTTCATTAATCTCATCTTCTCTAGCTTTAATATTAGCTGTTCCCATTTGTTCTTTTAATTGCATAGATAATGCAATACGGATTGTTTGTAAAAATGCAGGTGTACCTCCATCCTCTCTAGTTTCAACATCATCGATATAATCATGTTCTCCCCAAGGATTTGTATAAGTTACTGTTCCTCCACCTGGATTATCAGGAATAACGTTTTTATAGAGTTTCTTATTAAAAATTAATACACCTGAACTACCTGGACCACCTAAAAATTTATGTGGAGAAAAGAAAATAGCATCTAAATATTCATTTTCATTTTCAGGATGCATATCAATATCTACATAAGGAGCAGAACAAGCAAAGTCTACGAAACATAAACCATTGTACTTATGAATTAAAGCAGCTACTTTATGATAATCTGTTTTTATACCTGTAACATTAGATCCTCCAATAATTGAGGCAATCTTTATAGGCCTGTCTTCATACTTCTGAATTACTTTTTCAAACATTTCAAGACAAACCAATCCTTCATTGTTACAAGGAACAACTTCAACATCTGCAATAGTTTCTATCCATGAAGTTTGATTTGAATGATGTTCCATGTGACTTACAAAGACTATTGGTCTTTTCTCATCTGGAATTGTAGTATGTTCTCTTAAGTTTTCAGAAACTTTTAAGCCTAAAATACGTTGAAACTTATTTACAACACCTGTCATGCCTGAACCTTCAGTAATTAAAACATCTTCTGAAGAAGCATTTACATGACGTTTAATAATATTACGAGCTTCATGATATGCTAGTGTCATAGCAGCACCTGAAGTAGATGTTTCTGTATGTGTATTAGCTACGAAAGGGCCGAAATCGTTAATTAACTTATCTTCAATAGGTCGATATAAACGTCCACTTGCAGTCCAATCAGTATATAAAAGTTTTTTTTCACCGTAAGGTGTTATAAACTTTTGATCTATACCTATAATATTGTTTCTAAATTTTTGAAAATACTGCTCTAATGTCAAAGTTTCACTACTCTTCATAATACGAATTTCTATAAAAAATTTCGAATGTTAAATTTCTTATTCAATATTTAACAATCCTACTAAATTTGTATGGTAATAAAAAATCCCGCACTTATGCGGGATTCAAATTAAATTATTTCTTTTATTTCTTTTATAAAACGTTCTGCCAGATCATCTGCTTTTTCTTGTGACATGGCTTCTGTATAAATTCTAATAATTGGCTCTGTATTAGATTTTCTTAAATGTATCCATTCTTTAGGGAAATCTATTTTTACTCCATCGATAGTATTTACATCTTCATTTTTATATTTCTCGACCATCGTTGCTAAGATTTTGTCTACATCGATCTCAGGAGTTAATTGAATTTTATTTTTACTCATAAAATAACTCGGATAACTATCACGTAAAGCTCTACATGAAATTTTCTTGTGAGCTAAATGAGATAAAAATAAAGCTACACCAACTAATGAATCTCTACCATAATGAGAATCTGGATAAATAATACCTCCATTTCCTTCACCTCCAATAACTGTATTAGTATCCTTCATCATTTGAACAACATTCACTTCTCCTACAGCACTTGCGGTATATGTTCCTCCATGAATTTCAGTAATATCTCTTAAAGCTCTTGAAGAAGATAAATTAGAAACTGTATTTCCTCCTTTATTTTTGCTTAAAACATAATCTGCACAAGCGACTAAGGTATACTCTTCGCCAAACATAGAACCATCTTCACAAATTAAAGCTAAACGATCTACATCTGGATCAACAACAATACCTAAATCAGCTTTCTTTTTTACAACTAATTCAGAAATATCAGTTAAGTGTTCTTTTAAAGGTTCTGGATTGTGTGGAAATTGTCCATTAGGTTCACAATACAACTCAACACACTTAACTCCTAATTCTTTTAATAAAGCAGGAATAGCAATACCACCTGTTGAATTTACACCATCAACAACAACTTTAAATTTAGCTTTTTTAATCGCCTTTTTATCAACTAAAGGAAGTTTTAATACTTCTTTAATATGTTTTTTGATATAATTTTTCTTTTTCTTGTAAATACCTAAATCATCTACTTCAGCAAAATCAAAATCATCATTATCTGCTATTTCTAATATCTGTTTTCCATCATCACCATTAAGGAATTCTCCTTTCTCATTTAATAACTTTAAAGCATTCCATTGTTTTGGATTGTGTGAAGCTGTTAAAATAATTCCTCCATCTGCTTTTTCTATAGGTACTGCAACTTCTACAGTTGGTGTAGTTGATAAACCTAAATCAATTACATGTATTCCTAATCCAATTAAAGTGTCTGATACTAAACCACTGATCATTTTACCAGAAATTCTAGCATCTCTACCTATTATAATTTTTATATCTTTTTTATCCTTGTTTTTATTCTTAATAAATGTTCCATAGGCCGCAGCAAATTTAACTGCATCGATTGGAGTTAAGTTATCTCCTGTATTACCACCTATAGTCCCCCTAATTCCTGAAATGGATTTGATTAATGTCATATTTTGTTTTCCAGTTTTCAACAAATATAATCATCTAAATTCTAAGCAAAAAAAAACACTGAATAAACAGTGTCTTTTATTTATTTTGATGTGTGGGTATGCTTATAAATTGAACATAATTCCAGCGTTTAAATATCCGCCTCCTCCTATACCGGTATAAGACGCTCTTAAAGCAATGTTGCTACTTAACTTATATTCAAAGATAGGTCTAAAATAAAATCCATTATTGGCGTTATTTATTCCAATACCATAACCAGCATCTACTCCCAAATTTATTTTATCAGTTGCATCAAATCTACCTGCAAAAGCTAATGGTAAAACGATCCCATTAAAGTCTGTTACAACAAATAAACCTGATGCAGCACCAATTTGAAATCTTTTATTTTCGGCATTGAATAAATAATCTAAATCTGCTCCAATAACTAAATCGGAATTATTACCCCCTGTTGTAAAACCAATATTTGCACCTAATCTTAATTTTCCATCTTGTGCTAATCCATTAAAAGCAAAAGCTACGAAAGCAATAATGCATAAAATTTTTTTCATTTTTTAGATTTTTAAATTTGATACTCTTAACGACAAATATAGTACCAAAGTATAATTTAAACCAAGTTATACATTTCAAAAACAAAAAACCACTACAAAAATGTAGTGGTTTTGATTTTATTAAATAGAATCAGGAATTATTTTCCTTCCATTTTTATTACTTACTCAAAAAAACTATAAATTTTGCTTCTTATTTTCTAATTTATCTTTCATATCTTTTCTATTAATTTCAAAAATATAAATTAAAATAAATAAAAATATAGAATAATTAAATATGGTTTCTAATAAATTAGATTTAAACCCTATGAGGGTTATAAAGTTATAGACTAATTTACTAAGAACTAGCAGTAATCCAAAAATAATTATTTTTCTAAAACGTTTAATACTCATAATTTTTTAATCATTTGACTCTCCATATAGGCAAAAACCAAATTCAGCTACCATTATTGCAGCACCAATAGGTCCTGCAAATCTTGATAGGAACTTAGTGAAAGCCTTTGTTATTAGCTTAATTTTAGCCTTTTTTAATCCTTTCATCCCTACGTATGAAATAAATCCTAAACCTACAGCCTTAACAGAACAATTCCAAATTTCATCAGCCGTAAGATGTGGTTTCGTTTGTGCATTCAAAGAATCTATAAATAAATCACTTACATTGAAATTATTATTAACAGTTTTATTTTCTTCAATTTTTTTCTCAAGTGAATTTAAATATATGATTTTTTTTTAATAAAAAACCACTACAAAAATGTAGTGGTTTTGATTTTATTAAATAGAATCAGGAATTATTTTCCTTCCATTTTTCTCTTTAATTCAGCTAATCCTCCGATATCACCTAAAGTAGTTTTTTCAGATTCTTGAGCTTTCTTAGCTGCTGCTTTTACATTTCTTTGCTCTTCTTCTCTGAAGATAGAAGTGTGAGAAACAACAATCTTACGGTACTCTTTGCTAAATTCAGTTACCATAAACTCTACAGTATCTCCTTTAGCTAATTTACCACCGTCTTCTTTTTCTAAGAAACGTGATGGAGCAAATGCTTCAACACCATCTTCAAAAGTTACAGTAGCTCCTTTATCATTCTTGTTTGTGATAGTACCTTCGAATTTAGATCCGATAGCATACTTAGCTTCGTGAGCATCCCAAGGATTATCTTGAGTTTGCTTGTGACCTAAGTTTAACTTACGGTTCTCTACATCTAATTCTAATACTTGAACAGCTAATTTATCACCTACAGTTACGAATTCAGATGGGTGCTTAACTTTCTTAGTCCAAGATAAATCAGAAATATAAACTAATCCATCAATTCCTTCTTCTAACTCTACGAATACACCGAAGTTAGTGTAGTTACGTACAGTTCCTTCGTGCTGAGAACCAACAGGGAATTTAGTAGTAATATCTGTCCAAGGATCTGGGTGTAATTGCTTCATACCTAAAGACATCTTACGCTCTTCTCTATCTAAAGTTAAGATTTGAGCTTCAACTTGATCCCCTACTTGTACGAAATCTTGAGCAGAACGTAAGTGTGTAGACCAAGACATTTCAGATACGTGGATTAATCCTTCTACTCCATCTTCTACTTCTACAAACGCACCATAGTCAGCTAATACAACTACTTTACCTTTTACTTTATCTCCTACTTTTAATCCTCCGTCTAAAGCATCCCATGGATGAGCAGATAATTGCTTTAATCCTAATTGGATTCTAGACTTGTTATCATCAAAGTCTAAGATTACAACGTTTAATTTTTGATCTAATTCAACAACTTCACTTGGGTGGTTGATACGAGACCAAGATAAATCAGTAATGTGAATTAATCCGTCAACACCTCCTAAGTCAACAAATACACCATAAGAAGTTACATTCTTAACAACTCCTTCTAATACTTGTCCTTTCTCTAATTGACCAATGATTTCACGTTTTTGATCTTCTAAATCTGCTTCAATTAACGCTTTATGAGAAACTACTACATTCTTAAATTCGTGGTTGATTTTAACAACTTTGAATTCCATAGTTTTTTCAACATACTGATCGTAATCACGGATAGGCTTAACATCGATTTGAGAACCTGGTAAGAAAGCTTCAATACCAAATACGTCTACGATCATACCACCACGAGTTCTACACTTAACAAAACCGTTAACGATTTCTCCAGTTTCGTGTGCATTATTAACTCTATCCCATGCTTTAATTACACGAGCTTTTTTGTGAGATAATACTAATTGACCAGAAGAATCTTCTCTTTTGTCAACTAATACTTCTACTTTATCACCAACAGCTAAATTTGGATTGTAACGGAATTCATTTAAAGAAATAACTCCTTCAGATTTAGAGTTAATATCAATAATTGCATCACGATCTGTTACACGTACAACTTCACCTTCAATTACATCACGCTCATTTACGAAACCAACAGTTCCTTCTAATGCTTGTTCGAATTCTTTTAATTTAGACTCATCAACTTCATCAATACCTTCTTCGTATTTATGCCAGTTAAAAGTTGCTAAAAATTGTGCTGGATCTACAGTTGGATCAACTGTTTTTTTTGTTTCTTCAGACATGTCTGAAATAATTTTGTATCTTTTTGTTATTCAGATTTTTAACGACAATAACTCAAAGAGAGATTAAACTTATAAAATTTTTTTTGAACCTTTTTAATAATCCGTTGTCGAAAAAAGGCGTGCAAATCTACGCATTATTAGTGAGTTAACCTATTTTGAAATTCTTTTATTTAATGATTTAACCATATTTTCTTTTTAAAGCAATTATTTAACTGATAGTTAATACGTTATAAGTATTAATTTAAAAGTACAGTATTATTTTAATAGATTGACTCCTTATAAATACTCAAAATATTGATTTTCAACAATTTAACACTTATAAAATCAAATTATTTGATTAGATTTGATGTGTTCTGTTTTAACAAAAAACGTTTAATATTTTATTTAGAACACCCCCGAAGTAATCAAATAAAAATTTCGATTGAGTAGCTACTATCTTTTATTGATTGCAAAAGGCCGCTTCCGAAAAGCCTTAATAGAGTAGGAAAAAACCAACCAATTTTAATTTTAATCATGGAAACATTAGTAAAAGAACAATCAAAAAACGAAATTTTAGCAACTTCTACTGAAATCAGAACAATTACAGACTTATGGAATGCAACTATAGAATATTACAAAGAAGGTTTATATGACACAGATGCTATGTATAATGTATACAGACGTTCTACACCTAGAATTACATTTCAAGATATAGCAAATGTTTTTTCAGGTGTTTATGCCGACACATACTGGAATGTAGTAAAAATGGATGCTTCTATTTTAAGTAAACATATGGTTCAGGCATTAGGATTAAGTGATAACCAAGCAACTTTATACGCTAATAACGCCATGAGGCAATGGAGAGGAGCATTCTCTAGAAATAATATTTCTGATACAGGTTCTATTCCTAGTCAAGGAGCTTACACACAAAGTATTGATATTGTTTGCAATCAAGATGCTCCATTAATACCAGCTCAATTAATAGAAAACTGGAACAATGAGTTTTGGAAAACTCCAACTGTTGGTAAAAACTATATTTATGTTAGAGTTCAGAATAAAGATTTTGTAGGTGATTTAGCAATAAAAGCTCAAATGTTTTATACGACTGGAGGTTTTAATCAACCACCTAGTAGCTGGATTCAATGTTTAACAGTAGATGGAGATAAGCAAGAAGGTGATATTTTATTATTAGACAACAAGCCTGGAGTTTTAAATTTAGGAGACAGAGGAGCTTCTGAAGCTTTTTATTTTAATCCAAAATCTACAAATCATGTATGTGTAATTGCTGCAATGAGAGATGAATATTTTGTGAAAAATGACCCATTAGGAATTTCTGGAAGTAATTGGAATTCTACAGTTTGGATTACTCATAATGGTGCTGCTGTTTGGCATAATGTAAATCCTCAAGTAAATGCAAATACTGAATTACGTATTTTCAATCAAGATGGAACAAATGAAAAGTTCATTTTAAATGCTCAATGTAGAAATGTACCTGTAGGTTACACTATTTCTTTTGAATCAAAAGACAAGTTAATTAACTCTGGTGAAATCACTATCAAAAAAGATTCTCAATTTATACAAACTGAATTTGCATTACCTGGTTATTATGAAGGAGATGTAGATGTGAAAATTGAAGGACCGAATGGAGAATTACTACCTCAAAACGCTGCAGTAGAATTAACTATGTTATGGAAATTACCTAAAGGACACGATTTTTATACTAAAGCAGCTGAAACTTTTGATGCTTTAGATTTAGTTAGAAATGAACGTTCTGTTTTAACTTCTTTAGGTTCTTACACAATTACAGGACAAGAAAATTACACTCTTAAAGGTCAAGAAAACTAATAAACTCTTTATTAAAGATTGTTTAACCCTCTTCACATGAAGAGGGTTGTTTAATTCTATTAAAAGTAATTTTATAATTTAATTAGCTCATCAATAATAAATCGATATGTTAACAACACATTGATATTATTTTTTTTCAATCCTCTTAGGTTAGGACTTAATCTTCCAATGTTATTTAAGAATTGGAAATTCCCTTCTCCTGGAGCTTCAACCAGAGTTCCCCAATCTACACCAATTAAAACATTATGCCTTTTAAATTCAAACTTACTCCCTACAACAAAATGAATATGATTTCCATCTAAAATTGTGTTTCTAAGTTCATTATTTACAGATTGTCTATTTCTGTAGGCAAAATTATTCGTTCTTAAACCTCCAGAAAGTTCTACCTTATTACTTATTTTTCTTGAATATCCAACTCCTACATTAAAAACACCTTCACTACCATTTACCCATGAAGCATTATTGTTAACAGATTCAATAGTTCCCATTTCATATTCAGAAATACTAGAATAATAACTTGCTGTAGCCCAAATTTTACTTCCTGTTTCAAACAAATAACTATAACCTAGAGAAAATTCCCAAGGTGTTTTAATTTCTGTATCAATATCATTATCTATGATCTGAACAGAATCATTAGTAGTGTTGTCAATATTTACAAAAGTACTAGTAAACTCACCATTACTATTCAATCTTAAATATTTAGGTGTAGTTATTGTAACACCAAAATCATGATTATTTGAATCGTATAAAAAACCTAATTTTGTAACAAAACCAATATCACCATAGTTACTATTTTGCTGTGAATTAAAATAACTATTCGATGTAGCCATATTGTTGGTCATATCAAATTGCTCTATTAGAATATTATTACTATAACTAAAATCGGCTACAGTTAAGAATTGACTTACACCTAAATGAGTTTTAGGTCCTATTTTAAAACTAGTTCCCGCTCCAAACCAACTATCTTCTCCTGTGTATTTATACTCAAAAAATTGAGTAGTTAAATCATTTCCATTTGTAGTTTCTCTTTTAGCACTAAAGTTATCCGTAAGAACACTTTTACTAATCTTTATGAAAGCAATATCAAAACCTTTTATATTCACTTTAAAAGAGATTAAAGAAGGTCTTAATCCGAAATTTGTATTTAATTGACTAGTTTCATTTCCTCCCCAAAAATTATCAAACCCGAAAGTTCGTATAGCTGGTTGAAATAACGAAATACTTACTTGAGAAGGAGCTTTATGAATTGCTGCTGGATTATAATAAGTCATACTTTCATCATCTGCTCCAGCAATTACTGAACCACCTAAAGTTGCACCTTTTATACCGAACTGCTCCGTATCGTATAAATAATTTTGAGAATAAATAAGATTATTAATACAACAAAAAAGTAATAAGAGTAAATATCTTTTATGCATAGGGAAATGAATGAGAAATAGTAAAAGGTATTACTGAATACTATTTAAACTATTTTTTGGGGGTTATATTATATTTCTGAAATTTCTAATTTATATATACTTTGAAAAGTATTAAAAATATGTTCTGAATCTTTTTTTCGAACAGAAATCACATACTCACAATCTAATTCTAACTTTTGATTTAAAATTTCTAAGTTCTTTTCTTTAATAACTCGTTGAACTTTATTCATTAAATCGTATCCGAATTTTAACTTAAAATGTACATCGATAGTTTTTTCTATAATTTCTGAAGCTTCTAAAGCCAATTGAGCAGAAGTTCTATAAGCACTAATCAACCCTCCTACTCCAAGTTTTACTCCACCAAAATAGCGAACAGAAACTATAAGAACATTTGTTACTTCAAATGCTTGTATCTGACCGTAAATAGGCTGGCCAGCAGAATTATTAGGTTCTCCATCATCATTTGCTCTAAACCTAATATCTTCTGTTCCTAATTGCCAAGCATAACAATGATGTCTTGCTGTGTGATGTTTCTTTTTTACTTCTTCTAAGTATTTTTTTACATCATCTTCGGTTTTAACAGGAAAAGCGTAACCGAAAAATTTACTATTTCTGTCTTTAAATAAAGTTTCTTCAGATGGTTTAATTACTGTTTTGTAAGTATCTTTTTCCATAGAATTAAACCATTGTAATTAAAATGATACTAAAAACAGCTATGGCAATTCCAATCCAATTTCTATTTTCTAATTTTTCTTTAAAAAGAAATAAGCCAGCAATTGTAGTTAACAAAACTATACTAACATTGTTTATTGTAAAAAGTATAGCACTATCAAAGCCTTCTATTTTAAGTGCACGAATTAAAAATTCAATCGAAAAATAATTTGGAATACCTAATGCAATTCCTGCTATAATATTTTTAGTGTTAATATTCTTACCATTTTGAAAAAGTAACTGATATAAAAAATATATTATACCTAAAACAAAAGCGATCCCGAAAATAGAAGCTGAAAAAATAGACACATTCTCCGAAGAAACATGATTAACCTCAGTAAACTTAAGTAAAGTATCTATAGCTCCTGATCCTAAAAATAAAAGAACAGGGAAAAGTAAAGAACTACCTTCTATCGTTTTACTATTTTCTTTAACAGATGTTAAATATACAGCCAACAAAGCCAAAAGTATACCAATTACCTTTACAATAGTAACACTTTCGTTATATAAAATAACGCCAAAAATAATTGGAATAACAACAGCCATTCTTCCAGATACAGATGCTACTGAAAGTCCATTTTTTTGTGAAGTTAAAGCCATTAAATTGAAAATGGTAATAAATAAAAAACCTAAAAAACAAGCTCCTAAAAACCAAGGTTGACTAGGTATTTCTTGAATTGGTAATTTCACAGGAGAATATAAATACCCTATTGAAAAAGCTATAATATAGTTTACTACTATAGCTTGAAATGTATCTACCTTAAATCTCTCGAAAAGTTTAAAAATCACATATAAACTGCTCGATATTAAAATACTTAAAACTAAATAAATCATACGTTAAATTCCTCTATCGACAACAAATCTACAACATCTTCGCTAGCAGGATCTATATTCCAAACCTTAATTCCTAAATTCTTAGCAGTATCAGTATTCTCTTTAGTATCATCAATAAAGAATGTTTCTTCTGCAATTAATTGATTTTCATTCAAAACAAATTCATAGATATTTTCGTTAGGTTTTCTCAAATTAATTTCATGAGATAAATAAAATTGTTCATAACAAGATTTAAACTCATTATATAATTCATCTCCCCAATTCTTTTGAATCCAAGAAATATGTAAATCATTTGTGTTACTTAGTAAAAACAAACGGTACTTTTTCGAATCTGCTAATTCTTTTAAAAACTTAAGCCTACGCAATGGAAAATCTAATAAAATAGCATTCCAAGCATCAATTAACGCTTCTTTATCTATCTTGAATTCATTATGAAAATACCCAACAAATTCTTCGGTTGTCATTAATCCCATTTCATAATCATAATACACTTGCATCATAGATTCTGAAACTTCATTTACACCTAATTTGGCTAATGCTACATAAGTAGCTTGTTTATCGAGATTAATGAATACATCACCAAAATCGAAAATGATATTTTTAATCATTAAAAAAATACTTTAATGTGTTATTTTTTATTTTCTCTTGTTTTGATAAGAAGTAATTTAAAACAGGTGCTTTTATACCTTCAGAAAAACTAATATCTCCTATAAAAACTCTAGCTTCATCCCATAAATCCTCATCTATAAAACTTTGCAAAGTTTGTCTTCCTCCTTCAATAATTACTGATTGAATTTTATGTTTTGATAAAACTTCACAGATTTGAGATGCTAATTCTCTTGAAAAATCAATACGTTCGAATATAATATTTTCATTAGTTCCTTTTTCTTTTTCCGTTAAAACTATAGTTGGAATACTTCCATCTAAAACACTTAAATTATTTGGAATTCTAAGTGATTTATCTAATATAACTCTTGTAGGATTATTTCCACTCCAACTTCTAACATTCAATTTAGGATTATCAGCAATAACTGTATTGGTTCCAACTAAAATCGCATGTTCTTCACTTCTCCATTTATGAACTAATTGTTTAGCATACGTATTTGAAATCCAAACTGGTTCTTGAGTTTCTTTATTTTTTGGGGCTATAAAACCATTGCTAGTTTCTGCCCATTTTAAAATAATATAAGGTCTCTGCTTATTTTGAACGGTAAAAAAACGTTTATGATGCTGTTTACATTCTTCTTCTAAAACTCCAACTTTTACATTACAACCTGCTTTTTTCAAACATTTAATTCCTTCTCCAAAAACTAAACTATTAGTATCTACAGTTCCAATAACAACATTTGGAATTTGTTTTCTAACTATTAAATCTGCACAAGGTGGTGTTTTTCCATGATGTGAACAAGGTTCTAAAGTCACATAAATTGTAGCTTCTTTTAATAAAGATTCGTCTTTAACCGAATTTACAGCATTTACTTCTGCATGTGGACCACCATACGGATCTGTAAATCCTTCACCTATTATTTTATCATTATGAACAATTACAGCACCTACAGAAGGATTTGGCCTTGCAGTTCCAATTCCGTTTTGAGCTAACTCTAGGCATCTAGCCATGTATTTTTTATCGTAATTCAATGTGATTGTATTAAAACTTAATTTTTACTTCTTCAGTTTTATCAACAACGTAAGAATTTGAAAAACCTAATACTTTATATTTTATAACTCCTTTAAATTGGACTTTCAAATTATTATTTATTAAAGAACTCAGAATTCCTCCTAAAATTCCATTTTTTTTATCATTGAAAATCTTATTCGCTGGCACAACAACATTTAACGGGATAGAAAACTCTTCATTAGCAGGTACTTTAAACTCTTCCGAAGATACTTGCGCTACTTCTTCACCACTAATAATAACTTTAATCTCATCTGTAGCTAACTTCCCTCCTATATCATTTTCATTTTTAAAATAAGCTTTGGCTTGTAATCTAACAGTATCAGATTTTAATGATAAGAACTTAATATCGTCTACTTTAATAAAGGTAGGTTTCTTTTTTACTGAACAATTCACTAACAAGAAACATATAGCTGTAAAATAAATTAAATTCTTCATTTGTTTTCTATAAATTTGATTCATCAAAAGTACCAATTTACCTTGAATATATGAAGCTAAACGACTTCAGAACTTTTTTTAATAAAGAACTAGAAAATATATACCCTAAAAAAGAGATAGATGCTTTCTTTTTTAGAATTATTGAAGATGAAATGGGATTAAGTTTACTTGACCTTTTTACTCAAAAGGATACCATCTTAAACCCAAGCAAATTAGAATTATTCAATAATATATTAAATCGACTAAAAAAAGAAGAACCAATACAATACATTTTAGGTTCTACTGAATTTTATGGATACAAATTTTATGTGAATCCCTATGTTTTAATTCCTCGACCAGAAACTGAAGAATTAATTAGTTGGGTAAAAGAAAATTTAACTACTGATAAAACACCTAAAATACTAGATATTGGTACAGGTTCTGGATGTATAGCCATTACTTTAAAAAAAGAACTACCCAATAGTGATGTATTTGCAATAGATATTTCGGAAGGCGCTATAAAAACAGCTAGTAATAATGCTGAAAATAATAGAGCGGAAATCAATTTTATTAAACACGATATTCTATCTGAGAAAAAATTAGAATATAAATATGATATTATTGTTTCTAATCCTCCGTATGTAAGAAATCTAGAAAAACAAGAAATAAAAAATAACGTACTAAATAATGAACCACATTTAGCGTTATTTGTAGAAGATGATAATCCATTGATTTTCTATAAAAGAATTGCTGATGTAGCTAAATACGCTTTAAATCCAAATGGAATTCTTTTTTTTGAAATCAATCAGTATTTAGGAATAGAAACCAAAGAAATGTTGATTAATAAAGGGTTTAAAAACGTAACTTTAAAACAAGATTTATTTGGTAACGACAGAATGATTAAAGCCAATCTTTAAATAATTATTATGGAAGATAATCTCCAAAACGAATTAGAAAAACTACAAAAAGAAAATGATGCTTTACGTGCTAAAGTAGACAGAGCTAACCAAAAAGCTCAACGAAAACAAGAACGAACTAAAAAAACTTTAAGCTGGACATGGAAATTATTTACAGGTGCCTCATTAAATAAAAACTTTAATAACTGGTTTACTGAATTCCATACAGAAAGAAAAGTTTCTCCAGATACTTCTGCTAATTTACTTACATCCTTAGTACAACGATTTGTTCGTGTACGTCTATTGAGTGTGATTTTATTGTTATTTTCTATAGTTCCGTCTTTAGTATCATTATACATATTAGTGAAACAGAATGACTTAATTAGAACTCAAAACGCTCTTGTTGAAGGAACACGAAAAAGTTCTTACAGCTTTCAATTAGAGGGTATTTATGATGCGATTGGAAGAAATAACGGAAAAGTAACTAAAAATATAAGATCTAGAATTATCTCACTTTCTCACAGTTTAACACCATATAAAATTTTAGAAGAAGATGGTAAGCTTTCTAATAAGACATACAGCTCAGAAAGAACTCAACTTTTATTATTCTTAGTAAACTCGGGTATTAATACTAGTGAATTAGATAAAATTTATGCTGCTTCAGATTTTTCACATTGTTATTTTAAAAATACAAATTTAACAGGTGCTTATTTATCTGGGATTAATTTAGCTAATTCTAACTTTGAAAATGCTGAATTACAGAGAGCTAAATTAGATGGAGCTAATTTAACTAACTCAAACCTTAAAAATATTCAGTTTTCTAACGGATGGGCAAGAAATACCATTTTTATTAATACTGATTTAACCGATGCAAGAATCACTAAAGCTAAAGATCTTTCTGGAGCAGATTTTACAGACGCCGAAATCAGTAATACTAATTTTGATTTATCAGAACTCAAAAACGTAAAAGGATTATAAAACAAAGAAGAGGCTTAAATAAGCCTCTTCTTTGTTTTATGTAGAATTTTATTGATTACTTAAAGTTATAAGTAATTCCGAAATTGATTCCAAATGAAGAATATGGTGCTTCAGGTGAAGGTAAACCATTTTCTCCCCATTGTAATTCTTCTTGTAACAATAAAGCTAACTCAGATAATGGAGTAACAGCTAATTGTTGAGCTAAAGCATCAGCAGGTACATTAATTGTTCCATTTAATGTAGCATTAAAATCTCCTAATTCAGAAGTATCTCTAGTCACGTTAATTGCCATATATTCTACTTCAGCAAATAACGAAAATCTTTCAGTAATAGGAAATTTATATCCAGCAGCTCCTATAAAACCTAAAGGAAACTTACCTCTAAAATCAGTAGTAAAATCAGCTTTTACATCACCTGTACCTGTTAAAGCAGCTGGTAACGTTAAATCTACCACAGCTTCAGTTTTTCCTGCTATTTTAGTTAAAACACCAGCACGTACATATACATTTTTAGTAATGTTATAAATTCCAGATAAAGAAGCTCCAAAAGCTCTACCTCTAGTTTTCATATCTAAAAGACCTTCAACTTTTTGAAACTGTTGGTCAGTTCCATAGATATATCCTACACCTACTTCTACTCCCCATTTTTCATTAAAAAAGTATCCACCTCTTAATTGAGTTTGTACTCCTTCACCATAACTTCCTTCGAAAGTGCCAAGATCAACAATACCACCAGTTGTTGGAGATAAAACAGAATTTGTTCCAAATTCCTTCTCTCCTGCTCCAAATGCATATCCTCCACTAAAAGATACATAAAATTGTGCGCTAGCTGTAAATGAACATAAGACTACACACAATACCAAAAAACTATTTTTAATCATAAATATTAAATGTTTGTTGCAATTATTGAGGCGCGAAAATCATAAAAATATCAGTATTTTTGGCTATCAGAAGCCATATTTTTTTACTTTTTTTGAATACAAATATTTTAAGAACTGACGTACAGGATTTTATAAATTCCAATTTAAAAAATGATATTTCTAAACTCATTTTTAAAGGGAGTCCTTTTGATAAAATTTCAGTACAGGAATTAGCAAATCAAATACAAGCCAAGCAAAAAAGCGAGAAAAAACTTCCAACTTGGTTTACCACAAAAAACATTTATTATCCTGCTAAAATCTCAATAGAACAAACATCTTCTGAAATTACCGCAGCTTATAAATCGAAATTAGTCAAAGGAAAAAAAATAGCTGATATCTCTGGTGGTTTTGGTGTAGATTCATACTATTTTTCTAAAGTATTTGAAAAAGTATTCCATTGTGAAATTAATTCTGAACTTTCTGGAATTGTAAAGCACAATGCAGGTCAGTTAAATATTAACAATATAGAAACTAATAATATTAATGGAATTCAATTTATTGAACAATATATTGGTGAATTCGATTGCATTTATATAGACCCATCTAGAAGAGATACACAACAAAATAAAGTCTTTTTTTTAAGAGATTGTGCTCCGAATGTACCTGATTCTTTAGATATATTATTTGCAAAATCAAAGCAAATACTTATAAAAACTTCACCTTTATTAGATCTTTCTTCAGCAATAAAAGAATTAAATAATGTTAAAGTAATCCATATTGTTGCTGTAAATAATGAAGTTAAAGAGTTGCTGTTTTTACTTGAACATAATTTTAATGGAAATACTACTATTAAAACAGTAAATATTTTAAAATCTGAAGTACAAAAATTTAATTTCAATTTATCTGAAGATAAAACTACTCCAGAATACAGTTTACCTTTAAATTATTTATACGAACCAAATGTTGCTATTTTAAAATCTGGAGCGTTTGATAGAATTGCAACTCAATTTAATATAAAGAAATTACATAATCATACACATTTATATACTTCAGATGTATTAGTTGAATTCCCAGGAAGATCTTTTAAAATTGAAAAAACAATTCCTTACAACAAAAAAATAATTCAAAGAGAAGTTCAAGAAAAGAAAGCAAATATTACTGTAAGAAACTTTGGTAAATCAGTAGATCAGATAAGGAAAGAGACTAAAATTAAGAATGGTGGCAACACATATATTTTTGCGACTAAACTCTTAAATGAATCTAAGGTTTTGATAATCAGCAGTAAAATTAAATAGTTTTTTTTATCTTTGGTTTGGTTACTTAACTAAGTTAGAGGTAGCTACTGAAAAGTGTTTAAGGGGGAAACACTAGCGTAGCCTAGGTCTTTTAGGCTACGCGCCCCTTACAATTCTTAACTACTTACACTACAGTTTACTTATATTTTAAAAAGATTTGTATTTTAGCTTCAATAATCAATATAACTCAACTCAATGCCTTTTTTAAACGATCAAGAACTAGAAGACTTACAACAAGAGATAAAAGACCTAAACTCTAAAAATGAAGATTTAGAAAATGAATTGAATGAAAAAGTTGAAGAAATTGCAGATGTAAAAAGTGTATCTCGAAATAGAAATATAATTTTAAGCTTTATTGCCGGGATTAGTTTGGCATTAGCTTATTTTGCCTATCAAGGTAAATTTGGTGGTCCAGCATCAAAAACGTCAGCTTTAAATCAAGAGCAAATAGACAGAATTATTGACAGTGTTCAAACTGCTAATTCAGATAACTATCAAGATGAAAGTTATAATGATGAATATGACGATGAAGGTTCTTCTACTGGCAATGGTAAAATTTCTGCCATTAAAGATGGAATAAAAGGAAAAACGGTTTATTCTGTACAAATTGGAGCTTTTACAGAAAAAAGATATCCTTTATTATCTAAAACCATAGCAGGAAATTTATCTGATGATGATTATTTAAGATATTCTATTGGTTTATTTGAAACGCTTAAAGAAGCTCAAAATTTCAGAAGGCAATTATTAAAATATGGATTTGAAGATGCATTTGTTGCATCTTATGTAAACGGAAAAAGACAACAAATTCACAAACCTTATTAAGAACAAATGATAAAAAGTTTTTTTAGAACGCTAGTGTTATCTTTATCACTAAGCGTTCATTTTTTTTATGCACAAGAAACACAAATTCCAACTAAAAAAACACAATTAGGTTTTGCTCAATTGGATTTTTTAAGTATAAATATGCCTGATAATAATGAACCTAATATGGATTTCACAGGTATTCATTATAACTTAAAATTAAATGATTGGAGTTATGCTGGATTAGGTTTCTATGGTGCTGTTGGTGGTATTAGAGGTGGTTTTTTTACTTTGGGAGTAAATGCTGGTGTTAATTATAAATTTTATAAAAACTTCTTTGTAGATACCGGAATACACTTTGGCGGCGGCGGCGGCGCAGCTGCTCCTGATGGTGGTGGTGCTTTCATTTTACCTCACTTTAATTTAGGATATGATTTTAAGCACTTTTCTATATCTTCTGGTTGGAGTTACATAGACTTTTTTGATGGTGGTACAATTAATAGCAATCAATTCTATGCTGCTGTACAAATACCATTAAACTTTAATCATGCTGACTTTAAGAATAAAGAAAATAAATACACTTTTGAAGATTTAAAAAGTAGTGATTGGAATACTAAATCTAATCGAATCTCTCTTATGGTACATTTAAACAATTTATCAGTTAGAGGTGATTCACAGTTTTCTACTGGTGAATCTATTAAAGGAAGAACTATAAGACTAGCTGGTTTTGAATTTATATCTTTTTTAAATAAAAATTGGTTGTTTTTTGTTAGAGCAGACGGCGCTTTCCATGGAATTCCCGCTGGTTATATGGACATTTTCTTAGGTGGTGGTTATCATTTATCTCTGAATAAAAATAGAACTAATATCCAAGCTAAGTTTGGAATTGGAGCTGGCGGTGGCGGTGGAGTTGACACCAAAGGTGGTTTTTTAATTTATCCTGATATCTCATTAGAACAAAAATTATTTGATAATTTCTATGCAACTATAAATAAAGGATACCTTATGAGTCCTGATGCTCACTTCTTAACTTCTACTTTTGGAGTTGGTTTAAAGTATTATGTAGATAAGGAAGGAACTACGTCAGATTTCTCTGAACCAAATAGCTTTAAATTTAAAGGAATACAAACTATTATAGAACAAGATTGGTATTTGGATGCTGCAAGAAATGGTAATTTCAATTTGGATATGCATCAAATTTCATTACAAGTCAATGTATTCTTAAACAAATACATTTATGCTGCTGGCCAAACTTCATTTGCTAATTTTGGAGATGCGGGAGCTTATGCAGAAGGAATTGTTGGTTTAGGTGCAGAATCTAATCGTTTCTTAAAAGATAAAGTTAGTGTTTATGGTCAATTATTAGGTGGAGCTGCTGGAGGTGGCGGAATAAGTACTGGCCAAGGATTAATTCTAAAACCAAGTTTCGGTTTAGACATAAAATTATTAGAAAACTTAAGTCTAAGAAGTGGTATTGGTTATGTAAAAGCAAGAGGCGGACGTTTAAGTAGTACTTTTGCTAACTTTGGAATTAATTATAATATTTCTATGCTTACTGCTAAATAATATTATTTAGTTTTGTAGCTTATTGCTGAGGAATTATGCAGAAAAAAATAAACATACAGAATAAAAAAGCTCGTTTTGAATTCGAGATTATAGATAAATATACTGCTGGTATCCAATTAACGGGTACAGAAATCAAATCTATTCGACAAAGTAAAGCTAGAATCACAGAAAGCTTTTGTGAATTTAATGAACGAGGTGAATTGTTTGTAATTAACATGTATATTGAAGAATATGCTTTTGGTCACCACTACAATCATAATCCTAAAAGTGAACGTAGACTTTTATTGAATAAACAAGAACTTAAGAAACTAGCTCGTGAGGTTGAAGCCAAAGGAAATACAATAGTTCCATTACGTTTATTTATCAATGAAAATGGTTGGGCTAAACTTGATATTGCTTTAGCTAAAGGTAAAAAAACTCATGACAAACGAAACACAATAAAAGATCGTGACAATAAAAGAGATTTAGCTCGTTTGAAAAAGAATTACTAATCATGCTTAAAGAAAAACTAGCTAAATACAATATCATTCTAGCTTCTGGTTCACCAAGACGTCAACAATTTTTTCGGGATTTAGATTTAGAGTTTGAAATTAGATTAAAAGAAGTTGAAGAAGTTTTCCCAGATCGTTTAAAAGAATTTGAAATCACTGATTTTTTGGCCGATTTAAAATCAAAAGCTTTTGATAATGAATTAAAGGATAATGATATATTAATTACTTCAGACACTATTGTTTGGTTAAACGATAAAGCACTTGGTAAACCTAAAGATTATGACGATGCTTTTAATATGCTTAAGAGTTTATCCAATACAAGTCACAAAGTAATTACCTCTGTAAGTATTAAAGGAAAAAACTTTCAAAAAATATTTCATGATATTGCTTCAGTTAACTTTAGAGAACTTACAAATGAAGAGATTCATTATTACATAAAGAACTACGAGCCTTTTGATAAAGCTGGAGCTTACGGTATACAAGATTGGATAGGCAAAATAGGAATCAATAAAATAGAAGGAAGCTATTTTAACGTTATGGGACTTCCTGTTCATAAATTATATAAAGAATTAGAAAATTTATAACCTTCTTATAAGCTAAAAGTTTATTTTTGGGCAGAATTTACAACACGACAATGAAAAAATACACATTTACAGAAAAAAAAGACACACGTTCTGGTTTTGGTGACGGTTTAACTGAATTAGGGAAAACAAATCCTAATGTAGTAGCCTTATGTGCTGATTTAACAGGTTCATTAAAAATGAATGAATTCGAGAAAAATCATCCAGATCGCTTTTTTCAAGTAGGTATTGCAGAAGCAAACATGATGGGAATAGCAGCTGGACTTACTATTGGTGGTAAAATTCCTTTTACAGGAACATTTGCGAATTTCTCTACAGGAAGAGTTTACGATCAAATTCGTCAATCTATTGCGTATTCACATAAGAACGTTAAAATATGTGCTTCTCACGCAGGTTTAACTTTAGGTGAAGATGGTGCAACACACCAAATTTTAGAGGATATTGGGTTAATGAAAATGTTACCTGGTATGACTGTGATTAATACATGTGACTATAACCAAACTAAAGAAGCTACAATCGCTATTGCTGAACATGATGGACCAGTTTATTTACGTTTTGGTAGACCAAAAGTTCCAGTTTTCATGCCACAAGGTGAATTTAAAATTGGAAAAGCTATTAAATTAACTGAAGGTACAGATGTAACTATAGTTGCTACAGGTCATTTAGTTTGGGAATCTTTATTAGCTGCTGAGGAATTAGAAAAAGAAGGGATTTCTGCTGAAGTTATTAATATTCATACGATAAAACCTTTAGATGAAGAAGCTATTTTAGCCTCTGTAGCAAAAACAAAATGTGTTGTTACTGCGGAAGAGCATAATAAATTAGGAGGATTAGGTGAAAGTGTTGCACGTTGTTTAGCTCAAAACGCTCCTACTCCACAAGAGTTTGTTGCTGTAGATGATAGTTTTGGAGAATCTGGAACACCAGATCAACTAATGAAAAAATACAAAATTAACGATGAAGCTGTCATAGCAGCTGTTAAGAAAGTAATAAAGAGAAAATAAACGAGTTAATAACTCGTTTTTTTATATACAATAATTCTAAAAGTAAAATTATGAAGAAACTTATTTTTACATTATGCTTATTATTTGCAGCTGTACAATTTTCTGAAGCGCAAATAGGTTTTGGTATTAAAGGAGGTATAAACTACAACTCAGATTCATTTAGAGATGTTTCTGATGATATTATTAACGGAAATGCAGAAAGCAGAACAGGTTTTCATGCTGGTGTTTGGTTACGTTTTAAACTTCCAATGACAGGTTGGTATATTAGACCTGAATTGGTATATACATCTTTAAAAAGTGAAGTAGAATTAAACACAACTCCTCTTACAACTAAAGCTAATTACGATTTTCAGAAAATAGATATTCCTGTATTATTAGGAAAAAAATTCTTCAAAATAGCTTATGCTCATATTGGACCATCTTTTCAGTATTTAATTGATGGTGATTTAGATTTTGATGCTGTTTCTAATATAAAAGCTGATGGTTTTACTGTTGGTTTACAATTAGGAGGTGGAATAGAAATAGGAAAAGTTGGTTTAGACTTACGTTGGGAAAGAGCTTTTTCTGATGTAGAATCTGAATTAATTTCTAATGTTGGATCAGCAAATTTCGACACTAGAGTAAATCAAATTATTATAGGACTTTCGTACAGATTTTAATTAAAATCTACTATAAAATAAAAAGGACAACGAAATTCGTTGTCCTTTTTTATTTATACTTATTAGGATATTAATTATCCTTAGATTTTCTGATATCTGGATTTAAATAATCTGGTAATGTAGGATTATCTGGATCACTAAAATCATTTAACGGATTATTATCTTCTATCATAGTATCTTCATTTCTTGTTAAGATAAGATCTCCATCGTCGTCTGTATCAGCAAAATTTGGTAATCCGTCTCCATCTGTATCGTCGTTCCATGGTTTTCCATCTCCATCTAAATCTTCTAATATTGATGGTATTCCATCAACATCGCCATCTGTATTTTCAACAATATCATTCATCTCCACATAAAACATTAATATGTCATTAGGTAATATTCCACCAGTTAGAATTCCTTCATTTCTATAAGCTAAACCAGAAGGAATAAATAAAACACCTTTACCTGTACCTGAATATGTTAATGGTCCATTAGGAACACTTGCGTTAATTCCTCCTTTAAAATTTGTCATTCCGTAAGTCCAACCACGAATAACTCCTGAACCTAAAACAAACCAAGTATTAATGTTAACATCAAACTGAGTAGGACTAATTCTTTCTGTATCTAAAATTTTTCTTCCAGAATAATTTACTAAAACAGAATCTACAACAGTTGGATTTCCTTTTGGTGATGTACCTTCATCTCTAACATAAGCGTAAAGTTTAAAATCAATATCATTACCATTAATAGTTTCAACAACATCTTGTGTCTTTAAATTTGGATCTTCAGAAAGTGGCGTTTTACCATCTTCCATAGGTTTTACCAAATCAGTATCTAAATCATAATAATGATTTTTAAAAAATTTAACTAAAGAATCATTATCAATAACAGATTGTGCTGCATGATCAAAGTTTGGATCAATTGTACTCACAGGACCATCATCACCACACGAATACACTAAAATTGAAATAATACCAACTAATAGTATATGTTTTATTTTCATCATTTATTTTTATTTAGGCTTGCAATTTACCATTTTTATACCTTTGTAAAAAGAAGTCAACAAAAAATTAACTTTTTGAATGAGGATTGATAAATATTTATGGTGTATAAGATTGTTTAAAACAAGAAATATAGCCACAAATGCTTGTAAAAAAGGACAAGTAAAAATAGATGATAAAATTTGTAAACCTTCAAGAGATATTTTTGGAGGAGAAACGATAACTGTTCGTAAAAATCAGATCAATTATAAAATAACTGTTTTAGATATACCTCCGAATAGAGTCGGTGCTAAATTAGTTGATTTATATAGGAAAGATATAACTCCTAAAGAAGAGTTTGAAAAAACAGAGTTATTAAAATACGCCAAAGATTATTACAGGAAAAAAGGAACAGGGAGACCAACTAAAAAAGACCGAAGAGATATTGAAGATTATTATGAAACTAATGAAGAAGATTCATAAATTTGCAGTATGACAGAGACAAATAATATCATTTTAAATAATACACAGATTCATCAAAAAATAAAGAGAATAGCTTATCAAATTTATGAAGTGAATCATCAAGAAAATGAAGTTGTTATAGCTGGTATAGCAAATAATGGTTATTTGTTAGCGGAAAAAATTGTTGAAGAACTAAAAAGTATTTCTGATTTAAATATCACTCTTTGTAAAGTAAGTATCAACAAAAAAAATCCATTAGAAGAAATTACGACTGATATTGCTGTTGAAGATTACATTAACAAACCTCTGGTATTGGTAGATGATGTTTTACACTCTGGAACTACTTTAATATATGCTGTAAAACACTTTTTAGGGGTTCCTTTAAAGAAATTTAAAACAGCAGTATTAGTAAATAGAAACCATAAAAAATACCCTATAAAAGCCGATTTTAAGGGTATTTCATTATCAACATCTATAAAAGAGCATGTTGTAGTAGAATTTAACAATAATGATATTATTGCTTTTTTAGAGTAGATTGAATCGTTAATTTAATTTCATCTATAGTTTTATCACTAGTATTTACTTTCTCCGTGGCTTGTTCATAGAAAAAACTACGTTCAAATAAATGCTTAGCTATAAACTCATGTAATTCTTCATCATTTAGTTTAGCTACTAAAGGTCTTGATTCTTTTTCACCCTTTAATCTTTCAACTATTGTATTGATTGATGTTCTTAAATAAATGGAAATTACATTTTCTCTCTTATTAATTACATCCATATTTCCAGCATAACATGGTGTACCACCACCTAAGGAAAGAATAAAATCATCATCTTTATCTAAAAGTTCTTTTAGGTATTCATGTTCTTTTAGTCTGAAAAAAATCTCCCCTTCTACATCAAAAATTTCTGGAATTGTTTTATTCAATTTACTTTCTATGTAATGGTCTAAATCTATAAAAGGTAAATTTTCCGCTTCAGAAACTAATTTCCCTATGGTAGATTTACCACTTCCCATATAACCTAAAAGTATAATTTTCATGTATATAAATTTTTCTTTCACAAATATTAAAAAAAAAACACAAAAAATACTTTCAAGTTTTAAAAAACGTATGTATATTTGCAACCGCTTTTCGGAGCAACAATAACAGACCGGGTAGCTCAGTTGGTAGAGCATCTCCCTTTTAAGGAGAGGGTCCTGGGTTCGAGCCCCAGCCCGGTCACAAAAAGTTAAGCATTTGCTTAACTTTTTTTGTTTAAGCGCATATGGCGGAATTGGTAGACGCGCTGCCTTGAGGGGGCAGTATTCTTATGAATGTGGAAGTTCGAATCTTCTTATGCGCACTCAGAACGTTTCTTTTTAATTAAAGAAACGTTTTTTTATGGTATATTTTTTGAAAGTTCTTTAACGTATAATTGACTAATATCACCATAAATATTCCGTATTATTGCACTATGCTAAAAAAAATATATTTACTAATACTTATCTTTAGTGTTTCTATCACTTTTTCTCAAGAAAATAAATTAAGAGGCCAAGTTGTTCATGCTGTTACCAAGAAACCACTTAGTGCTTCACATGTTCTAAATTTAAATACAGTTATTGGTACAATTACTAATGAAGATGGACTTTTTGAATTAACTGCTAAAGCTAACGATACTGTATTAGTTTCTTTTTTAGGTTTTGAATCTATTAAATTAAAAGTAACAAATGATTTATTAAAAGGTAATGAATTAGAAATAGCCTTAAATGAAAAACCTGAAGAAGTTAAAGAAATTGTAATTAAATCTACAAAGTTAATTGGAGTTTTAGAAGTAGATATAAAACAGGTTCCTAAAGATAAATTTACTAGAATACACTTAAATGGATTACCACAGACTTATGAAGTTGGAAGACCACAAAAAATCTCCTCTCCTATTGCTAAACTTCTCAATCCTGTAGATCTCGTTTATAACTTGTTTGGAAAAAAACCCAAGCAACTTAAAAAATTACAAAAGCTTAAAAAAGAAGACGATTTACGTAAAATGTTAGCTGGTAAGTTTGACAGAGAAGTAATGATGGAATATTTAGAAATGGATAAACAACAATTAACAAAGTTGTTAGATGATTGTAATTATTCTGAATACTTTATTAAAAAAGCTAGTGATTTACAGTTAATCGAAGCTGTATTAAATTGTTATGAAAATTATAAAGCAATTAAAAAAGGTAAAATTGAAAGAGATAGAATACCTAGGAAAAATTAAATTATAGTTTTTAAATCAATTCTTTAAAAAGTTATTTATGGTAAAAAAAATACCTTTAACTATTTTTGCCTTGTTATGTTTAACCTTAGCAAGCTCAATTTATGGTCAACAAAGTTACTATAGTGATGTTGATCTAAATCTTACAGGTACATCGTTAAAAAATGCTTTATCTGTAAAAATCATTAATACTCACACTAACGCTTTAGATTATACTCCAGGAATATGGGAAGCTTCTAGAGTTACTGATGTAAATCCTGTTAATAGTTCAGAAGTTTTACTAATTTATGGTTACAGTACTTCTGGGTCAACTTCTAGAACCAGAGGAATTAATGATAATGGAGGAAATAACGGAGAATGGAACCGTGAGCATGTTTACGCTAACTCATTAGGGAATCCTGATCTAGACGCAGGTGGTACAAACGGACCTCCTTATGCTGACGCTCATAATTTACGCCCTTCTGATACACAAATTAATTCATCAAGAGGAAATAAAAGATTTGCAACTGGTTCTGGTAATTCAGGAGCTGTTACAAACGGATGGTATCCTGGAGACGAATGGAAAGGTGATGTAGCTAGAATTATCATGTACATGTATTTAAGATATGGTGACCAATGTAAGCCTACACAAGTTGGTGTTGGTAGTTCATCTGCTACTCCAGATGACATGATTGATTTGTTTTTACAATGGAATGCAGAAGACCCTGTTTCTGATGTTGAAAAACAAAGAAATACTTTTCATGAAAATACTTCAAACACTTATGCTCAAGGAAATAGAAACCCTTTTATTGATAATCCAAGATTAGCTACAAGAATTTGGGGAGGACCAGATGCGGAAGATATTTGGGGAATTTACTCAAGTTCAGATACAGAAGCTCCAACTGTGCCAACAAATTTAATGGCTAGTAATATCACCACTTCATCTATTGATATTTCTTGGACAGCTTCAACAGACAATGTTGATGTAACTAGTTATGATATTTATGTAGATGGAACCTTAAACACTAATGTAACAAGTACAAACCATACATTAAGTAATTTAGCTTCTAATACAACATTTTCTATTTCGGTTTTAGCAAAAGATGCTGTTGGTAATGAATCTGCTCAAACTTCTCCAATAATACCTAAAACTTTAGAAGATACAACTGCTCCTACTACTCCAACTAATATTATTATTAGTAATGAAACAGATACTACATTTAAAGTTTCTTGGAATGCATCTACTGATGATACTGCTGTCACTGAATATGAAATTTATATTGATGGAAGTGTAAATGGAACTAGTACGAATACAGAATATACTGCAAATAGTTTAACAGCTTCTACTACTTATAGTGTTCAAGTTTTAGCAAAAGATGCGGTTGGTAATTCTTCTTCATTAAGTACTGGAGTAAACGCAACAACTACAGATGGGGGAACTTCAAGCGCAAATGAACTATTTTTCTCAGAATATGTAGAAGGGTCAAGTAATAATAAAGCTATTGAAATCGCTAATGTTACTTCTAATCCAATTGATTTATCTGTGTATAGTGTCAGAAGAAATGGAAATGGTGGTTCAACTTGGTCTGCTCCTCTTAATCTTTCAGGAACAATAGCGGCGGGAGATGTATATGTAATTATAAATGGAAGCGCTTCTCTTCAAAAACTAATTGATGAAGCTGATTTAAATCATCCTAACTCTAGTGCAACTAACAACGGAGAGCCTATAAATTTCAATGGAAATGATCCTGTTGGTTTATTTAAAAATGATGTTTTAATAGATATTATTGGTGTTTTCAATGGAGGAACAGGTAATTTTGCAAAAGATAAAACATTACGTAGAAAATTAACTGTTGTTAGTCCTAACACAACTTTCGATTTAGCAAATGAATGGGAAGAGTTCCCTAGAGATAATGTTGAAAATATCGGAATTCACAATACAGCTACAGCTAGTGTAGATGAAGAAATTCTAAATGGTATAAAAGTTTTTCCTAATCCAGCTATTGATGGAACTATTAAAATTCAAAACAAAAGTAATGTTACTATTAATAGAGTAAGTGTATTTTCTATAGATGGTAAAGAAGTTTTTAATTCTTCTAAAAACTTAAATGAAAACACAATCTTTATTAAGAATTTACAAACTGGAATATACTTTTTAAAAATAAAGACAGATTCTGGAGATAAACATCAAAAGATATTAGTAAAGTAAAAATTAGAGCGGCAAAATTTTGCCGCTTTTTTTATGCTTCTATTTCATTCAAAAGAATTAAATTTACACCCTTATAACAACACGTAAACACAACTTAACATAATGATTCATTTCTTTGGAAACACAAACAGCAAGGTTTTTGCTGTTCAAACAACAGAAGAATTAACATCTGAGACTATAGCAAAATTAACTTGGTTATTTGGTAATCAACCTAAAATAAACGTGGCGTCTATCGACGCCTTTTTTGTTGGACCAAGAGCAGCTATGATTACACCTTGGAGTACAAATGCCGTTGAAATTACCCAAAATATGGGTATTGAAGGTATTATAAGAATTGAAGAATTTAATGCTGTCGCTAAAGATTTTTCTAAATTTGATCCGATGATTTCTCAAAAATTTGAAAAATTAGATCAAGAAACGTACACCATAAACATTACACCTGAACCAATTGTAGCAATTGAAAATATTGCAGCTTATAATGAGCAAGAAGGTTTAGCTTTAAGTAGCGAAGAAGTTGAATATTTGAATGAAGTTTCTGAAAGAATTGGAAGAAAGCTTACAGATTCTGAAGTTTTCGGTTTTTCACAAGTAAACTCAGAACACTGTAGACATAAAATTTTTAATGGAACTTTTGTCATAGATGGAGAAGAACAACCTACTTCTTTATTCAAAATGATTAAAGAGACTTCTAAACAAAATCCAAATGATATTGTTTCTGCGTATAAAGATAATGTAGCTTTCATAAAAGGACCTAAAGTTGAACAATTTGCTCCTAAAAGTGCAGATAAACCTGATTTCTACGAAACCAAAGAGTTTGAATCTGTGATTTCATTAAAAGCAGAAACACATAACTTCCCTACTACTGTAGAGCCATTTAATGGAGCAGCTACTGGTTCGGGAGGAGAAATTAGAGATCGTTTAGCAGGTGGTAAAGGTTCTATTCCAATGGCCGGTACTGCTGTATACATGACTTCTTATTCTCGTTTAGAAGAAAATCGTCCTTGGGAAAAAGCCATGGATGAAAGAAAATGGTTATACCAAACACCAATAGATATTTTAATTAAAGCTTCTAATGGAGCTTCTGATTTCGGAAATAAATTCGGACAGCCATTAATTTGTGGGTCAGTTTTAACTTTTGAACATGAAGAAGATGCTAGAAAGTTAGGATTTGATAAAGTAATTATGCAAGCTGGTGGAATTGGATATGGTAAAGCAGATCAAGCTTTAAAAGATACTCCTAAAGAAGGTGATAAAATTGTAATTCTCGGAGGTGAAAATTACCGAATTGGTATGGGAGGAGCTGCAGTTTCTTCTGCTGATACTGGTGAGTTTTCTTCAGGTATTGAATTAAATGCTGTTCAAAGATCTAATCCAGAAATGCAAAAACGTGCTGCCAATGCTGTAAGAGGAATGGTTGAAAGTGAAGAAAACTTTATTGTTTCTATTCACGATCACGGAGCTGGTGGACATTTAAATTGTTTATCTGAATTAGTAGAAGATACTGGTGGAAAGATTGATTTAGATCAACTTCCTGTTGGTGATCCTACTTTATCTGATAAAGAGATTATTGGAAATGAATCTCAAGAAAGAATGGGATTAGTAATTTCAGAAGAAAATTCTGAAATCCTAAATAGAATTGCAGAAAGAGAACGTTCTCCTATGTATACTGTTGGTGACGTTACTAACGATCATCGTTTTACATTTAAATCTAAAACTAAGGGTAATACGCCAATGGATTTAGCTTTATCTGACATGTTTGGAAGTTCTCCAAAAACAATAATGACAGATAAAACAATCAATCGTAATTATAAAGAAATTACATATTCTAGTGAAAACTTTGAATCGTATTTACATCAAGTTTTACAATTAGAAGCTGTTGCTTGTAAAGATTGGTTAACAAATAAAGTAGATCGTTGTGTTGGTGGTAAAGTAGCTAAACAACAGTGTGTTGGACAATTACAAATACCTTTAAATAATGTTGGTGTTATGGCACTAGACTTTAAAGGTAAAGAAGGAATTGCTACTTCTATTGGCCACTCTCCTATTTCTGGTTTAATAGATTCTAGAGCAGGAAGTTTAAATTCAATTGCTGAAGCTTTAACGAATATTATTTGGGCACCTTTAAAAGATAATTTACAATCGGTTTCTTTATCTGCAAACTGGATGTGGCCTTGTAAAAATGAAGGTGAAGATGCTAGATTATACAAAGCTGTAAAAGCAGTTTCTGAATTCTCTATTGATTTAGGTATAAATGTTCCTACAGGTAAAGATTCTTTATCAATGAAACAAAAGTATCCTAATGAAGACGTTATTTCTCCAGGTACAGTGGTTATCTCAGCTGCTGCAAATTGTAATGATATTACTAAAGTTGTAGAGCCAGTTTTTCAACAAAATAAAGGAGATATTTACTACATCAATTTATCACAAGATAGTTTTAAATTAGGTGGTAGTTCTTTTAGTCAAGTTGTAAATAAGATTGGTAATGAAGTACCATCAATAAAAAATGCAGCTTTTTTCAAAAAAGCTTTTAATACTATTCAAGAATTAATTAAGCAAGAAAAGATTGTTGCTGGACATGATGTTGCTTCAGGTGGTTTAATCACTACTCTTTTAGAATTATGTTTTGCAAATACAAATACTGGAGCTAACTTAGATTTATCTTCATTAAACGAAAATGATTCTTTACGTTTATTATTTGCTGAAAACTCAGGAATTGTAATCCAAGGAAGTGATAGTTCTATAGAAGATGCATTAAAAGCTAATGCTATTGAATTCTTTAAAATAGGTACAGTAACTGAATCTGACAGAATTAATATTAAAAATAACACTGATTTATATTCTTTATCAATTAGTGAATTAAGAGATGTTTGGTATAAAACTTCATATTTATTAGATCAAAAGCAAACTGCAAATAATTTAGCTGAAGATCGTTACCAAAACTATAAAAATCAACCTTTAACATATAGTTTTCCTAGTAATTTTACTGGTGAATTACCAAAAATAGACACTACAAAACCAAAACCTAAGGCTGCTATTATTAGAGAAAAGGGGTCTAATTCAGAAAGAGAAATGGCAAATGCCATGTATTTAGCTGGTTTTGATGTTAAAGATGTTCATATGACTGATTTAATATCTGGAAGAGAAACTTTAGAAGACATCCAATTCATTGGTGCTGTAGGTGGTTTTTCTAATTCAGATGTTTTAGGTTCTGCAAAAGGTTGGGCTGGAGCATTTTTATATAATGAAAAAGCAAATACTGCATTAAAGAAATTCTTTGAAAGAGAGGACACTTTATCAGTTGGTATTTGTAATGGTTGTCAACTATGGATGGAATTAGAACTAATTAATCCAGAGCATGATATTCATGGAAAAATGATTCATAACGATTCTAACAAGCATGAGAGTTCGTTTACATCTGTGAAAGTTCAAGAAAACAACTCTATAATGCTATCTAGTTTAGCAGGAAGTACTTTAGGAGTTTGGATTTCTCATGGTGAAGGTAAATTTAATTTACCTAAGCAAGAAAACGAATATAATGTTGTAGCTAAGTACGCTTATGAAGAATATCCTCATAATCCTAACGGTTCAGATTATAACGTAGCAATGTTAACCGACAAAACAGGAAGACATTTAGTTACAATGCCGCATATTGAGCGTTCTACATTCCAATGGAACTGGCCGTATTATCCTGAAGGTAGAAAAGACGAAGTTTCTCCATGGTTAGAAGCATTTATTAATGCTAAAAATTGGATCGATAATAAAAATGATGATTAAGTAATTTAATTATATGATAAAATTAAGAGACACTATTATTAGTGTCTCTTTTTTTTTACAATTGTATACCAAAAAGCAGTCCACAAAGTTAAACTAATTAGAATTTAAATAATTTTACAATTGTAACCATTGGTTTTTATAATAAATCATACAATTAAATCAGTAAAAGCAAATATTGTTAAATCAATATATGTATTTTAAGCTAATTTACTCTTTTTAGGTGTTTACATTTGTATTTCAAACCACTAAAAACGCATTATTACTCAGTTATAAGTATAATTTATAGTACATTTGTAAATCGCTGTAAAACAATAAGTTAAGCTTAGTTAATTAAAGTAATTTATAGCTAGAAACACTGGTTATAGTCATCTAATACAAGGATTTTTTTGCTAATCAACTTAGATTAGTTATATTTACACTTGTAAACACCTAACACTAGTTTACATTTGTAAAATGATAGATCGTATAAAATTTATTTTAGATCATTATAATCTAACGTCAACAAATTTTGCTGAAAAAATAGATGTGCCTAAATCTAGTATTTCACATCTACTCTCTGGTAGAAATAAACCTAGTTTAGATTTTGTTATGAAAGTAGATAAAGCTTTCGAAGAAGTTGATTTAGATTGGTTACTTTATGGTAAAGGAAGTTTTCCTAAAAATAATAAACCAGAAAAATCTACATCACTACAACACTCTACCTCATTATTTAACCAAGAAATAGAAGAAAGTGCAAAAAAAGAACCTATTTTAGAAAATAATTTTGACAGGTCGGAAAAAAGTAATAACTTATCATCACTTACCCCGAAAACCTTAACCAAAATTATTTTACTGTATAATGACGGTACATTCGATGTATTTGACAAGTAATTCCCGAGAATTACCGATTTAAATAATCCCCTAGAAAAAATAAGCCTGTATTCTTTACAGGCTTGTTTTATTTTAATAGGCTTATAAAGAGTTCAGTTATATAACATCAATTAAATTAATAATTCAACAAAAAAGTCTATACTAAAAATGTTTTAGTATAGACTCCAAATAAATAAATATATCTAAAAATGGGTAAAAAGAGCTGTAGTAAACTACAGCATTGGCACAAAAATTTCTAAATACATTCTCTTTCTAATTTCATATCGTGTGTTCCATTTATACCTTCTACAAATAAATTTAATTTGTCATCCTCTAAAAGAACTACTTCGAAAAAGCCTTTAATTTCATTGCTTAAGTTTTGTGAACTTAATAAAAACACAACTTTATTAGTTCTTTCTGCTTTCCATATTCCTACAGAATAATCTCCACCACCAAAAGCATTATAAAATATAAAAGTTCCATCTTGGAAAAACTTAAATCTATAATTAGAATAGTTTGCCGTTAAATTATTGTTGTCCTTATTTAAATCTGTAATTTTCCATATACAATTAAGAACTAAAAAATTTAATCTATCAACACTAATATCTCCTGCTGCTGTACTGCAATCTTTTCGAAGTTTAATAGTTTTTCCTGAATTACTTTGAATTAAAACATTACTATTATCTAAGCTCGCAACAAAATATTGATCTACTATATCTGAAAAAACAGAAGAAATATTGATGATTACATTTCCGAACGCATTAATTTCAACTGTCCAAATACCTGTGTATGTATCAGTACCATCAGTAATTTCAAAAGTTTCATCTGATTTAAAATCGAATTTATAATTTGAATATTGATCTGATAAGCTTTCTCCGTTATTTATAAAATCTGTAATAGCCCAATTACAACCAGCTAAAATTTCTTTTACTTTATCTTCACTAAAATCAGGACACTTCTTCTCTATTCTCATTACATCATTATCCAGTTTCACTTCTAAAAATCTATCTCCACATTCTTTAATTTCCCAATCACCATTAAAATCATTGATTGTTGAAGATAATTTTAAAACATTTCCGTTAGAAGAATTTTCAATAGACCAATCTCCAAAACCTTCAATTGCTCCATTTTGATTTACTGTAAATGTAAAATCGTTACTAAATCTGAAACTATAATTTTCTAAAAGTGCATTATTAGCATAAGAAGTTACTTCCCAAATACATTTTTCTATACTTTCTCTAACAAAATCAACATTACAATAATCTGGATCGTCATCATTATAGTTAAAGTCATCATCTTCATCACAGCTATCAGCTGCCTCAATAATAGCATCTTGCAATTCCTTGTTGTTATTCACAGAAATTAAAGTTCCGTCAGCTTTAATTAAAGTGATCGGATATTTAATATTTGCAATTGTAGAAGCATCTAAATTTTGTAAAAAACCATAAAGATTAGCATCATTATTTACTGTTTTAGTGTCTAAAATGTCAAAGTCAGCATTAAAAACAGAAATTGAAATCGGATAAGAAAAATCTATACACTCAATATCTTCATCTTTAACATTTTCTCCTTTACAACTACTCACCAATTCCTTTAATTCATCTTCATTATTTATCTCTAATTCAGCAAATTCATTAGTGATAATTTTTATTGGATACTGAATATCTATCTTATCAATATCATCAGTAAATCGATCAAAAATTTCTTCGATTACTTGATAATCATCTATAGAATTAATTTCTACACCTGTTCCATTTACAACCACAAAAACTGGAAGTTGTACCTCTAAACAGTTTGCTTGATCTATAATATTATCTACAGAACCATCGTTAGTTACAGTTTGAGTTATTAAAGTTGTTAAAGTTGAATCTGATGTTAACTTTACTTCTTCTTCTTGAGAACTCGAAATTTCAATTACTTCTTTTTGACAAGATGAAAATATTATTAACATCGATAGAATTGAAAGAGTAAAAGTTAAAAGTTGACTAGGTTTGATATTCATAATTAAATTAATATTCAACAACTTACTATTGTAAGTTGTAAAAAGCAAACTCAAAATTACGGATTAATGTTTCAACAAAATAAATAAATTTGATTTCATTAAAAAATTATACAAAGAGCAGTTAACTATTAAAAATCAACCCAATAATTCTTTGTTTGCTTATTAGTATAACAACATACTAAAAAAAAATCCTACCTTCGTGACCGTTTTTTTTTAACTTAGAAAAAATTATGGCTATTGCTTAATGGAAAAACCAATACATAAAAATATTTGTAACGATACACTCTTTTCTTCATTTTTTAATAAGCACTTTAAAGATTTGTATAACTTCTTGTATTACAAATTCGGTGAAAAATTAAATCCTGAAGATAAAGTACAAGAAGCCTTTTTAAAGGTTTGGCAAAATTGTCATCGTATAACTCCGGATAAAGCAAAAAGTTTTTTATTCACTACTGCTAATAATTTGATGCTAAATCAAGTTAACCATGAAAAAGTAAAATTAAAATACGCAGAAATCCCCAAGAAAAATTCAACAAATGAATCACCTGAATTTGTTTTAGAAGAAAAAGAGTACATGGATAAAATTCAAAGAGCAATTAGTAATTTAACTGAAGCTCAAAGAGTTGCTTTTTTAATGAATCGAGTTGAAGGTAAAAGATTTAAAGAGATTGCAGAAATTTTAGAAATCTCTGTAAAAGCCGTAGAAAAAAGAATTTACGGTGCTCTAAAAAAATTAAGAGAAGATATAGAAGAATTATAATCTTTTGGGGTAGGAATTTTTAATCTCTACTTGTTATAGTATTGTAGATAGATATGGAAAAAACAGAATTAATAAAAAAATGGTTAGATCACGATCTTGATCCTCAAGAGCTTGAAGAATTCAAGTCACTAGAAGATGCAGATGAATTGATCCAAATTTCTGAAAGTTTGAAAAAATTTAAAGTTGATCAAAACGTTAATCAACAACAAATTTTAAATAATATTATTTCAGAAAAGAAAAATACCAATTCAAATATTTTCAGCTTATTAACTAAGATTGCTGCAATTTTTGTTATAGCTCTTGGTAGTTACTATTTCTTGTTTAATAATAATGTTACTAAAATAGAAACTAGTTATGCTGATAAAATAACAACATTTTTACCTGATAATTCTACTGTAGAATTAAATGCCGTGAGTTCTATTAATTTTGTAAAAGATTCTTGGAACAAAAAAAGAGAATTAACTTTAAAAGGTGAAGCATTTTTTAAAGTTGCTAAAGGTTCTACTTTTAAAGTAGTTACAGATCAAGGGAATGTTACTGTTTTAGGTACAGAGTTTAATGTAAAAGCAAGAAACAACACTTTTCAAGTCGTTTGTTATGAAGGACTTGTACGTGTAGATTTCAATGGAAAGACTGAAAAGTTATCTCCGGGAGATTCTTTCAAATTCGGTAAATTAATCGAAAAAGATACTGAAAACATTTCGCCTTCTTGGATTAATAATGAAAGTGAGTTTGAAAGCGAACCATTTATAGAAGTAATTAAAGAATTCGAAAGACAATATAAAGTCAATTTCACAATAAATAATATCAATACTCAACAATTATTTACAGGTAAATTTAATCATAAAGACCTGAATTTAGCTTTAAATTCAATAACTTTACCTTTAAATTTAAGTTACATAATCCGAGGAGATGAAATTATTTTAAAGCGTGAAAATCCTCAATAAGTTTTTTTTTGTTCTATTAATATTTAACCTGAACGTTTTCATTTCTTTTGCTCAAAATGAAAATGAAATTTCCCTTGTCAAATTTTTAAAAAAAATAGAACGAAAATTTAAAATCAGTTTTTCTTACGCTGATAAAACTATTGAGAAGATTTTTATAACACCTCCTTCCACTTCTTTAGACTTAGAAAAAACGTTATTTTTTTTAGAAGAGACAACTAAATTAGAATATAAAGTTTTAAATGATCGATTCATCATCATAAAAACAAAAAACACAGATAATATTTTATTTGAAAATTTAGAAGAAATATCTGTTCAAGGATATTTAACTTCTGGTATTTCTAAAAACAATGATGGGTCTATAAATTTAAAAACTGACAAATTAGGAATACTTCCTGGTCTTATAGAACCTGATGTTTTACAAGCAATTAATGCTTTACCAGGTGTAGTAAGTGTAGATGAATCTATCTCTAATTTGAATATTAGAGGTGGAACTCATGATCAGAATTTAATTCTTTTTGATGGTATTCGCATGTATCAATCTGGACATTTTTTCGGATTAATTTCTGCTTTTAATCCATATTTAAAATACGACATAAGTTTATCAAAATCAGGAAGTAGTGCAAAATACGGAGAAAGTATTTCTAGTATTATTGATATGAAGTTACCTAACAAAATAACCAATAAATTTGAATTAGGTGTAGGTTTGAACTTATTGAATTTAGATGTATTAAGCACTATTCCTATCAAGAAAAATTTAGAATTACAGTTTGCTGCAAGAAGATCTACTACAGATTTTTTAAACACTCCAACTTTTGATCAATATTTTCAAAGAGCTTTTCAAAATTCAGATTTACAATTAATTACTGGAGACAGTAGCGTAATAACTAAAGATGAAAATTTTAGATTTCATGATTTTTACGGTAAATTAATTTGGGATATTGAAGACAAACATCAATTAAGATTCGTTTTATTAAATATAGAAAATGACTTAACGTATAATGAATCGTTAATAAATCCTTTAAGGGATGAAGAACTTAAAAGTGAACTTAATCAAAACAATATAAGTACAGGAATAACTTACGTCGGAGACTTAAACGATCGTTTTAAACTAACTGCTCAAGCTTATTTTTCTTTTTATAATTTATCTTCTGTTAACGCAAACATACTTAACAGTCAGAGTTTAACACAAGAAAATGAAATTCAAGACAACGGATATAAGTTTGATTCCGAATTAATTATATCTCCAAATACAACTTGGTCTAACGGATATCATTTCTCACAAATTGCAATCAGTAATTTAGAAAAAGTAGATGAACCTTTCTTCAGACGTTTCATAAAACAAGTACTTATTACACACTCTCTGTATAGTCAATTAAACTATTCTAGTGATAATTTTTATTTAAAAGGCGGATTAAGAGTTAATTATTTTGACAAGTTTAAACGATTCTCTGTTGAACCTAGATTAGCTTTTAATTATAGGTTTCATGAAAATTTTAAATTTGAATTTACTACAGACTTTAAAAGTCAAGGAACATCACAAATTATTGATTTACAAAACGATTTCTTAGGAATAGAAAAAAGAAGATGGGTTTTAGCTAACGAAAGTACACCTATAATTACGAGTCAACAACTTGGTTTAGGTTTATTTTACGAGAAAAATAAATGGTTAGTAAGTATCGAAACCTATTATAAAAAAGTAAATAATATAAGTAGTAGAAGTCAAGGTTTTCAAAATCAGTTTCAACTCATAAATGATATAGGAAACTATGAAGTTAAAGGTATCGACTTACTAATTCATAAAAAGTTTAAAAACATAAAAACCTGGTTAAGCTATAGTTACAGTAAAAATGATTACATTTTTAAAAATTTAAATAACTCTAAAAGCTTTCCTAACAATGTCGATATTAGAAATGTAATTAGTTTAGACGGAACATATACGTATAAAAATATTGACTTTGCTCTTGGTTTTAATTGGCATTCTGGTAGACCTTTCACAGAACCAAACGGTGTGAGTTCTACAGGAAATAGTATTAATTATGAAACTCCTAATAGCAGTAGATTACCAAGTTATTTAAGATTAGACTCTTCCATAAATTACAATTTTAAAATTGGAAAATCACAAGCTACTGCTGGTCTGTCTGTTTGGAATATTTTAGATAGAAAAAATGTTTTAAATACTTATTATGACATAGAAAATGGCAACCTTTCTAAGATTGATAACATTTCTTTAGGTTTTACACCAAATGTGAGTTTCAGAGTAAAATTTTAATAAAAAAAAGCTGTCTAAAATAAGACAGCTCGAAATTTTATAATGTAAAATGTTATCGGTTTAAGTTAGCATTCCTCCATCTACAGATAAAGTTTGCCCGGTAATATAAGCACTCATGTCAGAAGCTAAAAACACACAAGCATCTGCTATATCTTTAGGAGTTCCACCTCTTTTTAAAGGAATTTCATTTCTCCAACCTTCTACTACTTTTTCGTCTAATTTCGCAGTCATTTCAGTTTCTATAAAACCAGGAGCAACTACGTTACTACGAATATTTCTAGATCCTAATTCTAAAGCTACAGACTTAGAGAATCCTAAAATACCAGCTTTAGAAGCAGCATAATTTGCTTGTCCAGCATTTCCTTTTAACCCAACTACAGAACTCATGTTAATGATAGAACCTTTTCTCTGCTTCATCATTGGACGAATTACTGCTTTTGTTAAATTGAAAACAGATTTTAAGTTAACTTCAATAACTTTATCGAAATCGTCTTCAGAAATACGCATTAATAAATTATCTTTTGTAATACCAGCATTATTAACCAATACATCGATACTACCAAACTCTTCTAATACATTTTTAGCTAACTCTTGCGCTGCATCAAATTCAGCAGCATTAGATTGATATCCTTTAGCATTAACTCCTAATTCTTTTAATTCATTTTCTAAAGATGTTGCAGCATCTACAGAAGAATTAAATGTAAAAGCAACATTTGCTCCTTGTTTAGCAAATTCTAAAGCTATTCCTCTACCAATTCCTCTGGTAGCACCTGTAACTATTGCTGTTTTATTTTCTAAAAGTTTCATTTGGTCAAATTTAAAGCTCCAAATATAAATGATTTAGTAATACCAATAAAAAAAGCACTCAATAAAGAGTGCTTTCTTATAGAATTAATATTTTAAAAACTGATTTTTAAAGTTTTAACTTTTTAGATTTTTCATAATTGAATAAATGATCCACATCTAATTCCTTGACTTTACCTAATTTACTTAAAGATTTTAGATCAATATCTTTTTTATTCGCTAAAACCATAATATTATAATCTTGTCCCTTAATATTATTATCAAAGAAATCTTTAAGATCTTTCATAGTTAAATTCTTGATAGAATTATAAACTTCTTCTCTATTATCATTTGTAAATCCTCTCTTTTTTAATGACTCATATGTCCAAAATATTCCTGTATCATTAATTCTTTGAGCAGCAATCTTTTTTAAAGCAGCATTTTTAGCAGCATTAAATTGTTTTTCTGCTTCAGGCATATTATTCATTAAATCCATCATAGCATCAACAGCATCTGGAAGTTTATTTGCTTGAGTTCCAATATAAGCATAAACATAATTAGGATTTCCTTTTTCTGAAGCATTACTGTAAGAAGAAAATGCTGAATATGCCAATGATTTAGATTCTCTTATTTCTTGAAATACTATAGATGACAGTCCACTACCAAAATAAGTATTAAAAAGTGTAGAAACAGCCATTTTCTTAGGATCGAACTCCTCTCCTTTTGCTAAAAATAGCATTTCAGCTTGAACCATATCATAGTTTACGAAATACACATTATCTCCAGTTTTAGCATATTCGTATGATTTTTTTTCAGGATAATCTTTTAGGTTTTCTTGAATTGAATGGTTGTTTTCTAAGGCTAGCTTTGCTTGATTTAAATCTTTACCATAATAAAAAACCCTATGTTTATAATTCTTCAATTCTTTAACTAATGAAACTAACTCTTCAGGATTGAAACTATTTAATTCTTCTATAGTATATATGTCTCTCAAACGAGATTTCTCTCCATATTGTCCGTAATTCCATAGACCACTCCACATAATTTGACCTTTACTAAGTTTATTGTCATTACGCTGTTTTGCTATTTTATCTACATATTTTTCGTAAGTCTCTTTATCTGCTTTAGCATTATTCCATAAATCTTCTAATAAGGCTAAACCTTTATCTAAATTTTCTCTTAAACCAGATAAATACACATAGGAACGTTCTGCCCCTGCACTAACCCCATAATTAATTCCTAGCTTATAAAACTCTTTTTTAAGATCTTCAGGAGAATATTTCTCAGTTCCTAAATACTCTAAATAGCCAACTGCTATAGGTAATTTTTTATTATGATCTTTACCCATATCAAAAATGATATCTAATTCAGCTAAATCATTGTCAGTGTTTTTAATATACTCTATTTCTATACCATTAGAAATTTTACTCTTTTGAATTTCGCTTTTATAATCTATATATTTTGGAGATAAATCTTCAGATTTCATAGCATTTACAGAGGTAACAAAATCTGATATTTTTTCTCTATTTAATTTATTTGGAGTAATTTTTGGTTTAGGAACTTTAACTAAATCATCTACTTTACCTTGTCTTTTATGAACAACTACATAATTTTCTTTATAAAAATCGTTTGCAAAAGCAACTAAATCTTCTTTTTTAATCTGCTTTAATTCATTTAAGAACCTTACTTTATCACCCCAATCTTGGAAATGAACAAAAGCTGAAACATATTGGTAAGCAACTGAAGAAGCATTTAAATTTTGACGAACTTGATTTAATTCAAAGTTTTTTACAACAGCATCAATAATCCAATCTTCGAATTCTCCCTTTTTAATTCGTTCTATTTCTCCTAAAACTAATTCTGTAGCTTCTTCTAAAGTTTGATTATTCTTTGGTGTAACATAAAATTGATGTAGACCATAGTCATTCATAAATTCAGTATAACAACCTGCGCTTTGAACTTTTTGCTTTTGATTTAAATTTAAATCTATTAAACCTGCTGTACTATTATTTAATATATAATCTATTACAGTTAAATATTTTTCATCTTTAGAACCAATTCCTTTACTTCTAAAAGCAATATTGGTTCTGGCAGTTTCTGGTCCCGTAACTTCTTTTATTACAGGTTTTTCAATTGCTACTTCTTGTGGTCTTTCAGGATAAGTAACTTCTTTTGATTTCATGTTTCCAAAAGCAGCGTTAACTTTTTGAATAGTTTCTTCGAATTGTAAATCTCCCACTAAGACAACAGCCATATTATTAGGAACATAATATTTATCAAAATAGGCATGAATTGCTTCCATTGACGGATTTTTAAGATGCTCAGAAACGCCTATAGTAGGTTGCTGACCATATGGATGACTTGGGAATAAAGCATCCATTAAAGCAAAGCTAGATCTTCTGAAATCATTATCTTGAGATCTGTTATATTCTTCATAAACAGCTTCTAATTCTGTATGAAATAAGCGAAGAACTAACTGGCTGAAACGCTCACTTTCAACCTTTAACCATTTTTCTAATTCATTAGCTGGAATTTTATTCGTATAAACAGTTTCCTCATGCCATGTCCAAGCATTAGTTCCTTCAGCTCCTAAACCACTTATCATATTATCATATTCATTAGCAATAGCTAACTTTGAAGCTTCATGAGAAACTTTATCTATTTCTTTATAAATCTCTAATTTCTTCTTTGGATCTTTTTCAGCTTTATGCTTTTCATATAAATCTGAAATTTTTTGGAGCTCTACTTTCTCTTTATCAAAATCAACAGAACCAATTTTACTTGTTCCTTTAAATAACATATGTTCCAAATAGTGAGCTAAACCTGTATTATCTGAAGGATCATAAACAGACCCAGCTCTTACAGGTATAAAAGTTTGAATTTTAGGTTCTTTAAAGTTTTGAGCTAAATACACTTTTAAACCATTATCAAGTGTGTATAATCTTAAACCAGTAGGATCGTTAGTATAACTTACATAGTTAAATCCATTTTTATCTTTCTGATTTTCAATTTTTACTTCGTTAGTTTTTACGGAATCATTAGATGTTTCCTTACAGCCCATAAAAAAAACGGCTACTATCGAAGCAATGAGGAGTTTGTTCATTTTTTTCATTGCTTATTGTTTATTAGATTAAATTATATGACTAACAAAATAATTTGTATAATAAAATTAGAATGTTATTTTTTGTTATCTAGTGTTATTGTGTGTCAATAAACAATATTTAGCAAATACTCTTCCTTTCATTTTCTTTATTTTTTTCTTTGTTTATAGCACTTAAATTAAAAAATCCGAACACTAAAATATAGTATTCGGACTAATAACGTTATTTTCTTAAGAATATTTTAACGACTACGCTAAAACTTTTGCTACCATTTCTCCAATTTTAGCAGGAGATTCAACAACGTGTACTCCATTTTCAGCTAAGATTTTCATTTTTGCTTGAGCTGTATCATCAGCACCACCAACGATAGCACCAGCATGTCCCATTGTTCTACCAGCAGGAGCAGTTTGACCAGCGATAAATCCTACAACTGGCTTTCTGTTTCCATCAGCTTTAATCCAACGTGCAGCTTCAGCTTCTAATTGTCCACCGATCTCACCAATCATAACGATTGCTTCAGTTTCATCGTCATTCATTAATAATTCTACAGCTTCTTTAGTAGTAGTTCCAATAATTGGATCTCCACCAATACCAATAGCAGTAGTAATTCCGTAACCTTGCTTTACAACTTGGTCAGCAGCTTCATATGTTAAAGTTCCTGATTTAGAAACAATACCTACTTTACCTTTTTTGAAAATAAACCCTGGCATAATACCTACTTTAGCTTCATCTGGAGTGATAACTCCTGGACAGTTAGGTCCTACTAAAGTACAATCTTCTAATGCGTCGATATAAGCTTTAACTTTTACCATATCAGCAGTTGGGATACCTTCAGTAATACAAATAATTACTTTAATTCCTGCTTCAGCAGATTCCATAATTGCATCAGCTGCAAATGCTGGTGGTACAAAAATAATTGAAGTATCTGCACCAGCCTTAGTTACTGATTCATCAACAGTATTAAAAACAGGCTTACCTAAGTGCTCTTGTCCTCCTTTTCCAGGAGTAACACCTCCAACAATATTTGTTCCGTAGTCGATCATTTGACCAGCATGAAAAGTACCTTCACTTCCTGTGAAACCTTGTACTATAATCTTTGAATCTTTATTTACTAAAACGCTCATTGGTTTATTTTTAATTTTTTAAGTCTAGCAAAAATAGTTTTTTAATTGAGGATAACCAATTAAATTATGGTTACTTTTTTGCTTTATTTACTTCGTTTTTTAAATGTATAATTTCTCTCATAGTTTGGCGGTACTCTCTTTGTGGTGTTCCGAAATAAACTCCTTTTTTTAAGGACTTCATTACTCCTGTTTGTGCCATTAAAACAGTACCTTTCTCTATGTTTAAACCACTAACAATACCTACTTGCCCCCAAATTGTTACTTCATCACCAATTACAGTACAACCTGCAATTCCGGTTTGAGCTGCAATAAGACACTTTTTACCTATAATTGTATCGTGGCCAACATGAACTTGATTATCAATTTTAGTTCCCTCACCTATTGTTGTATCTCCTGTAACTCCTCTGTCTATTGTACAAGAAGCACCTAAATCTACATTATTTTCGATTACAACTCTACCTCCAGAGACTAAAGGATCAAAACCTTCTGGTCTTTTCTTATAATAGAAAGCATTACTGCCTAATACAGTATTAGAATAAATATTAACATTATCTCCTATAACACAGTCATTGTTTATAGTAACATTTGCATGTATAATACAATTTCTACCTATAGTTACTCCTTCTCCAATAAAAACATTAGGTTGGATAATTGTTCCTTCTCCTATAACAGCAGAATCTGAAATACTTTGTTTAGAAGCTATGAAGGGATTAAAATGTTTTGTGAGCTTATTAAAATCTCTAAACGGGTCATCCGAAATTAAAAGTGATTTACCTTCTGGGCATTCAACTTGTTTATTAATTAAAATTGTGGTAGCAGCAGAAGTTAAAGCCTTATCATAATATTTTGGATGATCAACAAAAACAATTTCTCCTTTTTGAACTACATGAATTTCATTTAGTCCCGTAATTTCAAAATCAGGATCTCCAACAAAAGGTACATCTAAGAGATTTCCTATTTGTTGTAAAGTTTGTACAGTATTAAATTTCATATGAAAAAAATCCCGCAATTAAGCGGGATCAAATTTTATTTACTCTTTGATTCTTTCTGAATATGAACCTTTTTCAGTATCAATTTTTATTTTATCTCCTTCATTTATGAATAAAGGTACATTAACTCTAGCTCCTGTTTCTACTGTTGCAGGCTTAGTTGCATTTGTTGCTGTATTTCCTTTTACTCCTGGTTCAGTATGAGTTACTTCTAATATTACATGAGAAGGCATCTCTACAGATAAAGGTAAACCGTCTTCTGTGTTAATTAAAATTGTAACTACTTCTCCTTCTTTCATAAATTCAGAACCATCAACTACTTTTCTTTGTAAAGTAATTTGGTTGTAGTCTTCTGTATTCATGAAATGAAGATCATCTCCTTCAGCATATAAATATTGAAATTTATGAGTTTCTACACGAACATCTTCTATTTTATGTCCAGCAGAGAAAGTATTATCAATTACTTTTCCTGAAGTAACACTTTTTAATTTAGTTCTAACAAAAGCAGGACCTTTACCTGGTTTTACGTGTAAGAATTCTATAATTTTAAATATATCATGATTATATTTTATACATAATCCTTTTTTAATATCTGAAGTTGTTGCCATTGTTTTTTATATTAATTTGTTTTATAATATCCTTTCATTATACCTCTATGAGAATCTTTAATAAACTGGATTATCTCATCTCTTTCAGAAGTAGCTTCCATTTCTGCTTCAATGATTTCTATTGCCTGTGAATTATTGTAATTCTTTTGAAATAGAATTCTATAAATATCTTGTATTTCTCTAATTTTTTCTGTTGAATAACCTCTTCTACGTAGACCTATAGAATTAATACCTACATAAGATAATGGTTCACGAGCTGCTTTAACATAAGGTGGAACATCTTTACGTACTAAAGAACCTCCTGTTACAAAAGCATGATTTCCTACAGAAGCAAACTGGTGTACAGCTACCATACCTGCTAAAACCACATTATCTCCAATAGTAACGTGCCCCGCTAGGGTTGAATTATTTGAAAAAATACAGTTATTACCCACAATACAATCATGAGCGATATGACAGTATGCCATAACTAGACAGTTGTCTCCGATTACAGTTTTTAATCGATCTGATGTTCCTCTGTTTATGGTAACACATTCTCTAATAGTTACATTATCTCCAATAATAACTACAGTTTCTTCGTCGTTAAACTTTAAATCTTGTGGTATAGCGGAAACTACAGCTCCAGGAAAAATTCTACAATTTTTTCCAATGCGTGCACCTTCCATTATTGTTACGTTAGAACCAATCCATGTACCAGAACCAATTTCTACATTCGCATGTATGGTTGTAAATGGTTCAATAACTACATTTCTTGCTATTTTAGCTTGGGGGTGAACGTAAGCTAATGGTTGATTCATATTATTTTGCTTTAGAAATTTGTGCCATTAATTCTGCTTCAGCTACTAATTTTCCGTTAGCATAAGCATAAGCTTGCATATGAGCAATACCTCTACGAATTGGCGTTATTAATTCACTCTTGAAGATTAATGTATCTCCAGGTAATACTTTTTGTTTAAACTTAACTTTATCTATTTTCATAAAATAAGTTAAGTAATTTTCAGGGTCTGGCACAGTACTTAATACTAAAACTCCACCAGCTTGAGCCATCGCTTCAACTTGAAGAACTCCAGGCATAACAGGAGCTCCAGGAAAATGTCCTACGAAGAAATCTTCATTCATAGTTACATTTTTCATTCCAACTACATGCTTATCCGACAACTCTAATATTCTATCAACTAATAAGAATGGGGGTCTATGCGGAAGAATATCCATAATCTGATGAATATCCATTAAAGGTGGTTGGTTTAAATCATAAGTAGGAACATTATTTCTTTTTTCCTTCTTTATAATTTTAGCAAGTTTCTTAGCAAAAGTAGTATTTACTAAATGCCCTGGTTTGTTAGCGATAACTTTTCCTCTAATTCTAGTACCTACAAGAGCTAAATCACCAATAACATCTAATAATTTATGTCTTGCTGCTTCATTTGCCCAGCGTAATTCTAAATTATCTAAAATTCCATTAGGCTTGATTTTAATATCATCTTTATTAAATGCTTGTTTAAGTTTCTCTGTAGTACTTTCAGAAAGTTCTTTATCAACATAAACAATAGCATTGTTTAGATCTCCTCCTTTGATTAGATTATGTTCTAAAAGCATTTCTATTTCATGTAAGAAACTAAATGTTCTAGCAGAAGAAATCTCCTCTTTAAAATCCTGAATATGATCTAAAGTAGCGTTTTGTGTTCCTAAAACCTTAGTACCAAAATCTACCATAGTAGTCACTTGATACTCATCTGAAGGCATTAGAATAATCTCGCTTCCAGTACTTTCATCTTTATATGAAATAATCTCTTTTACTACATACTCTTCTATTTCAGCATCTTGATCTACTATTCCTGCTTCTTCAAGCGCTTCAATAAAAAACTTAGAAGAACCATCCATAATAGGTGGTTCAGAAGCATTTATTTCAATTAAAAGATTATCAATATCTAATCCCACTGCTGCTGCAAGTACATGTTCAGAAGTATTGATTTGAACACCATTTTTTTCCATGTTAGTACCTCTCTGGGTATCAATAACATACTCTGCTTTAGCTTCAATTATAGGTTGACCTTCTAAATCTACTCTTTTAAAAGCGAAACCATGATTGGTTGGTGCTGGTTTAAAGGTCATAGTTACTTCATTTCCTGTGTGTAATCCTACACCGGATAAAGTAACTTCATTTTCTATAGTTCTTTGTTGTTTACTCATTTTGGTTTTGTTGAGCCTTGTACTCTTTTTCTAGTTTATTTACGGTTGATACTATTTTTGGTAAATTTTTAAAATAAACATATGACTTATTAAAGTCTGAATACCCTATTGCAGGTGATCCTTGTACTACATCTCCGTCTTTTAAATTTCTTCCAATACCAGATTGTGCTTGTATTTTAACATTATTACCAATTGTAATATGTCCAACAATACCTACTTGACCACCTATCATACAGTTTTCCCCAATTTTTGTAGAACCTGCAACTCCCGATTGAGAAGCCATTACAGTATTTTTACCAATTTCTACATTGTGAGCAACTTGTATTTGATTGTCTAGTTTCACTCCTGATTTTATAATTGTAGATCCTAAAGTAGCTCTATCTATAGTACAATTCGCTCCTATGTCTACATAATCTTCTATTATTACGTTCCCAATTTGTGGAACTGCTTTGTATATACCATTTTCATCTGGTGTAAATCCAAAACCGTCTGAACCTACAACAGTTCCTGAATGAATTTTACAACCTTTTCCTATCACAGATTCAGAATAAACTTTTACTCCTGAAAAAATTGTTGAATTATCACCAATTTTCACATTATCACCTATATAACTATTAGGATAAATTTTCACATTATTTCCAATAGTTACATTCTCTCCGATATACACAAATGCACCTATATACTCATTGCTACCTATAGAGGCAGAACTTGAAACGTAAATAGGATTTTCTCTACCAACTTTATTATTTTTTACTTGATTGTAATATTCTAATAACGTTGAAAATGATTGATATGGATCATTTACTCTAATTAAAGTAGATGAAACAGTCTTTTCAGCTATAAATTTTTTACTTACAATAGCTATTGAAGCTGATGTAGTATATATATATGGTTCGTATTTTGGGTTAGCTAAAAAGGTTAAAGAACCCTTTTGAGCTTCTTCAATTTTCGCAAGTTCAAATACTGTCTCCTCCGTATTTCCTTCAATCTCACCTTGTAAAATATCTGCGATCTGTTTTGCTGTAAACTTCATTAGGTGCAAAAGTAATTATTTTTTGTTTAGTTTTAATCTGTTGATCTAGATCAAAGCAAAATTCTTTGGATAACAATAAAAGTATTTAACCACAGGAACAGCTAATGTTTCTATGTTTAAATTGTCGGAAGCTTTAGCGATATCTTTTAGCTTTCCTTTTTTTGTTAATATTTTAATCGGAATAGATTTATTATAAGCTTGATTTGAAACCGTATCTTCAAAAACGAAACAAGATAAATCACTTTCTCGATCACCTAACTTCTTCTTTACTTTAGCTTGAACTTTATTTTTATATTTTTCATAAAAAGGTTTACTCTGTAAATCTAACTTCAGTAACTTTCTATTTACTAACATTTGTGATAATTTAGAAAGTACAAAATCATCGTTATCACACCACTCTTTTATTGCTGACAATACATCATAATCATCAAGTTTAGCAAACATTTCTAAAGTCTCAACATTAAAGTTTCCTTTATTAATTGGTGCTTTTAAGAAATAATCTAAAGCGCTATTCGCTGGTAAATCTTTTCCTTCTTTTGTTATAGTTTTTGCTCTTTGTAAAATCTTTACTAATAATGTTTCCGCAGATAAAGACGTTTTGTGAAGGTAAACTTGCCAATACATTAGTCTTCTAGCTATTAAAAATTTTTCTACAGAATAAATTCCTTTTTCTTCTATAACAAGTTCATCATTTTTTACATTCATCATAGCTATCAATCGATCAGAAGAAATATTTCCTTCTGCAACTCCTGTATAAAAGCTATCACGTTGTAAATAATCTAATCGATCAATATCTAACTGACTTGATATTAATTGATGAAAAAAGGTTCTTTCGTATTTACCTTCAAAAATCTCTATAGCTAAACTTAATTTTCCTTTAAACTCTTTGTTTAATGCTTTCATAAAGAGTAACGAAATCTCTTCATGAGTTATTTCATTTACAATACTGTATTCTAAAGCATGTGAAAAAGCTCCATGTCCTATGTCATGTAATAAAATAGCAATACATAAAGCCACTGCTTCATCTTCAGAGATTTCAATATTCTTAGATCTTAATGCTTGAATTGCTTTTTGCATTAAATGCATACACCCTATTGCATGATGAAATCGTGTATGATTAGCACCTGGATAAACTAAATTTGTAAGTCCCATTTGAGTAATTCGCCTTAATCTTTGGAAATATCGATGTTCGATAATATCAAAAATTAAGGAATTGGGGATAGAAACTAATCCGTAAATAGGATCGTTAAGTATTTTTAGCTTGTTAGTTTTAGACTTACTCAATATGTTGTGTTTTCTTTTTTAATGTGTTGAACAAAAGTATGTAAATATAAACAATGCTTATTTACGAACAACAAAAACATAAATATCTAAAATTTTAAGAGTTTTTTATTTTTTTATGCGACACTAAAGATTTAATTTGATCGTTCTTTGATAATAAATTAATCTTATGAGAAAAATTGATATCCTTTGGGTAGATGACGAAATAGATTTATTAAAACCTCATATATTATTCTTGGAGAAAAAGAATTATAAAGTTACTACATGTACGAATGGAACTGATGCTGTTGATTTAGTAGATGATATGAATTTTGATATCGTTTTTTTAGATGAAAATATGCCAGGTATTTCTGGTTTAGATGCATTAAATCTAATTAAGCAAAAAAGAGCTAATCTTCCGGTAGTTATGATTACTAAAAGTGAGGAAGAGTATATAATGGAAGAAGCTATTGGTTCTAAAATTGCCGATTACTTGATAAAACCTGTTAATCCGAACCAAATATTATTGAGTTTAAAAAAGAATTTAGATCATTCTAGATTAGTTACTGAGAAAACAACTTTAAATTATCAGCAAGAGTTTAGAAAAATATCTATGGATTTATCTATGGTAAATTCTTATCAAGAGTGGATTAACCTATATAAAAGACTAATTCACTGGGAATTAGAATTAGAAAACATAGATGACTCTAATCTTTTAGAAATCTTAGAAAGCCAAAAATCTGAAGCAAACACTCATTTTTTTAAATTCATAAAAAAGAATTATGAAGATTGGTTAACTAGTGACGACAAACCAACAATGTCGCATACACTGTTTAAGGATCTTATTGTTCCTAATTTAAGTAAAGAGCAAGGACTACTTGTTGTCGTAATTGATAATTTAAGATATGATCAGTTTAGAGTGTTAGAACCTTACATTAATAATTTCTATAGAAAAGAAACTGAACATTCTTATTTTAGTATACTACCTACCGCAACACAGTATGCCCGTAATGCTATTTTCTCAGGTCTTATGCCTTCTGAAATGGAAAAAAGACATCCTAAATACTGGAAAAACGATACAGATGAAGGTGGAAAAAATTTATTTGAAAATGAATTTTTAACCGAACAAATTAAGCGATTAAACTTAAACATTAAACACGAATATTTTAAGATTACTTCTCTTAAAAACGGAAAAGATTTAGAAGAAAATTATAATGCTACAAAAAATAATGATCTGACTGTCGTAGTATATAATTTCGTTGATATGCTTTCTCATGCTAAAACTGAAATGGAAGTAATAAAAGAATTAGTTGGTGATGATAAAGCCTACAGATCTTTAACTGTTAGTTGGTTTAAAAATTCTCCATTACTTTCTATTATTCAGAAAGCAAAAGAATTAGGACAAAAACTTATTATTACTACCGATCATGGAACAATTAACTGTAATACACCTACAAAAGTAATTGGAGATAAAAATATCAGTTCTAACTTAAGATATAAAACAGGTAGAAGTTTAAGTTATGAGAACAAAGATGTTTATGAAGTTAAAAATCCAAGAGATATTTTTCTACCAAGTGTATCTATAAATAGCCCTTTTATTTTCACTAAAGAAGATTTGTTTTTTGCATATCCAAACAACTTTAACCACTTTGTAAAATATTACAGAAATACATATCAACACGGAGGTATTTCATTAGAAGAAATTATTATACCTTGCGCTATATATAATTCTAAATAGTTTATGAATAAAAATTATTCATTAGAAGAAATTGAAATAATTGCTAAAGAACTAATTAGCAATTCAAAACATAAAATTTTACTGTTTAATGGTGAAATGGGAGTAGGAAAAACTACACTTATTAAAGAAGTATGTAGAGTTTTAGGAAGCAATGATATTATTAGTTCTCCTACTTTTTCTTTAGTAAATGAATATCATACAACAACAGATGACATCATTTATCATTTTGATTTTTATAGAATAAACCATGAAGAAGAAGCCTTAGATATTGGTGTAGAAGAATATTTTGATTCAGGTCATTGGTGTTTAATAGAATGGCCTGATAATATTAAAAATTTATTACCTTTAAATGCTAGTAAAGTAACAATCACATTAGCCGACGATAATCTAAGAAACATTCAACTTAACTAAATTAATGAGTTCTATCACACCATTTACTAAAGAACAACTACTTCCTCAACCTGAAATGCTAGAAATTAAAAAGCAAAAAGGAGAGTTATTCATAGGGTTACCTAAAGAAACCAGATTAGAAGAAAAGAGAATTAGTTTAACACCCGATGCTGTTGCCGCTTTAGTAGCACATGGCCATAGAGTTGTTGTTGAAAATAACGCTGGAGAAGGTACTAATTATACAGACAGAGAATATTCTGAAGCTGGTGCTAAAATATCTTATGATATAAAAGAAGTTTTTGCTTGTAATTTGGTTGTGAAAGTTGAACCACCAACATTAGACGAAATTAAATTAATGAATCCACAATCATTTTTAATTTCTGCTTTACAATTAAAAACTCAAGATAAAAAATACTTCGAAGCTTTAGCTAAAAAGAGAATTACAGCTATAGCTTACGATTACATAAAAGATGAAGATGGTGTATACCCTGTTTTAAAATCACTAAGTGAAATTGCAGGAATATCATCTATGCATATAGCAGCAGAATTAATGTCTTCTGCAAATGGAGGAAATGGTTTATTATTAGGAAATGTAAGTGGTGTTCCTCCTACTGATGTTGTTATTTTAGGGGCTGGAACCGTTGGTAAATCAGCTGCAAAAGCTGCTATTGGTTTAGGTGCTCGTATAAAAGTTTTTGATAATTCTATTACTAAATTAAGAAAATTACAAGAAGCCATTCCTGGACCTATTTATACATCTACTGTTCAACCAAAGTCTTTATTAAAAGCATTAATGCGTTGTGATGTTGCCATTGGTGCAATCAGAGGAGTTGATAGATCTCCTATCATTGTTACTGAAACTATGATAGAGCAAATGAAAATAGGTGCAGTTATTGTTGATGTTTGTATCGATAGAGGTGGTTGTTTTGAAACTTCTAGAGTAACTACACATAGCAAACCTACGTTTAGAGAACATGACGTTATTCATTATTGTGTTCCTAATATTCCTTCTAGATACGCAAGAACGGCTTCTGTTTCTATTAGTAACATCTTAACTCCTTACCTATTAAACATTGCTGAAGAAGGTGGTTTTGAAAATGCTGCTAGATTCGATAAAAGTTTACGTAACGGTATGTATTTCTATCATGGAATTTTAACTAATAAAACGGTTGGTGACTGGTTTGATATTCCTTTTAGAGATATTAATTTATTAATTCTGTAGTATTCGGTAGCGAAAACATAAATTCTGATCCTTTATTTTTTCCTTCTGAGTAAATCATAAGATGTGTTCCATGCAATTCAATTATTTTTTTTGAAATAGCTAAACCTAAACCTTTACTCTCAGTTGTATCTCCAGAAGTATACCATCTGTCAAAAATAGAATCAATTTCTGTCTTAGTTATTCCCAAGCCAGAATCCTTAATTCTTATAACTGCTCGTTCTTTATTATTTTCTAGCAGTAAAACTATATTTCCATATTTTGGTGTAAACTTTAATGCATTATCCAAAATATTCTGAATTACTCTTTCAATTAGTAATTTATCTGCCAATACAAATTGATTTTTATAGAGTTTACAAACTACTTGTATGTTAACTTTCTTCTGTTTTGATATCATACCATAACGACTAGCTATTTCATCTACTAATTGTGGTAAATTAAAAATCGTTTTCTTTATCGGTAAACGTTTTGTGTCTAAATTAGAGTATTCATATAATTGATTTACTAAATCTGATAATATTAAAGTACTTTTCTCTATAATTTTTAAGAACTCTTGTCTATTTTCATCAGTAATTAAAATTTTATCTTCATTTAATGTCTCTGCATATCCTCTAATTATGGTTAGTGGCGTTCTAAGATCATGTGAAATATTAGCTATTAATTCTTTTTTAAATGTATTTATTGACTTTATTTCTTCTATATGATAAGAAATGGTATCTGCCATTTCATTAAATGTTGTAGCTAAAATTGATAAGTTACTAGTAGATTTTTCTGGTATCCTACTTTGTAAATTTCCTTCTTTGAATTTATTCACATGATGAATAATAATAAGTAAACTTTTAGAAATTAAAAATATACTTAAACACCCTATCGCTAAAGACAATAGGGTTGTTATTATAATAGTAGTTGTTGTAAGTTTGGAAAAATAAGATTTAAATAAACTATTACAAACTTGTTCAAAATCATGACTAGCCAATAATATGTATATGTAGCCAACTTTTCCGTTACTTTCAAATGACGCTGCTGAAAAAATCTTCTTTTCTGATATATTCTTAGGATCATTTCCTAAAATATACTCTTCTTTATTATTTATGAATTTATGAATCGGTGTTAAATCAACTTGTTTTATTTCTTCTGAAGCATCAGAGTGATCAAGAACAACAGAATGTAATACAAATCCATTTTCATCTAACAAATACACTTCAATAGCTCTATTAACAGCCATCATATCATGCATTACATCATCAAATAATTGAATATTTACATTTCCATTTTCTAAAAAAGGGGATGAACTTTTAAATTTTTCATCTATTAAATGATTGGCTATATCAGCATTTAATCGTTGTGTAGTTTGACTATAGAATTTGTCTAACAAAAAAAAAGTAACTGATATATAAATAACACCAATTATTAAAATGGTAAGTAAAAAAGAAATACTTAATTTAACTACAAACCTATTAGACAACGATCGGTATTTGCTCATCTAAATAGGATGTTAATGATTCATTAAACTTATAACCAATTCCCCACTCTGTTAAAATATATTTAGGATTAGTCATATCGTACTCTACTTTACTTCTTAATCTATTTATATGTGAATTTACAGTATGCGTATATCCTTTAAAATTATATCCCCATACAAGTTGTAAAAGGGTTGATCTACTATAAATTTTACCAGGATTATTTGCGAATAAAGTCAATAAATCAAATTCTTTTGGAGAAAGATTAACTCTAGAATTCTTTTTATAAACTATTCGTTTAGGAATATTAATAGATAAATCATCAAAAACCAAGGTCTTGTTTATATCTAAATTAAAATTGTATTCGTAACGTCTTAAAACAGCTTTAATTCTAGCTATTAATTCCCTAATTCCAAATGGTTTTGTTACATAATCATCTGCGCCTAATTCTAAAGTTAAAACTTTATCTAGTTCATCGGTTTTTCCTGTAAGCATGATAATTGGAACTTCTTTTTTTTGACGAATTCTTTTGCAAACTTCAATTCCATCGAGTTTCGGTAAAGTAATATCTAAAAGAATTAAAGCATATTCATTAGTTATTGCTAAATCAAGTCCTTGAGCTCCATCAAAAGCTAATTCTGCAGCATAACCATGATTTAAAATGTTAATTTTTAAAAGATTTGAAACTGACTTATCATCATCTATAATTAATATTTTTTTCATTTGAGAGTAGATTTATTCGGGGTTGTGCTAATATAAAAAAATTAAAATGTTACATATATTTTATACTTCTGTGATACTTCTGTGATACTTTAAAAAGTTATTTGTCCTTGTAAAATTGAACTGCAGTTCTTCAATTTTAGTATTAACCTTTATTAAAATAGATCATGAAAAAATCAATTATCAATGATGATGATAACTTCTCTTTGGCTTTAAAAGAAGAAATCAATCTACGACAAGAACAGATTAATTTAGAGGAAATTAAACACCTATCATCCGAAGATCAAAACTTATTTGTTGAATATGGAATAGCTCCAGCAATCGATACTCCATACAAAAATGTTATTCATGCTTTTGAGTATTGGGTATCAAAAACACCAGAAAATATTGCTGCTATATTTCGGAATTTAAGTATCACTTACAAACAACTTGATGATGAAGCCACAATACTTGCTTTAGTCTTAAAACAAAAAGGAATAAAAAGAGGTGATAAAGTAGGTTTGTATACACATCGTTCTTTAGAAATGCTAATTGGAATTATTGCCATTTTAAAACTAAGAGCAGTATATGTTCCTCAAGATCCTAGAATAGTTCCTAAAAATATGCTTAGTGAAATTACTAAACTTGGTGATATTAAAATCATTTTAACACAATCGGATTATTCTGAAAAGCTAGATTTTTTCAAAAGCGATGATCTAATTCAAATAGATATAGAATTAGAAAAAGAAATCTATAAAAATCTCTATGGAAATATTCGATTAATTCATCATGTGAATGATGACGCTAACAATTCTTGTTTCATTTTATTTACTTCTGGAACAACAGGAACTCCAAATGGTGTGGAAGTAACACACAAAAATCTATGTAATATTCTATATAATGCTCCAGGTAATCTTGGTATTTCTCCTGGAATAAAAGTTGCTCAAATTTTAAATATTTCTTTTGATATGGCCGCTTGGGAAGTTTTAGGTTGTTTAGGAAACGGAGGAACTTTATTAATTCGTGGAAAAGATATTGAAGAAACTGCTAAACAAGCCAATGTTATTATTGCCACCCCTACTATCCTTACTTCTATAGATGCAGAACAATGTCATGAAATTAAAGCTGTAGCTGTAGCAGGAGAACCTTGCCCTGTAATTTTAGCTAATACTTGGTCTAAGAAATGTGATTTTTACAATTGTTGCGGACCAACAGAAACTACGATTGTAAATACCATGAAAAAATGTGTTCCAAACAGTTATGAGCTTTCTATTGGAAAACCAACACCAAACAATACTGTTTATGTATTAGATAATGACAAAAAACCAGTTAAAGTTGGTGATGTTGGCGTAATGTGGGCTGGTGGCGATTGTGTTACTAAAGGATACATCAATAACGATGAACTAAATAAAACTAGATATGCTAAAGATATTTTTTTGAAAGGAGAGAATATGATGTTCAATACTGGTGATTTAGGGAGATGGGATGAAAATGGAGAATTAATTCATTATGGAAGAATTGACGATCAGGTAAAAATTAAAGGATTTCGTGTTGAACTTGATGCTATAACTAAAATCATCGAAAACTTTAATGAAGTAAAACGAGCTGTTACTTTAAAACATAAAAATCATTTGGTTTCTTTTATTAGTTTGACTGATAAAAAAGCTACAGAAACTCTTTTGAATCAAATAATTGAAGCCATAGAAAGAGATTTACCATATTATTATGTACCAAGTGAGTTTAAGTTTTTAAATAAACTTCCGAAGACTTCTAGAGGTAAAATCGACAAACGTAAAATTAGAACTTCCTATTTAAAATAAGCAATCATGAATACGATAATTATACCACCGAAAAAGAGTTTTCTATATCGATTAGGAAAACATCCTTTGCTTATTCCCTACAAAAGATTATTTATTTTAATCACATTAATAAACTGTTTCATTTTCTTCAAAGGATTAACTTCATGGAATTGGTTTAATCCAGAAAGCATAGCTATTTATAAGATTTCTAGAGTAATTCTTTTCAATTTTACACTCGCGATATTAATTCGACAACAGTATGTAATAAATCTTTTATTTACAATAGCTACAAGTGTTCCAAAACATTGGCCTTTGTTTATTCGAAGAATATGTGCCAAAGTATATCATTTTGGCGGTTTACACAGCTCTAGTGCAACTATGGGAACTTTATGGTACTTTGTGTTTGTTTGGGGGATTTACAAGAGTTTATCTAACGATGTATATCAAATCAACAATCCTATAGTAATTATTACCACACTCATCTTGGTATTATTAGTTACTATTGTAATTATGGCTTTGCCAAAAATGAGAGCCAAATATCACAATCAGTTTGAAATTACTCACAGAATTGGTGGCTGGTCAGTTTTGATATTATTCTGGGTTCAAATGCTATTATTCGTACGACTAGAATCTCCTTCAATTCCTTTGTGGAATAAATTAGATTTTTGGATTTTAATTGTTCTAACCGCAAGTGTAATAATTCCGTGGTTACGTTTGAAAAAAGTAGATATCAATATCGATAGTCCTTCTAATCATGTTGCCTTAACTAGTTTCGATTACGGAGTTACACCTTTTGCTGGTTCATCTACAGCATTGAGCAGAAATCCGCTACTAGAATGGCATTCATTTGCAAATGTTCCTGCTCCCGATAAAACTGGTTTTCGTTTAACTATTTCTAGAGCTGGAGATTGGACTGGAAAATTCATTTCAGAAAAACCTAATAAAATTTGGGTAAAAGGAATTCCTACAGCAGGTGTTGGAAATGTAGATAAATTATTTAAAAAAGTAATTTGGGTTGCCACAGGAAGCGGTATTGGTCCGTGTTTACCACATTTATTACTCAATGAAACTCCTTCTGTTTTAATTTGGTCTACTCGATCTCCTGAAAAAACATACGGAGAAGCATTAGTAAATGAGATTAAAAATGTACAACCTAATGCTATTATTTGGAATACAGATGAACATGGAAAACCTGATTTGGTAAAACTTACTTACCAAGCTTATAAAGATTTTAATGCTGAAGCTGTAATCTGTATTTCTAATCAGAGTTTAACGCAAAAAGTAGTTCATAATATGGAATACCGAGGAATTCCAGCTTACGGAGCTATTTGGGACTCTTAACAATCACAAAACTTATTACTTATGAATGTACTATTTGAAAAAATAGATAGGATCGTTATTGCCAAATTAAACCGTCCTGAAGCACTTAATGCACTGAATTCAGAACTTATGCATGAACTTATTTCTGGATTATTAGAATATGATAAATCTCCGAAAATTGGCTGTATTATTATTACAGGAAATGAAAAAACTTTTTGTGCTGGAGCTGACATTAAAGAAATGGCTGAAAAAGATTTCACAGCAATGTTTAATGAAGATTATTTTGGGTATTGGGAAATTTTTTCACGCATTAAAACTCCTATAATCGCTGCGGTAAATGGTTATGCTTTTGGTGGCGGATGCGAACTTGCCATGATGTGTGATATTATTTATGCTTCAGAAAATGCACAATTTGGTCAGCCTGAAATTAAATTAGGAGTTATTCCAGGTATTGGTGGAACTCAACGATTAACAAAACTTGTTGGAAAATCTAAAGCCATGGAAATCATTTTAACCGGAAAGACAATTAACGCCGAAGAAGCTGAGAAAATCGGACTTATTACTCAAGTTTTGCCTCAGGAAAATTTCACAAAACAAATTATTAAAAAAGCACACTTGATTGCTTCTTATTCTAAAACAGCATTAAAAGCTGCAAAAGAAGCTACAAATCAAGCTTTAGAGAGTAGTTTGAAAGACGGAATTGTATTTGAAAGAAAGTTGTTCCACTCTTTATTTCATACTCAAAATCAAACCGAAGGCATGAGCGCCTTTTTAGAAAAAAGAACTCCAAATTTTAATTAATCTTTAACCTCAATTTATCATGAAAAAATCAATCATTTTTATCACAATTTTATGTTTATCAATAGCTTCCATTTTTGCTCAAGAAGAAGAAAAAAAATCGAAAACTTCTTTTGCTATTATGCCTATTCACAATAGTGGAGCCGGATTTAATAATGTTTTTTTAGGTTCTTATGAACTTAAACCTAGAACAAAATTAACTTTTTACAGTGTTTTTTGGGTGAATCCTTCTTTTGGTAATCAAGGAAAAGATTTATTTCTAGAAACTGGTGTAGGTTTAGGTTTAGCTTCTAAAGACGGTAAACTGTTTGTAAACCCTAGTTTAGGTTTCGGACATGGAAAGTTATTATCTCAAACTGCTGGAACTAAAATTGCAGAAAGTTTAATTCCTAGTGTTTTTGCTTTATACAATTCTGGAAGATTTGAATTTGAAACCTATCATGCGTATTACATGAGTTTACGTGGTGAAGGTAGCTCACAGGATTTAATGTTAAACTGGGTAATTCCTGGTTTTAAAGTGAGCGACTCTTTTTCTTTTGGAGGATTTTATGAGCATTTAGGACAAACTAGAGTTGATAGTGGAGATACAAAAACTTTATATCAGTTTTTAGGAGGCTATGTAAAAGCAACACTTAATAATGGAGTTTGGTTTCGTTTTGCATTCGGACCAAACATTTCTAATGACAATTTAAATGCTGATGAATTTTATAAAATTCAAGCCTTTATCCCTTTATAAAATACTAAGTTGGGGGAATTACTGAAACTTATGTTTTAGTAATTTAGAAGAAACCTTAAAATATTTAAGGTTTCTTCTTATCAACTAAAAAAGATTACATTTTCTTGTAAATCTGTTTCCCTTCTGTATTAGTAGAAGTGTTTTTAAAAGTTAATTCTATTGTAGAAGCATCGATTAACTTAAACTGTATATTTCTCGTTTTAATTTTTAAAGTATTATCTGAAACATGCTCAAAAATTCTTGTACTTTCTTTAATAAACTTACAAGAAGCATTACTATCAATCGTTACTTTATCTTTATTATTTCCACTAGTGGTTGACTTTGTGACTTTTATAGTTTTTATTCCAGTACCTCCAATACCAATTCCGTATTTATTTAAATCTCCTTGCGTGAATGTTGCTTTCTTTTGAAGAATGAAAATTTCATTATTGTTTTCTTTAAACTCAATTAAAGAACCTGATCTACATGAACTTAATGTAATAGATTCTCCGTTAATTTCGAAAGAATTTAATGCCCACTTTCCTTGTAGTTTTTCTTTTAACTTTTTAAACTCTTCAGTTTCTACAGGAGTTCCTGTTGTAGGATTTCCTCCTGCACTAGTATCATCTGTATCTAATACAGAAGTAACTATATCTTTTTCATTTATAAAAATATCTTCTTGTTTTGTATTTCCTTCTACGGTTGTTACTATAAGTTTTCCTTCTTTTAACTCAGCAGTTAAACCTCTGTTTGAATTTAAATCTACAACGCCTTCTTTATTTACTTCATATGTTCCTGAAAATTGTTGAGTAACTGCACAACCGGCTGCAAAGGCTCCAGTTCCCTTTTTATTATAATTTAATTCATAATTTCTTTCTGTAAATTTTATTACAGATGTTTTTAAGCAGTTAAATGATTCTGCACTCACTTCTACTCCATTTACACTACTTTTTTGAATTAACCATGTTCCTATAAGTTCATTAAATACTGATTGGTTTTGATTTCCATCAATAGGAGTAGTTTCGTCATCATCATTACACGAAGTAAAAACAATTAAAGTTGTTAATAATAGAGCGATTGTTTTTAAATTAATAGACAGTAATTTCATTTTTATGTGGTTTTAATTCGGACTTAAAACAGCTATTAAAATATTTACCCTACCTAAATTTTATAAATTAACACTTGTAATAATTGAGTTTATCATAAAAACATCATTAAACCTTTAATTATATTGACTTTAACTTTTGAAAATAAAATTTAATATATGTTCAAAAAAAATTATTCCGTCTGCTTATATATTAATATTTTTGACATGTAAATTTTAACAATGCAATTACTTAAAAGAATAGGTTTTTATTTAGTCGGTGTAGCTTTGGGAACTTTAGCTGTTTCTTTCTTTTGGAAAAACAAAAAAGTTACTTTTGATTATGGAATGGATGCAAGAACTTTAAAAAGTATTAGAACCAAAAAAAGATTATTTTCTGATAATGCAAAGTCTGTAATGCTATCAAACAATATAGATACTGCTCAAGTTTCTACTATTTTGAAAACAGGCGATGTTGATTTTGGAAAGAGTAAACCTCGTTTAAGGCCTTGTGCAGAATACTACGTAACTAGTAAAAATTTAGATTTATATGTAATACGTTGTGATAGTACTGCAACTATTGATAAAATAATTCTAAAATAATTTTATTTTTTATACTTATCATTTAATCCTATGTTTTTCATAATCATAGGAATTATTTTTTGTAGTCGACTTACTTGTGTAGATTCTCTTTTAGCAGAACTTATATATTCTGTAAATTCTCTTTGTTTACTTAACGAAAAAGATTTAAAATTAATCATTAAATTTTCGCTCTTATTTAATTCGTTGATTAGTAATTCAGGAATTTCTAATGGTTTTGTGTTTCTTTTAGGCTTAAGTTCTTTGCCTTCATCAGCATTCTTTATAGCTTGTAAAACGTAATCTACAATTTTTACTTTGTCTATTTCTTCTATAGAAGTAAAACGCCATTGACGCATTGCTTTCGTTTTTCCTTCCTGAGCATTCATTAAAACTTTATATCTATCATTAATGAAAACTCCTTGATGAAACCATAATCCGAAATAATTTTTAAACCTAGCAATACCAATAATATTCTTTCCTTTATACAAATATGCTGGTGCTCCCCATTTGATAGCTTCTTCTAGATTTAATTCTAATAAAAAAGAACGCAAAAGGTTTAATTCTTGCGTCCATTTTTCTGAAGTTAATATATATGCTGTAACTCTTTCGTTCATTAATTTCTTAAATTCTAGTTAGCTACATCACTAGTAAACTTAATTCTCATTAAACGTAATTCTTCATCGTCATAATCACCATCAAATTCATCTAATGCATCTTGAATTTTATCTGTCTCAGCTTCCATAAAATATTCATGTATTTCTTCTTGCTGATCTTCATCTAATAAATCTTCAATTGCATAATCAATATTTAATTTAGTTCCAGAAAATACAATAGCTTCCATTTCTTTAATTAGCTCATTCATTTCTAAACCTTTTGATTTTGCAATATCCTCTAAAGGTAATTTACGATCGGTATTTTGAATAATATAAAGCTTTAAACCAGAGTTTACTCCTGTACTTTTTACCACTAAATCATCTGGTCTAGTAATATCATTATCAGTAACGTATTGTCCGATTAATTTGATAAAATCTTTACCATATTTCTTAGCTTTACCTTCACCTACTCCATGAACTGTAGATAATTCCTCTAAGGTTATAGGATATTTTAAAGCCATATCATTAATAGAAGGATCTTGAAAAACAGCAAAAGGAGGAACACCTAATTTCTTACCTACTTGTTTTCTTAAATCCTTAAGCATACTAATAAGCTTATCATCTAATCCAACAGCACTTGATTTAGCATTCGTAATTATAGATCCATCATCAGTATCATTATAAACATGATCTTCTGTCATCATAAATGAAGATGGATTTTCTAAATATACTTTTCCTGCTTTGGTTAACTTCACAACACCATATTGCTCGATCTCTTTTTTAATAAGATCAGCAACTAACATTTGTCGAATTAAAGCCATCCAATAATTACCATCTTTCTCTTTACCTATTCCAAAAAATGGTTGTTCTGTAGTTTTGTGCGATTTTAATAAGGCATTTTCTTTTCCAGTAATTGTATTTACAACTTCTTTAGCCTTATACATTTCATTTGTATTCTTTACTACTTTTAAAACAGTACAAACTTGTTCTTGAGCTTCATGTTTTTTCTTAGGATTTTTCATATTATCATCCATATCAGCTCCTTCTCCATTTATTTCGTCAAACTCTTCACCGAAATAATGTAACAAGTATTTACGTCTATTCATTGAAGTTTCAGCATAACCTACAACTTCTTGTAATAAAGCATGACCAACCTCTTGCTCTGCAACAGGTTTATTTGCCATAAACTTCTCTAATTTTTCTATGTCTTTATAAGAATAGAATGTTAAGCAGTGACCTTCTCCTCCATCTCTTCCTGCTCTACCTGTTTCTTGGTAATAACTTTCTAAACTTTTAGGAATATCATGATGAATTACAAAACGAACATCTGGTTTGTCAATTCCCATACCAAATGCAATTGTAGCAACAACTACATCACAATCTTCCATTAAGAACATATCTTGGTGTTTTGCTCTGGTTTTTGCATCAAAACCTGCATGATATGGTAAAGCATTGATACCGTTTACTTGTAAAACCTGGGCAATCTCTTCTACCTTTTTTCTACTTAAACAATAAACAATACCAGATTGTCCTTCTTTTTGCTTTACAAAACGAATGATATCCTTTTCAATATCTTTTGTTTTAGGACGAACTTCATAAAATAAATTAGCTCTATTAAATGATGCTTTATAAATATTAGCATCAGTCATTCCTAAAGTTTTTAAGATATCTTCTTGTACCTTTTCTGTTGCTGTTGCAGTTAGACCGATAACAGGAACGTTATCGATCTGTTTGATAATAGCTCTAAGATTTCTATACTCAGGTCTAAAATCATGCCCCCATTCAGAGATACAGTGAGCCTCGTCAATGGCGACAAAAGATATTTTCTGTGATTTTAAGAAATCTACATATTCCTCTTTAATCAAAGATTCGGGTGCAACGTACAACAATTTTGTAACGCCGTCCATAATATCTTGTTTCACCTGATTGACCTCAGATTTGTTTAATGAAGAGTTCAATACATGAGCTATGCCGTGAGTTTCGGAGATTCCACGGATAGCATCAACTTGATTCTTCATTAAGGCAATTAATGGTGAAACCACAATTGCGGTACCTTCTTTCATTAAGGCTGGTAATTGGTAACAAAGTGATTTTCCACCACCTGTTGGCATAATTACAAACGTATTTTGGTCGTTCAGTATGCTTTTTACCACATCTTCTTGAAGTCCCTTGAATTGATTGAATCCAAAAAACTTTTTTAAAGCATCGTATAAATTCATTTTCATAATGTTCCCAGAAAGCCAAAATTAAAAATTCAAACTAATACACAAAAATAATTACTTAAAGATCTTCAAAGTTTCTTTTAAAAGGAAAGTTTTTCTAGCTAAAATATTCCTATTTTTACACTTTAAATTAAACCTGTTTTACTTGAAAAATACAGACTTAATACTAGCTAAAGCTAAAGAAACTATTGAACTTCAAAGCAATAGTATAGCTAATTTAACTAATTTTTTGGACAATTCCTTTGCTAATGCAGTTAACTTCATATTAAATTCTAAAGGAAGAGTAATTATTACTGGAATTGGTAAAAGTGCAAATATTGCAAATAAAATAGTTGCTACTTTAAATTCTACAGGAACTCCAGCAGTATTTATGCATGCTGCAGATGCAATTCACGGTGATTTAGGAAATATTCAAACGGAAGATGTTGTGATTTGTATTTCAAAAAGTGGTAATACTCCAGAAATAAAAGTTTTGGTTCCTTTAATAAGAAATTCGAACAATAAAATTATTGCCATAACGGGTAATGCGGATTCTTTTTTAGGTAAAAATGCTGATTATGTTTTAAATTCTTATGTAGAAAGAGAAGCTGATCCAAATAACTTAGCTCCAACGAATAGTACTACCGCACAACTTGTTTTAGGGGACGCATTAGCTGTTTGTTTGTTAGATTTAAGAGGATTTAGTAATAAAGATTTCGCGAAATATCATCCGGGAGGAGCTTTAGGTAAACGTTTATATTTAAGAGTATCTGATTTAGTTAACAATAATGAATTACCAAAAGTAATTCCTACAGATAAAGTTTCTAAAGTAATTGTAGAAATCTCTGAAAAAAGATTAGGAGTTACTGCTGTAATTAATACTGAAAATAAAATTGAAGGTATTATTACTGACGGAGATATCAGAAGAATGTTAAATAAAACTACTAAAATAGATGATTTAACTGCTGCTGATATTATGAGTAAACAACCTAAAACTATTCATATTGATGCTATGGCAATTGATGCCTTAGATACATTGGAAAATAATAATATTACACAAATCTTAGTATGTGATAATGATAACAACTATGTTGGTGTTGTTCACTTACATGATATTTTAAAAGAAGGTATATTTTAATGGCACAAGAAAAAGAAATGTCTTTCTTAGACCATCTTGAAGAATTAAGATGGCATATTATAAGAAGTATTGTTGCTATATTTTCTGTAGCAATTTTAGCTTTTAGTTTCATAAAAGTAATTTTTGATGAGGTTTTATTAGCGCATTTAAAACCCGATTTTGTTACCTATCGTTTTTTCTGTAAAGCATTTTCTTTAATTGGAATTGATAGTAGTTTTTGTAACATTGAATTTTCTAAAGAATTACAAGTTTTAAACCCTACAGAAGAATTAATGACAGCAATTTGGTCTTCATTAATTTTAGGAGTCATACTCGCTTTTCCTTATGTTTTATGGGAAATATGGAGATTTATTGCTCCTGGTTTATTAGAAAGTGAACGTAAAAGATCGAAAGGATTTATCTTTTCTGCTTCTTCCCTATTCTTTTCAGGAATTCTTTTTAGTTATTATGTAATCTTACCGATGTCTGTATATTTCTTTTACAATTTCTCTATTGGAGATGCTATTGTTAAGAGCTTTAAACTTGGTGCATACATCAGTTTAATTACGAATACATTAATTGGAGTTGCAATATTTTTTGAACTTCCAATTATCATTTACTTCCTAACAAAAATAGGTTTAGTAACTCCAGAATTTTTAAGAAAATATAGAAAACATGCATTAGTTGTTGTGCTAATATTATCAGCCATAATAACACCTCCAGATGTTGCGAGTCAGATTATTGTAGCTGTTCCAATCATGTTTTTATATCAAGTCGGAATTTACATTTCAAAATATGTAATTAAAAAACAACAAAAAAATGTCGAAAAAAGTCCAAGAGTTCAATGAGTATCGCTCAAAAATGAACGAAAAGATACTATCAGGTGATAATAAAGTAATCAAAAGAATTTTTAATTTAGATACTAATGCTTATGCTAAAGGTCATTTATCAGTAAAAACTAAAGAGTTATTAGGATTAGTAGCTTCTGCAGTATTACGTTGTGATGATTGTATTGCATATCACTTAGATACTGCATACAAAAGCGGAGTTACTAAAGAAGAAATGATGGAAACTATGTCTATTGCTACTTTAGTTGGTGGAACAATTGTAATTCCTCATTTAAGAAGAGCTGTCGAATTTTGGGAAGCTCTTGAAGAGGAAACTCCAAATTAATTCAATTTAACAATCAATTAATACAATGTACTTTTATTAAATAGTAACATTGTACTTTTATTATATGATTTTAAGAGCAGATAACATACAGAAAATCTACGGTAGTCGTAAAGTTGTAAAAGGAATTTCTTTAGAAGTACAACAAGGAGAAATTATAGGTTTACTTGGTCCGAATGGTGCTGGAAAAACTACTTCCTTTTACATGATCGTTGGTATGATTAAACCTAATGGTGGGAATATTTACCTTGATGATGAAAGAATTACTGATGATGCAATGTATAAACGTGCTCAAAAAGGGATAGGATATTTAGCTCAGGAAGCTTCTGTTTTTAGAAAGTTATCTGTTGAAGACAATATCCTATCCGTTTTAGAATTTACAAACCGTACTAAAGAAGAGCGTAAAAAAAGATTAGAAGAATTAATTGAGGAATTCAGTTTAGGACACGTTCGTAAAAATAGAGGTGATTTATTGTCTGGTGGAGAAAGAAGACGTACAGAAATTGCTCGTTGTTTAGCTTCTGATCCGAAATTTATTTTATTAGATGAACCTTTTGCTGGTGTAGACCCTATTGCTGTAGAAGATATCCAAGGAATTGTTGCTAAACTTAAAAACAAAAACATCGGTATTTTAATTACAGATCATGATGTACAAGCTACTTTAGCAATTACAGATCGTTCTTATTTAATGTATCAAGGTGGTATTTTAAAAGAAGGAATTCCTGAAGAATTGGCTGCTGATGAAATGGTGAGAAAAGTTTATTTAGGTAAAGACTTTGAATTGAAGAAGAAGAAATTCTAAATGTTTCGTTCTAAACCATATTCTATTTTTATTCTTCTTGGAATTATATCTTTAATAATTTCATTAATTTTTAGTGATTATTTTAATTTAGGCTATGGTGAAAATCTAAGAGATTTAGTAATGAGTATTAATGTTCATGATACTTATTTTGTAATTACCTATAAAAATATCTTTTTCTTATTTTTCATACTATATATATTTAACTTTTTAATCTATTATCTGATTGATTTATTCAAAGGAAAACTATTCAAAAAAGGTTTAATCTTAAAAACAATTTCAAGTATAATTCTATTGATATTTACATCTTATGTGTTATATCAAGATCATAACTATAATCTAACTAAAGAAGATCTTTGGAGTGGAAATTATAAAGATTATAATGCTACTTTAATCCTATCTTTTTTACTCTTTATAATACTATTAGTAGTAATTCCATTTATTAACATTATGGTTTCTTTAGTTTATAAATTTAAATCACGAACCAATAGTTAGTTCTCTGTGTTTTAAACCCCACTCTACCATACTATCTAAAACTTTAGTTATAGTCTTTCCTGATTCTGTTAATTCATACTCTATTAAAACAGGGCGAGTATCGTGAACAATTCTTAACACAATTCCATTCATTTCCAGATCTTTTAATTCTTTAGATAACATTCTTGGTGTTATATTATCAATATTCGACTGAATATCTTTAAATCTTTTATTACCATAAAATAAAGATGCTATTATTGGCAATTTCCACTTTCCACTTAATACATTTAAAGTATCATTTACAGCCAAAACATAACTTACTTGGCATTTCTTAACTTTTGGGTAGGTTCTTACAACTTCCATTACAAATATTTAACTATACTTTTGTATAGTAGTATTTAACAACTACTTACTATACTTTATATATCAAAAATACTAATTTTAAATCATAATACATTAATAATTAACAAAATGAAAAAATTAGTCATTGTTACACATCCTAATATTGAAACTTCTGTAGTAAATAAAAAATGGATTAATGAACTTAATAAAACTCCAGAAACATATACAGTTCACTCTATTTATGAAAATTATCCTTCTTTAAATTTTAATATTAATGAAGAACAAGCTTTAATAGAAAAATATGATGAAATAATTTTCCAATTTCCTTTACACTGGTTTAGTACTCCATATGCTTTAAAAAAATATATTGATGAAGTATTTACTTACGGATGGGCTTTTGGTGAAGGAGGAGACAAAATTAAAGGGAAAAAAATTGGTTTGGCTGTTTCTACTGGTGGAGGCGAAGAAAATTATAAATCACCTAAAGGAATTCCATTAGAAGAACTTTTAAACGATGTTATTTTAACTTTTAGGTTTTGTGGTGCGGAATTTACTGGTTTACATAGATTATATGGTGCCATGTTTAATCCAGCAGAATCTATTTTAGAAGAAAATACTAAAGCTTATTTAGCAACTTTTTAAAACAAAAAAACTCCTTCTAAGGAGTTTTTTTATTTATTTCTTAACACTAATATTATTAAAGACAGACAATAAAATATAAATGATTATTATTAAAGGAATTGCTATAAACTTTAATAAAACTAACAAAACAATTGATGTTAATAAGAAAATATATTTTAAAAGATTATCTTTTAAGCTAGTAGACTTAAATTTAAGTGAAAATAACGGAAGTTCAGAAACCATTAAAAGACTTAAAATTATAGTTACTGCAATTAAAAAAAATTGATTGTGAATAATATTTAAAATAAATTCTGATTTTGTATATCCGGCAATCATTGGTAATGAAACTACAAATAAATTCATTGCAGGAGTTGGTAAACCTATAAAACTATCTGTTTGTCTTGTATCAATATTAAATTTAGCTAATCGATAACCAGCAAAAAGGGTTAATAATAAACCTAATAATTCTATAGAAATTAAATTATCTAAACCTAAACCGATATCTAAAGCAGAATCCCAAGAAGAAAATCCAAATTCTCTATAATAAGAACTATGAACCATAAACTGTAACATTACTATTCCTGGCACTACTCCACTTGTAACCATATCTGCCAAACTATCTAATTCTTTTCCTAATTCACCTTGTACCTGTAACAATCTGGCCGCAAAACCGTCTAAGAAATCGAGAACAATTCCAATTCCAACAAAAATTGCTGTTTCATAAAAAAAACCTCGGACAGCTAAAATTGCAGCTATAGTACCACAAAATAAGTTTCCGAGTGTAATAATATTTGGAATGTGTTTTTTAATATTCATATTTTTTCATGATTTTTACGAAAATATGAAATTGATTGTTTTTTTACTGTTTAATCAAAAAATAAATTGTTTTAAAGATGCCATTACTTAAAAATCAACTAACTACAAGTTTCCCTTTTAGAAACCCTCATGTAAATACGATTTACAAGTTTTTTATCACAAAAGAAAAACCTAACTATAAAAGAGTTAGAGTAAATACATGGGATAATGACTTTATTGATTTAGATTTTTTACCTAATAATTCTTTTTCTTTAATAGTTTTAATTCATGGATTAGAAGGTAGCTCTCAATCAAGTTATATGATGTCTACTGCAAATTACTTACATAGCATGGGTTACGACGTTGTATGCATAAATTTGAGAAGTTGTAGTGGTGAAGACAATAATATTTTAAAAACATATCATGCTGGTAAAACAGATGATGTACATTTTATTTTAAAATATTTAGAAGAACATTATGATTATCAAAACATTATTTTAAGTGGATTTAGTCTTGGAGGAAACTTAACTTTAAAATACTTAGGTGAATATGAAAATCAAATTCCATCAGTAGTAAAAGGAGGTATTGCTGTTTCTGTTCCTATCGATTTAACGAGTTCTCAAGCTGAATTAGGTAAACTAAAAAACAAACTATATATGCAAGAGTTTTTAAGAACTTTAAAAGCTAAAGTTAATTTAAAAGCTCAAAAATTTGATGAGTTTAACCCAGATAAAAAATTAATTGCAAAAGCTTCGTCTTTCAGAGATTTTGAGGAAATTTATACAGCTCCGGTTTTTGGTTTTGATAGCCCAGAGGATTATTGGAAAAAAGCAAGTAGCAAGCCTTATTTAAAACATATTAAGCATAAAACTTTATTAATTAATGCCAAAGACGATTCTTTTCTATCCATAGAATGTTATCCTTATGAATTGGCAGAAAATTCTTCAAATTTCTTTTTAATAACACCTAAGTATGGTGGTCATGTAGGATTTGTTTCATCTTTTAATGATCAGTCGTATTGGATAGAAAAACAATTTGTTAATTTTATTCAAAATGAGTTAAATATCTATTCTTAACAAACAATAACTCTAAAAAACTACTGTTATTTACTAAGGAATTTGGATATTTGTTCTTATTAAATTGATCGATTGAAAACAAAATTAGTTTATATTTTTCTTTTAATTTCTACATTGACTCAAGCACAATTTAGAAATTTCTCTAACGAATTTTTAAATATTGGTGTAGATGCTGCTGCCTTAGGAATGAGTAAAGCCGTTGTTGCTACTACAAATGATGTAAATTCGACCTATTGGAATCCTGCTGGTTTAGTAAATATTGAAGATTACCAAGGAACTTTAATGCATGCTTCTTATTTCGCAGGAATTGCAACATACAATTATGCTGGTTTCGCTATGCCTATAGATAAACAAAGTGCTGTAGGTTTATCTTTAATTCGATTTGGTGTTGATGATATTTTAAATACTACTGAATTAATTGATAGTGATGGAAATATCGATTTTAATAGAGTAAGCCTCTTCTCTGCTGCTGATTATGCTTTCAATATCAGTTACGGTAGAAAAATGTTATTAGATGGCTTTTCTATTGGTGGAAATGCTAAAATTGTTAGAAGAATTATTGGTGATTTTGCTACTTCTTGGGGATTCGGTTTCGATTTAGGAATTCAATTTGAAAGAAACGGTTGGAAATTTGGGGCTATGGCTCGCGATATTACAACAACATTTAATACTTGGTCTATAGATGAAGATGAATTTGAAAAAATTAGAAACGCAGTTCCAGGACAAAATCAAGAATTACCAGAAACTACTGAGATTACTAAACCTAAACTTCAAGTTGGTGTAGCACGAGATTTTAAAATTGGTCGTTATTTTAATTTACTTGCAGAAGTTGATTTAAATATGAGATTTGCCGAAACTAACGATATTATTTCAACCTCTTTTTTAAGTATTGATCCTGCTTTTGGTTTTCAATTAGATTATGATCAGTTGGTATATTTACGAGTTGGTGCTGGTAATTTTCAGAATACTACAGAATTTAATGGTGAAGAATCTCTTGCTGTACAACCAAATTTCGGATTAGGTTTTAAATATAAAGGAATTCAAATCGATTATGCTTTAACTAATATTGGAAGTGTAGGAAATGCATTGTTTTCTAATATTTTTTCTATTAAATTCGACTATAGTTTTTACCGATAAATCATGATAAAAAAACTACTTGCCTTAAGTTTTTTACTTTCTATTTTTTATAGTTATTCTCAAACGGCTCAACTTTCAGCATATGCTGAAGTTAGTATTATTACTTCTGGACCGGGTGATCATTTATATGAAAAATTTGGACATACAGCCGTAAGAATTAAAGATCCTATGTTAGGTATCGATCTACTGTATAACTATGGAATTTTCGATTTTAATGGACCTGATTTTTACATGAATTTTGTTAGAGGATTCATGAAATATAAATTACAAAGATATCCCTTTCATTACTCTTTAAAATCTGCTAATGAAGATGAACGTTGGGTAAAACAACAAGTTTTAAACTTAACGCAAGAGCAAAAAAATGCATATTTCAAATTTTTAGAAATCAATGCGCAACCAGAAAATGCTAGTTATTTTTATGATCCTTTTTTTGATAATTGTGCTACCAGACCAAAAGATATTCTGAAAGATATTTTGAAAGATAAGCTTTCATTTGATACTTCAATTTTAAAAGAACAAAAATCTCTTAGAGATTTAATGAATGAAAAAATAAACCCTAATACTTGGGGAAGTTTCGGTATAAATATAGCTCTAGGAAGCAGATTAGACCAAATTGCTACAATTGAAGAGTACATGTATTTACCTGAATATCTTTATGCTATTTTTGAAAAGTCAAGTACTATTAAAAATGAAGAAAAGGCGAATTTAGTTAGAAGTAACAAAACACTTTTAAAATTCGAGACCAAGCCTTCAAAAGCAGACAGTTTTAGTCCTTTTTTAATTTTCACATTATTATTCTTTATCATTCTTTTTATAAGCTATAACGATATTAGAAAAGGAAAAAGATCTAAAATATTAGATTTTTCAATTTTATTCATCACTGGATTGATAGGTCTTCTAATTGTCTTTTTATGGTTCTTCACCAATCACTCGACAGCTCCAAATAACTTTAATTTTCTTTGGGCATTTGCTCCAAATTTAATCATAGCTTTTTTTGTAACTAAAGATGAAATTAAATCATGGATAAATAAATACTTAACTATTTTATTGGTTTTCTTAGCTTTAATGCCTTTATTACATCTTTTTGGAATTCAAAAGTTTACTTACCCAGTATATCCTTTAATTTTATTATTAATCGTACGTTATATATTTATAATAAAATTTCAAAAAAATAAGGCCTAACTAGAATTAGTAAGCCTTATTAAATATTTTTTAAACTCAAGATTAAGGTAAAACTTCAAAAACAACAAACTGATTTAGTTGTTGGCCGAAAGCACTGAAGTTATTATCTGCTACAAGTACTATAGATAAATTTCCATTAGCTAAACGTGGACCAAAAGTAATTCCCTCAATATTATCAACAACCTTAGCTCCATTCCCTGCTGGTATACTCGACAATTGATCTCTGATTAACTCAAAATCAAATAATAATGTTTTAGTAGCTTTAACATAATTTGCCCCTTTTAAACTAGAAATAGTAGAAATATCTGTTGCATTAGAAGCATCTACTTTATAGATTTTCACATTATTACCACCATCATCTGCTCCCGTAGTAAAGGATCTCTCTAATGCTAAAAACTTGTTTGTATCGTATTCTAAAAGTTCAACTAATCCATTAACAGTAAAGTTAAAACCTGTGCCTACAACTTCTCTAGCAACTTTGTCTAATTCATAAGCAAATTGCTTTTCAAATTTGCCTGTACTTTTATTAATGTAGGCTATTCTAACAGGAGAATCTGTATCCATAGCAAAAATTGGCTCAACTCCATCTTCTTTTAAAGGTAATTCCATTCCAACCCAATATCCTTTTTTATCTATACTCAAAGAGATACTTTCAAAAACTCCATTATGCCTTGGTCCTTCTGTATCTATTGATTTGGCTTCAAAAATACTCGGAATAGTAAAATCTCTTTTGAAATTTCCATTTAAAGAAGCTTCTCTAATAAAAGGATTTTCTCCATTATTAATATTTCCTTCGCTAGCCCAAATAATACTATTAGCATCAGTATCTATTCTTAAAGCTTCTGGATCTATTGGATTAATAAAAGATGTATTGTTAGTATCTAATAATTCTATTTCAGAAGTAATATTTATTGAAGTAAATTCAGTTTCTGTATAATTTAAATCTGCTGAATATACTCGTATTGGCGCATTTGGAGCATCACTTATTAGATAAAATTTGTTGTTAGCATAATCGATACTGGAAAGTCCACCAACTATATTTCCATTGAATTGGAATCCGTCTGGAATTATTTGCTCACCAATAAATCGGATAGAACTGATTGAAGTATTAGTATCAACTACCGTATCATTATCATCACTACAGCTATAAAAGCATGAGATTAAGATTGATAAACCTAAAAAAGTTTTTTTCATTTTTAAAAATTTAGATTTTACTAAATGAAAAAAACTAGTTTAAATGATTGTTAGCCTTATTTTTAATTTACTTTAAGCTTAAGTTAATAACATTAGATTTAAGTAAAGTTATAAGAAACTTTGTATTGCTAATTTATAACTATCTAATCCAAAGCCTAAAATTACGCCTTTAGCATTTTTAGCTATAAAACTTTTATGACGAAACTCTTCACGAGCATGAGTATTTGAGATATGAACTTCTACAACTGGTGTTTTTATTGCTTTTATTGCATCTCCAATTGCAACAGAAGTATGAGTATATGCTGCAGCATTTAAAACGATTCCATCATATTCAAAACCTACTTCATGCAGTTTGTTTATTATTTCTCCTTCTATATTAGACTGGAAATAAGAAAGTTCAACTTGTGGATAAATAGATTTTAAATTTTCATAATAAGATTCGAATGAACTATCTCCGTAAATAGTTGGTTCTCTTTTTCCTAATAAATTTAAATTAGGTCCGTTAATGATTATTAATTTCATTTTAAAATTTTAAAAAGAATATCTATTAGAACCTCCGAAAACATCAAATACTAAACCTAAACCAGTATAGCCATAAGTTGGTAATTTCTTTTTTACTCCCGAATAAAATAAATTCAATTTTATATTATCATTTACTTTATATCCTAATAAAGGTTTAAAAAAAACACCTCCATTATCTCCTTCAGGAGCAATTCCAACTGCAAACCCAAAATCTGCACCCACATAAAACTTTTCGTCTATAGCTTGAAATCTTACAGCACCACCTATTGGTAAATACATTAAAGCATCACGTTTAACACCATCAACTTCATCAGTTAAAAAATAAATAAAATTTAATGATGGACCGACACTTAAGCCTTCGAAAATTTCAAATAAATAATTTGCATCTACACCAAAAGCTGCTGTTGATACTGGCTCTAAATTACCTATAGTTATACCTCCATTAACTCCTAAGTTTAGTTGTTCTTGAGATAAACTTTTAACAGATAATAAAATGATTAATACAAAGAATATTTTTTTCATAAATAATGTATTTATTGCGAATATAAAATAAAAAAAGGAGCCAAAAAGGCTCCTTTTAAATATCTTTATAAGATAATAGATTACCAAGCGTAACCTAAACCTAATCCTAATCTAGGTAAGAATCCGTCGATACTAACAGAATTAATGTTTCCATCAACTGAAGCAGAAACGTACTGAGCTCCGAAGTTTAAATCTAAAGCGAAACCAGAATCTCCTCCACCAAATACCCATTGGTATCCAGCTACTGCACCAGCAGCAAAGAAACTTGTACTTCCATCTACTCCATCAGAATCAACAGAAGAAGTAGAATAAGAAACTACAGGAGCTCCATACCATCCTCTTGGTGCATCTTTATCAGAAGAGAAATAAAATTTATACTTACCTTCAACTCCAAAACCATTAGAAGAAACTGTTGTAGTTCCACTCGTTACATCGAAGCTAGAAAAAGCAACAGCAACCTCGATAGAAGAGTTGTCAGAAATAGCTCTTTCGTAACCAACTTCAGCAGAACCTAATACAAGACCTAATGGGTTAGCCTTAATAACATTCTTTTGAGCGTTTGCAGCAAATCCAAAAGCAACCACAGCAATTGTTAAAAATAATTTTTTCATAATTTTAAATTTTTGATATAATTATATGTTTGTGTTGGCAAATGTATAATTATTTTCGAAATAAAAAAGTATTTTGATAAAAAGTATCGTTTAAGTTGAACTGGGATAAAAAAATAAAAGATTATAAAACTTTCTTAAAAATTGAGAGAGGACTTTCTGTAAATTCTATAGAAAACTACGTAAGAGATGTTAAAAAATTATACAATTTTACGCAAGAATTTGAAATATTAAAATCACCTATTTCTATACAAAAAATAGAAATACAACAATTTATATATGAAATAGCAAAAATTGTAAATCCAAAAACTCAAGCTAGAATAATATCTGGGTTGAGGAGTTTTTTTGACTATTTGATTTTTGAAGGATACAGAGAAGATAATCCATTAGATTTAATCGAGTCTCCTAAACTATCTAGAACTTTACCTGATGTACTGACAGACGATGAAATTTCCAAATTAATATCTAAAATAGATTTAAGTCATCCACAAGGTGAACGTAATAGAGCCATAATTGAAACTATCTATAGTTGTGGTCTACGCGTAAGCGAAGTAATTAATTTACAGTTATCAGATTTATTTTTTGAAGAAGGTTTTATACAAGTCTTAGGAAAAGGTAATAAATATCGCTTCGTTCCTATACATTTATCTACTATAAAATTTATCAAATTTTATTTAGAACATACGAGAAATCATATAACTCCAATAAAAGAAGATGAAGATACTCTTTTTTTAAATCGAAGAGGAAAAAGACTTACAAGACAAATGATTTTTATTGTTTTGAAAAATTTAGCCGCTAAAACTAACTTAAATAAAAATATTGGTCCGCATACACTCCGTCACTCTTTTGCTACATATTTACTTAAAGAAGGTGTTGATTTAAGAGCAATACAACAGCTGTTAGGCCACGAAAGCATCACTACAACAGAAATTTATGTACATTTAGATAGAAAACATTTACAAGAAGTAGTGGAAAAATATCATCCTAGAAACAAATAATACAAAGAGCAAGATAGTTATCTTACTCTTTAATATGTTAGTCACAGTGAACAGCTTCTCCAATTCCGAAAATACTTCCAATAGAACCAAGTGTAATTAACCCTATTGTCTTGGCTACTATACTATTACGACAAGCATTCTTGTTAGGTACTAGCGCATCGCCACTTCCTTTAACATTTTTTTGTTGATCTTTGTTTAATTGAAAAGATTTAAATTTTTCTAACATTTTTATAATTTTAATTTAAAGACTAAATTAAATAAAATTACAAAAAGAAAAAAAAAAAAAATATACAAAAAAAGGCAAGCTACCTACATCACACTGCTACAACCTAATACCCTTGCTGCGTTCCCGCCCTGGGGGATTCAAAGGGAGCTAGTTGTGTAGAACTTGCCGGCTGCAAATTTACAATGTTTTTTTGAAACACAAACAAAAAAATTATATCTTTTTTTTGTAACATTTTTAAAACATTGAATACTAATAAAATGTTTTAAGTAATTTTATAAATTAATAACTAATCAAATCATTCACAAACATGGAAAATCAAGCAAGTAGTAAAAATATAATTCTTAATTATGGTGGGATATTGGGTACAATCAGTGTATTCCAAGGATTAATAATGTACGCTACAGGTAATCATTTAAAACCACATTGGTCTCTATCTCTTATAGCAATAGTACTTTTAATAGTGATTATTGTACTTGGAATAAAAAAGTTCAAAGTTAGTAATAATGGCTTTTTATCTTTTGGGCAAGCAGTTAAAGTAGGTGTTGGTATTGCTATTTTTTCAGCTCTAATAAGCGTTATTTACCAATATATATTTATAAGCTTTATAGAACCTACATACATGGAACAAATGACTGAAATTCAAACACAAAACTGGATAGACCAAGGTTATTCTGAAGAACAAATTGAAGCTAGTCAAGAGATGGCTAAAAAATTCTCTTCACCTGGTATTACAGCTGCTTTTAGTTTAATTGGTTCTGCAATTATTGGTTTTATTATCTCTGCTATTGCTGGTGCTATCATGCAAAAAAGAGAGGAAGACACTTTTTAAGCAATAATAATATTGTAACTTTACCATCTAAAACTGGTAATAATATATATTCATGGATATATCGGTAGTAATACCACTTTTAAACGAAGAAGAATCTTTACAAGAGCTATATGATTGGATTGCAAAAGTTATGCAATCCAATCACTTTTTATATGAAGTAATCTTTATCGATGATGGTAGTACAGATACTTCTTGGAAAGTAATTCAAGATTTAGTTGAAAAAAATCAAGAAGTAAAAGCAATACGTTTTCAACGTAATTACGGAAAATCTCAAGCTTTAGATGCAGGATTTGCTGAAGCTAAAGGAGCTGTTGTAATTACTATGGATGCAGACTTACAAGACAATCCAGATGAAATTCCTGAACTATATGACTTAATCGTTAAAGAAAATTTCGATTTAATATCTGGATGGAAAAAGAAACGTTATGATAATGTTTTAACTAAGAATATTCCTTCAAAACTTTATAATTGGGCTGCTCGAAAAACTTCTGGTTTACAGTTGAATGATTTTAATTGTGGATTAAAAGCTTATAAAAATGAAGTGGTAAAAGCTATAAAAGTTAGTGGTGAAATGCACCGTTACATTCCTATATTGGCAAAAAATGAAGGATATTCAAAAATTGGAGAAAAAGTAGTAAAACATCAAGCTAGAAAATATGGTGTTACAAAGTTTGGTGTAGATCGTTTTATTAATGGTCTTTTAGATTTGATTACCATTTCTTTTTTATCTAAATTTGGTAAAAGACCCATGCACTTTTTTGGTTTATGGGGTTCTTTAATGTTCTTATTTGGATTTACAACTGCTTTTTACATAGGTGTCATTAAGCTGTATCGCGTTTATGCAAAGATCAAAACAATATTAGTTACTGATAATCCTTGGTTTTACATTGCTTTAACATCTATGATTTTAGGAACACTATTATTCTTATCTGGCTTTTTAGGCGAATTAATAATAAAAAGTAATCCGCTTCAAAAACATTATAAAATCAAAGAAAAAATAAATTTATAACACCTCTTTTTAATTAACTATGAACGATATTTTAAGTAAAGCCAAACTTTGGTTAACTGATACTTTCGATGAAGAAACAAGAAATGAAATTTCTGAATTAATAAGTAATAACACAGAAGATCTTACAGATAGATTTTATAAAAATACAGAATTTGGTACCGGAGGAATGCGAGGTGTTATGGGAGCTGGTACAAATCGTATTAACAAATATACTTTAGGAAAAGCTACGCAAGGTTTAAGTAATTATTTAAACAAAGTATATAAAAATGAAGAAATAAAGGTAGCAATTGCGTATGACTGTAGACATAACAGTAAAAAGTTTGCTCAGTTAGTTGCAGATGTACTTTCTGCGAACAATATTAGAACTTTTGTTTTTGAAGACTTACGCCCTACTCCTGAGTTATCTTTTGCTGTAAACCATTTAAACTGTCATGCTGGTATTGTATTAACAGCTTCACATAATCCACCTGAATATAATGGTTACAAAGTGTATTGGACTGATGGCGGACAAATAGTTCCTCCTCAAGACGCAGAAATTATATCTGGAGTAAATAATTTAGAATTTAACGATATCAATTTCAATAAAAAAGAAGAACTAATTTCTTTTATTGGTGAAGAAGTTGACGAAGCTTTCTGGAATGCATCTTTAAAAAGTGGTACATTTAATATAAAAGGTAGAGAAGATTTAAAAATTGTTTTTACTTCATTACACGGTACATCAATAAAATTAGTTCCTGAAGTCTTAAAAAGAGCTGGATATACTCAAGTTCATGTTATTGAAGAACAAGCCGAACCAAATGGAGACTTCCCTACTGTTGAATCTCCTAATCCTGAGGAACCAGAAGCTTTAGCAATGGCTATCGAATATGCTAATAAAACAAATGCAGATATTGTAATTGGTACAGATCCTGATTGTGATCGTTTAGGAATTGCTGTTCGTGATACTGATGGTAACATGAAATTATTAAATGGTAACCAAACCATGAGTGTTATGACAGACTTTTTAATAAACCAATGGAAAGAAAAAGGTTTATTGAATGGTAAGCAATTTATTGGTTCCACCATTGTATCTACTACCTTAGTTAATGTTATTGCTGAAAATTATGGTGTAGAAACTAAAGTTGGTTTAACAGGATTTAAATGGATTGCTAAAATGATTAAAGATCATCCTGAATTAGACTTTATTGGTGGTGGAGAAGAAAGTTTCGGGTTTATGGTTGGCGATTTTGTTAGAGACAAAGACGCTGTAACTTCTACCCTACTAGCTTGTGAAATTGCTGCTCAAGCAAAGTCTGAGAATAGTTCTTTTTACAATGAATTACTAAAAATATATATAAAACACGGTTTCTTTAAAGAAAAACTAGTTTCGCTAGTTAAAAAAGGAATGCAAGGTGCTGAAGAAATCAAGCAAATGTTAATCGATTTACGTAATAATCCGCTTTCTGAAATAGATGGTGAAAAAGTAACATTTGTAAATGATTATAAAACTTCAATCAGAAAAAATATTATCACCGGAGAAGAAACTACGATTGATATTCCTAAATCTAACGTATTAATTTACGAAACAGAAAATGGAACTAAAGTAGCTTGTAGACCTAGTGGTACAGAACCAAAAATTAAATTTTACATCGGCACAAAAGGTTCTTTAGATACAGTTGAAAATGCAGATGTAGTTGGAAAACAGTTGGATGAAAAACTCCAACGAATTATAAAACAGTTAGGAGTTTAATGAATTACTTTAAACGAATTTTATCTTTTGTAAAGCCATATAAATACAGATTTATTTATGCTACTATATTTAATATATTATTTGCTTTATTTAACATTTTAACGGTAATATCCTTTTTACCTGTATTATCTATTTTATTTAACCCTGATAAAAAAGTAGAAAAACCTACATATGAAGGACTTAGAAAAAGCTTTGAATATCTAAAAAATAATTTTTACTACGAAATAGCTCAATATATAGAACGAGAAGGAGCAATTCATACATTGTTTTTAATATCAATAAGCGTTTTAGTATTATTCTTTTTCAAGAATTTATTCTATTTCTTAGGATCATATCAAATGGCATATTTATCGAATGGAACGGTTAAGGATATGCGAAATACATTATATAATAAAATTATCAATCTTCCTATTGGGTATTTTACAGAACAAAAGAAAGGTGACTTAATGTCTCGAATGACTTCAGATATTCAAGTTGTTGAAGGGTCTTTTATTTCCTCTTTTGGTGGAATTATAAGGGAGCCATTAACCATTATAATTATTCTTATTGTAATGTTTTCAATGAGCTATAAACTAACATTGTTTGTCTTTGTAACTTTACCTTTATCAGGTTTAATAATTTCTTGGTCTACAAAAAAACTAAAATCTAAAGCGCTACAATCACAACAAGAAAGTGGTACTTATCTTTCTTTATTAGAAGAAACAATTGCAGGTTTAAAAGTTGTAAAAGGTTTTACTTCAGAAAATGGTTTCTTTAAAAAGTTTTCTAATTCAACAAAAAGACAAGCTGATTTAAACATACAAGTAACACATCGTCAAAAATTAGCTTCACCCTTAAGTGAATTTTTAGGAGTTTTTACTGTTCTTGCCATCTTATTGTATGGAGGGAGTTTAGTTCTTACTAATAATCAATCTGCTTTAAATGGATTTGATTCAGAATCTTTTATTACCTATATTATTTTCTTCTACTCAACTTTACAGCCTACTAAAGCAATCGCAGGAATTTTTACCAATATTAGAAAAGGTGATGCATCTGCAAAACGTTTATATGATATTTTAGATGAAGCTAATCCTATTTTAAATATTGAAAACCCTATTGATAAAGAATTATTTACAACAGGGATAAGTTTTAAGAATATTTCTTTTAAATATGAAGATGATTATGTTTTAAAAGATTTCAGTTTAGAAATTCCAAAAGGAAAAATGGTTGCACTTGTTGGTCAGTCTGGTAGTGGAAAATCTACAATTGCTAATCTTTTAATGCGTTTTTATGATGTAAATCAAGGTGAAGTATTAATTGACAATGATAACATCAAAAATGTTTCTAAAGAATCGTTACGTTCTTTAATAGGAATAGTTACTCAAGATGCTTTATTATTTAATGATTCTATAGAAAACAACTTAAAAGTTGGTAATCCGAATGCTACTGAAGAAGAAATTATTGCTGCTACAAAAGTTGCCAATGCTTTAGAGTTTATTGAAAATTCTTCGAAAGGGTTTGAAACAAATATTGCAGATAGTGCTAATAACTTCTCTGGTGGACAAAAACAGCGTTTATCTATAGCTAGAGCTGTGCTCAAAAATCCACCAATCATGATCTTAGATGAAGCTACTTCTGCTTTAGATACCGAATCTGAAAAAATAGTTCAATCTGCATTAGAAAATATGATGCAGAATAGAACTTCTGTAGTAATCGCACATAGACTGTCTACCATTCAAAAAGCAGATTTAATTGTTGTAATGCGAGAAGGTAGAATCGTAGAACAAGGTAAACACGAAGAACTTTTAGCGGCTAAAGGTGAATATGCAAAACTTGTAGAATTACAATCTTTAGACTGATGCTAAAAACTTCTTATAAATAGATAAATATTTTTCAAGATATAAATCAGAAGAAAAATGTTCGTTATAAAGAGATTCGATCTGTTCAGATTGGATCTCTTTTACTTTATGATAGTTTGCCACCCAATTATCTAGATTAAAATCGGTTTGAACCATATCTGGATAATACTTTTTTACAACTTTAACAGATTCTCCAATATCTGAACATAAGAAAGGTAAGCCTTGTGCCATATATTCTACTAAAGCTAATGGATCTCCTTCAGAAGTAGAAGTTAATAAAGCCATTTCATATTGCTTAAGTTCAGTTTGTACATTATTACAACCTGTAACAAAATGGATACGATCTTTATATTGAATTTTATCCATATGTGCTACTAATGTTTCATAATAGTCACCTTCTCCACCTTTTAAGCTTGGACAATAAATCGTAAGATCTTTATCTAAAGCTTTAGCAATATCCATTGCTAATCTATGATTTTTCACCTTTTTTAAACTTCCAACTAAAACTAATCCTTTTGGAGTATGATTTTTATAGTTTGATTCGTAGTGTAACACAAAATTATTTACAAGAAAAACTCGATCTTCTTTTAGTTTAACTTTGTTTAGAGCCCACTCGGTAAGTAATTCAGAACAACCAATAAAAAAATGAGGTTTAAAAATTGTTTTATACCATTTCGGTACAGATTGATTTACAACAATTTTCCCATAATGATCGTGCAAAATTACTGGTCTATTTCCACCTAAGAAGAAAAATGTTTTTTTTACAAACCTATAATTTGCTCTCATATGAATATGAATAATATCGTCTTTTTTGATATTTTTTTTAAACTCTCTGTAAGCTTTAAATTTACCTTTATTTTTATTTAAGCGAACAACTTCTACTCCATCATCTATAAGATCAAATAAAGCTCCTTTATCGTTTAAAACAATAAGTTTAACATCGTTACCATTTCTAAATAATAAATTTGTTAAATTCACACAAACTCGCTCTGCCCCCCCCAGACCTAATTGATCTATTACTTGTACTATTCTCATTTTAAATTTCTGTTTGAGCTGTTAATCCTATATCTTTTGCTTTTTGTAACATAAAGTTATAAGATGCTTCATATTCATTAGGTATTTCTCCTTCTAAGATAGCTTCTTTTATTGCTTCTTTTATTTGACCAATCTCACGACAAGGTTTTAAATTGAAAGTTTTCATAATTTCCTCACCTGTAATTGGAGGTTGAAAATTACGAACACGATCACGTTCTTCTACTTCTTTAATTTTCTGACGAACGATTTCGAAGTTTTTATGATAACGTCTAAACTTCTTTGGGTTTTTAGTAGTAATATCAGCTTCACATAAAGTCATTAAACTATCGATATCGTCGCCTGCATCAAAAATTAATCTACGAACAGCAGAGTCTGTTACTTCAGAAGCTAATACAATGGGCCTAGAACTTAATAACACCATTTTTTGTACAAACTTCATCTTGTTATTTAATGGCATTTTTAAACGCTTAAATAACTTGTAAACCATCTTAGAACCGACAAATTCATGAGAATGGAACGTCCATCCATTTCTTTTATCAAACTTTTTTGTTGGAGCTTTTCCTATATCATGTAATAACGCAGCCCAACGTAACCAAACATCGTTTGTATTTTCTGAAATATTATCAACTACTTCTAAGGTATGATAAAAATTATCTTTATGAGTTTGCCCTTCTACTTCTTCAACACCTTTTAAAGCGATTAATTCAGGTAAAATTTTATTTAATAAACCTGTTTTTTCTAAAAGTAAAAAACCTATTGAAGGCTTAGGTGATGCCATTATTTTATTAATCTCATCAACAATTCTTTCTTTAGTAATAATTTTGATTCGTTCTACATTACTTTGAATTGCATCTAATGAAGTTTTTTCAATTGTAAAATTTAATTGAGTTGCAAAACGAATAGCTCTCATCATACGTAAAGGGTCGTCTGAATACGTAATATCTGGATTTAATGGCGTTCTTATTATTTTTCGATCTAAATCACCAATACCATCAAAAGGGTCTAACAATTTTCCAAAAGATTTAGCATTTAAGCTTAAGGCTAAAGCATTAATTGTAAAATCTCTTCTATCTTGATCATCTTGTAACGTACCCGCAGATACTTCTGGATTTCTACTCTCCTCTGTGTAAGACTCTTTTCTTGCACCAACAAACTCAACCTCAATGTCATTAAAACGTAACATAGCTGTTCCATAGGTTTTAAAAACCTGTACTTTAGGTTTGTTTGGTAATAAACTTGCTACTTTTTGAGCTAGTTCTATACCACTTCCTATTGTTACAACATCTATATCTTTGGCATTTCCGCGTTTTAAAATAAAATCACGAACAAAACCACCAATAACATAACTGTCTAAGCCTAATTCATCGGTTGCTTTGGTTATGTATTCAAAAACTTTATGTGTTAGTGCTTCTTTAAAAAATTGATCCTGCATAAACTCTATTCTCGTATCACTATTACTTTTTCTCCTTCTAATTTGAGTATCGTTGATGATTTCTCAGATACTTTATTTTGATGCAAATTTACTATATAATCAACATCATCCAAAATAGACTGTTCTATTTCAGAAAAAGATTTAGGAGTTGGATTTCCGCTAACATTTGCTGATGTAGACACAATTGGCTTTCCAAACGTCTCTATTAATTCTTCACAAAATTCATCTTTAGCTATGCGAATAGCAAGTGTGTTATCCTCTTTATTGATAATATTAGCAGCAATAGCCTTTGGATTTTGATAAATTATTGTTGTTGGTTTTTCTGCTTTTTTAAGTATTTCTCTAGCTACATCAGGAACTGAAACATATTGTTCTAACATTTCAAAGGAACTTACCAAAACAATTAAACTCTTACTTTCTTCTCTGTTTTTAATCTTATAAATCTCTTGTACTGCTTCAGAATTTGTTGCATCACATCCTAATCCCCAAACAGTATCAGTAGGATATAATATTGTTTTTCCTTTATTTAATTCAATTACAACTTCACTTATCATGATAATTTCGTTTTAAAATATGAAGGTTTACTTCTAAAAATACTCCTTTCGTAAATTATATCTTACGATACAGAAATTATATTACTTTAAAACCGCTAATTTACATTATGTTTGTTATAGTAAAACTATATTGAATGCATAAACATAAAATTAGTGCTGCACTTATTACTTTTAATGAAGAGCAAAATATTGCTCGTACATTAGAAAAATTAGTCTGGTGCGATGAAATTGTGGTTATTGATTCTTATAGTAGTGATGATACTGTTGAAATTTGTAAATCTTACGGAGCAAAAGTTTTTCAAAAAGAATTTAATGGATATGGTGAACAGAAAAGTTTTTTAGTGAGTAAATGTTCTTATGATTGGGTTTTATCTATTGATGCAGATGAAGTTTTAACTAATGAGTTAATAGATGAAATAAAAACTGAATTTAGTAAAGAAAAAATTCCCTATAAAGCTTATTTTATAAACAGAAAACATGTCTATTTAGGAAAAGTTTTTGAATATGGATATTTAAAAAACACTCCTATTCTAAGACTTTTTAATAAAAATAATGCTGGATTTTCTGATAAAAAAGTTCATGAAACTGTAGAATACAAAGGAGCAAAAGGAAGATTTAAAAACTTCTTCTACCATTACACTGCAAATTCTGTAGAACAAATTAATTTAAAGAAAAATAGATATGCATCGTTAGTATCTGAAGAATATTTTAAACGACAAAAACGAGTAAATATAATTTTACTTGTCTTTAAATATCCATTTACTTTTTTTAAGGAATATGTGATTCGAGGAAATATGTTTAATGGTTATGAAGGTTATGTTTGGAGTACTTATATAGCAGAATATAGCGTACTAAAATATTTAAAATTAATAGAAAGACGTAAGAAATTAAGGAAGTAAATATTCTTTTACTTTTTCTTGGATTAAAGCACTACTAAACTCTTCTTCTATTTTCTTTCTTCCTTTTTTTCCCATTACAGTCATCATAGCTTTGTTATTAATGAAAAATTCAATTTTATCACTGAAGTGTTGTACATCATCAAAAGGAAGTAAAAAACCATTTTCTTTATCTTCTATAATTTGACCATTGCTACTTATATTAAATGCTATTGCTGGTTTTTCGCAAAGCATGGCTTCTGCAAGAACATAACCAAAACCTTCCCATCTCGATGGTAACAAGAAGACATCCAAGCTATTCATAAAGCTTTTAGGATTTTCAATAAAACCAAGTAAAGTGACTTCCCTTTCTAAATTATGTGTTTTTATCTTTTGTGATAGAATATCACCTAATTTACCATCACCTCCAATAAATAATTTAAAATTTAGTGACCTTTTCTTAAGTTCTAAAGCAACATCTATTAAAAACTCTTGATTCTTCTGATAAACTAACCTTCCTAAATTTCCTAAAATAATTTCATTGTTTTGTCTCATATACAATTCTTCAGATGGCATACTATCAAACTTTTCAATGTTAATCGCATTAGGAATTACAGTAATTTTATCCTTCGGAAATAAATGTCCATTTTTAGCATTAATAGTTGCTTTGGTAGCTTCAGAATTTGCTAAAACTTCATCTAAAATATTTTTAAAGAAATACCTGTTGATGAAAGAATTTTTAATTGGTATCGCACTTCCTCTTCTATAAATTATTCTATTTACATTAGCTTTTTTTGCTGCTAAACCTCCAAGTTTCATATCTTCGGAAGAATTCATAACAATTGTAGAAACGTTATGATTCTTTAGAAAAGTAGCCACATTTGCAATCTTCTTTGAATTTAAATAACTAAAGTTTGAAACTTTAATTTCTTCATATGGAATACCAACTGTATTTACTTTATTTTGAAGTTCACTATTGGGAGATACAATAACCAAAACCTTGATTCTTTTTGAGAATAGATAAGACGACATTTCGTAATGCCATTTTTCTCCACCTCCCCAAGTTCTTGTAGAATTAAAGAAACATATTGTTTTTTTATTATCCATGTAAAACCGATGTGTATACTTTCATTAATTGGTTTGCAATAGCTTCATCATTAAATTTTTGCACAAATACATGTCCCTGCTCTGCAATTTCTATTTGTTTTGCTTTATCGCTTAGCAATGTAGTAATTTCTAAACTAAGTTGCTCGATATTATAAGGTTCTACATAAATCGAATGTGGTCCTCCTGCTTCTGGAAAAACACCTCCATTTGTTGTAATTACTGGAGTTTTAGAAAATAAAGCTTCAATAATTGGAATACCAAAACCTTCAAAAATACTTGGATAAATAAATATTTCTGCAGTTTGATATAGCGTTGCTAACTCTTGTAAATCTACTCCACCTAAAAAGTGAACTTTATGATTTAACTGGTTTTCTGTGATATATTCTTTAACTTGATCATAATATTTTGTTTTTCTACCAGCTACGACAAGATTAATATCTATGTCTTTAATAGCTTTAACAATACTAAGTAGATTTTTACGCTCTTCGATAGTTCCTACATTCAATATAAATTGATCAGGCAAATTATATTTTTCTCTAACTAATATTTTCTGTTCTTCAGATACTTGTTCTTTAAAAATAGCATGACAACCTTGATAAACCACATCTATTTTAGAAGCATCAATATTTAAATACGCAATAATATCTTCCTTAGTTTGCTCACTAATCGCTATAACTCTATCAGCTTTATGAGCCGCATATTTAAATTTATTAAAATGAATTTTTCTATCGAAAAAAGAATATAATTTCGGGTAACGAACAAATATTAAATCATGTATCGTAACTATAGATTTAGCTCCAGTTTTACTTAAATTTCTTGGAATTTCACCTGAAAGTCCATGATATAATTCTATTTTATCTTGAGCTATTTGTCGGTTGATTGGACCTTGTCTCCAAATCGAAGAAAACTTTCTCCAAAACTTCGTATCTGGAAGTATTTCTGTGAATTTACTCATATCTAACCGATCTACTCTTTTCGGCTTGGTATTATACAAGTAATAGTCTTCATCTGGAAAATATTCCGATAAGATTCGAATTAGATCTCTACTATAATTTCCTAATCCTGTAGTATTATGAAATGCTCTTTTGGCATCGAAACCTATTCTCATTTACGAATGCTTTTCTAATCCATTTAAACAGATGTAAAGATCTTTATCCATCTTTTCTTTCAACAAAACTCTATTCATTTCTACACCTTCGTTAGAATAACCTCTTTCATGATGTAAATGATAAACTATAGCTTTATTTTTCATGGATTTACTTCCAATTCCTATTCGTTTTAATCTCCACTCAATATCTGTATCTTCACCAACTGCAGCACGAACATAATCTTCATCAAATCCATTAATTGCGATTAAATGCTTTTTCTGAATTCCCCAATTGCAACCTAATAAACCTTTATCTTTCATTGTTACTATTAAACTTTTATTTTTTAAGTAAATACCTTCTTTCTTTTTATCGGAATCAGAAAGTAAAATAGATATCGTATTTAGAGGTTTAATTGTTTTATTTGAAGTGACTTTATTTGTTATTTTTTCTCCTAACATTACTCTTCTTCCTTTTAACATTACTCCTTCTTCAACATTATTTATATACGCTTTTACAAAATGTTTATGAGGAATACAATCACCATCAATAAAAACTAGAGTTTCTCCATTAGAAGCTTTGATAGATTTATTTAACATCATCGTTTTTCTAAATCCATAATCTTTTTCTTGATTTACATGTAAAATTTGAAAATTATATTGACCTCTAAAAGATTTCAAAAAATCTATAGTTTCCTGATTGCTATCATCTTCAGAAACAATTGCTTCAAATTCTTTTGAGCTTTGATGATTTAATGCTTCTAGAATTAACTTTAAATTATCTAGTGCTTTGTAATATGAAATTATGATTGATATTTTAATCACTATGGATGTTTTTTTATTCCTAAAAATCGTTTGATTTTATACTTAATTAATTTTGGTAAATAGTTTTTTCTTGCTGATGCTAAAAAATAAAAATATGAATTTCCTCTTCTTATATCTCCATCTATTATTTTATGAATAAAGTTATTTTTCCAAGCCACATAATTAAAACTTAATTGATCTCTTTTACTTTGAGTTGAAACTATCTTCCACCAATCTTCCATTACTTTAACTACCTCAAAATCACTATGTTTTCTAATTAAAACACCTCCTTTAATTAATCCATTTTCTTTTGGATAATTATCTAACTCAAATCCAGCAATCTGATCAGACATAACTTTGGGGTTATCCTTTGCTTGTCCTGTCTGTTTCATTAATTCTAAAATAGCTTCATATTCTTTGTATATACAATCTCTTGAATCATCAGATTGAGCATGGTCAAAGGTAGCCATTTTAAAACCGTTGAGAGATTTTAAAAGTTCATAAATATCTCCAACAATTAAAAAATTACTATCTATATAAATACTAGTTTCATAATTACTGAAATACAAATGTGGTAATAATTTAGGATGCCTATTTCTTAAAACATTATTACCTCCTTCAAACTTTACTTCTATTGGTTTCCATGGAGCAACAACCTTTTTTATATCATCTGTGAAACAAAAAAAATCTACTCCTTTAATTTTTTTTTGTGGAATGAAACCATAGTTTTCTCCGAAAGCTGCTGTATATATAACTATTTTATTCATGCATAAAAAAAGACCAAATATAAAACTATATTTGATCTTAAGAATTAAAGTTATTTGTTTAAAATATTAAACAGCTACATCATACTCTCTTAATGCATCGTTTAATGATGTTTTCTTATTTGTACTTTCTTTACGTTTACCTATAATTAAAGCACAAGGTACATTGTATTCTCCAGCAGCAAATTTCTTAGTATAACTTCCTGGAATAACTACAGAACGAGCAGGAACTCTTCCTTTCATTTCAACTGGCTCATCACCTGTTACATCAATAATTTTTGTTGAAGCTGTTAATACTACATTAGCACCTAAAACCGCTTCTCTTTCTACTCTTACACCTTCTACAACAATACAACGAGAACCTATAAATGCATTATCTTCTATAATTACTGGAGCAGCTTGTAATGGTTCTAACACACCACCGATTCCTACTCCACCAGATAAATGAACATTTTTTCCAATTTGTGCACAAGATCCTACAGTTGCCCAAGTATCTACCATTGTTCCTTCATCTACATAAGCTCCAATGTTTACATAACTAGGCATTAAAATAGTACCAGAAGAAATATAAGCTCCATGACGAGCTACAGCATTTGGTACTACACGAATTCCTTTCTCTTGATAGTTTCTCTTTAATGGAATTTTATCGTGATATTCAAAAATACCAGCTTCTAAAGCTTCCATTTTTTGAATTGGGAAATATAATACTACAGCCTTTTTTACCCACTCATTTACTTGCCAACCATCATCAGTAGGCTCAGCTACACGAAGCTCTCCTGCATCTAATAAATCAACAACTTTTCTTATTGCTGTTACAGTTTCCTCATTTTTCAATAATTCCCTGTTATCCCACGCGTTTTCTATAATAGAACGAATTTCAGTCATCTTGGTTAAATATTTTTTACAAATATAAGTCTCCCTAGAAAGAATTGGTAGTAAAACACATTTTTTAAACAGAAAATAATTCCTTGTTTAAAATGACTATTTTTGCTCAAAATAAAAGTAAAACTTGGCAAGAATATTAGCAATAGATTACGGATTAAAGCGAACTGGAATAGCTGTTACTGATGAATTACAGATTATTGCTTCTGGGTTAACAACTGTAGAAACAGATACTCTAATCAATTTTCTTAAAGATTACATTAATAAAGAAACTGTTGAACGTTTTATAATTGGAAAACCCAAACAAATGGATAATTCTGATAGTGAAAGTGAACAATTAATTAGTTCATTTATAGAAAAGCTTAAAAAAGAAATTCCATCGATTCCTTTTGAAAGAGTTGATGAACGCTTCACATCTAAAATGGCTTTTCAAACAATGATTGATAGTGGTTTAAAAAAGAAACAACGAAGAAATAAAGCTCTAGTAGACGAAATTAGTGCTACTATTATTCTACAATCATATTTATACAACAAATAATTTTAAGTAAACAAGCTTATTTGTACTTTTGCTTGCATTAAAAAATTTACCATAGTATATGATACTACCAATAGTTGCTTACGGAGACCCAGTGCTTAGAAAAGTTGGGAAAGAAATAGATAAAGATTATCCTAATCTTTCTGAGCTAATTAGCAATATGAAAGAAACTATGTACAATGCTTCTGGAGTTGGTTTAGCTGCTCCACAAATTGGAAAAGACATACGTCTATTTCTTATAGATGCTTCTCCTTTTGCGGAAGATGATGGTTTACCTGAAGAAGAGAAAAAAGTTTTAGAATCATTTAATAAAGTATTTATTAATGCTAAAATTATTGAAGAAGAAGGAGAAGAATGGATTTTTAATGAAGGATGTTTAAGCATTCCTGATGTTAGAGAAGATGTTTGGAGAAAACCTGTAATCACTGTTGAATATCAAGATGAAAATTTTGAAAAGCACACAGAAACTTATTCAGGATTAGCTGCACGTGTTTTTCAACATGAGTATGACCACATTGAAGGTGTATTATTTACTGATAAACTATCTTCATTAAAGAAAAGATTAATTAAGAAAAAATTAGAAAATATTTCAAAAGGGAAAGTAAATTCTGGTTATAGAATGCGTTTTCCTAACTCAAAAAGATAATTTTATTACATGGAATTTAGTAAAATAATAGCTGTATCAGGTAAGCCTGGTTTATATGAAATTTTATCGCAAACTAAAGCGGGAGTAATTGTAAAATCATTACTAGATGGTAAAAGAATGCCTATTACTGCAACTCACAATGTTAGTTTGTTAGAGAATATTGCAATCTTTACATACGAAGAGGATATTCCGTTAGCTGAAGTTTTTAAAAACATTGCTAACAAAGAAGATAACAAAGAAGCAATTTCACACAAAGAAAGTGCTAATAAATTAACTTCTTATTTTTCTGAAGTTTTACCAGGTTACGATGAGGAAAGAGTATATACTTCTAACATTAAGAAAGTATTACAATGGTATAATATTTTAGTAAAAGCAGAATTTGATTTTACTTCTTTAAATGAAGAAGTTATTAGTTCAGAGGAAGAAGAATAAAATATGAATACTCGTAAACAACAGTTAGAAGCTTTTAATCGTCTTTTAGACATCATGGATGATCTTCGTGAAAAATGTCCGTGGGATAAAAAACAAACATTAGAAAGTTTACGACATTTAACAATTGAAGAAGTTTACGAATTAGGTGACGCTATTTTAGATAATGATTTAGTAGAACTTAAAAAAGAATTAGGCGATGTGCTTTTGCACATCGTTTTTTATGCAAAAATCGGAAGTGAAAAAAAAGCTTTTGATATTGCGGATATTGCCAATGCAATATCAGATAAACTTATAGATCGTCACCCACACATTTATGGCGATGTTTCTGTTGAAAACGAAGAACAAGTTAAACAAAACTGGGAAAAACTTAAACTTAAAGAAGGAAAGAAATCTGTTTTAGAAGGTGTTCCTAAAAGTTTACCTGCTTTGGTAAAAGCTAATCGTATTCAAGATAAAGTAGCTGGAGTTGGTTTCGACTGGGAAGAACCACATCAAGTTTGGGAAAAAGTTCAAGAAGAATTGAATGAACTCAACGAAGAAATTGAAAATGGAAATCAGGAAAACATAGAAAAAGAATTTGGAGATGTTTTGTTTTCTATGATCAATTATGCACGATTTATAAAGGTTAATCCAGAAAATGCTTTAGAAAAAACAAATAAAAAGTTTATCAATCGATTCCAGTACTTAGAAGAACAAGCTAAATTAGCTGGTAAAGATTTATCTAATATGTCTTTAACCGAAATGGATGTTTTTTGGAATGAAGCTAAAAAATTATATAAATAACAACAATTAATGAATGTACTTTTTGTAGTTGGTGGTGGTAATTTAATTGCACAAATAGCTCAAATAGCTTTGTATTTAGGCTTAAAAGAACAGGGAGTAAATATTTATTTAATTGGTAATTTATCTAAAGAAGTAATCAATTATCTTAAAGAAAAAAAATTAGACCGTTCAGATTATCAATATTTACATCCAAAAGAGAAAATTGATAAAGAATATCAAAAAACTTTTACTGAGCTTTTAACTTCTAAAAAGATAAATATTGTACATTTTATCAGTGGTAAAGCTAGTCGTAGCGGATTAGGTGTTTTAAAAAAATACCCTAACATAAAAGCTGTTATTTATTACGGATCTGCAAGTTTACATTGGCATGATCCTAGCGCTTATTTAACTTATTTACATCCAAGAATTGATGCTATTATTGGAAATAGTAATTTCGTTTACAACCATGTAAAAAAACAACTATTTGGTAAACGTAAACAAAAAGCTGTACGTATATTTAAAGGTTATAGTACAGATTGGTTTGATAATGCTATTCCATTTGATTACACTTCTATTGGAATTCCTAAAGATGCTATAATTGTTTGTTCTATTGGTAATCACAGAAAAGTAAAAGGAACAAAGTATTTTTTACAAGCATCTAACTATTTAACTTCAGAAAAAGAAATTCATTTTATATTAATTGGTGATAAAACTGATGCTCCTCACCTATCTAAATTAAAAGAGGAAAGTAAAATAAAAAATCGAATTCATGTTTTAGGAAAACGTGATGATGTTCCGTCTTTATTAGCGGGTTCTGATATGTATGTACAGTCTTCTTTAAGCGAAGGATTTGGTAGGGCAATAAGCGAGGCAATGAGTGTTGGAAAACCAATAATAATGACAAATGCTGGAGGTTGCACCGAATTAATTGATGAAAACTCTGGAATTGTTGTGCCTTTAAAAGATTATAAAAGTATTGGTAAAGCTATTTCTGATTTGGCTAACAATAATGAAAAAAGAATTCAAATGGGTAAAAATGCTAAAGCTAGAATTCAAAATGTATATAGCATAGAACGAACAGTTCGAGAAACTTTAGCCCTTTATAAAAAATTATTAAATGAGTAATGTATTAATTGTAACTGGAGGTAGTAAAGGAATTGGTAAAGCTCTTGTTGAAAAATATCTACAAGAAAATTATATAGTTTTTTCATTATCACGGTCAATTATAGACATTCAAAATGTTACTCAAATTTCTGTTGATTTATTAAATATTGAAGAAGCTAAGAATGCTTTTGAAATGCTTTTAGATGAAGTTAAAAAAACAGCAATTACTTCGATAACTTTAGTAAATAATGCAGGTAGACTTGGTGAAATAGCGAATTTAGAAGCTATTAATTATCAAGATATTCATCAATCTGTATTCTTAAATACAACAATACCTCTTATTTTTTCTAGCCTATTTATTAATCAATTATCTGAACTTAATTGTAAAAAACAGATTATTAATATTTCTTCAGGCGCAGCAAAAAAACCTTATGAAGGTTGGAGTGTTTATTGCAGTTCTAAAGCTGCACTGGATATGATAACCGCTACGATATCTAAAGAGCAAGAAAATGTAGAAAATGGTGTAAAAGCCTTTGGAATCCGTCCTGGTGTAGTCGATACAAATATGCAATCTCAAATTAGAACTACTGAAGTCTCTAAGTTTAAAAACGTACAACGTTTTATAGATTTAAAAAATAATAACGAACTTTATTCTCCTGAATTTGTAGCTGAACGCATTTATAACTTAGATAGTAGTAATAAGCTTACAAATGGACAAACAATAGACTTAAGAGAAGTCTAAAATTAATTGACTTATGGCTTTAACGGAATCTAATAAATTTCAGATTGGTGCTTTTGCTCCAGATTTTAAATTAATAAACACAATAGATCATACAACAATTCAATTATCTGAAAATAAAGGAGAAAATGGAACTGCTATTTTTTTTATTTGCAACCATTGTCCTTTTGTAATTCACATCAATGAAGAATTAGTTAGAATTGCTAATGATTATAAAACTAAAGGAATTAATTGTATTGCTATTAGTAGTAATGATATTGTAAACTACCCTCAAGATGGTCCGGTTTTAATGAAAGAAAATGCAGAAAAACTTCAATACCCTTTTCCTTATTTATATGACGAAACACAAGAAGTTGCCAAAGCCTATAATGCTGCATGTACTCCTGATTTATATCTTTTTGATGGTGATTTAAAATGTGTATATCATGGACAATTAGATAATTCAAGACCTGGTAATAATATTCCTGTTTCTGGTAAAGATTTAAGAAACGCTATTGATGCTTTAATAGAACACAATACCATTCTTGAAAATCAAAAACCAAGTATTGGTTGTAATATTAAATGGAAGTAAGTTTTTTACTTATTTTTTATTAACTTTCATTGTCTAAAAAACCAACTATGATAATGAAAAATATACGCTATGCTTTTTGCTTGTTATTTGTTGTTTATTCTGGAATTTCACAACAAAATGATATCAACAAAAACAACATTACTTCACAAAAACGACTTATTGTTAAGTTTAAAAATTCAGGAGCTAAAAGTAAAAGTCAAGTTTTCTCTAAACTCAACCAAACGCTTAACGTAACTAAAATTGAATCTATACATAACTTCAATAAAACTTTTTTATTAGAGCTAAATAATGAAGAAAATTACAGTGAAATTGTTTCAGAATATCAAAATACTGGACTATTTGAATATGTAGAAATAGACCAGATAGGAGAAGGACATGGTAAAGCTGTATTAGCTCCTAACGAACCATTATTTAATCGTCAATGGAGTTTTATAAACGATGGAAGTTTTTCTTTGTCTCCATCTAAACCTGATGCAGATGTAGATATGGATCTTGCTTGGGAACTAACAACTGGTGATCCTAATATAGTTGTTGCTGTATTAGATAGCGGTATAAAAACTAATCATCCTGAATTTGAAAATAGGTTTTGGATTAATGAAGATGAAATTCCTGGAGATTTAATTGATAATGATAATAATGGTTTTGTTGATGACTATAGAATTGGTTGGGATTTTGTTGAAAATAACAACTCACCAGATGATCATCACGGACATGGAACTAATGTTGCTGGTATTGCTGTTGCAACAGGAAATAACAATATTGGGTATGCAGGTGTAAACTGGAACTCTAAAATAATGATATGTAGAGTTTTAGACAGAGAAAACAAAGGCTTTTATACACATTGGGGAAGAGCTATAATTTACGCAGTTGATAATGGTGCTCATGTAATTAATTTATCTGCTGGTGGTGTAGATCCTTCAAATTTTTTAAAGGAAGCAATCGATTATGCCTACAGTAAAAATGTACCTGTAATAGTTTCTGCAGGAAATAAAAACACCTCGGTAGAATATCCTGCTAGATACGAAAAAGCTATTGCTATTGGAGCTACAAATTCTAGTGATAGAATTGCTCGCCCATTTTCTTGGAGTAGTACTAGTGGAAGTAATTATGGCCCTCAAATTGATTTTGTTGCTCCTGGAAATTATATCTATGGTTTAAACAATGCTTCAGATACAAACTACAATTATTATTGGAGTGGAACTTCTCAGGCTGCTCCTCATGTAGCCGGTTTAATATCACTTATGTTATCTCTAAATAAAGATTTAACTATAGATGAAATAAATACGGTTTTAAGAAATACTTCTGAAGATAAAGTTGGAGGAAATTCTGATTTACCTGGTAAAGATGATTTCTTTGGTTACGGAAGAATCAATGCGTATGAAGCATTAAAAAGTAATATGGTACTAAGTACAGAAGACATAAATAATACTATTAAAAATGACTTTGTAATATATCCTAACCCTAATAAAAACGGTGATGACTTATTTATAGCTAATAGACAAAGTAAAAAATTTAATGCTGTAATTTATAATACACTTGGACAAATTGTTTCTGAAATAAACACTAATAAAGCTTCTGAAGCTTACAAAATATCAAGTTTAGAAAGTGGAACTTATTTTCTAAAAATTTTCAATATAGAAAACTCTCCAAAAACTATTATCAATAAAAAACTAATAATCAAGTAGAAAGACCATAAAATTAATATTACAACTCATAAAAATTTAAATTTCTTTAACTTATTAACTTTAGTTTTATGAAATACTCTTAAGTTTCGTTGAAAGGAAAAAATCTGTAGATGAACGAAGGGATAAAAAGCTATCTTTTTCTTTAAATTGAATACATAACTTTTTAATCCCCAATCTTATGCGTAAATATTTACTATTACTTATTACATTTTTTATTTTTCAATTTTCATCTGATGCGCAACTTAAGGCATCAAAACTAATAGACAATGCGTTAATCAAAGCTAAAGAAGAGAGTAAATATGTATTTGTAAATTATAGAGTAGAATCATGTGAATTAAGTAAAAAACTTGAACACCAAATGACAAACGAAACTTGTAAACCTTTGTACAATACAAGTTATATTGTTGTAGATATTGTGTTGACTGAAGAAAAAGCGAAGACTTATTTTGGTTCTAGAAATGACATGGCTGAAACTAATTCAAAAGTAAAAGGTTTTCCATTTTGGTACATATTAGATAATGACGGAAATTTTATTGAAATGTCTTATGATGCAAATGGTAATAATATCGGATATCCAACTACGAAGAAAAAAGTAGACGAATTTATTAAAATAGTAGGTAAAACTTCTAAACTCACAAAAAGTAAACTTAATATCCTAGCTAATACATTACACGAACAAAATAACGAACAGTTACTTTCAGGAAAGTAAATCTGTACTTTTAAGAATAAAAAAACTCCCTAGTTAGGGAGTTTTTTTTAGTTCAATTTTTTTGCGTTTTTAACTTTCTGTTTTGTTAATGCTATATCGATTACTTCACTCATTTCTGTCACGTAATGAAACTTTAATCCTTTTAAATAACTCTGATTAATTTCATTAACATCTTTCTTATTATCTGCACAAAGAATAATCTCTTTAATATTAGCTCTTTTAGCAGCTAATATTTTTTCTTTAATTCCTCCAACAGGAAGTACTTTACCTCTCAAAGTAATTTCACCAGTCATAGCTACTTTATTTTTTACTTTGCGTTGTGTAAATACAGAAACTAAAGAAGTTAACATGGTAATACCAGCACTTGGTCCATCTTTAGGAGTTGCTCCTTCAGGAACATGAATATGTACATCGTATTTATCTAAAACTTCAGGTTTAATTCCAAAGTCTTCAGCATTAGACTTAATATATTTCATTGCTATTGTAGAAGATTCTTTCATTACTGTTCCTAAATTTCCAGTAATTGATAAAGCACCTTTACCTTTAGATAAAATAGATTCAATAAATAAAATATCTCCTCCAACGCTAGTCCAAGCTAAACCAGTTACAACACCTGCTGTGTCATTATTTTCATATTTATCTCTTTCTAATCGAGCCGGACCTAAAATAGTTTCAATATCTTCAGAAGTTAAAGCAATATTATACTGTTCTTCCATAGCAATAGATTTGGCTGCATAACGCACAACTTTTGCTACTTGTTTTTCTAAACCACGAACACCAGATTCTCTAGTATAACCTTCAACAATTTTTTCAATTTGAGCTTTTCCTAGTTTTAAATGTTCATCATTTAATCCATGCTCTTTTAATTGTTTAGGCAACAAGTATTTTTTAGCGATTTCTGTCTTTTCCTCAATTGTATATCCAGTAACATTAATAATTTCCATACGATCTCTTAAAGCCCATGGAATTTGATTAATATTATTTGCAGTTGCTATAAAAAGTACTTTCGATAAATCGTAACCTACTTCTAAATAATTGTCATAGAACTCTGTGTTTTGTTCAGGATCTAAAACTTCTAACATTGCTGAAGAAGGATCACCTTGGTGACTCTGACCTAATTTATCAATTTCATCTAATACAAATACAGGATTAGAAGTACCAGCCTTTTTTAAGTTTTGAATTAAACGTCCTGGCATCGCTCCAATATAAGTTTTACGATGTCCTCTTATTTCTGCTTCATCTCGTAAACCTCCTAAAGACATACGAATATATTTACGTCCTAAAGCTTCTGCAACAGATTTACCTAAAGACGTTTTACCAACTCCCGGAGGTCCGTATAAACAAATAATTGGAGACTTCATATCTCCTCTTAACTTTAAAACTGCTAGATGCTCAATAATACGCTCTTTAACCTTTTCTAGTCCGAAATGATCACGATCTAAAATCTTTTGCGCTTTTTTAAGATCAAATTTATCCTCAGAATATATTCCCCAAGGTAACTCTAATAATAACTCTAAATAGTTACGCTGAACACCATATTCTGCCATTTGAGGATTCATTCTACGAAGTCTATTTAATTCTTTATCGAACGTCTCTCCTACTTCTTTAGACCACTTTTTATCCTTCGCCTTGGCTTTCATTTCCTCTAACTCTTGGTCATGAGAAACGCCGCCTAATTCTTCTTGAATTGTTTTTAACTGCTGATGTAAGTAATACTCACGTTGTTGTTTGTCTAAATCAGATCTTGTTTTAGACTGAATATCGTTACGTAGTTGTAACTTTTGCAATTCTTTATCTAAATTCTTTAGTGTTAAAAGCGCTCTTTCTTTTAAATTATCTTTCTCTAAAAGAACCTGCTTTTGTCCAACACTTAAATCCATATTTGATGAAATAAAGTTCACCAAAAATGAATTAGATTGAATATTTTTAATTGCAAAAGAAGCCTCAGAAGGTAACATCGGATTTTCTTTAATTACTTCTAAAGACAACTCTTTAATAGAATCGATAATAGCATCAAATTCTTTTTTATCGTCGATATCTCTTTCTTCAATTGCTTCAGTAACCTTAGCTCTCATGTAAGGTTCTTGTTGAATCATTTCAGTAATTTCAAATCGTTTTTTACCTTGTATAATAACTGTAGTATTACCGTCGGGCATTTTTAAAACTCTTAAAATCTGTGCAACAACACCAGTATGATAAATATCCTCGTAAGTAGGATCTTCAACTTCGCTATTACGTTGTGCTACAACTCCAATAGTTTTGTTTCCTTTATTAGCATCTTTTATTAACTGAATTGATTTATCTCTTCCTGCTGTAATTGGAATTACAACACCTGGAAATAAAACTGTATTTCGTAATGGTAAGATTGGTAATTCACTAGGAATTTCCTCATTGTTTATTATTTCTTCATCTTCTGGAGTTAATAAAGGAATTAACTCAGAATCTTCATTCAACATATCTTGTAAAGACAAATTGTCTAAATGTATAATTTTTGATTTACTCATAGTATGAATATCTGTCAATATGACATTGATTTCGTTATTTTCTTATTCACGGAATTGCTCTTTTACAAACAAACAACTGAAATTCAGTGAAATAAATTAAAAATATTAAATATTTTCAATAATAGATGTCAATAGTTATGCCATTTAAATATTAATTTTACGTAACAAAAAAATAAAAAGACCGTCATACTTTTTAAGTCGATTAAACAACAAACTATGAAAACCAAACTTTTAATATTAGCAACTTTATTACTTTTAAGTTGTACTTCTAAAATAAATAATGATGATTTTATTTCTAAAGCTGAAGGTAGGTACTTTTTTAACGCAGATGAAATCATAGAAGTTTACTTTAAGGATAAAGAACTGTTCTTAAAATGGAGAAATTCTGATCTTAAACCCTTAAAGGTAAATGATAGCACTTTTTATGCTAGAGAACTAAATGAAAAACTAATTTTTAATACTTCTGATTCTAAAATTGTTTTAGCAGAAAAAAGAGAACATAAAGATGAAAAGTTAGTCTTTGTTAAATTGAAAGAAGGAGAAAAAACACCTACAGAATATTTAAAGGAAAATAATTTTGAAATGGCTTTAAAAGGCTTTCTTTCAATTAAAGAAAAAGACAGTTTAAGTCCGGTAATTAGACAAAGAACTATAAACCGAAAGGGATATGCTTTTCTTAAAAACAATGAAATAGATAAAGCAATTACTACGTTTAAAATTAATATTGAATTATATCCTAAAAGCTCTACATGTTACTATAGTTTAGGAGATGCATTTCTTGAAAAACAAGATACAACTAAAGCTATTACATATTACAATAAAGCTTTGAGTATTAATCCTGAAAATAGAAGAGCAAAAAAAAGTTTAAAAAGACTTAAAAAAGAATAGTTTTGGAAACATTAAGATATCCTATTGGAAAGCCTAATTTACCTAAAAAAATTACTCAAACAGAAATTGATAATTGGATTACAACACTAGCTGCTTTTCCAGAAAAACTAGAACACTTAGTTAAGCATTTAACTGCAGAACAACTAGACACTCCTTACAGAGAAAATGGTTGGACTATACGACAAGTTATACATCATTGTGCTGATAGTCATCATAATTCATATACTCGTTTTAAGTGGACTTTAACCGAAAATACTCCAGTAATTAAAGCTTATTATGAAGATCGTTGGGCTAATCTAGATGACACAAAACATGGACCAATAGGGTTATCAATTAATAGTTTAAAAGCTTTACATGCCAAATGGGTTTATTTTTTAAAAACATTATCTAACGATGATTTAGATCAATATTTTATTCATCCTGAAGGAAATGAAAAAGTATCTTTGAGAGAAAATATTGGTATTTATGCTTGGCATTGTGATCATCATTATGCTCACATAGAAAACCTAATTATAAAAAAGAATTGGAAATAATTTTTATGAATTTAGATGAAATTATAACTCATTGGAAAAAATCTGATATAAAATTAAATAACGCTTCTTCTATTGATGAAATCCTTGAGTTAGAAAAGATCTTAAACTTTAAATCCCCTTCTAGTTTCAAGTATTTATATTCTAGAATTAATGGATTTAAAGATTATGATTCTAATGAACATATATTTACTATTTATCCTTTAGAAAGAATTCAGCTTGAATATTTTGAGAATCAAAACATAAATTTTATCCCTTTTTGTGATTATTTAATCAACAGTCATCAAATAGGTTTTTCTAAATTAGACTCAAAAATTTATATAAACTACAATACTGAAAATAATTTTAATGATTTAGTAGCTAATACTTTTGAAGAAAGTTTAGTTGAAATAATTAATAACTCTGATAAAATCTATTAAATAATTTATTTTCTATGGAATCAAAATAAAAATGGCAATACCAACAAATACAACTATTTGAAGCCATTTTAAAAATACACCGACTTTATTGTTCTTTTTAATTATCTCTGAAATAGCTCCTGCTAAAATGGCTATAGTAGAAAAAATCACAAAAGAAACTAGAATAAATATTCCTCCTAAAACGTAAAATTGATATACTGTAGAGATTGTATCTGAAAATAAAAATTGAGGAAAAAATGCTAGAAAAAAGATAGTCACTTTAGGATTTAAAACATTCATCCAAAATCCTGTTTTAAATAACGATAAAGTCGATTTCTTTTGAACATTATCTGTAGAAAAAGTAATATTCGCATCACTTTTGAATACTTTATAAGCTAAAAATAAAAGATATAAAGCTCCAAATAACTTGATTACAAAAAATAAATTATCGTTAGCTTTAATCACCTCTGAAACTCCAAATGCAACTAAAGTTGTATGAATAATACAACCTGTCATTAAACCTAAGACAGTAGCAAGTCCATATTTTTTTCCATTTACAATACTTTGTGTTAGTACGAAAATATTGTCTGGTCCTGGCGATATAGCTAAAGCCATTGTAGATAAAGCAAAAGAGATTAAAATTTCTATCATTAGTTTACAATTTCAAAACAAATATACACAGTAAAATCACCTTTATAAAAATTACTAATAAAACGTTAATTAACAGTGGTTAACAATAGTTAACTATAAAGAAAATACAATTGCTATAGGTTTGTATCATAATTAATTTTAAAATAAAAGAATATGAAAAATTTAATCATTTTAATCGCCTTTTTAACTAGCACTTTAACTTTTGCTAATGACATTACTATTCCTTCTAAAGAATTAAAAAAAGAATTAAGAACTGAAATCGTTAAACTATTAAATAACGAAAAACCCGATATTAATCTAGATTTTACAGTTAAAGTAGATTTTATGATTAATGAAAAAAATGAAATTGTAATTATAGATATTAATACAAGTGATACGGTAATCGAATCATTCCTTAAGAGAAAATTAAATTATAAAGCGATACAAGCTTCAACGATAAGCAAAGGAAAAATTTATCAATTGCCTATTAAATTTGTTAAGCAATAATTGTTAATCAAAAAACTCATAACCGAATTGGTTATGAGTTTTATTAAGTTTTAATATTTTTTCAAAATTGCTTTATTAATTCGTTTTATAAGCAATGGGCCTTCGTAAATAAAACCTGTATAAATTTGAACTAAATCTGCTCCGGCTTCAATTTTTTCTAAGGCATCTTTTTCAGAATGAATTCCTCCTACTCCTACAATTGGAAATGCTTTATTTGAATTATCAGCTAAATATTTAATTACACGAGTACTTTTAGATTTAATCGGCTGTCCACTCAAACCTCCATTACCAATCTCTTTTAATCGTTCTTCTGAAGCTTTCAAACCTGTTCTATCCACAGAAGTATTAGAGGCAATAACTCCATCTATTTTTGTTTCAGCAACCAAATCGATAATTTCATCTAACTGATTATTATTTAAATCTGGTGCTATTTTTAATAAAATTGGCTTCTGTTTTTCTTTAGAACTATTAATTTTTTGAACTTCTGTAATTAATTCTTTTAAGTATGCTGCATCTTCTAATTTTGCATGACTTGATACATTCGGACAACTTACATTCAACACAAAATAATCTACATAAGGATGTAATTCTTCAAAACAAACTGTATAATCCTCTGTATAGTTTTCTGGTTTTGTAGCAGTATTCTTTCCTATGTTTCCTCCAATAATTACTTTTCCTTTATTCTTTTTTAACTGTGATATAGCTGCAGATAATCCTTCATTATTAAACCCCATTCGATTAATAATACCTTTATCGTCTTTTAGACGAAATAATCTTTGTTTTGGATTACCAACTTGACCTTTTGGAGTAACTGTACCTATTTCGATAAAACCAAAACCGAAATTAGCAAGCTCGTTATACAATACTGCGTTTTTATCGAAACCAGCAGCTAAGCCTACTGGGTTTTTGAATGTTAATCCGAATAAGTTTCTTTCTAATCGTTTATCATTTACTTGGTAAAGTCCTCTAAAAATAGATGAAACAAACGGAATTTTAGACATTACTTTTACCAAAGAAAAAGTGAAATGATGAATCTTTTCTGGATCGAAAAGAAAGAAAATAGGGCGAATTATTGATTTATACATATTATTGATTTGACCAGTTTATAACTTCTTCCTTTTTTGAAAACTCTGGATAATTTTGTTTTAATGTTTCAAAAAGTATTTCTTTAGGAAGTTCAAAATCTTTTACAAAAGTATCTAATATAGATATTGCTTCTTTTAAATTATCTTTTTCAATATAAATACTTAACAGACTATCATATGCATCCATAAAATCTGGATAAATATTAGTTACTTTTTTAAATAAAGTTTCAGCTTTTTCAAGATCTTTTTTTAATAAATATACATTCCCTTTCATGTAATCTAAAAATGGATCTCCATTAAGTGCAGCATTTAATTTATCTAAAACTACAATAGTTTCATCATATTTTTCATTTAATATCAGTTTATCCATAGATATTAAATAAAGACTTATATCGTTTGGAAATGATTTTTCGTAATCAGTAATAGCTTTTGTGTATGCCTCATTAGATACTTCTCCTGCAAGTCTGATTCCTGTTAATTTAAATATCTTTTTTTCTTTAGAAGAACTACTTATACTTTCATATGCTTTTTTTGCTTTATCTACTTCTCCTCTATTTAAGAATACTTTAATCTCATTCATTTTCATCAAATCACTCATAATAGATTTATTAGTACTAGAATTACTTAAAATTCCTTGACTTAATAAAGCTCCCATATATATAGACTTGAACGTATCGCTTAAATATTCACCTGTTATATAAATATAAGTATCAATTATCTTATAATTTCCGTTATCCTTTTTAAGCAAATGTTTATGATAATTTACTCCTTGACCATAAAGTCTAAATAATAAATAATGATCTCCATCTTCTTCAATTAATTTTAAGAACTGATAAGTAGCATCATTTTCTATCTCACTTTTTATTAAAGCTCCGAAATCAAAACTTGAAGAAAAACCACTATAAAAAGATTTATTAAAACTCTTTATTTTTTTACTCTTCGTTTTTTTAAGTAAAAAACGATCTCCCATTTCTTTAACATCATAAATACTATTTATAAATTCAGTATTTCCATTAGCTAAAGTTTCTTCTATTTTTTTTCCTAAATTTTCTAATTCTTCTTTTTGTGCATTAATTGTTAATCCACAAATCATTATTAATATTAAAACAACTTTTTTCATTTTCATTCTTATTAACTATTAAAAAAAAGCTCCCAATGGGAGCTTATCTATTTATCTTAATTCTGCACCAACATTCTTTTCGAATGTTTGCTGTAATTTTTGCATTATTTTATCGATCTGCTTATCATTCAATGTTTTATTTTCATCTTGTAAAATAAAACTAACAGCATACGATTTTTTTCCTTCAGGTAAATTCTCACCTTCGTAAACGTCAAATAAGTCTACTTCTTTTAAAAGCTTTCTTTCAGATTGAAAAGCCAAATTGTAAATTTCTTTAAATTCAACTTTGCTATCTAATAATAAAGCTAAATCTCTTTTTACTGCAGGGAATTTAGGTAAATCGGTAACTTTTATTTTCTTCTTACCCACTAATCCTAAAATAACATCCCATTTAAAATCTGCAAAAAGAACTTCTTGCTTAATAGAGAACTCTTTTAATATTGAACGTTTAACAACTCCGAACTCTACTAATTTTGTTTTACCTAAACTTAATGTTAATCCTTCAGAGAATACCGATGATTTTACTGGTGAATTCTTTAAGTTTGATAAACCTAATCGGTTAAAAATACTAGTAATTACTCCTTTTAAATAAAAGAAACTAGATGTTTCAGAAGCTATTTTCCAATTATCTTTTAATTTATTTCCGGTAACAAATAATGTTAAGTGTTTATCTTCTTGGTAACCTGATTCATATTTATGATAGGTTTTTCCTAATTCAAAGAATTTTAACGCATTATTCTTACGGTTAATGTTATAAGAAATACTTTCTAATCCACTAAATAATAATGATTGGCGTAATACTTTTAAATCATTACTCAATGGATTTAACATTTCTACATTAAAGCTCTCATTTAAATCTTCAGATAAGCCAATATAATCTGCCTTTGTTAATGAATTCGCCATAGTTTCATTGAAGCCTAAAGCAACTAAATGATCTGAAACTATGTTTTCAACTTTAACTTGAGTATCATTATCAAAAGATATCGAAGTATTTAATTTATGAGAAAACTCAATATTGTTATATCCGTAAACTCTTAAAATTTCTTCAATGATATCTGCTTCTCTTTGAACATCAACTCTGTAAGAAGGAATAACTAAACCTAAACCAGCTTCTGTAATACTATTAATTTTGATTTCTAGTGAAGCTAAAATATTTTTAATCGTCTCCTTTGGAATATCTTGACCAATTAATTTATAAACATTTTCAAACGATAAGAATACTTCAAAATCATTAACCTTCTCAGGATAGAAATCCATAATATCTGAAGACATTTTTCCTCCAGCGTATTCTTCAATTAATAATGCTGCTCTTTTAATCGCATATTTCGTTTGATTAATATCGATTCCTCTTTCAAATCTAAAAGAAGCATCTGTATTTAATCCGTGTCTTTTAGCTGTTTTACGAACAGAAACAGGATTAAAATATGCGCTCTCTAAGAAAACAGTAGTTGTATTTTCTGTAACTCCAGATTTTAAACCTCCGAAAACACCAGCGATACATAAAGGATTCGATTCAGCATCACATATCATGATATCTTCAGCTGATAATTCTCTTTCAACTTCATCTAAAGTGGTAAATTTAGTACCTTCCTCTAAAGTTTTTACAACAACTTTATTTCCTTTAATTTTTGAAGCATCGAAAGCATGTAAAGGCTGACCTAATTCATGTAAAACATAATTTGTGATGTCTACAATATTATTTTTAGGAGCAATTCCTATTGCTTTTAATCTATTTTTTATCCATTCTGGAGAATCTTTTACTTCAACATCAGTAATCGTGATTCCACAATATCTTGGCGTTAATTCTTTATTTTCAACTTCAACATCAATCTTTAATCTTCTTTCATCAACATGAAAATCAGAAACTGAAGGTGAAATTAATTCTAATTTCACGTCGTTTTGTAACAAACCAGCTCTTAAGTCTCTTGCCACTCCATAATGGCTCATTGCATCTGCTCTGTTAGGAGTTAATCCAATTTCAAAAACATGGTCAGTTTCTATTTTAAATACATCGGCACAAGGAGTTCCTGGAACTAAAGATTCATCTAAAATCATAATTCCATCATGACTAGATCCTAAACCTAATTCATCTTCGGCACAGATCATACCATGACTCTCTTCACCTCTGATTTTTCCTTTCTTAATTTTAAAGCCTTCTCCTTTTTCGTCGTATAACATTGTTCCAATGGTAGCTACAGGAACTTTTTGTCCAGCATCTACATTAGGTGCTCCACAAACTATTTGTACTGGTTCACCTGTTCCTAAATTAACAGTAGTAACTTTAAGTTTATCTGCATTAGGATGTTTTTTACATGTTAGAACTTCACCAACAACAACACCTTTTAAACTTCCTTTAATACTTTCTTTAAGTTCAATCCCCTCAACTTCCAGTCCTAAATCCGTCAATAATTCCCCTATCTTTTCTGGATTCCAGTCAAATTGTAAAAATTGTTGTAGCCAGTTATATGATATTTTCATTTTTTAGTCTAGTATTTAGCCTGCAAATTTACATTTTTTCTGAAGATTATCTTGGAATAAAATACCATTTTCGAAAGTGTTAATAACTTCTTAAAAATTAACACTTTATTAATGTTTTATTAACATATCGATATGTTATTTGTAATTGATTAAACCCAACATAACTACATAATGAAAAAACATTTGGCTCTTTTAATGCTGATGACTTCTTTGTCAGTATTAGGACAAATACCGTCGTACTATAACGATGTAAACTTAAACTTAACCGGTTCTAGCCTTAAAGATGAACTTGCTACCAAAGTAATCAGTACTCATAATAACTTTTTAAGTTATACACCAGGCGTTTGGAACGCTTTAAAACAAACTGATTTAGACCCTACTGACCCAACTAAAGTACTTTTAATTTACGGTTGGAATGATACGGATTCTGATATTACTAATGATAGAACTCGTGGTAGAGATGATAATGGCGGAGGAAGTGGCGTATGGAATAGAGAACATGTATATTCTAAATCACTAGCAAACCCTAATTTAGGAACATCTGGTCCAGGTGCTGATGCTCATAACTTAAGACCTTGTGATGCTCAAAGAAATTCTTCGAGAAGTAATCGTAAATTTGCTGCAGGATCTGGTACTCCATCATACATTACTTCACAAGGAAACTGGTACCCTGGAGATGAATGGAAAGGAGATGTTGCTAGAATGATGATGTATATGTATATACGTTACGGAAATCAATCGCTTCCTATTAACGTTGGAGTTGGAACTACAGTTGCTACTGATCCAAATATGATTAGTCTGTTTTTACAGTGGAATGCTGAAGATCCTGTATCTGATTTAGAAAAACAAAGAAATCCAATATTAGAACAAGAACAAGGAAATAGAAATCCTTTTATCGACAATCCTGCTTTTGCTACTCAAATTTGGGGAGGACCACAAGCAGAAGATTTATTTGGTAATTCTGGAGGAAGTGACACACAAGCTCCGACAAATCCTTCTGGGCTAATTGCATCTAACACCACACAAACTACTACTGACTTAGCTTGGACAGCTTCTTCTGATAATGTTGCAGTCACAGGATATAATATATTTAGCGGAACTACTCAAATAGGTACAACAACTTCAACTTCATTTAATGTTACTGGATTAACAGCAGGAACAGCTTATACTTTTTCTGTAAGAGCTTTTGATGCTGCTGGTAATGTTTCTGCTAACAGCAATGGAGTAAATGTTGTAACTACTTCTAGCGGATCTGGAGGATCTGGAACTACTACAGAATTAATAATTTCTGAATATGTAGAAGGTTCATCTTTTAATAAAGCTATAGAGATTGCTAATTTTACTGGAAGTACTGTAAACTTATCTGGATACTCTTTAAGAAAAACTACAAATGGTGATAATTCTTGGGGAAGTACTTTAAATTTATCAGGACAGTTAGCTAATGGTGAAGTTTATGTTGTAGCTCATGTGAGTGCTTCTACTACAATTACAAGTAAAGCTGATCAAACTATTAGTGCTGGAGCAATGAATTTTAATGGTAATGATGCTGTTGCATTATTTAAAAATAACTCTTTAATAGATCTTGTTGGTACTCCTGCAAGCAGTGCTAATTTTGGTAAGGATGTTACTTTACAACGTAAATCATCTGTAACTTCACCTAATACATCGTATACAACTTCAGAATGGAATTCTTTAAGTTCAAATACAATTTCTGATCTTGGAACTCATACTATAGATGGTGGATCTACACCTACTCCAGATACACAAGCACCTACTTCTCCATCTGGACTTACAGCTTCCAATACAACTCAAACTTCTGTTAGTTTAGCTTGGAATGCTTCAACAGATAACACAGCAGTTACTGGTTATGATGTTTACCAAGGATCTACAAAATTAACTACAGTTACAACATTAAATTATAATGTAACTAACTTGAATGCTAATACTGTATATTCATTCTCTATAAGAGCTATAGATGCCGCTGAAAATACTTCTTCTGCAAGTAATACTGTTAATGTAACAACATTAGAAGCACCAGATACTCAAGCACCAACAATACCAACTGGATTAACTGCTTCAAACATTACAGAAACTTCCGTGAGCCTATCTTGGAATGCTTCAACAGACAATAAAGGTGTTACAGGTTATGAGGTTTATAGAGGGTCTACAAAAGTTACAACAATTACTACATTAAGTTATAATGCAATAAATTTAAATCCTGATACTTCGTATAGTTTTTCTATCAGAGCTATAGATGCTGCTGGAAATACATCATCAGCTAGTAATACTGTTAATGTGACAACTTTACCTTCAACTCCTGTTCTAACATATTGTAATTCTAAAGGAAATAATGTAAACTATGAATACATAGACAATGTAGCTATAGGTGGTATAACTAATAATACTGGTGCAAATGCTGGATATGGTGACTTTACCAACTTAATAGGAAATTTGAACTATGGTAGCAATACTATCGTAGTAAGTGCAGGTTTTGTTAGCTCTTCTTATACAGAATATTGGAGTGTTTGGATTGATTTAAACCAAAATGGAACATTCGAATCTAATGAACAGTTAGTAACTGGTTCTTCTTCTAGTTCTGGTAACTTATCATACAACTTCTCTATTCCTAGTTCAGCTAAATTAGGAAATACAAGAATGCGAGTTTCTATGAAATGGAATGGAGCTCCAACAGCGTGTGAAACGTTTAGTTATGGAGAAGTGGAAGATTACACTGTAAATATTGGTACTGCCGCAAGAACGTCTGAAGTGTTAACTAGTATAGAAATTGATGGTGAATTAGGTAATGAAGCTCCTATTTTTGATGCTAAAGTTTACCCTAATCCTGCTGTTAACTTCTTGAAAATCTCATTAAGAGATAAAAGAGATGCTTCTTTCAAGATTATTAACACTATTGGTCAAACAGTTTTAAATGGTAAAGTAGATGAAAATATTGATGTTAGTAACTTATCTAAAGGTTTACATATCTTAGAAGTAAATGACGGTCAAAGATCATTTATTAAAAAGTTTATTAAGAAATAAATAAAACTTTACATTCTCAAAATAAAAAAACTCGGATGAAATCATCCGAGTTTTTTGTGTTATAACTTTACTTTCTGAATACTTTATTAAAATAAAGAAGTAATTATTTCATCTATAGTAATTCCTTCAGCTTCTGCTTTGTAATTTTTAACAACCCTATGTGATAGAATTGGTACAGCTACAGCTTGTACGTCTTCAATATCAGGTGAATATTTACCATTAACTGCCGCATTTGCTTTAGCTGCTAAAATTAGATTCTGCGAAGCACGAGGACCTGCTCCCCAATCAATATATTTTTTAACTAAATCAGTAGCTTTATCAGATTTAGGTCTAGTTTTTCCAACTAAACTAACTGCATATTCTACTACATTATCTGCTACAGGTATCTTACGAATTAACTTTTGTATCTCAACAATTTCTTGAGCATTAAATAAAGCATTTACTTTTAACTCATTAGTTGTTGTTGTATTTTTTACCACTTCTACTTCTTCTTCAAACGAAGGATAATCTAAATTTATAGAAAACATAAAACGGTCCAATTGAGCTTCAGGTAATGGATAAGTTCCTTCTTGTTCTATTGGGTTTTGAGTAGCTAATACAAAAAACGGTAAATCTAATTTGTAATGATGACCAGCTATAGTTACAGAACGTTCTTGCATTGCTTCTAATAAAGCTGCTTGAGTTTTTGGTGGTGTTCTGTTGATTTCATCTGCAAGAATGATATTAGAAAATATTGGTCCTTTAATAAACTTAAACTTTCTAGTTTCATCTAAGATTTCACTACCTAAAATATCTGAAGGCATTAAATCTGGAGTAAACTGAATTCTATTAAAATTCAACCCTAATGCATCTGATATTGTATTTACTAATAAAGTTTTTGCTAATCCTGGTACACCAATTAAAAGTGAATGACCACCACAAAAAATAGATAGTAATGAGAAATTAACGGCTTCTTTTTGACCTATAATTACTTTACCTATTTCTTGCTGTAACTGTTGATATTTAGTTACTAAATTATTAACTGCAGCAACGTCTGACATTATTGATTTTCTTTTTTCCAGTTAGATTTAAAAGTACATTTTTTGTAATCACTTCCAATCTTAACATAAGTTTCTAAAATTTTGTCTTTTGACCATTTAGCAATTGTTTCTTCTTTTTTCTTTACTAGAGCTAATTTCTGAACTTTAACATAATCATCTACTAAATCAGCTTTATGCGTATTTGTTCTATTTCTCATGTATAATAACTTATACATTTTCTCTCCTGCTCTTGTTTCGTCATAAAAAACTTCAGAAAACTCTCCTTTTTGTAACTCATTAATTCTACCATATAAAGCAGGATCCATTCTTGTTAAATCGAAAGTAGACTCTCCTGTGTATGGATTTAATATTAATCCTCCACTGTTTTTTGTTTCATCATCTTGTGAATGATCGTCAACTGCCTTTTCAAAAGTTAACTCTCCAGCGATAATATCTTTTCTAAGTTTTTCTAATTTTTCTTTCGCATCTTTTAATTTATTCTCTTCAATTTCAGGTTTCATAACAATGTGAGAAACTTCTCTACCATTACCTTTAATTTTGTGTAGTAAAATAATATGATATCCGAAAATAGACTTAAATGGCTCAGAAATTTGACCTTCATCTAAAGAAAAAGCAACTTCCTTAAACTCTTTAATAAATTGTGTATCTTTTGTAATTGTTCCTAAATTACCACCATTTCTTGCAACAGAAGGGTCATTTGAGTTTACAATTGCTTTTAACCTAAAACTAGCATCATTCTCTTCTACATCTTTCTTAATCTCGTTAAGCTTAGCTATAATTCTCTCGTTTTCTTCTTTAGTTGGTTCAGCTTTTAAAACTATCTGTGCTAATTCTACTTCTGCTGGAAATTCAGGTAATTCATTTTTTTCTTTTAAACCATTAAAATATAAACGAACTTCTTCTGGAGTTAAATCTACATCACCAGTAATTTTTTGTTGTTCTTTTTCTATTAAGATTTCTTCTTTTTGAACACGCTCAAGCTCCTTAATTAAATCTTCTTTGTCATTAAATCCATAAACTGCTATAGCCTCTTTTTCTCCACCATGTTGTCTTATAAAGAAGTCAATAGTTCTTTTTACTCTGTCGTCAATTTCAGCTTTTGATGCAGTAACACTATCCACAACAGCATGATGAGCAAGTAACTTACGATCCATCAATTGCTCTAACATTTGACAATCAGTAATTTTTATTTTTCCTTCACTCTGTGTTTCAATCTCTTTTTTAAACTTTTCAATATCTGAATTTAAAACAACATTCTTACCAACAACTACTGCTACACCATCTATCTTATTCTTTTGAGCTCCTGCAAAAATTGGAGCTAATCCTAAAATCATTACAATACTAATACTCTTTAAATTCATTGTTTTTAATTGCATCATTAATCAACGTTTTTTCTATCTCTCTTACTAATTCTATTTTACGTTTATGTAAAATAAGTTGCTTTATATTACTTCTAATGTAACTCAAAGGAGCAATCTCGTTTCTCTTTAGCACATTATTCACAGCGACCAAATATACTCCTAAACTATCTTCTTTCTGAATGAATTTGGATTTTTTTAACAGTTTTTCTTTCGATTCATATCTAAATGGCGGGATTTTTAACAAAACATCATCATAGCTTACCCAAGATGAATCTCTCAACATATAATCTTTAAAATTAATCGTTAAGTTTTCTAAATCTTCTAAATCCTCTACTGTAGTAGATTGAAACTTTTTTATCGCTTCTTTTTTATCTAAAAAATCTTTACCAAAATAAATATACTTTAACTGAAGTAATTCTTCATTCAATCTGAAGTTATCCTTGTTATTTGTGTAGTATTTCTGAATTGATTGTTCTGAAATAATAGTATCCAGCTGTTGATTTATCAAAGTTTCCTTATAGCCATTTATATATAAGCTTTCTTTGTAATTTTTTACGAGCTCATTAATTTGTTTGTTATTAACATCAGAAATATTTTCTTCAGCTTTTTTTAACAACAATTGCTCTTTAGCCCAAGTATTTATGTAGCTTTTAATTAAAACTAAACTGTCATTTTTAGAAGTTCCTCTCGGCACAACATTAGCGACATCAGATAAGTACAAGTTTACTTCTCCTACAGAAGCAACTACTGGTTCATTATCACTATCGGTATCAGTAGATATAAATTCTTTTATTTTATCACATGATAGAAATGCTAAAAAACAAAATGTAAAAATGACCTTCTTCACTAATTTAGTTTATTGTTTATAAGCTTTTTTAACTCTTTTAAGTACTCTTTTATTAATCTTTACCTTGTTTGAAGATTTTAAGTTATCAATCCAAGTATCTTCTAAATATTTTTGATAATCGTTAATAACCTCTCCTCTAACCTTTTCTAGGTCTTCACTTTTATAATTCTTCTTGTTTTTGTCGAAAAAGGCTAAAAATTCTTCACTCTCACTTTGAGACTTATTCCAAACTTTTAATTGCATTAAATCGAATAACAATAATCCATCTTTATATTCTTGGAGTGTGTTTTTATATTCAGGAAATATATTTTCAAGATTATTTTTGTAATAACTTAATATTTCTTGATCTTTAAATTTAGACCATAATTCTTCTGTAGATAAATATCGCTTGTTCTTTGCATAATCTAAAAACTCAGTTAATGCATATTTTTTGTTTTGAACAGTGTATACTGTAGCTACAGAATCTTCTTTAGTTAAGACTTTTTTAGCTGCTACCTTTTCAATTATACTTTTATTCTCTGTAGGTTGGTAATCTTTGTTTAATTTCTTAATTAAACGTTGTGTAGATAAGTTTCCTCTGTTACTTGTTCTTATTTTACGCTGTAAATCCTCTTTCACTTCATCAAAAGATTTAACAGGATATTTTTTTAATAATTTCACTATATGCCATCCAAAACGAGTTTTAAAAGGCTTACTTATTTCATTTTCTTTCTGTAAGTCCATTACAGCATTCTCAAACGTTAACACCATTCTACCAGAACCAAACCTTGGTAATTTACCTCCATAATTTGCAGAACCTTTATCTTCAGAATATTTTTTCGCTACATCCTCAAAATTAGCCCCACCTAATAATTGTTGATAAATAGAATCTACTTTCGCTTTTCCTTTTGCTTCAGTATCACGTATTAAAATATGTGCTGCTTCAACTTCTCCTCTAGACTTTCTTTTATCGGTAACTTTTAAAATATGATATCCAAATCTAGTTCCAAAAGGTTTAGAAACCTCTCCAACTTTAGTTTTGTAAGCTGCATCTTCAAATTGATATACCATTCTAAATGCTGAAAAATAGCCTAAATCTCCTCCATTAATTTTCGCTGAAGGATCACTAGAAACTTCTTTAGCTACCTTATCGAAAGCTTCACCGTTTAAAATTCGTTTTCCTATTTCTTCTAGTTTTTTCTTTAAAGCGATAGAATCTTTTTTACCTTTTTTAGGATAAGCTAATAAAATATGACTAGCTCTAACTTCTTCAACAGTTCTATCATAAGCTTCCTTTACCATTTTTTGTTTGAACTCATCATCATGAAGATAAGGTGTCATTAACTGATTCTTATATGAACTTAGTTCATTCTTATATGTTTTGGAAGTATCTAATTTTAACTTATAAGCATCAATTAATTTTAACTTGTAATTAATGAAAAGATTCAAATTTTTATCTACATCTTTTTCTTCTTCCTTAATCTGATCTAAATTCTTCTCATAAACTCTTTTAAACTCAGAAACATAAACTGGTTCATCGTTTATAGTTAAAAGAACTTCATCTTTTTGTGCAAAAAGAAAACAAGAAATAAAGAGTGAAATCGTGGTAATAAGAGTAGTTTTCATAAGGTTTTATAATGATATAATGCCTTCTATTTTTTCGGCTTGTTGATAATAAGAGATTACTTCATCTGCGCTAGAAACGTTCAAGTGAATAGATACACTTGTATACTTTCCCGATCTAGATTTCCTAGTATTGATTACAGCACCACCTTTGTTAAAAATATCTTGAACTTGTTCCACTTTCTTGTCTTCACTAGGAACTATAAATTTATATAAATATTTGGTAGGAAATTTAGTTGTTTCGTTTAATTTTTCTTTCAAATTTGCATAAAATGCTTCTCTATCAGACATAGTTTAATTACGTAAATTAATTTAAGCTTGTGTTCTAGCTACACCTTCATTATAAAAATTGAACACAAAATTACACTATTTATTATATATAACTGGCGAATCTAGTATTTTTGCGTCATGCAACAAAAAATTGTTTTTATTGGCGGACCAGGCACAGGAAAATCTTCAGTTTTAAGATACTTAAAAAGAAGAGGTTACAAATGTATGCCTGAAGTTTCTAGAGAAGTAACTAGAGAAGCACAAGAACAAGGTATCGATCAACTTTTTCTTACAGACCCTCTTTTGTTTAGTTATAAATTACTTGAAGGTAGAGAAAAACAATACATAAATGCAGATAATTCTAGCAAAGAAATTGTTTTTTTTGATAGAGGAATTCCTAGTGTTCATGCTTATTTACAATATTTTAATACTGAAGTACCCGAAGTTTTTTTAGAAAAAAGCAAAAAGTATAGATATACCAAAGTATTTCAATTCTTACCTTGGAAAGATATTTACAAATCTGATAATGAACGTTATGAAACTTTTGAACAAGCTGAAAAAATCAGTATGTTTTTAAATAAAGCCTATTCAGATTTAGGTTATGAAATTATAAATGTTCCTTTTGATAGTGTTAGAAACAGGTGCTTCTTTATCTTGAATAATATTTAAATCGTGAATAGCCCAGTAGATATATTAAAAAGATATTGGGGTTTTGATACATTTAGAACTCAACAATTAGAAATAATTGAATCTGTTTTAAATGATAAAGATACAATTGCCTTACTTCCAACTGGTGGTGGAAAATCAATATGTTATCAAATTCCTGCACTTATAAAAGAAGGTATTTGTATTGTAGTTTCTCCTCTTATTGCGTTAATTAACGATCAAGTTAATAGTTTAGACGCAAAAGGGATTAAAGCTTTTCATATTCCTGCTGGAAGCTCTCAAGATGAAGTCGTTCGTATTTTTGATAATCTTAAATTTGGAAATTATAAATTTTTATACTTATCTCCAGAACGAATTCAATCTAAATTCATTCAAGAAAAAATAAAACAATTACCAATTTCTTTTTTCGCTATTGATGAAGCTCACTGTATTTCTGAATGGGGACATGATTTTAGACCATCGTACGCAGAATTATCTATTTTAAAAGAACTAAAAAACGATACGCCGATTATAGCGTTAACTGCTACAGCTACCAAAAAAGTTTTAGTAGATATAGATAGTACATTACATTTAAAAGAACCTATTCTTTTTAAGAAGTCTTTTTACAAACCGAACTTAAGCTATCGTATTTTAAAGAGCGAAGATAAATTATACAGACTCAAAGAAATATTTACCAAAATAAACTCTCCTGCAATAGTTTATGTGAGTTCTAGAAAAAAAACTGTAGAAATTTCAAACTTTTTAAATGCAAATGGTTTTAAATCTGCTTCATACCATGCTGGTTTATCAGCTATAGAAAAAGAAGTAGCTTATAAAAGCTGGATGAATAATAGAACTCCTATTATGGTAGCCACAAATGCTTTTGGTATGGGAATAGATCGTCCGGATGTTAAAGTTGTTATACATTATAATATTCCTAGTTCTATAGAAAATTATGTACAAGAAGCCGGAAGAGCTGGAAGAAATAGTGATAATTCGTATGCTATTACACTAACGAATGAAAGTGATATAAAACTTACTTTAAATCTTTTTGAAAGTTCTCAACCTACTCTAAAAGAAATAAAATTTACTCACGCTAAATTATATCAGTACTATCAAATCGCAAAAGGAGAATTGGTAGAAACAGGCTTCGATTTTAATATTTTAGAATTCTGTAATGTATATAACTTACCTACTAGAAAAGTATTTAACATCCTTCAAATATTGAATAATTTTGGGATTATTGAGTTAAATCATTTTAGTCAGAAGAAATCAACATTACAATTTTTAATTCATCATAATCAATTAAATTCCTATAAGTCTGCTAATGGTCGGAAAATTAAGTTTATTGATACACTTTTAAGAATGTATGGTGGACTATTTGAACAAGAAGTACAAATAAATGAATTCACTATTGGAAAACTTGTAGGAATCACTTCTACAAGAGTTATTGATATTCTCAATGAATTACATATAGATCAAATTATTAATTATAAAAAATCTTCAAAAAACAGTACTTTATATTTTTTACATCCAAGAGAAGATGATTTAACAATAAATAGGTCATCCAAGAAAATTACCCAGCTATTAAGTTATAAGCATGAAAAAATTAAAAACTTAATTCAATTTATTAAAAATGATACTGTTTGCAGAAGTGTTCAACTCCTCTCCTATTTTGGAGAAGAAAATCCTAAAGTGTGTAACACATGCGATGTTTGTTTAAGAAAAGAAAAAATTATTGATGTTTCATCTCAAATATTAAATCTTATTAAAGAACGAACAGAAATATCTTCCAGAGAAATCTGTCAAATATTAAATTATAAAGAAAGAGACATTTTAATACATTTGCGAAAATTACTTGCGGAAGAAAAAATTAAAGTAACAAATTATAACACGTATTTACTTGTATAAATGAAAGATTTAAGAATTGTTTTTATGGGAACTCCAGATTTTGCAGTTACCATTTTAAAAAAACTTGTAGAGCAAAACTACACTATTGTTGGAGTAATTACAGCTCCTGATAAACCTGCTGGTAGAGGAAGAAAACTTAACGAGTCTGCAGTAAAAAAATATGCAGTTTCTCAAAACCTTAAAGTTTTACAACCAAAAAACTTAAAAGCAGATTCATTTGTTCAAGAATTAAGTGATTTAAACGCCGATTTACAAATTGTAGTAGCGTTTAGAATGTTACCTACTGTAGTTTGGAAAATGCCAAAATACGGTACATTTAATTTACATGCATCTTTACTACCTGAATATAGAGGTGCAGCTCCAATTAATTGGGCTATAATAAATGGTGAAACCAAAACAGGTGTAACTACTTTCTTTATTGATGACAAAATTGATACAGGAGAAATTATTTTACAAAAAGAAATTGATATCACTTCTAATGAAATCGTTGGTGAGCTACATGACAAATTAATGTATTTAGGAGCTGATTTAGTTGTAGAAACTGTCGATTTAATTGCCTCTGAAAATGTAACAACAACAAAACAGCCTGAACTAGAAGAAAAAGCTGCACCTAAATTATTTCCTCACAATTGTAAAATTGATTGGTCTAAATCTCTAGATGAGATCTATAATCATATTCGTGGATTAAATCCATACCCGGCAGCTTGGACTACTATAATAAATGGTGAAGATGAGATTTCTGCTAAAATTTATGGAGTTTCAAAGCAAAAAGAGGATCATAATATTGAAATAGGTACAATATTAACAACCAAGAAAGAAATAAAAGTGGCGGTTAAAGATGGCTTCCTTATTATTGATGAAATAAAAATTTCTGGCAAGAAAAAACTAGATGCTGCTAGTTTATTAAATGGATTTACATTTATAGATAAAGCTAAGGCGCTGTAGCCCTTTATTCATAGGGGTTTGACGTATTTTAACCTTTTTTAACCTATGGTTATTAACAAATCGAGGGTTTTTATTAACAAATCCTTAGTTTTTTAGGGCTGTAACTTGCACAATACCCCATTAAATCTATATTTGTTAAGCGTTAAAGCAAAAAATTTATTAATTAATTTTAAAATCTACAAATTATGAACAAGTCTGAGTTAATCGACGCAATGGCTGCTGATGCAGGAATTTCTAAAGCTGCTGCTAAAGCTGCATTAGATTCTTTAACTAACAATGTAACTAGCGCTTTAAAGAAAGGTGACAAAGTAGCTTTAGTTGGTTGGGGAACTTGGTCAGTTTCTCAAAGAGCTGCAAGAAGCGGAAGAAATCCTCAAACTGGAAAAGAAATTCAAATCGCTGCTAAGAATGTTGTAAAATTTAAAGCAGGTGCTGGTTTAAGTGATTCTGTAAACTAATAATCAAGCACTAAACAGTATACAGGCGTCCAATTTTATATTGGACGTTTTTTTTTGTAACATATTAAAAATGTCGTTGTCTTTAGAATAAATAAGTAAACTATTTAAATCATGAGAACAATTACAACACTACTAGTATTTTTTATGACTTCTGTATTAATTGCACAGAAAACCGTAAATGCTAGCGAAATTTTAAAGGCTATAGAAAAAGAAGAAAATATTACCATTAGTAATGCTACTGTAGTTGGTATTTTAGACTTAACTTATATGGATAAAGCTTTACCAAACTTACCAAAAAGAAGAAGATGGTGGAATAATGGTGGTTCTAACACTGTTGAAAAGCAAATTATTAGTAAAATTTCTTTTGTTAACTGTGTTTTTAAAGACGATGTATTGGCTTACATACCACATGAAGATAGCGGGTATACGTTTATCGCAAATTTTGAAGACGATGTAACATTTAGAGACTGTACTTTTGAAGGAAAATCAATGTTTAAATATTCAGATTTTGAATACAACACAGATTTTAGTGGATCTAAGTTTTTAGAAGATACTACTTTTAAATATGCTTCGTTCGATAGAGACATCACTTTTAAAAACACAAACTTCGATGAACCTGCTACTTTTAAATACGCTAAGTTTAGAAAGCATGTAAGTTTTGCTAATTCGATTTTTCAAGAAACTGCAACGTTCAAGTATACAGAATTTAACGGAGGCGTTTCTTTTAATAACGTAAAGTTTGAAGAGGATTTAAACATCAAATACATGGAAGTATCTGGAGAGTTTGATGTAAAAAATATGATTGTAAATTATGATATAGACTCAAAATACACTAAAATAAACGGTAGAAGTTTTAACAACTATTTATTCAAAAAATAAATAAGTAAACCATTTTACCCAAAACAAAGAAGTTTAGCTTTCGCTAAACTTCTTTGTTTTTTTACTTCCTTCATAAAGTTCATACTTTACAAAACGACAATCTAAATCACCATTTTTTATTGGTAATCTTTTCGATGTTCGTAATCCAACAAACTTTAAAGCATTAAAATCTGAAGTAATTAACCAAGCTGTAGAGTTTGGGTAACCATGTTTTAAGGTATCTCCTATACTTCTATAAAACTCTTCAATATTTATATTTAAACGTTCTCCGTAAGGTGGATTAAACAAAATTGTTGTTTTACCAAATACTTCTTTTTTAGAATTAAAGAAATTCACATGATGAACTCCTACAAACTCTTCTAAATTTGCATTGATAATATTTTGTCTTGCTTTTTTAACTGCAGAAGGAGCTTTATCAAACCCCATAATTTTATAATGAGCATTACGGATTTTCTTCAACAAAGAATCTTGAATTATAAAATATAAATCTTCATCGTAATCCTTCCAATTCTCAAAAGCAAAATGTTTTCTATTGATATTTGCAGGAATATTATTTGCGATCATGGCTGCTTCAATTAATAAAGTTCCAGAACCACACATAGGATCAATAAAATTTTCTTCTCCTTTATATCCTGAAAGTAAAATTAATCCAGCTGCTAAAACCTCATTAATTGGTGCAATATTCGTAGCACTTCTATATCCTCTTTTATGCAAAGAATCTCCAGAACTATCTAAGGAAATTGTTAACCATTCCTTATGAATATGAATGTGAACTTTTACATCAGGATATTTTAAATCTACATTGGGTCTTTTCTTATACTTATGCACAAAATAATCTGCAATAGCATCTTTAGACTTTAATGCTATATAGTGAGAGTTTGAAGTAAAGTTTCTAGAATAAACAACAGCATCTATAGCAAAAGTTCCATCAACATCTAATAAACGTTCCCATTTTACACGTTGAATTGCTTCATATAAATCTTCTTCATCAAAAACTTTACTACGTTTAATAGGTTTTAAAATTCTAATTGCTGTTCTTAGTGCAATATTTGCTTTATATAAAAAACCTTTATCTCCTCTAAAATGTACACTTCTAATTGCTTCTTTTACCTCTCTAGCACCTAGTTTTCTTAGCTCATCGGCCAAAACACCTTCTAGTCCAGAAATGGTTGTTGCAACCATTTTAAAATCTTTATCCATCTACGCTGTCTTAGATTGCAAAAATACATTTTAATTATTGTGTTTTTAGATAATAATTCAGGAAAGAAAAATGTAAGTTTTCATTACTTTTGCGTCCATATTACTTATGAAGACAAAAGATTGGTTCAGTTCATGGTTTGACACACCATATTATCATACATTATACAAGCACAGAAATGATGAAGATGCGCAATTATTTATGAAAAATATTACAGCGCATTTAAAGCTTTCTACTTCTGCTCATATAGCTGATTTACCTTGTGGTAAAGGAAGGCATTCTATTTTTTTAAATTCTTTAGGTTATAGAGTAACTGGAGGTGATTTAAGTAAAAATAGTATCGACTACGCTAAACAATTTGAAAACGAAAGTTTAAGTTTTGAAGTTTGGGATATGCGTAAAACATTAGAAAACAAATATGATGCTGTTTTTAATCTGTTTACAAGTTTTGGTTATTTTGATGATGATAATGAAGATCTTCAAGTATTAAAAGCCATAAAAACAGGTTTAAAAGATGATGGAGTTTTAGTTTTAGATTTTTTAAATGTTATTAAAACAGAACAACAACTTGTTAAACAAGAAGTAAAAACGATTGACAATATTGAATTTCATATAAAACGTGAAATTAAAGACGGGTTTATCTTTAAGCATATTAATTTTAAAGCTGATAATGAAGAACATTCATACACAGAAAAAGTTAAATTCTTGAGTTTTGATAAAATGAAGAGATACTTTGATGCTGTAGGATTAGAAATTATTGATACTTTTGGCGATTATAATTTGAATTCTTTTAACGAAGAAACTTCAAATCGATTAATTTTAGTAGCTAAATGAATTACCTAATTTTAATAGGTTCTGTTTTATTAGGAGGAGCTTTTGTTCTTTTTAAAAAACCAAACAAACTATACACTAGACTTTTATTAGCCTTTAGTGGATCGTATTTATTATCTGTAACTGTTTTACATTTACTGCCTGAAGTATATGCGCATTCTCATGATCATACACAATTTCATAAAATAGGTATTATTATATTAATTGGGATTTTATTTCAGTCTATTCTAGAATCTTTTTCTAAAGGAGCTGAACATGGTCATGTACACCTACATTCTAATTCTAATACTTTTCCTTGGTTGTTATTTGTGAGTTTATCTCTACATGCTTTCTCTGAAGGTTTACCTATTCATAATGCCAATGATAATTTATTATGGGCCATTGTAGTTCATAAAATTCCAGTTGCAATTATTATCACTACTTTTTTTCTACACTCTGATTTCTCTAAACCAAAGACATTCATTTTTCTTTTCATTTTTAGTTTGATGAGTCCTATTGGTTATTTTTTAGGAGAAAATGTAAGTTGGTTACAACAATATAACCAAGAAATTACAGCTTTAATTATTGGTGTATTTTTACATATTTCTACAATTATTTTATTTGAAAGTTCTGAAAATCATAAATTCAATCTTCAGAAATTCATAGCTATTTTATTAGGTATTCTACTGACTATTTTCACTTTACACTAGTTTTTTTTTAATATTTTAGTTGGATAAAAATTAAAATATGAAAAAAACACTACTCCTAATTCTATTTTTATTTGCATTAGTTTTTGCTAGTTGCACTGATACTTCTGATGAGAATATAGAAGTAAAAAATCTCAATCTCCCCTTTGATCCAATGGCTCCAGAATCTAAAGATGGAAGCATAATTATTGGTGATTAAACTCAATTTTACTTATAAATAAGTAGAAAAATATACCTATTTATAGGTATATAGTAGGTATTTAAAACAACCTACTTTTGAATAAACTAATCAAAATTAAACTTCATGGGGGAAGAAGTACAAATTAGTGAATATGAAATACATCAAGCTATTGATAATATTTCTTTAGAATTTTTAAAATCGCATAAAATTCCTTTTTCAATATCTAAAATAATAGATTTATCTGAAAAAGGAAGCTCAAAGTTTACTATTGAATTCTCTATAAACCAAAAAGGAAGAGAAGAAAAAAATATTGATATTCCTGATAATATAAAATTAATTAACTACATAGATAACAAGTCAAGGCATGATTTAAAAGATATTAAAATTAAAACTACAATCAGAGAAAGTAATTTCCCATTAAATTTTATAAAAAATAATACTATTTGTAGTAAAACTGAAAATACAAGAATAAAAAATAGATTAATCGGAGGTGGAGGTCTGTTATTAGGAAAAGGCAAAAGTACTACTCATACTATAGGAGCATTCTTAAAAAACAAAATAAGTAATGATTTTTTTGCTTTAACAGTTTCTCACGGAATTATAGGAAATGAAAACTTGTACTACTTTGATGGTTTTTTTGATAATAATAATAGAAGAATAACAAATTCCATTGGTGGTTTTAAAAAAATAAATAGACATATTGATTATGCATTAATAGATATAGATAATAATATTAATCATAAAATTAATTCAGGAATTAAAATTAGCGGCACAATTCCTCATTTATATTCTGATAATATGCAAGGTGAAAAAGTAAAAAAATATGGTTTTTTTTCAGATTTCACTGAAGGCATAATTCATTCAAATTATTGTAATGAAAGCATAAACGGACAAACTATAAATAAAGGTTTAATTGAAGTAAAACATCAATCCTCAAGTTGCTTATTTACTGTCGATGGTGATTCTGGTTCTTTAGTTATTGATAATAATAATAGAATAGTTGGAATAGTAAAAAGTAGATCTAGGAGAAGTGAAAAATTCTCAAAAATTATTCCTATAAAACAAATAATGGATGATATTAATTTAAACTTAACTTTTAATTTTTAAAAAATGGATAAACTTTTACAAATCAACTTAAACAATCCTAGTTACCAAGTAATGCTTGTTGCTGATAAATACAGAACAACTTTTGTAATATCTGGTATCATAGAAACTGACCCTAAAACTAATATTGTTAAAAAAATATCTCTTGAATATGGTAGATTACAAGGTATTGTAGAATTTACATTAAATAATATTACTAAATTAGCTATTGAGGAAGAAAAAGATTACGGAAAAGTAAAAGCAATTTATGTTCAATTAAGAGCTTTTAGTAATAAGAGTCATAATATAGAATACATACCAACTCACGACTTTAAAATAAAAGAAGGTGATACTGTACATCTAAAAATTGACAAAGAAATACTTAATCTTGACATTGAAGATGATATAAAACCTGATGATCAAGATTTAAATCAAGATCGAATTGATATTTGTTTCACAAGAGTAAACCCAAAAATTGATCAATAGAAAAATATTAATATTATTTTTAATTATAAGCTTTTCTTTAAACTCTCAAAATGATGAAATTGATAAGTTAATTATTGATATAAAATATAGTCGTTTTGATAGTATAAAAGATTATTTAAAAAAAGTAAAAATGCCAACTAATCTAAAAAAATTGATTAGTTGGCAAATTGACTTTCATGAGAATGGTAAACTTGATACTATCATTTTTGATAATAAAAAAATTCCAACTTACTTAGTTACAAAATATGAAATTTTAAAAAAAATAACACTCGGAGATTATTGTTCTAATAAACTATTAAATAATAATAGAGCGTATAAATATTATTTTGCTGCAAAAGAACAAGCAAAAAAAAACAATGATAAAATTTTGGTATGTGAGGCACTAAAAAGAATTTTGCCTTTATTGTTAGATAGAACTCGAAAAGTAAAACTAGTAAGTGATGAGTTTTACGATTACAACAACAATATTTATGATCAATATGAGAAAATTTCTTCTGATTTTTTATATTTAAGATATAAACATGTAAAAGATTGCGTAAATAATATTTATGAATTAAAAAAACTAAATAGTACTGTTAATTCAGATACTTTTTCATTTTTAAAAGCAAGGATTCAACACTATATTGGAATGGAGTATACACTTTTTTATAAAGACTATAAAAATTCTGATATTTATTACAAGAAAGCATTTGAAAACTACACTAGAGAAAATATTTTTCTTAATAATAGTTATGCATTTGGTATAATAATTAATTTAGGTTCTAATCAATTAAGGAGAAAAAATTACGATGAAGCTATAAAATACTTTAAAAAAGGTTTTAAATACAAAATACCCAATAGCAAATTACATCAAAAAATTATTGCATACAGAAGATTAGCAAAAGCTTATTACGGAATAGGTGAAATTGATTCAGCTTACAACTTTCTTTTAAAGCAAAGTAAAATTGATAGTATTGTAGATATTCAATCTAGGAATAAAGTTTTTGCAGAAATTAACACTAAATATCAGACAGAAAAAAAAGAAAAAGAAAACTTGAGATTAAAAACAATACTTTTAATTAGTAGTATTTTCCTCTTCCTTGGCGGAATTATAGCGTATTTAAACCTCAAAAACTCTAAGAAAAAACGCTTATTAGCTGAACAACAAAAAGAATTAGAAAAACAGAAAAACCTTACATTACTTAAAGAGCAAGAAATTAACACCATTAATGCAATGGTTACAGGTCAAGAAAAAGAACGCGTTCGTATAGCTGAAGATTTACACGACAATATTGGTAGTGTTCTCGCTACTTTAAAACTTCATTTTGAAAACTTAAAACTAAATAGAGAGAAAAAACATTTCAATCAAGATGAATTGTATGAAAAAACTGAAAAATTAATTGATGAAACTTATCTAAAAGTCAGAAGTATAGCTCATGCTAAAAATGCAGGAGTAATCGCTAATCAGGGATTATTAGTCGCTGTAAAAATTATGGCTGAGAAAATTTCTGCTGCAAATCAGTTAAAAATTGAAATTATAGATTTTGGTTTAGAACAGCGATTAGATACCAATACAGAACTCACTTTATTTAGAATTATACAAGAACTTACAACTAATATTATTAAACATGCAGAAGCTAGTGAGGCAACTATCAGTATTTCTCAGTTTAATGATGCTTTAAATATCATTATTGAAGATAATGGAAAAGGATTTGATCCTAAAAAAATTAAAGCTAAAACAGGAATGGGATTACATTCTATCCAAAAAAGAATTGAACATTTAGAAGGAACTTTTCAAATTGATTCTTCTTCAAAAGGCGGAACTTCAATTATATTGAATATCCCTATTTAAATACCTAGCTGTAAGTAATCCAATACTATTTTGGTTTATTATATTTGAGTAAAACAAATCTGAAAAACATGACTACAATCGTTATTGCAGAAGATCATCAAATGTTGATTGATGGAGTAAAGTCTTTCTTTGAATATGATGAAGAAATCAAAATAATTGGCAGTGTAAATAATGGCGAAGAACTTATAAAACTTGTAGAATTAAAACAACCAAAATTAGTTATTACAGACATTAGAATGCCTAAAATGGATGGCATTTCGGCTACAAAGATTATAAAATCTAAATTTAAACACATTAAAGTTTTAGCATTAACTATGTTCGATCAACCTGATGCTATAAAACAGATGTTAGACGCTGGTGCTTCAGGATATTTATTGAAAAACTCTGGAATTAAAATGTTATCAAAAGCTATAAAAGTAATAGCTGGTGGCAATACTTTTTTTGATCCTAATGTAGCCTTTAACTTTATGAATGATTACATCGATAAAAATGTAACTATTGGTAAATCAGATAAAATTGTTTTATCTAACAGAGAAAAAGAAATTTTACAACATATTGCTAATGGTAAAACATCTAAGCAAATTGCTGAAGATCTTTTTATCGCAAAAACTACTGTAGATACGCATAGAAAAAATATGATTAGAAAATTAAATTTAAATAGCGGAAATGAACTCGTTAAATACGCTATAGATAAGAAATATCAATTTTAACAACTCCTCTACTCCTATTTTACTAAATTCAATAAGTTTTTAATTTCATAACTTAGTCAGATCAATCAAGTATCTTACTATGTTTAAGCGTCTGTGTTTTTTTATAACACTAACATTTTTTGTTCATGCCTGTACTCCTAAAAAGGATGAAATAGAAGTACTTAATGAAATTAAACTTCTTCATAAAAAAGCATTTAAAAACAGAGATTCTACATTAATCAAACTAAATAAAGTTAGAAACTTTATTAAACAGCATTCATTTATTAATGATTCTATTGAAGCTAAAAATGATTATATGTTGGCTAATTATTATCGATTTAAAAAATTGAATGATTCTGCCGTTATATACTTTCATAAAGCTAAAGATTTTGTGAAAGATAGTATTCAGAATAGACTTGAATTAAAATACTATTTTAATTGTTGGAAATTTCATAATCAACTAGGAAATTATGGTGACTGTTTTACCGTTATTAATGATTATAAAAAGTTAGTAAAAACTGAAGATTCTTATTATCAATACATGCTTGAAAATATCTTTAAAGCGAAAGGTGATATACAGAAAGCTTTAATACATAATAAACTTCAAATAAAGGCTAAATTACAAGAAGGACATACTGTAAATGATATCAGTGAAGAGTTAATCATTCAAGCTCAGTATGAATTAAAACTTGGTAATAAACAAAGAGCTTTTTCAGTATTAGATAGTATTTCTAAATTTGAAAATACGCTAAATAAAAACACTAAATATAATTTATTTAGAGAGCTTGGTATTCATCAGTTTTATGAGAAAAATTATTCGAGTTCTGTAAACTATTACTTAAAAGCTTTACACTTTTTAACCAAAGGGAAAAAGAATTTAAATTCAAAAAATGAAATTGCAGGATTACATAAAAATATTTCAGAGAGTTATATCTATTTAAATGCTTTTCAGAAAGCGAAACAACATCTTGACTCTGCTAAAAACCTAATCGACAGCAATGTAAAATCTACAACAAAACGTAGTATTTTACAAACACAACTTCATCTTTCGTTTTTAACAAATAAAAAAATAGACCCTGTACAGAATAATTTAGATAGTATATACAGTTATCAAGAACAAGAGTACACTAAAAAGTTTGAGAATGAACTTATAGAACTCAAAAAAGCTTCTGAAAGGGAAAAGAAAATAATAGCTGAAAAAAACGATTTAGAAATTAAAAGTTTAAAACGAATATTCGGTTTTATAGTTTTATTCGTCATTTTTATAACTGTTGGTTACCTCTTTTACAAACAACGCAAACATAATTTTGAAAAGCAAAACTTACAAATGCAACAACGCTTGTTACGCTTACAAATGAATCCGCATTTTACATTTAACACATTATATGCAATTCAAAATAAAATAGAAGACACACCTAAATTAGCATCAAAATACTTATTGAAGTTTTCTCGATTATTGCGTTTGATTCTAGAAAATTCAACACAAAATTATATTCAATTAAATGAAGAAATTGAAGCTTTACAAAAGTTTATTGAACTACAACAACTTCGTTTTCCTGATACTTTTCAATTTCAACTGAATTTAAAGAATCTTAATCAAGATGATTTAATTTTTATTCCTCCGATGTTAATTCAACCTTTTATAGAAAACAGTATTGAGCATGGCTTGTCTGGAATAAACTATCCAGGACAAATTACATTAAGTTTAACCCAACAAAATGAAACTTTACTGTGCATAATTGAAGATAATGGAAATGGATTGTTAAATCATAGTAAAAACTCAAAAACATCTTCTACCATACTAATTGATAGCTACTTAAAAAAAGTTGTAAAAAAAGGAATTAACATTAAAAATAAATCAAATGAAACAGGTGTTATAGTAACATTTGAAATACCATATAAACTCTCAGATAATGATTAAAGCGATTATAATTGATGATGAAACACATGTAAGAGTCGATGTTAAAAAGAAAATAGAACAAAATTTTATATATAAAATAAATATTGTTGGGGAAGCATCTGATGTTGATACTGCTGTTTTAATTATAGAAAAAGAACAACCCGACTTACTATTTCTTGATGTAAACCTAGGACAACAAACTGCTTTTGATATTTTAAATAAATTAACTTTTAAAAAGTTTGAAATCATTTTTATTACTGGTTTTAACAAACATGCTATCAAAGCCATAAAAGTTGGTGCTTTAGATTATATATTAAAACCGATTGATGATGATGAATTTATAGAAGCTGTAAATAAAGCTATTCAACAAAAAACTCAAACAACTACGCTAGAAAAATCCATAGAAGTAACAAACGAGTATTTTAATGACAAGAACACTAATAAACGTATTGTATTAAAAACAGCGGACACTGTTTTTGCAATTCATGAAGATGATATATTATACTGTAAATCTGAAGGAAATTACACTACCTTTTACTCATCTATTACAGATAAAATTGTAATTACTAAATCTGCTAAAAAAGTTGAAGAATTATTATCTGAACAAAAATTTGTTCGTTGTCATCAATCGTATTTAGTCAACAAAAAACATGTAATAAAATATAGTAAAAAAGGTTTTTTAGTATTAAAAAACGAGATAAAAATTCCTGTTTCTTCTAGAAGAAAAGAATATACTCTTGAAAAAATATTTTAAATATATTTTAAAAATCACATCGCAGATTTGAAAATAAACTGTACTAATTTGAAATTCATGTTTTCATCTAAAATGACAATACATAACTTGTAAGATCATTCAAAATATAAAATCAAGTAGAAAATGAAAATAACAAGATTACTTTTTATTTGTTCCGTACTTCTAACTATTGCTTGTGAAGATAGTGCTAAAGAATTAGAAATTTTAGATCATAAAAACGCTGAATTTGAATTAAACGAAAGATCACAAATTATTATACCTCATAGTAATCAAGATAATCAACTTCAAAAAAAACTACAATGGGTATCTTATATCAGCGCACAAGTTATTATGACTAAAATGACAAACAGAGTGGAACTTTCTAATTATATACAAGGAAGAGAATCTGTAACATTAAACGAATTAATAGGAGAAAGCTCTAATTTGAATTTTAAAAGTGAGTTTTTAAATATTTTAAGAGATCATATAGATAATAGTCCTCCTAATAGAGATCCTATTCACGGTACACAAACTCCTCCTAAACCATTAATTACTTGCGAAGATGACTTAGGTGATTGTTTAACACCAGTAGGTAGCAATTTAACGCAAAGAGCAATGCAATTCTTCTTAAATTCTGTTTTAAATGAAAATTGTATAGAATTATATTTTCCTGAAGTACTTCATCCATTAGCTCCTGTACATTTACCACATTCAATAACATCTACAGCTCATCCATTAAATTATAATGATGTTAATTTCGGGTTTCATCATTCTTCAGTAATATCTGAAGAAAGTGATAACAATGGAGTTACAGAAGTAGATAGAGTTAATCATAATTATTTAGATAATTTTACTGATAATGTAATAGTAGCTAGACCATACACTAATTTATCAAATTGTAGATACGAAGAATACTTACTACTTAATTTTTCAGGTTTTTTACAACGATAATAAACAATAACATACATTTACTAAAGAGAACTCTATTAAGAGTTCTCTTTCTTTTTTACAATAAAACGCTTTTGAAAAAAAGTGTTACACTTCTGAAATCCTTATTGATTTTATTACTCAAAAATTGAAATTTTACTTCGAACAAAAATATAAATCAACATTTATGAAAAAATCAATTTTAAACTTAGGTAAAACTTTAAACAAACAAGAACAACAAACTATAAACGGAGGTAGCATAGCGCAAGATGCATGTTTAAATAGTGGAGGAAAATGGGTATGTGTTGGTGTTGGAAATTGCGGCTGTGTTATTGGTATAAAACCAACTGGACCACACGAAAAATAATCTTCTATTAAAATCAAATTTATGAAAAATCAAATCTTCAATTTAGGTAAGTTACTAAGTAAAACACAACAACAAAAAATAAAAGGAAGCGGTTTAACTTCAACAAAAACTAATGGTTGCGGAAATAGAAACTGCGGTACAGGATGTGGTTCAAACCAAATATGTGTTCAAGTATTCTGTGGACCTTTTGATATTATTGCTTCAGAATCTGTTTGCATTGATATAGTTTAATAAGTAATCGATTAAAAATTAATACTTATGAAAAAATCAATTTTAAACCTAGGTAAAGCCTTAAATAAAAAAGAACAACAAGAAATTAGTGGAGGATTAATATCAGTTACTTGTCCTCAATATTCTGCTCAACAGTGTTTGTCTTGTGGTGGTTTCCCTAGAACAAACGGATGTTGTTTAGGTTTTGCAGAAACTCACTGCTGTTTAACTGGAGCTTGTGAGTAATAAGACATAATGAAAAGAAAATTTTATTAAAAAGGTGTGCTCTAAAAAGAGTATGCCTTTTTTTATTTCTGCTATTTAAATTAAACTTTTAATAAAATGAACACAAATAATATTTTAAATAAAGATTAACTAATTAGTTATTTAAATTTTAAAATGAAAAGTTTAGTTTTAATTGTTCTTGTCGCGAAGAAATAGACGTAAAGCTGTGAATGTCTTTAAACCATCACAGAATATTAATTTTTCAAAAATATTAACCATGAAAAAAATATTCGAAATCGGAAAAAAACTTAGTAAACAAAAACAATTAGAAATTTTAGGTGGATTTGGTCCTGTGCCAATTGCTTCTACTTGCGATTATCATTCTCTAAGAGCTTGTCAAAACTCTTGTACTGCTCCTTTTACTGAATGCGGTCCTTGTTTAGACAACAATCCTACACCAGGAACTTACGAATGCAGATATACTGGTTTCTAAAATCAAAAATAACAAACGGTGAACTTTTTGCTCACCGTTTAATTTTTTACTCTTCTCTATTTACTAAGTCAATAGAAAATGCAGGTAAACAAACTGCTAAATATTCGCATTCTTCTTCAAAAGGGTTTGAATACTGTACTCTAACGTTTTTTTCTATTTTAATAGATTGTCCTGCTTCCAATATTATAGTTTCTCCATCAATAATAAATTGTTTCTTTCCTTTTATGATATATGTAAATTCATCAAATGCTGGAGTTTGAAAAGGTTCAGCCCATCCTGCAGGAGCAACCATGTGTGCAATACTTACTTTCGAGTTTCCGTCTGTAGCATTACCGAAATGTTCTTCGATTAATTTTCCATCTGTTGTTGGAACTACAAAAGGGGATTTTTGAATTGTATACTTTTTTGCCATTACAATAATTTAGTTTTAACAAATTTAAAAAACGGAACATAGTTTGCGCTATATATATGACATAAATTAATTATAACTAAACAACTGAAATAAGATGTAGTTTTGCTACATTTGTCGCGTTTTATTACTCAGTTTTTTGAGTAAATGACAAGTTGACATTTAACGTATATCGATGGAAGAAAAAAAATTTGATTTCAACTCATTCATAGGAATGTTATTATTAGGTGGAATTTTACTATGGTATTTAAATTCTAATAAGCCTGAAGTTGATGCTGAAAAACCAAACACTACAACAACAGAACAAGTTACTACTACAAATACTGTTTTAGACACAACTAAGACTAAAAACATTGTAGTAAATGATTCTTTACAACAAATTGCTTTTAAAAATCAATTAGGTGCATTTGCTCACAGTGCCATTAATGGAAAAGATGGTGAAACAGTAATTGAGAATGAATTAGTTCAGTTAACTATTAGCAATAAAGGTGGACAAATTACCAAGGCTTTAATTAAAAATTACAAGACTTACGATTCTTTACCACTACATATTATTAATAATAAAAATGCAAATTTTAATATCAATTTTGGTACAACTGATAATCGTACTATAAACACTCAAGATTTATTATTTGCTCCAGAAAAAACTAAAAATGGAGAAAATACTGTACTTTCTATGAAACTTAAAGTTTCTGAAGGTCAGTATTTAGAGTACCGTTACGAAATTAAACCAAACGACTACAGAATTGGATTTGCTGTTCGTTCACAAGGGTTAAGTAACGTAATTAATAGTTCTCAGAATATTAACTTAGACTGGAAATTAAAATCTTTACGTAAAGAAAAAAGTATGCGTACAGAAAATATGTATACTTACTATTATTTTAAAGAAGATGGAGATGTAGACTATTTACAAATGAAAGATGATGAAGTTGTAAATGATGTAGAATGGGTTGCCTATAAACAACACTTCTTCTCTACTGCTTTATTAACAGACACTCCTTTTAATGATGCAAAATTAAAGTCTGTTGATTATTTAGGTGAAGATCAAGACAGTATATATACAAAAACATTTAGCTTAAATACGCCATTAGCTTTAAAAAATGGTGAATTAAATTATAATATGGAATGGTATTACGGACCAACAGATTATAATTTATTAAGTACATATAAAGGAACAGATTTAAATGAAATTTCTGATTTAGGTTGGGGTATTTTCGGATTCTTAAACAGAACTGTTTTCTATCCTGTATTTAATGTTTTAAAAGGATTTATAGGTAACTTTGGTTTAATCATTATTTTAATGACTATTGTTGTTAGAATTATCTTATCACCTGTATTATACAAATCGTATTTATCTAGTGCTAAGATGAAAGTGATTCGTCCTGAAATGGAAGAAATCAATAAAAAGTATCCTGGTACAGAAAACGCAATGAAGCGTCAGCAAGAAACTATGGCTGTACAACGCAAAGCTGGGGTAAGTATGATGTCTGGTTGTATTCCCGCATTATTACAAATGCCTGTATTTTTTGCCTTATTTAAATTTTTCCCTACAAATATAGATTTCCGTCAAAAGGCTTTCTTATGGGCTGAAGATTTATCTTCTTATGATATTATTGCTAAACTTCCTTTCAAGATTCCTTTTTATGGAGACCACATTAGTTTATTTCCAATTTTAGCTTCTGTTGCAATTTTCTTTTACATGAAAATGAACCAAAGTCAACAATCTGCAATGCAAGCTCCGCCACAAGAGGGAATGCCAGATATGAGTAAGATGATGAAGTATATGATTTACTTCTCTCCTATTATGATGTTATTCTTCTTTAACAATTATGCTAGTGGATTAAGTTTATATTATTTCGTTTCTAACTTACTAACGATTACGATTATGTTCGTTATTAAGAATTACGTAATTGATGAAAAGAAAATTCATGCTCAAATTGAAGAAAACAAGAAAAAGCCTGTTAAGAAAAGTAAATTCAGGGAGCGTTTAGATGCTGCTATGAAGCAAGCTCAAGAACAACAAGAAGCACAACGTAGAGCTCAAAAGAAAAAATAATACAGTTAGTTTATTTTGAGTCGTCCTAAAATAGGTTGACAGTTAAAAAAATATTTAAACCAGAGAAGCTAGCTTCTCTGGTTTTTTGTTGTGTATAAAATTAGGAGTTTTCATATTCAAACTCAAATGTGGTCTCAAATTATTATAAACATGTATTGATTGTTCAATTAGTTTTTTCAATTCCTTGCCTGTATTACATTTATAAATTAAAAATTCATGTTTCAAGATTCCATTGATTCTTTCTGCTAGAGCATTTTGATAACAGTCATATCCATCAGTCATTGATGGTTTTATATCTTTATCTACTAGCTTTTTCTGATATATTCTTGAACAGTATTGTAGTCCTCTGTCAGAATGATGAATCATAGGTCCAGATGTAATCCTGTTTTTAATAGCCATATTTAAAGCTTTAACTACATTTTCTGCACTCATATCATCACTTAAATGATATCCCATAATTTTTCTACTAAAAGCATCGGTTACCAAAGATAAATAATGGGTTCGTTCCCTACTTTTTATATAAGTAATATCGCTAACAAAATATTGTTCTGGTTTAACAGCCTTCTTATCTTTAATCAGATTAGGATATTTGCGTAACCAATGTTTAGAGTTCGTGGTTTTAGTATAATTCTTTTTAGGTTTGATCAACATAGATTCTGAGCGCAAGTAATCAAATAGGGCATCTCTACCTATTTTTATCCCTTGATCTTTAAACTCTTCCTTTAGTAAATAATACAACTTACGAGTTCCTATTCTAGGCATTTGCATACGTATCTGTATCACCA
>NZ_CANNBW010000013.1 GCF_947502995.1 uncultured Tenacibaculum sp. | reverse complement strand
GAGTTCGCTTTTTCTTGGGTACAGTGTTATTCATAAAATAAGTCTAAATTGTGTAAACTTATTTCAGGACGGGACAAGATAACTAAAAAAAGCTCCTGAAATTAGGAGCTTTTTATTAATATCAACTATAAATGAAATTATTTTGTGAAAATTATTTTATAATAATTTGGTGAGTTTCATCTTCTTTACCTTTATAAATTTTTAGTATATATATACCTTTTTTTAAAGATGATAAATTCAGTTCATTTGAAACATCGTTCAAAACGCCCTCTTTAAATAAAACATTATTAAAGTCATAGAGTTTATAAACAACCTCTTCTTTATCTTCTTTTAAGTTTAAACTACTCTTTGTGATATATCGAGCACTAATACTTTTTTGAAAATTTGATAACACTGTATTATTTTCTTCAGCAACACTTCTAATTGTTAGAATACCATTCTCTGATGGATTAGGAAAAACACTAAAACCAAATCCTCCGCTATTACAATCTTTGGCACTAACATAAATTTTACCTGTTGATGTTCCACATTTATTTCTAGTTGTTAGTGTTGCAGTATATCTACCAGCTCTTGCTGCTCCAAAACGTAAAACTTGATTAGGTCTAAAGTTTCCTCCATCTAATAATTCCAACTCACGTTGATCTGATTTTATAAAATATGTATCTGCTCCACCAGACTCAGGTAAACGAACAACAGGAGAACTCGAAGGTTGTACAAATACATTGGTACAAATGCTTACTAATTCTCCTACAGCATAAGGTTTTCCTATCCAATATTCCTTAAAAATAGTGGTACTTCTATTAAAATTCGCATCTCCGAATTTTAACTCTACACGTAAACGTCCTCTAATATTTGATCTGACTTGAAATCTAATTTCTCTTTGATCAACATCTGAAAGATTGTAAATTAAATGATTTCCTTCAGCTATTTTCCATTGAAAACGTGGAGCATTAAAATCGGCTGCAAACTTTGTTGCTCCTCCGCTACATTCAAATCCTTCTTCTACTAGTATATTTTTATCTTCACTACAAAATATAGCCTCATCTAGAGCTTGGTGAGGAATATTTTCTCTTAACTCATCTACCAACCATCTACTATTTAAATTTGAAAAAGAAATATGCCCACGATTTCCTCCTCTTTCTAAAACATAAGCATCAAAAGGAATATTTGTATTATCTCTATAAATTACTTGTTGATATGCACTTTGTGTATGGCTAATATTTCCTCTTCCATAATCTAAGGCACTAATTGTTGGAATAAAAGAAGCCGAAGTTACTGTAACTACATCTCTTATGTCTTCTGGTAAAGCTTCTTCTGCTAAATTAAAAAAACCTCCAGGTAATTCACCATACGGCAACAAATTAGCTGGCTGTTTAATACTTCGTTCCGTTAAAATAATTTTTGCAGGTATAAACCACAAAATCTTTTTTTCATAAGCAATAGAACCATCATAAATATATTTACCTGTACCATTTCTAAGTACGGGTTTACAGCTAACATTAAATTCATACTTTGCTGAACCTGGTATTAACGACAATACTGTAAGATCTAATCGTAAACTTTGTAACCCTAAAATTGCTGATAATAATACTTCAAATTCTTTTTTTACTTTTCTTGTATTTCTAATTTCTAAAATATTTTTTCCTACAGGATTAAAATTACCACAAGCATCTCCATTTGCAATTGCTACGTTTCTAGTTTTCCTTGGGTAACCTTTTGCTTTTAATTCTTGTTGCCAAGCATTATGCACACTATTATTAATATTAAAATCTTTATCTACCCAATTAAGTACCATTTGCCTTACTGCGGGGTTATTAAATAAATTGTAATAATCGGAACCACCAATACCATCATTAAACAACGGTACAATAGATTCACTTGCAGTATATACTAGCGGATTTCTAATTACTAATTTACGCATATGACGTAATAAATACTGTACACTTAACGGTGCATTAGCACCTTGGTGAGGTGTATCGTGAGAGACATATAAACGAGTATCATGATCTTCATTATTATCTTCCATATCTTTCAATGCATAACGCGCTACTAAACCTCCCATACTTTGACCTATAACTATATTTGGGCTGGTTACATGTCCTTTATTTTTATTTTCTTTTTTGGCTGCATTTACCATACGGATTACCTCTTTTAGTACTTCTGCATTATTCTGTATATAATCCATACCATTATGCCAATTCACATAAATAATATCTCGATTTCTAAAATATAGTTCGTTACGTAATAGAGGGTTAAACTCATCTTCATCATCATTCATATTAGCTGTTGAGATTCTAAACATTTCACCTGTATTTTCTCCTTCAGGTTTTTCTGGACTTGTTACAATACCTGTATCAAAACCTTCAGCTACAATCACTGGATTTTGAATACCTTGCAAACCTCTATCGACAACCTCTAAAAAACCATGATAAGCTTTACCATTCTTAATTGCTGTTACTCTAGTATTATCTAAAATAACACCTGATGTAGCATTTCTTTGAGCTATAATTTTAGTTATCCTATTTACTTTAAACTTACTATGACTATAAAGCACTGTTCCATTGGTGAGTTGTACTTTATATGTCCAAGTATACGTATTAATACGATTGTAGTTAACAGTTATTGGAATACCGTAATTTAGTTTTTGATATCCCTTTCCGTCATTAAAATTCACATGAATATTCGCTATATCGATATTATTTGCCATAATATCTTTTGGCAATACAACTGAAAAACGAGAATTATTAAACTCATTGATAGAAGGGCTCATCGCAAAAGCATAATGATGGGTGTATAAAGGTGTATTTTTAACTATTAGGTTTGATGGATTTGGATTTTCTCTAAACAATATAGTGTCGGAAGACAAACCAGAGTCTTCAGCAATGGCTAAACTTGCAGGAATAATAGTATTACTAGAAGTATTTAATAATTGCATTTTACCATTTTGTATTGCTGTTGGATTAATCGCATTATATGCATATAATACCCCTGCTAAGGTTATAGTATTTTCTTTCCTATGGTTTTGCCATTTCTGAAATAGATCTAAGTAATTTAAATTATTCTTTTTTTGAACCACTGCTGTAAGTAAAGTTTGATATACCGCATTTAAACTTTCTCTTGAAGTATATGTACTGTCTTTAAGTATACCATTGAACTGTTTAACATCTGTTTTAGCATATCCATAATCTAATAATATTCCTGTAGGAATATTATTTACATTAAGTTCTTTAAAATTTTTATAATTCGGATTTTCAATTGCAATTTCTTGTTGACTATATACCATAGTAGTAATAGCCAACATCAAAAGATTTAGCGTTTTTTTCATTATCATTTTAAATTTAATTGTATTTCTTTCTTAATAGCTTGAAATTGTTTTTTATAACAATTTTATTCTCTTTATTTTATTTCACCTATTTTTAAATCAAAACGACCGTCGGTTACGCTAAACACTCTTCCTTCACCACTATTTGCCTGAAACTCAAAAGTCCCTGCAATAAAAGGAACATCTCCCTCTAACTCTATTTTAGTAATAGTTAATTCCCCTCTATTATTTAAATCTGTTTTTGCAGAAAATAATGTGTTTTCATTTTTAGGTTTAAAAAATAAATCTCCCTCTCCTGTATTTTTATCATCAGTTACAAATTCTAATAATTCATAAACTTTATTCTCTTTAAGTTCTGTTTCCGACTTAATGACAATAGTTATTGAAGCCGAAGATCTATCGTTAAAAAAATTATCAACAAATCTTAAATTTAATTGCCAAACATCTATACCTGGTTTTGGTTTAACAACTGTAACCAAAGGACTACTAGGAAATCCGCCGGTTCTTCCTCTTTTCAGGACTAATTCACCATCTACTAGACACCCAGCAGTATCTTTTCCTTCTTGAGTGATTGCTGGTAATTCATTTGGAAAATCATCTTTATCTTCACTACAATTTATAAAACTTAAGCAAACAAATAAGACAATTACAATCTTTGTTTTCATATTTAAAATATTTTGGTTAATTACAATTTTTTGTACCTTACAAAATTAGTATTTATAAGTTATAATAGTTGTTAAATTATTATCTCATTTTATCATAGATAAATAAAAAAACAACGTAATGAACAAGACTAATTTATAAGTAATTACTTCTTAATTTATTTCATCTATTTTTAAATCGAAACGACCGTCGGTTACGCTAAACACTCTTCCTTCACCACTATTTGCTTGAAAATCAAAAGTCCCAGCAATAAAAGGAACATCTCCCTCTAATTTCATTTTAGTAATCGTTAAAATACCTGTGGAATTTAAATTGGTTTTTGCATCGATTATACTAAATTCACCTAAAGGGTTAAAAGATAAAAGAGCTGCTTTTGAATTATTAGTATTTGAAAACTCTTCTAAAACGTAAGGTTGATCTATAATTATTTCATCCTCTGATTTGAATATTATATCTATTGAAGCTCCAGACCTTTCATTAAAAAAAACATCTAGAAAACTTATGTTTAATGACCAAAAGTTTCGATCACTTGCAGGTTTACTAATACTTACTTCTGGGAGAGCCGCAAGGTTTCTTGTTCCTCTTTTCAGGACTAATTCACCATCTACTAAACATCCAGCAGTATCTTTTCCTTCTTGAGTGAATGCTGGTAATTCATTTGGAAAATCATCTTTATCTTCACTACAATTTATAAAACTTAAGCAAACAAATAAGACAATTACAATCTTTGTTTTCACAATTTTTAGGTTTTGGTTAATTACAGTTTCTTAATTTATTTCATCTATTTTTAAATCAAAACGACCGTCAGTTACGCTAAACATTCTTCCTTCACCACTATTTGCTTGAAACTCAAAAGTCCCTGCAATAAAAGGAACATCTCCCTCCAACTCTATTTTAGTAATAGTTAATTCCCCTCTATTATTTAAATCTGTTTTTGCAGAAAATAATGTGTTTTCATTTTTAGGTTTAAAAAATAAATCTCCCTCTCCTGTATTTTTATCATCAGTTACAAATTCTAATAATTCATAAACTTTATTCTCTTTAAATTCTGTTTCCGACTTAATGACAATAGTTATTGAAGCCGAAGATCTATCGTTAAAAAAATTATCAACAAATCTTAAATTTAATTGCCAAACATCTATACCTGGTTTTGGTTTAACAACTGTAACCAAAGGACTACTTGGAAATCCACCAGTTCTCCCTCTTTTTAAAACTAATTCACCATCTACTAAACACCCAGCAGTATCTTTTCCTTCTTGAGTGATTGCTGGTAATTCGTTGGGGAAATCATCTTTATCTTCACTACAATTTATAAAGCTTAAGCAAGCTAATAAGACAATTACAATCTTTGTTTTCACAATTTTTAGGTTTTGGTTAATTACAATTTCTTAATTGATTTCATCTATTTTTAAATCAAAACGACCGTCGGTTACATTAAATACTCTTCCTCCACTACTTTCTGCTTGAAACTCAAAAGTCCCTGCAATAAAAGGGTTATCTCCTTCTAAAACTAATCTAGTAATAATAAGGGTTCCCTTATAACTTTCATTAGTTACTGCTGAAAAACTAGTAACGGCATCTTTAGGAGAAATAGATAAATATCCTTCAGAAGAATTATTATCATTCATTGTGAACTCTAATAAACTATAACTAATACCTTCTTTGAATTCAGCTTCTGATTTAATAGAAATTGTAACTGAAGCACCTGACTTTTCATTAAAAAAATTATCAACAAACCTAACACCTAACTCCCAAAAATTTCTTTCTCTGTTAGGGGTATTAATTATTACAAATGGTGAATTTGGTCCTGGTATTCCACCAGTTCTTCCTCTTTTTAAAACTAATTCACCATCTACTAAACAACCAGCAGTATCTTTTCCTTCTTGAGTAATTGCAGGTAATTCGTTTGGAAAATCATCTTTATCTTCACTACAATTTATAAAGCTTAAGCAAACAAATAAGACAATTACAATCTTTGTTTTCACAATTTTTAGGTTTTAGTTAATTACAATTTCTTGTTGACTGTATAGCAAAACAGTAACAGCCAACATTAAAGGGTTCAGCGTTTTTTTCATTTTGGTTTATTAAAAAGCGTGAAGTATTATTCATAGCAACTTAACACTATTGTTGAAATTATTTCATCTATTAAAGGTCATTAATAACTTAAAATTATTCAATGTAATCATTAATTTTTAAATCAAATCGTCCATTTGTTAACCTAATTATATCATTCGAATCTCTACTTTTTAAATTCAAATTAAATATCCCAGAAATTATTCTATTAGAAATATCTATCTTTAAAAATTTTATGTAATTATTAGAAATATCTATCGTTTCGTATCTTATATCCTCGGAAAAAAATGAAGCATTTGCAATAATATTATCTACATTTTCTTCTACTTTTTCAACAGCTTCAACTAAACTATAAATTACTGGTATGTTTTGATTAAGAGTCAAATCTTCTTTGAAAGATAAATTTATCACTATAGATTTATTCATTTTTTTAAAGTCAGAAATAGAGATATTTATACTTTTATATCCTTCAAATAGAAAATTAGTAAAACTTACATTAGGATTTGATCTCTGTGTACCTATATCTCCACTTAACAAAAAAAGATCTCCATTAACTAAACACCCAGCAGTATCTTTTCCTTCTTGAGTGATTGCTGGTAATTCGTTGGGGAAATCATCTTTATCTTCACTACAATTTATAAAACTTAAGCAAGCGAATAAAGCAATTACAATTTTCATTTTCACAATTTTTAGGTTTTGGTTAATTACAATTTCTTTCCAACAAAATTACTACTTATAAATAATACATCGTACTAAAAAACACATATGATTTTAAAGAACAACAGACCATAATACTTATAGTCTGTTGTTGTATTTTACAATTTATACTCTTAAAAATTAAAACTAAAGAGTAAGGGTATTTTTTATCGAAGTTGTGTATGTAGTTTCTGTAACTGTATCTACGTAATTCCAATCTGTTTTTACAGAACCAGTAGTTACCGTAAGTTTCATAAACCCACGATCGACAAGATTAGAAAAATTTAAATCATCAATTAAAAGTTCTAAAGCACTTCCTAACTGAACAGCTCCCTGTGCTCCTACAAATGATTCGAAACCTGGTGAAGAAACAGAACTTGTTGCAACTTCATCTCCAACTTTTTCACCTGTCGCAGTTACTAAATTTGTTTGCCAAGCATTATGAGTATCTCCAGCTAAAACAACTACTTTTTTATCTTTAAAAGTTGCTAAGATCTCTTCTCTTTCAGCAAAATATCCATCCCAAGCATCTAAATTGTAAGGAACTACTGTTTTTACTCTAGCTATTTCTTGCTGTGTAAGCGTTGGATCGTTTTGTAATAACCTTGCTTTAATTTGTACTAATTCTCCTAAAGCAACTTGAAATTGTGGTGTTCCAAAAAGTGATAACAACTCAGCAGGAATTAACATTTTCCCCATTAAAACTTGCTGACCAATAATTTGCCAAGCTGAACTAGAACCTGCTATTTCATTTTTAAACCAAGTCTTTTGCTCTGCTCCTAATAAAGTTCTAGAAGGATTTAACCAATCTTGTTGAAAAGCTACAGTATCGAAACCAGCAGCTGAAGTATAATTTGCATAATCTAATTGCTTATCTCGCCCTACAATTCTAGTATCTAACATTAATAGATCAACTACATTTCCTAACTGTAGTTTTCTGTAAATAATAGTATTATCTGTTAGGTTTGTTGTATTAGGTAAATACTCGCTATATACTTGTAAAGCACTTCTTTTTCTAACTTCATAATCGCCTTCATTTGCTTGATGATTTTCGGCTCCATCAACATAGGCATCATTAGTTACTTCATGATCATCCCAAACACAGATAAAAGGTTTCTTTTGGTGTAAATCCATTAACGGTTTTTCTGATCTGTATTGACGGTAACGTCTTCTGTAATCATCAATAGAAATAATTTCTCCTATTGGATCTGGATCTCTGAATGATCCGTATGTATTTTCTCCGTATTCATAAATATAATCTCCTAAATGTACTACTACATCAGCATCAGATTTATTGATCGCATCATATACATTAAAATAACCTGAAGCATAATTAGAACAAGATGCCACAACTAATTTTACTTCTGATGTGTTTGAGCCAAAAGTTAACGTTTCACCTGTTGGAGAAGTTGTTTTATCATTTACATTTACAAAACGATAATATAACTTTAAATTCTCATCTAAATCTTTTACTTCTATAGCTACAGTAAAATCTCTAGATGCATCTGTTTCAACTTCACCCTGACGAACTAGATCTTTAAAGTCTTTATCTTTAGCTAATTGCCAAGTTAGTTTAGCAGAAAGATTTGTTGTAGAATATCTCGTCCAAATAATCACTTGAGAATTTGTTGGATCAAAACTTGCTACACCTAAATCAAAATTCTTTTCATCTAAATCTGAAGGTATTGGATTGGTAATAATATCTGGATCAGAATCACAACTAATAAAATTAGGCGCTAAAATTAATCCGCTAGTAGCTAATAATGAGTTTTTTAGAAAACTTCTACGTTTTAAATTGGTTGACATGATATTTAGGAATTAAGTGTTCACATAGTTACATGTCTACTTTTTCCTAAATGTTACCTGAAGTTAAGCTGTTTGTAAAATTACCAGCCTCCAGTGGCTCCACCACCTCCAAAGCCTCCACCGCCGAAACCTCCACCGAAGCCTCCGCCTCCAAATCCACCACCGCCGAAGCCGCCTGATGATCCTCCAAAACCACCAAATCCTCCACTTCTACGAGATGAACCTCCACCTCGACCAGCGTTACTTAAAATAATGGTTTCGAAAAGATCACGAGAATCTGAATTTCGATATCTTCCTCCTCTGTTTCCACGATTTCCTCTTGAAATTAAAAGAATAAAAATGATGATGAAAAAGATGAAAATAAAAATACTTGGATTGGTTCCTTTAGAGTTTCGTTTACGAGTTCCTTTGTACTCGCCTTTCATCACTTTAAAAATAGACTCTACACCTTGGTTTAAACCTTCGTAATACTGTCCTTTTTTAAAATATGGTAAAATGTCACGCTCAATAATTTGGCGAGAAGTAAAATCGGTAAGTAAATGTTCTGTTCCGTAACCTGTTCTAATGGTAATTTTACGATCATCTTTAGCTAGAAGCATAAAGATCCCATTATCTTTATCTTTCTGACCAATTCCCCATTCATGAGCCCAATTGGTAGCTAAATAACCTATTTCTTCTCCTTTTGTAGTATTTATAATAGCAACAACAATTTGCGTAGAAGTAGTATCTGAATAACGAACCAATTTGCTTTCTAAAGCATTATTTTCACTTAAGGTTAGTAATCCTTTTTGTTCTTTATCACCTATTTTTTTTAAGTAGTAATCGTAAACACTTGTTTGAAACTTTGGCTTCTTAGGAATATCGAATTGAGCAAAACTCAATTGAAATGCAATAAGAAAGAAAGTGATGGTAAAAAAACTCTTTTTCATTTAACCTTTAGATACTTCATTTGGTAATTCGTCTATATCATCTTCGTCCCAAGGGAAATGAGCCTTCAATTCTTCACCAGTTTTTAAAACTCCTTGAACTAAACCTTGTTTAAAATTACCGTTCTTAAAATTGTTTTGTATAACATCTCTTGTTGTTTCCCAAAAATTGTCTGGTACCACAGCATTTATACCTTTGTCGCCATAAATCACAAATTTATGATCTGCAACTGCTACATAGATTAAAACCGCATTTTCTGCTTTTGTTTGATCCATGTTAAGCATTTTAAATACTTCTAATGCTCGATCGTAATGCGATAGCTCTGTAGTAGCTTCAATATGCACTCGAATTTCACCAGAAGTATTTAATTCTGCTTGTCGAATAGCTTCGACTATTTCTTGTTCTTCTTTTTGAGAAAGAAAATCTTCTACTTGAGACATTTACTTTTTATTTCCAAAATCGAAATTAACATCTGGTGCCTTTTCTGAACCAGGATCTGCTTTGTAACGAGGCATCTGCTTAAAACCAAAAATTCTTGCAAATATAACCCCAGGAAATTTATCTATTTTTGTATCGTATACATTAACAGAATTATTGTAACGATCTCTTGCTATTTTAATTCTATTTTCTGTTCCTTCTAACTGACTTTGTAATCCTAAAAAATTACGATTAGCTTTTAAGTCTGGATATCTTTCAGAAACTACCATTAACTTATCAAAAGCTCCTGCTAAACCCGACTGGGCTTGTTGAAACTGAGCCATAGTTTCCGGAGTTAGTTTACTTGCATCTATATTTACAGAAGTTGCTTTAGCTCTAGCATTTATAACATCAGTTAACGTACTTTTTTCAAAATCTGCAGCACCTTGTACTGTTTTCACTAAGTTTCCTATTAAATCATTTCTTCTCTGGTATGAACTTTCAACTTTTGCCCATTCTGTTTCAGCATTATTTCTTAATCCTACCATTCCATTATATTGCATTATACTAACTATAATCAGTACAAAAACAACTATAGACGTTAATTTATTTTTCTTCATATTTTTCTTTCGATTTTTTGTTATTCTATTTGATTTTTGATTTTTATTAACTCTGCTTTTACAGCTTCTAATCTGCTGATGATCTCCTGATTTTGAACGATTTTAGTTGGATTTTGCTTTAGTTTTTGTTTTGCTCCATCAAGAGTAAAACCTCGTTCTTTTACTAAGTTATAAATCAACTTAAAATTCTCTATATCTTCAGGTGTAAAAAGTCGATTTCCTTTAGCGTTTTTTTTAGGCTTGATAATATCAAACTCACCTTCCCAAAAACGAATTAAAGATGCGTTTACTTCAAATGCTTTGGCTACTTCGCCAATTTTGTAATATCTTTTTTTGGGGAGATCGACATGCATGTTATTTTAATTCTATTTTTCCTGATTCACCAAACTTAATTTTATTTTCTGGAAAATCTTGTAAAGTCAACTTTTTTATTTCGTTAAATGCACGTTCTTGTGAATCTAAAAAAGGATATCTTGTTTTTGTTTGAATTGCTGAGTGAATTTTCCCTTCGATGAAATCTCCGTTTTCTTTTAACTTCAACTCAAAAATTGGAGAATATGCTTTAGATCCACTCATACTAAAACGCTTATATGTTGCAAAATTCCCCATACTGTAAGCAATAAACTTCCCTTTATAAACTTCAATTGCTCTTGGTACATGTGGACCATGACCTAATACAATTCCCGCTCCAGCATCAATCATTTTATGCGCAAATGAATACACGTTTCCTCTATTTTCTCCGTAGAAATATTCTGTTTTTCTAGGCACATTTTTATGTTTTGTACCTTCAGCTCCTCCGTGGAAAGAAACAATAACAATATCAACTTTCTTAGCTAAGTTCTTTACCATTTGAGTTCCTTTGGTTACAAAGTTTAACTTCAAACAATCTTTATTAGGAGCAAAAGCAATTAAACCATATTTAATACCATCTTTTTCAAAAACAGTAGTCGGTTTAGATAAAACCCCTGCACTTGCAATTCCTGAATCATCAAGAGTTTTTAAAGTATTTGTAATTCCAATTTTTCCGAAATCTCCAATATGATTATTTGCAATACTTACAACGTCAAAACCTGCTTTTTCAAAATGCTTCCCAAAAGATTCCGGACTTTTAAAAGAATAACATTTAGATGGATCTTTACAGCGTTTTGCGTTTTTACCTGTATCCGTTAATGTTCCTTCTAAATTCCCAAATAAAACGTCTGCGTTTTCAAATACATTTTGCACATCTTTAAAAGGATAAGTTCCTTTAGATGGTAAATATGAAGCATTAGGAAAAGTTGTTCCTAACATCATATCTCCCACTGCCATAAATGTAATTTCCTTTGTTTTTACTTGAGTTGAATCTGCTTGCTGTGCGTATGAGATTCCAGATAACGTTACAATACTAGCAGATACTAATATCTTTCTAATTGCTTTTTTCATAATTTTGGGGTTACTTTTTTAATCAAACGATTGGCCTTCATCTTCTGAAGCCTTTTGCATCGCTAAAAATTCTTCTGGAGTTAAATCTCCATAATAATAGTAAATCGGGTTTACGGCTACACCATTTCGATGAACTTCATAATGTAAATGTGCAGACACAGATCTTCCTGTATTTCCTACATAACCTATAATATCTCCACGTTTTACAGTTTGACCTTTTTTTACTCCAATTTTACTCATGTGTGCATAAACAGTTTTATAACCATAACCATGTTCGATGTATACTACTTTACCAAAAGTTGCACTTCTATTTGCTCTAGAAACGGTTCCATTTCCTGAAGCATAAATTGGTGTTCCTTTTGGTGCAGTAAAATCCATTCCTTTATGCATTTTACGAATCTTTAAAATTGGATGCATTCGCATTCCGTAACCAGAAGCCATTCGTGTTAAATCTTCAGCTTTTAAAGGTTGAATTGCAGGAATAGATGCTAACATTTTTTCTTTAGCTTTCGCTAAATCTACAATTTCATCTAATGATTTCGATTGCACCACTATTTGTTTAGACAATACATCTAAACGTTTGGTCACATCAATAATCATTTCACTATTATTAAAACCTTCTAAATTCTTATAACGATTTACCCCACCAAAACCTGCTTTTCGTTGTTCATCAGGAATTGGATTTGCTTCGAAATATGATCTGTAGATATAATTGTCTCGTTCTTGTAAATCTCCTAAAACTTCTGTAACCTCTTCAATTCGCTTTCCTAATAGTTCGATATGAAGTTTAGAATTTTCTAATTCTCTTTTTTGCGCTTTTTGTTTTGGCGATTCAATAAACTGACTTAAAACCATAAACCCAAGAAACATGGTAAGTCCACCCCCCAATAGTATAATGATACTATTCTTGAACTTATCCCGCTTTCTCAGCTCGATTTGCTGGTACGATAGCGTTTCTGGATCGTAATAATATTTTACTTTTGCCATATGACCAAATGTAGTACTTTTGTGTCCTTTGAAAGGAACTTATTTAGTTGATTAGACATGCAAAGTTATAAAATGTTTCAAAACTCAACGATTTCCTTTCTTTTATTAGAATTATTTTAACGAAATAACCCATGAAATCTCAAGAAATTAGAAGTAAGTTTTTAGAATTTTTTAAATCTAAACAACACGAAATCGTGCCTTCTGCCCCAATGGTATTAAAAAATGATCCAACCCTTATGTTTACAAACTCTGGGATGGCCCCGTTTAAGGAATTTTTCTTGGGAAACAATACGCCTAAAAACCCACGTATTTCAGACTCTCAAAAATGTCTTCGTGTTTCAGGTAAACACAACGATTTAGAAGAAGTCGGTTACGATACATATCACCACACTATGTTTGAAATGTTAGGAAACTGGAGTTTTGGTGATTACTTTAAAAAAGAAGCAATTGCATGGGCTTGGGAATTATTAACTGAAGTTTACAAAATCCCTAAAGATATTTTATATGTTACCGTGTTTGAAGGTGATGAAGGTGATGGAACAAAAATGGATCAAGAAGCTTACGATTTATGGAAACAACACATTTCTGAGGATCGTATCTTAATGGGGAATAAAAAAGACAACTTCTGGGAAATGGGAGATCAGGGACCATGCGGACCTTGTTCTGAAATTCATGTTGATATTCGTTCTGCTGAGGAAAAAGCTAAAGTAGACGGAAAATCTTTAGTAAATGAAGATCATCCTGAAGTTGTTGAAATATGGAATTTAGTTTTCATGCAGTACAATAGAAAAGCAGATAAATCTTTAGAAGAATTACCAGCTAAACATATTGATACAGGTATGGGATTTGAGCGTTTATGTATGGTTTTACAAAATGTTCAATCGAATTACGATACCGATGTATTTACTCCGTTAATTAGAGAAATTGAAACTATTACCGGTGTAAAATATGGAAATGATGAGAAAATAGATGTAGCGATTCGTGTAATTGCAGATCACGTAAGAGCGGTTTCTTTTGCTATTGCAGACGGACAATTACCAAGTAATAACGCTGCTGGTTATGTAATTCGTAGAATTTTAAGACGTGCTATTCGTTACGGATTTACATTTTTAAATCAGAAAGAAGCTTTTATTTATAAATTATCAGAAACCCTAGCACATCAAATGGGTGAAGCTTTTCCTGAAATTAAAAAGCAATCTGCTTTAGTTCATAATGTAATTAAAGAAGAAGAACAGTCTTTCTTACGTACAATTGCTTCTGGTATATTTAATCTAGAAACTTACATTGAAGGTAAACTAGTAGAGATTAGTGTAGCTAATAATGGAATAGTAAAAGAAATTTCTGGTAAAAAAGCTTTTGAATTATATGATACCTACGGTTTTCCGTTAGATTTAACAGAGTTAATTGCTAAAGAAAAAGGATTTACAGTTAATCTAGAAGCTTTCGAGCAAGAAATGAAAAAACAAAAAGATCGTTCTCGTTCTGCTTCTGCAAGTGAAACTGGTGACTGGATTACTTTAGTTGAAGATGATGTTGAAGAATTTGTTGGTTACGATACTTTAAGCGTTGATGTAAAACTAACTCGCTACAGAAAAATAACTACAAAAAAAGATGGTGATCAATATCAATTAGTGTTTAACATGACTCCTTTTTATCCTGAAGGAGGAGGACAAGTTGGTGATAAAGGTTTCTTAGAAGATGCTCATGGTGACGTGATTCATATTTTAAATACCAAAAAAGAAAATAATGTAATTATTCATTATACTAAGAATTTACCAAACCATTTAAACGAGTCGTTTAAAGCTGTAGTAAATGAAGAATACAGAAGACTTTCTGCAAGTAACCACACAGCAACGCATTTATTACACCAAGCTTTACGTTCAATCTTAGGAACACATGTAGAACAAAAAGGTTCTTTAGTTAGTCCTAAACATTTACGTTTTGATTTTTCTCATTTTTCTAAAGTTGATAGTGATCAACTAAGAGAAATTGAAGAATTTGTAAATGCACGTATTCGTGAAAATCTTCCGTTAGAAGAAAAACGTAATATTCCAATGCAACAAGCAATCGACGAAGGAGCAATTGCTTTATTTGGAGAAAAATATGGCGATAGTGTAAGAGCGATTAAGTTTGGACAGTCGATGGAATTATGTGGAGGAACACACGTTCAGCAAACTGGAGATGTTTGGTATTTCAAAATTAAATCTGAGGGTGCTGTAGCTGCTGGTATTCGTCGTATTGAAGCAATTACAAATATGGCTGTTGGAGAATATTTCGAAGACGTTGAAGATAAATTTAATGCTGTAAAAGATGTGTTGAAAAACCCTAAAGATTTAACTAAAGCTGTTACTTCTTTACAAGATGAAAACGCAGCTTTAAAGAAGCAAATAGAACAGTTATTAAAAGATAAAGCTAAGAACATGAAAGGTGATTTAAAAAATCAAATCACTGAAATTAATGGTGTAAACTTCTTAGCAACAAAAGTAGATTTAGATCCTGCTAGTATTAAAAATCTACTATTTGAATTAGGAGGTGAGATTGACAATTTATTTGTCTTATTTGCTACTGCTCCTACAAAAGAAAAAGCAATGTTAACGTGTTATATTTCTAAAGACTTAGCTAACGAAAAAGGTTACGATGCTGGTAAAGTAGTTAGAGAATTAGGAAAATTAATCCACGGAGGTGGTGGTGGACAAAATTTCTTTGCTACTGCTGGAGGTAAAAATCCTGGTGGAATTCCTAAAGCTTTAGAACGCGCTAAAGATTACATCGTATAACAAAAAATATTAACGTCAATCTGAATTTCTTTAAGATTCTTACAATGAGATTCTGAAATAAATTCAGAATAACGCTTTAAAAAAAATCTAAAGTCATTATGGCTTTAGGTTTTTTTATTTTTACAGCCATGAAAGAGAAATTATCATATTATTGGACAGAGTTTGGGGTTTGGATCTATTTTATTTTATACATACTAATAGATATATTCTACGGAGATGAAATTGCTTTTTATTACGAAAAAATCCCAAAACCTATTATTACCTCTGCTTTATTCTTATTATTAATTTATACTACATATAAAGTTTTTACTCCAACAAAAGAAAATCCAGAAATTCTATTAACACCTAGTGAAAACGACCTTCAACGTAAAGAAAACTCCTTTATTTCTTTGATTTTCATTATACCTGCATTTATAGTATATTTTTTTATTTCAGACTCTTTTAATGTAAATTATATCATTTTTTTTCTGATTGTATTAGTAAATGTTAAAAATGAAACTTCTTTAAAGAGAACAGCATCCTTCCAAATTAAAAAAGGATTAATAACTTATAAAAGAGGGAAAGAAGAACGAGTTTTTAATGTTTCAGAAATAACTAGTTTAGAAGTATTCCCGAATCAGATTATATTTTTTAAAGAAGATTCACAAGAATTAATTTCTTTTCATCAATTAGAAAAAGAAGATTTCCAAAACATCAAAACATACTTTAATAAAAGAGTACCAGAAATTTCAATTAATTTAGCACAACCAGTAACTCAGTAAGTGAAATAGTATGGATTTACAAACCAAATTATCTTTAAAACAACAATCACATAACTTAATTGATTACAATTCTAAATTATTATTGTTAGGTTCTTGTTTTTCAGAAAACATTGGAAATAAACTCAGTTATTATAAATTTCAGGTGAATCAAAATCCGTTTGGAATTTTATTCCACCCAAAAGCTATTGAAACATTAATTACCAATGCCATTAATGAGAAAACATATACTGAGACTGATATTTTCGAATTAAATGAACGTTGGCATTGTTTCGATGTTCATTCGAACCTGAGTGAAGTTGATAAAGAACACTTATTACAAAACATAAATTCTGCAATTCAAATTACCTCTAAAGAATTATTAGATGCAAGTCATATTATAATCACTTTAGGAACAGCTTGGGTGTATCGTTTTATTTCTTCGGATACAATTGTTGCAAATTGCCACAAAGTGCCTCAAAAGCAATTTTTAAAAGAATTATTACCTGTTGATGAGATAACAGCTAGCTTAGAGAATATTTGTGCTTTAATTAAAAGTGTAAACCCTAAAGCTTCAATAATTTTCACTGTTTCTCCTGTGCGTCATTTAAAAGATGGTTTTATAGAAAATCAGAGAAGTAAATCGCATTTATTTGCAGGAATTCATGAAGTTGTTGAACCAAGAAAACAGCACTATTATTTTCCATCTTATGAAATTCTAATGGATGAATTACGTGATTATCGTTTTTATAAAGCTGATATGATTCACCCAAATGAGACTGCCATAAATTACATTTGGAAAAAGTTTTCTGAAACTTGGTTTAGTGAAAACACACTACAAACATTGACTAAAGTTGAGGAAATTCAAAAAGGATTAGCACACAAACCTTTTAACCCGAATTCTGAAGCACATCAAAAATTCTTAAATAAACTTGCACAAAAAAAGGAAACACTAATTCAAGCATTTCCTTTTATGAAGTTTTAGTTTCTTAAAGTGTAAAATTCCAACCTACGATAAAACTTAATGAGTTCAATTTTAAAGGCTCAAAATCTGACAAGTTATTTAAACCTAAGGTGTTTCTTAATTCTAAAGTTAAATTATGTTTTGTATTTAGTTTAATCTCTTTTCCCACTCCTAAAACAGCTCCAAAAGTAAAAGAATCATACGATGTTAAATCACGATAACTTACATTACTACCTACTTCTGTTCTCCTAACAGCATTCATTAAATACCCAAAAGAAAAACCTCCATTAATAAAAAAAGAACTTTCTTTTTGAAATTTATATTTCACTAAAACTGGCAATACTAAGTAATGAAAAATCTCTTCAAATTGAGGTACGTTTGTAAAAATTGGATCTTGAGAATTATATAATATTGAATTTTCATCTACAATTATTCTTTGCCTATCATAACTCAATTCTGCCTTTAATGATAAAGATTCATTTAGCTTATATTCAGATGTCACACCTAATTGATATGAAAACCCTGAATCAAAAAATCCATTAGCATATTCACTTCCATAAGAAGTAGTATAATTAACTCCCGAACTCACACCTAAGAGAAATTTGTTTTGAGATAATCCTGTTTTAGATATAAGCACAAAAACTATTAATGATAATAACTTACTATATTTCATAACATTTCATTTAAAATAAAAAAAGGTGCAAAAGAAAAGATTTCTTCTAAAACAACAAAATGATATATACTTTATTCATTAAATACACTTACAAAACAATAATTAATTAAAAATTAATTCTATAAAAACCTGATTTCATACCTAAAAAATTAGGGCTCGTTCAATTTTATCTCAAAATAGCTACACTAGTTCAGATATTTGATTTGTTCTTAATCATTTTTATTAAACTGTACAGAACGACTAAACTTAATACCTAACCTAAAACTTTATTATCATGGGAAATGTAAAATCAACAATCTATTCAACTACAGCAAAAGAACCAATGACTCAATTAAATTTTTCTACAGATTTTAGCGAAAGTTCTGCAGCAGTAACTATTGATTTCTTAAAAAGTGGAAGTGTAGTAAAAACTGAAACTTACAACTTAGACAACGAAAATCGTGTTGCTAAAATTAACTTAGAAGCTCCAGATATGACTTCTGAAGGAACATTAACTTTTGCTGCTGATGGTAATGCAGTTGCTTATTCAGGAGTTGGAATTTGGGGGAATGTAACTTCTTTTAGAGCAGAAAACGTTGCTGTTGCTTATAGATAACCACAGCCTTTAAAAGGAAATACAATTGAAGTGTTTCCTTTTTTATTTTAACTCCGTTAACAACATTATACCTTCTTCTGAAGTAGTATTACCTTCACTTTGAGTCCAGCTTTCACAAAATTCTTTTTTTGAGTACCTCACCTTACCTATAGCAGGATCAGCAACCCAAGCACTATCTTTTGTCATTTTATAAACGACTACAAAATGATTTTTCTCCCAGTGAGCAATAGTAGGATTGTAGAATTTTAATATACTATCGTATTCAACTCTAATTCCTAAGTTTTTAATTCCAATACTATCACAAGCTTCACTTAAACCTAAAAACGAAGTACCTTGCATGGAATTAAAAGACGATAATTTTTTCAAACTATCTAAAGTTATATCAATCCCATAATACTCACTAATCATTTGTAAACAAACTGGCCCACAATCACTAGGAGATTCCTGTAAAATTATTGGAAATTCTTTCTTAAAAAATGATTTGTTAGTATTTAAGTTACAACTAGAAAAACATAAATACATAAACATCACAACAAGTGATACAAAACTTATTTTCATAGCCTTTTTAAACAGTAAAGAGATGTACAAAACACATCTCTTTACTACTTTAATATTTTTATTTTACAAATATTGATCTACATCTCCCCAAGGACCTCCGTTGATAATATCTACTCCTTGTCCTTGTAAAAAGTTAGTTGCTTGTCCACTTCTACCTCCACTTCTACACACTGCAATTACTGGTTTGTTCCAAGATTTAATTTCTTCTACATTATTTGGAATTGTATCTAAAACTATATGTTTTGCTCCTTCACTATGTCCTTCATTCCATTCTGCTAAAGTTCTTACATCTAAAACTACAGCTCCTTTTTCTAAATATTCTTGTATTTCGTTTGCCATATTTTTCTTTCTAAATAAATTAAATATATTCATTTTATACTACTTGTTCATTAAATAACAACGATAATCCATCTTGTATTAAACTAGAGAATTCTTCGTTTGTTTTTAAACGATTTAAATACTCTTTAATTGAATTTTGAATTTCGTAGTTCTGTGCTATTGCAATTTCATACAACTCTAATGCTAATAACCAATCTTCATTAAATTTCTCTTCAACAAGATTAAAAATTGCTATAATTTTATTTTCTGAAACTGCATTATCTTCTCTCATTTGTCGTACTTGATTATATAAATCATACAATTCACGATCTGAAGAAGAATAATTAATTTTATGTGTTTTAGTTTCTGAAACTTTCCCTAGATCTTCAAAAGAATTTACATCGGCAGGACCAGCATAAGCAGAAACAACATTTACTCCAACAGCCATATCGTAAATTCCCCAATCTGGATGAAATAAAACAGTATCGAAATGAGTTACAGTACAATTTTTAAATGAAATTAATAAAATTCTACCTCGTAAATCTCTAGTACCTGTAATTACTTCTCCTTCTACTTTCACTCCTCCTTCAAACTCAAGGCTTACTGTTTTTCCTTCATAAATTCCATAAGCTTCCAAATCTCTTGGACTCATGTTTTCAATAGGAATATTAATTCCTCTTAACTTTCCAATTGGACTACCAAAACCTTCAGCATGATAGTTTGTACCATGACCAATTAACTCTTTATCTCTGTTTGATAAAGCTGTTCCTCCGGTTGTTTGAATGTAAATAGGTTTATTATTTTCATCCGTAATTACATTAGTAAAGACTCCTGAAACTTGAATTCCTGTAGACAATTCGATAGTTCCTAAGTTTTTAGAATCAATTAATTTATTAATTCCACTTAAACCTCCTTTTCGAATTCCCATAGTATTTGCATATTGCTCTAATACTAAACTTAAATGTGCAAAATCTGGAGTTACAAATAATTGTGGCTGGGGTTTTGTAATATCAAAAGACACATTAGAAGCTTCTAAAGTATATGGTAATTTCTTAACAGCATCTTGCATACACCATTTACTTTCTCCAATAGAAGACAATAATCCAGCTCCATAAATTTTAGGATTTTCTACTGTACCAATTAAACCATACTCTACAGTCCACCAGTGTAAATTTCTAATTTGAGCCATTTCTGAAAGTGCGCCCATATTATTTTGCAGCCATTCTACTCTCTCTTGAGCTTCTTGAATTTCTTTTTGACTAGAATTCGGATTTTCTTTTAGAATAGAAAGTAATCGAATTGCTTCATACATTTCATAATCTCTGGAAGAAGAAATAGCTTTTGCTCCAATTTCACCAAATCTCCTCAAATATTCTGCATATTCAGGATTCGCTATAATTGGTGCATGACCTGCTGCTTCGTGAATAATATCTGGTGCTGGAGTATACTTGATATGATCTATAGTTCTCATATCTGAAGCAATAACTAAAACATTGTAAGCTTGGAATTCCATAAATGCATTTGGTGGAATAAAACCATCTACAGAAACTGCTGCCCAACCAATTTCTTTTAAGATTCTATTCATTCCTGCCATTCTTGGAATTGTATTTACAGAAATTCCTGTTTTTTGTAATCCATCTATGTAAGATTCATGAGCTACTTTCCCCAAATAATCTACATTCATACGCATTACATATCTCCACACAGCTTGATTTTGAGCTGTGTATTCATCATAAGGTTGTTTTACCACAAACTTATGCAAATGTTGAGGCAATTTTCTCGTTACTTCATTTAACTCAAAGTGAGCTTTCATACGTTAAAATGTTTGTGTTGTTTGTAAGGATAAAAATACTCATTTCGAAATTAATAGCCTTATGATTTTCGTTTTTTGTATATTTACAAGTAACACAAAAATCAAAAAAGAAGATGAGAAAAGGAGGATTTAAATTCCGCCTATTAATTGGCTTAGTGATAGTTGCTTTTGCCTATTTAAGAAAGTGCAGCCAAAGAACGGTAAATCCGTACACTGGAAAAACACAAACCATAAGTTTAAGTACAGATCAAGAAATTGCCATTGGATTACAACAAGCTCCTGCAATGGCGAATCAACACGGAGGTCTTTACCCAAACAATCAATATCAAGCATATATCGACAAAATAGGAGAAAAATTAGTTGATAATTCTATTGCTAAACAATCTGAGTACAAATACGAATTTCATTTGCTCAGAGATGACAGAACTATTAATGCTTTTGCATTACCAGGTGGTCAGATTTTTATCACTTATGCTCTTTTTGCAAAACTCACAGATAAATCTGGAACTTTAAATGAAGATATGGTTGCTGGAGTTCTTGGTCATGAAATAGGCCATGTCCTTGGAAAACATTCAAACGAAAGAATTAGTGAAGCAAACTTTTGGAAACTAATTACAATGGGAGCTTCAGTTGGTGCTGATATGGGACAACTAGCTAATAGTATTGGACAACAAACTTTACTTAAAAATGGTAGAGGTGATGAATTAGAAAGTGATGAATTGGGCGTAAAACTAATGTTAGACGCAGGTTATGATCCTCGTTATTTAATTAACGTAATGGAAATTTTAAAAGCCGCAGCAGGCCCAAATAGAGTTCCTGAATTTCAAAGTACTCATCCAGATCCCGAAAATAGAATTCAAAGAATTAAAGAAGCTATTAGAAAGTATTCTTAATAAATGATTTTCCTCCAATTACAATTTCATATAATAAATCTCATCAAACGCAGTTATTCTTTATAATTGAAAAAGATGTTATAGCATTTATAGTCATATATTTAATTATCACATCAACCTATGTCAAAATCTGAAGAAGCAGATTTAAACTTATTAATTAACTCCTTAAGTTCTAAAGTTTACAATTCTTTTAAAAGAAGTTTAAACACAAAATCTGAACCCACAACAAAACTCAAGCTTCTAGAAACAGTAAGAAAAAAGAAAGCTTTTGAGAAAGTACCTTTTATAAAGAAACACAAATTAACTTCTTTAAAATTCAACACCTTAAAGTTTGATTTATTTCAAGAGTTAATTGACCATTTAAAAATATCAGAAGAAAAATATTCTGACATTAATTTATTTAATGAATTTATTGAATTAGAAGTGCTTTTAAAAAACGCTTTGTACACTAAAGCTAAAAGAAAACTTAATAAACTAAAAAAAATAGCTGTAGAAAAATGTGATTTCGATATTTGCTGTTTATTACAAAAGAAAGCTGTAGAATTTAGACTTTTCAATTATGATAAAGGGACAAATAATTTTAAAGATGGAGTTACCGAATTAGACGAATATATTCGATTATCAAAAAACTTAAACTCTTATAAACTTTTAGCTGAAGAAATATGTGAATTGCATTATCAGTTTTTAGACAAACGAATAAAAAATAGAGACGGCCTTTTAAATTACAACAACAACCCTTTATTACAAGACGTTAGCAGTGCTGAATCTGTTCTATCTGTATACTTTTTTTACAGGGCTAAATCTTTCATATACATGGGAGATAATGATTTTAACGAAGGGAAACGTTACTCTTTTTTAGCTTATGAGTATTTAAACAATAATCCATCTAAGTATCGAGATGATTTTCTTTTAAAATTTAAAGCTTTAAACAATTATTTAGATTCTAGCATGAATTTGATGGAAACAACTCCTTTTGAAAAAATTCATCCAGAACTTTTAAAACTTATTGATGAAAATGAACATCGATTTAGTTCCATTACCAAAAGCTTTAGCACTATAGCAAACGATTGTTTAGTTTTAAATTATTTATGGATAAAAAAAGATGCTAATCGTTTTTTAGAGATTATTCCTCAGATTAAAGAAAACTATAATTTACACAGTGAAATGACTGGCCCGAATTTTAGTATTGAGGTTTTATTATCTATTGCCCGCATGTATTTTTTAAAAGGCATGTTAAAAGAAGCGAATCATTATTGTGTTATGATTAGTGATAAAAAAACAAATCCTGCTTCTCTTATTATTTCTTGTGGGAATATTTTAAGAATAATGATTCAACATGATCTTGGAGATCATCAATTAATATCACATCTTATTCACACAAGTAAGTACTTCTTAAAAAGTAATGAACGACTATTCAATTTAGAACGAAGTATATTAAATGGTTTAAATAAGATTAAACCTTATTATCCGAATGCCCAAAAGTCTTTACTTTTCAAAGAATTATATCTAGAAATCAGTGAAAAACTTGACAAAGCTGAAGATTCTATTTTAGATAAAAAAATTGGAATTTTAAATTGGCTTAAATCTAAAATTAATACGTAGCTCATCTAATTTCGCAATAAAAACAATAATTTAACCACTAAAAAACAAAACTTAAAACACTACATTACTGAAAGTTAAAACTTAAAAACAAACAGTTAAAAAACTTTTTCAAAAAAACTTAACAGTTAAATTACATTTTTCAAGTAGTTAAAAAACATTCATATTGCAAACGATTAGAGGTTTGTGTTGATACTATTACAGTTCAACGCATCAAAAACAATAATTAAAATCGTTAATAAATACACTTTTCTTTAGGTTAATTAATAGGGAAGAATTAATCTTAAAATTATTTATAGTGATTATTTGAGAGGTCAAATCAACCAAAATCTGACTTTTCAATTTTAAGGTGCAAAAAAAGGGTAGATTTCACAATCTACCCTTTTATAGTTAAACTCAATTATCTACACTAAAAACTTAAGCAGCTTTTAGCTTACTTAATTTTTCTTTCTTCTCTTTTATCTCGTTTTCTAACTTATTTAATCTTTTTTCAACTCTACTGATAATTGCTTCTTTTCTTTGAATATCTTCAGCAGTTAAAGCACCTTCTTTCTTAGCAGCTTCTAATTGGTCTTTCTTCTTTTTTAAACCTTGTCTCCCACTAATTAACATCTCTTCATTAACGCTAATATCATCCTCTACCTCCATTATTTTCATTCTCTTTTCTTTAGAGATCTTATCTTCAATTTCTTTCTTCTCAGCTTTTAACTTGCTGTCTAACTGTGCTAACTTTTCGTTTTTTTTACGTAAAGCTTCTAATTGCTTTTTATAAGCCTCTTCACTAGCTTTTATTTCTTTCTCTAACTTCTCTCTTGCTGCTTTTAATTCTTGTTCTCTTTTTTCTAAATCACTATCAGCTTTAACCTCTGCAACAGGAGTTGCTACAGTCTTAGTTTCTACAGATTCAACTTCTTTAACTTCAGCAACTTTAACATTTAAAGATTTCTTGAATGAATTTAACTCTTCTTTTTGAGTTTTTATCTTCTTATCAAGTTTAGATAATCTAGTCTCAACATTTCTGATGATCGTTTCCTTTCTTAAAACCTCTTCTTTAGTTATTCTGTTTTTACTTTTATCTTTCGTTAATCTAGACTTAATTCTTTCTAAACCTTCTACTCCACTTAACAACATTTCTTCGTTTACACGAATTTCTTGTTCTTTGCTTTTTATAGTTTTCTTATCCTCTCTTGAGATCTCTTGAGAAAACGCAGTTTGAATACTAAAACAAACAATAACGATTACAGGGATTACATTTTTGAATATTTTCATTTCTTCTTTTATTTATGCATTCTATGTTTACACTAGTATTTGATACCTTTTTTATAAAAAAGTCACAAACACAACCTATTTTTTTCGGCGTGCAAATGTACAAATAAAAAAAACACAAAAAACATATTTTCAAAATCTATTAACATAGGTAAAAATGTAACGTTTTCAAATATTTAGCTACATATAGGAAATGCTAAAAATATTGTTATGGGATCAACTTCTGCTATGATTACGAGTATTAAGAATAATAAAAGACCTCGTAAAAGCGCTATTGAAAAACTAAAAAAACACAGATATTTCAAAAAAAATGATTCAGACGAATTATCTTTTAACAAAACAGCTACTGAAAAACAATTAGAACAAATAAGATTAGAAGCTAAAAAAGAAAACAGACGGAAACTTCTTTCCTATTTAGTTCCTATTGGTTTAATTTCTATCGCTACATTAATCGCAATCGGTTTCGTGAAATTTTAAGTAAAAAACCTAAAATCTTTACTACTTTTACTTATCAAATTATACCAAATGGATAAGAAAGTAATTTTAATGATTTTAGATGGTTGGGGAATTTCACCTAACCCTGAAATTTCTGCAGTAGATAAAGCAAACACTTCTTTTATAGATTCTTTGTACACTAAATTTCCTCATTCTGAATTAAGAACTGATGGTGAATATGTTGGGCTTCCAGAAGGACAAATGGGAAACTCTGAAGTTGGACATATAAATTTAGGAGCTGGAAGAATTGTGTACCAAAACCTTGCTAAAATAAACAAGGCTATAAAAGAAGATACTTTAGCTAAGGAAACTGAATTACTTCATGCTTTTCAATATGCAAAAGAAAACAATAAAAACATCCATTTATTAGGTTTAGTTTCAGACGGTGGAATTCATTCACACATTAATCATTTAAAAGGATTATTAGATGCAGCTAAGAATAATGATATATCAAACATTTACTTACATGCATTTACAGACGGTAGAGATACAGACCCAAAATCTGGAGCTGCCTATATAAAAGACATAGAAAATCACATGACGAATAGTACTGGATGTTTGGCTTCTATTACTGGTCGTTATTACGCTATGGATAGAGATAATCGTTGGGAAAGAGTAGCTTTAGCTTATAATGCATTAGTAAACGGTGAAGGTACTTTATCAACTAACGCCATTGAAAGTATTGAAGCAAGTTATAAGAATGATGTTACCGACGAGTTCATTAAACCTATCATTTTAACTGACGAGAACAACCAGGCTAGAGCTACAATTAAAGAAGATGATGTTGTTATCTTTTTTAATTTCAGAACAGATAGAGGTAGACAATTAACTCAAGCATTGAATCAAAAAGATGTTGCGGATCAAAACCTTAAGAAGCTACCATTATATTTTGTTACCATGACAAATTATGATAGCACTTTTGAAGGAATCCATGTAATTTACGATAATAAAAATATTGAAAATACTTTAGGAGAAGTTTTAGAAACTGCAGGAAAGAAACAAATAAGAATCGCAGAAACAGAAAAATACCCACATGTTACATTTTTCTTCTCTGGCGGAAGAGAAAAAGAATTTGTAGGAGAGAAAAGAATCTTATGTCCCTCTCCAAAAGTAGCTACTTACGATTTAAAACCTGAAATGAGTGCTTTTGAAATTAAAGATGCAATCGTTCCTGAATTAGAAAAAGGAGAAGTAGACTTTGTATGCTTGAATTTTGCAAATGGAGACATGGTAGGGCATACAGGAGATTTCGATGCTGCTGTTAAAGCTTGTGAAGCTGTTGACACCTGTGTGAATGAAGTTGTTACTAGTGCTTTAGCTAATGGATATACAACCTTATTAATTGCAGATCACGGAAATTGTGAAACGATGATTAATCCAGACGGATCTCCAAATACTGCACATACTACAAATCCGGTTCCATTAATTTTAATAGACAACGAATTAAAATCAATCAAAAATGGAATTTTAGGAGATATGGCTCCAACCATATTACATTTGTTAGGTGTAGAAAAACCAGCTGAAATGACTCAGGAATCTCTGGTATAAATCTTAAATAACAATGAAAAAAATAATATATGCAATCACCATATTTTTAATCGGTGCTTGTTCTTCTTATCAAAAATCGAATGCAAAGTTTAAAGCAGAAAAAGATAGTGATGGGAACTTAGTTGGATACGCTACTCAAAATGACTTTAAACAAGAACCATACGGAAGCGAATGGTTTAATGATTATTATGAGTATTACGAAACAGATAAAAAAACTATTTCTGAGTTAACTCCTTATTTAAAAGATGTTACTATAAAAGCTTTTATGGGAACTTGGTGTGATGACAGCAGACGTGAAGTCCCTAACTTTTACAAGATTTTAAACGAAACAAATTTTAATCAAAATAGATTAGAACTTGTTACCGTAAACAGAGATAAAAAAGCAAAAGGAGTAGAAAAAGGATATAATATCGAAAGAGTTCCTACATTTATTTTTTACCGAAATGGAAAAGAAATTGGAAGATTTGTAGAACACACTGTTAACGACGCTTTTTTAGAACAAGACATACTACAAATTGTATCTGGTAAAGAATACAAACATGCATATGAAAAGTAATCATTATAACTCTAACAATCTCATAATCAACAAAATACTCTTTACACAACAAAACATTAAAAGCAGACAATGAAATAATTTCATGGTCTGCTTTTTTAATTCCTGATCATAAATTTGGTGAATTTTCAGATTCTGGAATGCATAAATCTTGTTTTGAAAACTGGGAACATAAAAACGAATTTCAGTATTTACACAGCTACAAACCTTATTTGGATTTTAATGATTCACACATTAAAACAATGATAGAAAAACATGGAATGCCAGACTGGTTAAAAAAAGTGCAAGCGTTTAGAAAAAAGCATCCAGAATTTAAACCTTAAATGTTTCTACGAATCCAGTATATTTGCACTTTATTTATTCCATAGGAAATGATTATACCAAAAAACAGAGAAGAAATAGAGTTAATGCGCGAAAGTGCTTTAGTAGTTTCTAAAACTTTAGGAATGTTAGCTAAAGAAGTAAAACCTGGAGTTACTACTTTATATTTAGATAAACTTGCTGAAGAATTTATAAGAGAACAAGGTGCAATTCCTGCTTTTTTGGGTTTATATGATTTTCCAAACACATTATGCATGAGTCCAAATTCTCAAGTAGTACATGGAATTCCTAACAACACTCCTTTAGTTGAAGGAGATATTATTTCTATCGATTGTGGAGCTTTAAAGAATGAATTCTACGGAGATCATGCATATACATTTGCTGTTGGCGAAATTGATCCAGAAACTAAAAAACTATTAGACATCACAAAAGAAAGTTTGTATGTCGGTATTCGTGAATTTAAAGTTGGAAACCGTGTTGGAGATGTAGGTTATGCTATTCAACAATTTACAGAAAAACATGGGTATGGTGTAGTAAGAGAGTTAGTAGGACATGGAATTGGTAGAAAAATGCATGAAGATCCGGAAATGCCAAATTACGGAAGACGTGGTAGAGGTAAAAAGTTTGTTGAAGGTATGGCAGTAGCTATTGAACCTATGACAAACATGGGAACTCATAAAATAAGATTCCATAAAGATGGTTGGACGGTAACTACTTTAGACAATAAGCCATCTGCTCACTTTGAACATGATGTAGCTTTAATTGATGGAAAACCAGAGTTACTTTCTACTTTCCAATACATTTACGAAGCTTTAGGTATTGAAAGTGATGAAGAAAATGAGTTTAGACAACAACCTTTAGTTCTTTAATAGTGTCACTTTTTAAAACTGTATTAAACACCATACCTCGACCTATTTTAATCAAAGCTAGTTATTGGGTTCGTCCTGTAATAGCTTGGTGGTTAAAAGGAGATAATTTCACAGATCCTATCGATGGGAAATCTTTTAAAAAGATGCTTCCATACGGTTATGAAGTTCAACGTGAAAATGTATTATCTCCATCTACTCTTTCTTTAGAAAGACACCGTTTACTATGGTTGTATTTACAGCAAGAAACAAACTTTTTTTCATCTAAAGAAAAGAGAAAACTACTACATATTGCTCCTGAACAATGTTTTTTGCATCGTTTTAGAGCATTAAAAAACCTAGAATATATCACTTCAGATTTAGAATCGCCAATTGCTGATGTTAAAGCAGATATTTGTGATTTACCTTTTAAAGACGAATCTTTTGATATTATTTTTTGTAATCATGTGTTAGAACATATTCCAGATGATACAAAAGCAATGCAAGAACTATTTCGTGTATTAAAACCTGGTGGTTATGGTATATTCCAAATCCCTCAAGACTTAAACAGAGAAACCACTTTTGAAGATGACTCTATTACAGATCCAAAAGAGAGAGCTAAAATATTTGGGCAATACGACCATGTTCGTGTATATGGAAGAGATTATTTCAACAAATTACGTTCTATAGGTTTTGATGTAAAAGAAGTAGATTACACAAAACAAATCGCCCCAGAATTAGTGGAGCGATATGCTTTAGCTAAAGGTGAAATTTTACCTTTATGCTATAAAACAGGACAATAAACAGTTATTTATTTTCTTTCAAGTAATCTTCTAAAGATTGAAGTTTTTTATCTCCTAAAAACACAATTCCATCTTTTTTAAGTTGATATTTACCTGTATCCTTTTTTTCAATAATTACATCGTTAGTATAAGTTCCTTTTGCATCTTTCATTTTACTAACTTTTTCTCCAAGGATATTATACCAACTCGTATTCTTTCCTTTTTGAGCTTGAATTTTATTTTTATAAAAACTACCCAAATAGCCAATATCTTCAGCAAATAAAACTCGGTTCTCGTTTTCAGAAATTTCAGAAGAACCAAATAAATATCCTTTTAACTTTTTAGTTTCTTGATCGTATAATGTATAAATATCTCCCCCTAAATGACCACCTAACTTATACCATGTTTTATTAATTTTCACAGTGTTTTCATCTTCATCATACTTATCAATTATATCTGCTTTTTTCATAGCCTTTAACTGCCCTTCAATTTTTTTAATTCGAAGAAAACTCTCATTAACTAAATCAAAAACAAAGGTATCTGTACTATTATTTGGATAAGCAACTAACTGTTGATTTCCTCTTGGTAATAAAACTGCTTCAAAAAAAGAAGATGCGGAATTAACACTTTTAATATCTGGCAACTCAAAACCTTCTTTCTCTTTAGATTTGTAACAGTAGATTTGAGTTCCTTTTCGTTTCTTATCTACAAAAAGAAACACGCCTTCAAAAGTTAAAGCATTTTCATACAAATTTGGCCTTATGAGAATCTTTCCATTTTCATTTAACAAACCATATTTATTTCCTTTTTTAAAAATAGCTAACCCGTATGTGTTGAAGTTAAAAATTGTATCCGCATGAATAGATAAAGCATCTGAAATCGCATTCCATTCACGTTTTAATGAATCTATTCGCTTTTCTTCTTTTTCAGCCATTAACTTTAGCCGTTCTTCTTCTTTTTGTTCAGCTTCAATCTTCTCTAGTTTTTCTTCAATATCAACATACAATTCCAACATTTGCTTGTAAGTTTCTGAAGTTTTACTTCTAGATAATTGAAAATATTTTTTAGCAAAATCTTTAGCTTCTTTATATGATTTGAGCTCATAATAAATTAAAGTACCCATTTCTGCAATTCTAGATTTTTGGATAGAATCTATTTTAGATACTCCTTTGTCGAAGTTAACTTTAGCAGCTTGATAATCTATTTTCTCCATGTCTCTTTCAGCTTTACTGAAATAAACTTTAGCAATTTCGTAGTTAGATTGCCCTATTGAAGTATAGAAATTAACGACTAAAAAAACGATAAATAATCCCCTTCTCATTTTTATGTATTTATGGTTAAAACCCTGTTCTTGATTTCCTTTTTAAAATCAGAACTAAAATACTATGAGACAAAGACTTAAAACATACCTAAAGCTAGGTATTATTAATTAGAAAATTCCTCTATTTCACCTTTATCATTTGTAAAAAGTAGTACAACCTTAAGTTCAGGATGCTTCTCTAAAAAAAGTTTTGTTTTTTTTAATCCCATTGCCATAAATGCTGTTGCATAAGCATCTACATCTGCACAATCCCCATTCATTAAAACCGAAGCACTTAATAAATTATTCTCTTGAGCTAACCCAGTTTTTGGATTTACAGTATGTACAATTTTTTCTCCTTTTTCATTGACTTTAAACTTCCTGTAATTTCCTGAAGTAGCCATAGATTGATTATCTAATAAAATAAATCGAGATTGACTCCTAGATCCATCTGTTTTAGGATCATCAATTGCTACTTTCCATGCAGAATCTCTCGAGTTTTTACCTCTAGCCCTAATTTCACCTCCTATTTCAACTAAATAATCTTGAATTTTTTTACTTTCTAAAAAACGTCCAACAACATCAATTCCTAAACCTTTTGCATAGGCATTTACGTTAAATTCCATTTCAGGAGCTTTTACAACTTTATTACCTTTTAAAGTCATTTTATCGAAACCTGTAATCTTCATTAATTCTTTAACTTCTTCTTCTGTAAGGTTCTTTTTTTCTTTACCCGAACCAAAACCATACGCATTAATTAATTTCCCTATCGTAGGATCGAAATACCCGTCAGTTTCTTTATACAAACGCTTTGCTTTATCAAAAGCCTCAACAAAATAAGCATCAACAACTACTGTTGTATCATTCTGATTTATTTTAGAAATTAAAGATGTTGGAATGTAAGTAGATAATGAATTATTAAATTTTTCGAATATTACATTAATTGGCTCTTGAAAATTCTCTGTACTCTTATAAATGATATTATACGTTGTTCCAAAAACGTTTCCTCTCAATTTAGTGAAGGATTCTTGCGTTGTTTGAACTTGTTCTTTTTTATTTTCAGTTTTACAAGCTTGAAAAAAAACTAAGAAAACTAGCAGGAAAGAATAGTATTTTGACGCCATTAATTTATATTTTTTTAACAAAAATAAATCAATCTGTACTAAAATACCGTTAATGTGACTTTTTGTTTTATCATTTTTTTAAATTTGCTACTTACATTAACTACATTAAGATGAAAAAAATAGTATTATTTCTATCGGCTGCTGTTTTATTAGCTTCTTGTGCATCTAGCAAAGAATTAGAAGCTTTAAAGGCAAAGCACGAACAAACTAAAGATGAATTAGCAACAGTAAAAACAAACCTTACTAAGTGTTTAGTAGAGAAAGAGAAGTATCAGGATCGCTCTAAAGATTTAGAAGGAAGAATTGACGAACTAAGAAAAGACAAAGAAAATACTATTCAACAAGTTGAAAATTTAACTGTTTTAACTAAAGGTGCTAACGACAACATTAAAGAAACTTTAGCTCAATTAAGTAAAAAAGATAAATACATCAACAAAATTAGAGCTGCAGCTTCTAAAAAAGACTCATTAAACTTAGTAGTAGCTTTTCATTTAAAGAAAGAATTACAAGACGGAATTGACGATCAAGATATCGAGGTTAATGTAGAGAAGACCGTTGTATTTATTTCTATTTCTGATAAGTTATTATTCAAGAGCGGTAGTTATACAATTACAGATAAAGCTTCTAAAGTTTTACAAAAAGTTGCTACTGTGGTAAACGGACAACCAGAAATGGATGTTATGATTGAAGGTCATACTGATGATACTCCAATTAACACTGCTGCTGTAAAAGACAACTGGGACTTAAGTGTGAAGCGTTCTACTGCAATTGTACGTGAGTTACAATCGAAGTATAATGTATCTCCGTCTAGATTAATTGCTGCTGGTAGAAGTAGTTTCTTACCATTAGCTCCTAATGATACACCAGCTAATAAAGCTAAAAACAGACGTACAAAGATTATCATCTTACCTCGTTTAAATCAATTCTTTGATTTATTAGATCAAAAAGTTGAGTAATCTTTTCACTTTACAAAATTTAAAAACCACCTAAATGTAGGTGGTTTTTTTATGCTTTTATATTCTGTATTTTATAACAACAATAGAAATCAAACACAGGAATCTTATCAAGACTTAAACCCTTCACTAACGTAAACTCAAAGATTTTTCAATTAGTTAATAATTCTACTAGTATCGGAATTCACAAACTAGTATAAAACAAATCAGCTAGAGTGATACTCTGACTGATTTGTTTATTTTAAAAGCTTTATTCTTATTTCAAGAATCGATAAGTGAATTTAATTAAAAATATATTTTCTAATTCTTGTTCTAAAATTTGATTATTTAATCCTCCTAATAAAGATCGATCTGGATCTTGACTTCCAGTAGTTCCTTGCGACCAAACAAAGAAAAACTCAGAGCCAGGAGTATATTCCCAACGCATTACTAAATTAGATCGAAATTGAGCAAAAGAAAAATCTGGATTAGAAAATTCATAATCTGTAATTCCATCTAAATTTTCATCAATCCTGAAAACTTCATCATTTGCATCAAAATTCACTTGATTTTCATCTAGAAAAACAACTCTTCCTCCGATGTCTTCAGATAAAGAATTTGATACATAATTGAAATTACTGTATCTTCCTCTAGCTATAAATGGCTGTCCATAATACTGAATTGACAAATTAGGATTAATACTATAATTTGCTCTAAATGTAAAGGACAAATTATTATTATCTATTTCTCCTAAAACATATCTTGGTGTAGCTCCATTTAATTCTTCAGAAACATATTGTGTTTTATTTATATTTTCTCGAAAACTTGTACTCAAAGAAACACTTAAAGCATCCAATGGTTGGTAATTAAGGTTTAAATCGTAGTTTTTCACATTAAAACTATCGTCTGTTCCATAATTATTCGCATAACCAATAGAGAAGTTGAACTTTTTACTAGAATCTGACCCAATTGCAAAATTATAATACACTTCTTCTGAATTTCTCCAGCGTGGACCTCCTCTTAAAAATGAATTCTGAATAGATCTAGGGCGATAACCAATTCTTCCTTCCGTTCCCCAATTATTATCCCAATTAATATTCCCTCTAGTTTCGTATTCAATTCTGTTAAAATTCCCAGCAAAATCATACATACTTCTTAACACAACTCTTGCAGAAGCTCGTCTGTATATTTTTGTTGGGTTTTGCCATAAATACTCAATGTTACCAAATTGCCATATTTGATCTGTTTGACGTAAAAAACCTACATCATTCAATTCAAACTCTGGAGATTTCCAATTGGCTCCTAAAAAGAAACGCCAATTTCCTCCTCCTCTTTTACCTCCAAAAACTCGCCCTCCTGTTCCAGTTAAAGAAGTTCTATTTGGATCTACTCTTAAATGACTAGCATCTACTCGTTGAAATAAATGACGAATAGATTCCTGCGTTCTTTGAATAGCTTCTTTACTTCCTGAAACGTGACTCATAGAGAAATTACCTTGAATAAAATAATCTCTATTTTTCCATTCGTGTCTAAAATCTAAACCACCAGAATACGCTGATTTATGAAGTGTATTAATCGATTGTAAATCTCTATTTGTAGCTGTAAAAATACCACCGATAAAAGATTTCCTATCGTTAAAATCCTTTTGAACTCTTGTTACAAAATAATTTGTTAATGGTTCAACTAAAACTTCTCTTCTATCTCCATTATTATCAATCTCCGCATACTCATTATCCGTTACAGTTTCTAAAACACCAATAGACCAACCATCTCTTGTTTTACCAGAAAACTTAGCAGCAGCAATTATAGAACTATTAATTGGCGCATCTACAAATTCTCCATCATTAGAATCGGCAGAAGTTTGTGGACTTCTTCCAATTCTTCTACTGTAGAACACATTATCTTGTCCTCCAACCCTAAAATCAAAAATATTTTTATTTTCTACGAAGAATGGTCTTTGTTCACGGAAGAAAACATCGTCAAAACCATCTAACACAATATTCCCTGGATCGGCTTCAACTTGACCAAAATCTGGATTTATTGTTACATCTAAAGTAAGATCATTTGTTACTCCAATTTTAGCATCTAACCCACCATTAACTCTAAAATTATCACCATCTCTAAACGGATTTCCTGGTTCTTTTTCAAAAGTCTCATAAGACATTACGGTGAATGGCTGAATCTCTAATTGCTTTTGTGATTTTAAATCAATTAACCCGTGTAATTCCCCTGCTTCACTGATAAAACCAGAAATATCATTTGGTATTCTTTGCCAGAGCGACCTTTCGTTTTTTCTAAAGATTGTACGATTAAAATTTAACCCCCAAATTTGCTCTTTTGCTTTACCAAAACGCAATTGACTAAATGGAATTTTCATCTCTCCCGTCCAACCTTTATCATCAATAACAGCATCTGTATACCAAACAGGATTCCAACTTTCATCCCAATTTTGACCATTTTGAGTCACAAACTCTTCTCCTTTTACCCCAGCAGCTGTAACTGTAAAAACAAAAGCAGTTCTTTTGTCATGATAACTATCTATAATCACATTTACGCGATCACCCGCAAAACCATCACGACGAGTTAAACGAGCTTCAATTTCTTCAGGTGAATCATCAAATGCTCTAATTGCTATGTAAAGATACTTTGTATCATAAAGAATTTTAAACTTAGTTTGAAAAGCAGGAGCAACTCCTTCTTCTGGATCTTTTTGAAAAAAATCACCTCCCCAAGGAACAGCTTCCCAAGCAGGATCATCTAATTTTCCATCAATTGTAAGTTCTTTATCAGTCTTTTTAGTTGTATATATTTTCTTTTCTAAACTTTGCCCCCATCCCAATAGTGAACAAAAAACAGAAAAAATAAACAGTAATGTTCTTACCTTCATTTTTAGTTTTGAATCGTTGTCGCAAAAGTATACTAGAAATCTCTTAACAATATGTTAATTCGCATTTTGAGATTCTTAAATAAAATTAAACCAACTTCCTATTTGTCAGTAAAATAAATATTTGTAAATTTGCACTCCTTTTTTAAGGAAAAGTTATATAATTTATTAATAGACAAAAACTAAATCGTGTATGAACACATTAAGTTACAAAACAGTATCGGCTAACAAAGCAACTGTAAACAAAGAGTGGGTTGTTGTTGATGCGGACGGGCAATCATTAGGTCGTTTAGCTTCTAAAGTTGCAAAACTTATTAGAGGTAAACACAAGCCAAATTATACACCTCACGTAGATTGTGGTGATAATGTTGTGATTATCAATGCTGAAAAAGTTAATTTAACTGGAAGTAAGTGGAATAACAAAACTTACATCCGTCACACTGGTTACCCAGGTGGACAAAGATCGTTAACTGCTCAAGAAGTGTTCGATAAGAACCCTGCTAGATTAGTAGAAAAAGCAGTTAAAGGAATGTTACCAAAAAACAAATTAGGTAGCGCTTTATTTAGAAATTTATATGTATATGCTGGTACTGAGCACGCTCAAGAAGCTCAAAAACCAAAATCTATTAACCTTAACGATCTTAAATAATGGAAACAGTTCACAAAATAGGTAGAAGAAAAACAGCTGTTGCTCGTGTATATGTTTCTCAAGGTAAAGGAGACATTACAATCAACAAAAGAGAATTAACTAATTACTTTACTACTCCTACTTTACAATATAAAGTAAGACAACCTTTAATGTTAACTGAAAACTTAGAGGCTTACGATATTAAAGTAAACGTATACGGTGGTGGTGTAACTGGACAAGCTGAAGCTATCCGTTTAGCTATTACTAGAGCTTTAGTTTCAATTAACGAAGAACACAAAGCAGTATTAAAACCAGAAGGATTATTAACTCGTGATCCAAGAATGGTTGAGCGTAAGAAATTCGGTCAGAAGAAAGCACGTAAGAAATTCCAGTTCTCTAAACGTTAATCGTTTATTGGAACTGTTTTTCAAAAAATATTTTTTTATCAACAGTTTAGTATCTAAATAGTTCAGACGTAAAACTACTGTACTATTGTGAAAACAGAACGTAAACACATTTATTAAAATGGCAAACATTCAAGAATTATTAGAAAATGGAGTACACTTCGGTCACTTAACTAGAAAGTGGAATCCAAACATGGCACCTTATATTTACACTGAGCGTAATGGTGTTCACATTATTGATTTATATAAAACTTCAGCTAAGATCGACGAAGCTAAAGAAGCTTTAAAAAAGATCGCTAACTCTGGTCGTAAGATTTTATTCGTAGCGACTAAGAAACAAGCCAAAGATATCGTAGCTGAAAAGTCTAAATCTGTGAACATGCCTTACATCACTGAAAGATGGCCAGGTGGTATGTTAACTAACTTCGTTACTATCCGTAAAGCTGTAAAGAAAATGGCTGCTATTGATAGAATGAAGCAAGATGGTTCTTTCGACGCTTTATCTAAAAGAGAGAAATTACAAATTAACCGTCAACGTGAAAAATTAGAAAAGAATTTAGGTTCTATTGCTGATATGACACGTTTACCAGGTGCTTTATTTGTAATTGACGTAAAGAAAGAGCACATTGCAATTGCTGAAGCTCAAAAATTAAACATTCCAATCTTTGCAATGGTTGATACAAATTCTGATCCAAGACCGATCGATTTCGTAATCCCAGCAAATGATGATGCTTCTAAGTCTATTGATAAAGTTTTATCTTATGTTACTGAAGCTATTTCTGAAGGTTTAGCTGATAGAAAAGCTGACAAAGAAAAAGCTAAAACAGAAAAAGAGACTGAAAGTAAAAAAGCTGAAGAAGTAAAAACTGAAGAGGCAAAATAAATATTTAAAGGTTTCATTACATTGAAACCTTTAATTTATTTTATCATTGTACAATTAAATACAACCTTAAAAAACAAACAAAATGTCAAAAATTAGCGCTGCAGACGTAAAAAAATTAAGAGAGACTACAGGTGCAGGAATGATGGACTGTAAGAACGCTTTAGTTGAAGCAGAGGGTAACTTTGATAAAGCTATTGAAATCTTACGTAAAAAAGGTCAAAAGATCGCTGCTAAAAGAGCAGATCGTGATTCTTCTGAAGGTGTAGCTATCGCTAAAATCAGTGACGACAATACTTACGGTGTTGCTATCGTATTAGCTTGTGAAACTGATTTTGTTGCTAAAAATGACACATATAAAGAATTAGCTCAGCAATTCGTTGATATCGCTATCAACTATTCTAACAAAGAAGATTTCTTAGCTGCTGAATTCGAAAGTGGAGTTACTGTTGCTGAAAAATTAATCGAGCAAACTGGTGTAATCGGTGAGAAAATCGAGATCCCTTCTTTCGAAAGAGTTGAAGCTCCTTATGTAGGTTCTTATACTCACGTTGGAAAGATTTCTGCTTTAGTTGGTTTAACTCAAACTGTTGACAAAGCTGCTGATTTAACTAAAGATTTAGCTATGCAAGCTGCATCTATGGGAGCTACAACTTTATCTTATAAAGATTTCTCTCCTGAGTACGTTGCTGCTGAAACTGAAGCTAGAATCGCTGCTATCGTAAAAGACAACGAAGAACTAGTACGTTTAGGTAAAACTTTAAAGAACGTTCCTCAATTCGTTTCTAGATTACAATTAACAGACGAAGCTTTAGCTAACGCTGAAGAAGCCGCTAAAGAGCAGTTAAAAGCTGAAGGTAAACCAGAGAAAATCTGGGACAAAATCTTACCAGGTAAAATGGAAAGATTTATTTCTGATAACACAACTTTAGATCAAGAGCAGTGTTTATTAGATCAAAAATTCATCAAGGATGAGAAGAAAACTGTTGCTGAATATGTTTCTTCTTATGGTGAAGTAGAAGTTAAAAACTTCGTAAGAGTTACTTTAGGATAATTCTTATTTCAATTATAATATTTAAAAAGCTGTCTGAATTCAGACAGCTTTTTTTGTTTCGATATTTTACAATATCCGTTTTTAAGATTTTTTACTGAATGATAACTTTCTTTGTTATCGTTTTATTGTGTTGTTCTACTTTAATAAAATAAATCCCTGTACTTCCAAAATCACTTCTATTTAAATTCAAGGAATTATTCTTAGTTGTTTTATTAAAAATCATTTTTCCTGTAGTATCAAAAATCAAAACTCTTGAATCTTCTCTATCTGTATTATTAAATGAAACGGTAATCTTTTCAAACCTTAAAGGGTTAGGATACACCAAAACCTCGTTTCCTTTACTCTCTTTTATTTTTGCAAAACTAGACTTCGTGAACCCGTTTAATGTTATCAACTGTGTTGTTACTCCCGCATTACAAATAGCACGTAAGACTAAAGTATACTCTGCACCTTGCTGTAATCCATCGATAGTCATTTCAGGAATAGAAGATCCTTCATACGATATAGCTCTTGGGCTGTTGATATTTCCAGTAAATTGTCCTTTTAGCCAAGCTCTTAATTCATAAGTTTTTACATTCAATAAATCTGTAAATGTTACAGTAATAGATGAATTTGTACTGCTTTTCACTTTAAAATTCTCAATAATAACTTGATTGTTACATGCTTCTTTTCCTCTTAATGTAGTTGTATCAATTTGAACTAATTTTGTAGTTCCTCCAGAAGCACAAATTGCACGTAAAACTAATGTATATGGTGTACCAGCTTGAAGTCCGCTTATAGTTAATGGCGAAGAATTACCGTCTTTATACACTAAAGCAGCCGGAGTATTAATATTTCCAGTAAACTGTCCTTTTACCCAAGCACGTAATTCATACGTACTAACATTTTTAATTTCATCAAAAGCTAATGTTAAAGAAGTTTCAGTAGTATTAGAAATTTTTAAATTAACTAACTCAGAATTTAAATTACACTTTTCTTCTGCACTTACGATTTTCCAATTCTGATTTTTATTTCCTTTTTGGAAAGTCCACAAATGCATTGTATTTCCATTGTTTCTATCTACAACTTTAGTACAGTGTAAAGGCTCAAGGAAGTAATCCTCGCCTACTTTGGTAATACTCCATTTTTGATGATTTGCAGTAGCTTCTGTCCAAGTTCCGAAATTAAGATTCGGATTTTGAGTTGTATCATTTTTCTCACAAGCAGCATATGGCACTTCGAAATACTCATTATTTCTTAAGTTCTTAATTGTATAATAGCTTCCTGATTTTACAATTTCCCATTTTGCACTATTTGCTGCTGTATTTGATAAATCAATTGTTCTTCCGTTAGGACTATTTAATTTCTTACTATCGTACGGATTTTCGATATAGTAAATACCATCTTCTAAGTTGGCATCTGGTCTAGAAGTATCTCCACCAGTATCTGGATTATTACAAGATTCTCCTGGTAAACCATAACAACCTAAACCTGTTGGTCCAAATTCAGGATTCCAATTAATTCCAGGCACCCAATTATCACCAAGTTCATAAGCACCCACATCAGGAGCTTTTCCTTTATATCCATATGTTATTCCGTTAATTACTCTACCATAATCAACCGCTTTGGAATTGGCTTTAAGTTTGAAATTATTACCCGCATGGTTAACAAAAGAATTCTTATCAATTAAATTATTTTGTTTGTCAGATTGAGGTTCCCAAGTTACTTCTGTTTCTTGATTCCCTGCTTGATCTGTTACTTTTCTATCTGTAATATTATTCCATACTTTAACATTCGTGAATTTAGTACCAGCTTTATGCCAAGCTCCCATGGTTCCACCTTTAGCTTTTACCAATGTATTATTGAAAATATCAAGATCTTTACCATCCCAATTGATTTGAACATTCGTCCATTCAACATTCCAAACTACATTATGATGTACAGAAAAAGCTTCAGCATCGTTATCTAAATAAATTCCTGCTGCCTTTTTTAACTTTCCTCTACTCTCTGCATCGTGAAACCAGTTGTGGTGAATTTCTGTATTTTGCGGACCTCCAACTGTATAAAAAAGCGCACAATCGTCGTTAATTAAATTACTTCTTGACACATCGTTGTAACCAATTTCACAACGATTTCCATTAAAATTAATTCCGTCTCTACCTGCATTAAAAATTGTGTTTCGTAAAATTTTATTATCAGTTCCACCTCTTGCAACCAACGGAGCATCGTATGAACCTAAATAATTAAAATCATGAATATAATTGTTCACTAATTTATTAGAGTTTCCTCCTAAGCGAACACCAGTAGCAGCACTAAAAGCAATTTCACATTTTTCTACCACATTATTTTTCCCATTTACTTCTACACTAGGTTTTCCAGCATTGAAACCTTTAAAAACTCCTTGTGTATGATTTCCATAGAAAGAAGAAACTCCATATAACTTATTATTATTAGAATTCGATTTCATTAGAATAGCTCCACCGAAAACAGCCAAGTTTTTAATCTCAATATAACTTCTCTGATTTAAATCGATAGTTACTTTACGTTTTCTCATTTGCACTTTACCATTAATTGGAGCACTACCATTAGGCATTTGCACAAATAACTCTTTTGTTCTACTATTAAACCACCATTCATTTTGATAATCTAAAGCACCTTTTACTCCTTCTAAATAAAAATCACCCTTACTAGCCGGATCATGGAAAGTTCTAATCCATGTTGGATTTTTATCTAAATTGAAATTTACTCTTCCAGAAGAACTTGAAGTGATAAAAGCTTTCCAAGCAATCCATCCAGAACCAGGACGATCACCATAAAAGAAAATAGCTCCACCTTTCCAGTTAATATTTGGAATTTTAGAAGAGGTTAAAAACGCACCATTGGACACATTTTTATTACTTCCGCCATCATTCCTCAAAGAATTTAAGGTAAAAGGCTTTCCGTCTGTATTGTTTGGCCAACGTGCTAAATCCATAGCAGTATTACCATTCATTACAAAATTCTCTTGACCAAGATCCCAATCGACTTTAATTTTATAAATCACTCCATTGTCTTTTTGCCAACCTTGTAAAGCTTGCATTGCAGATACAATAACTTTCTCACCTTGTTTTGCTGAATAGATTATTGGAGCACCTGCTTTTCCTGATCTTGCTGGTCTAATGGTTTCTTCATAAGTACCTCCTCCAATAATAATAACATCTCCAGGTTGAGCAACTGAAGAAGCTTTTTGAATAGTTAGAAATGGAGAATTAGAACTTCCATTATTAGCATCGTTTCCTTTCTTAGAAACGTAGATATCTCTGGCATGTGATAATTGGACAATAAAAAACATGGATAAAACCAAGCTTTTTAGACATAGTTTTTTGATAGTTTGATAATTTTTCATCATTTGGTTTATTTAGGAAATTAATTTTGAGGACTATAACATAAAACAGACTTGGATATTGTATTTCTTAAAGAAAAAACGAAACTCTTAACATAGTATAACGTAATGAAATAGAACATCTTCTAGAATGAATAAGATCGTGTTTTCATCTATTAAAAGCTTATAGGCTTAAACAGACAACACGAATAAAATTCAATAGTAAAACAACTGTACTACTATCTGAAGATTAAAGAAAAAACCAAGAATTAGAGTTATAAAAAATTTTTAAAATCTCAATTAAATATTAGAGTAGTTTTGAAAGACACTTTCATAAATTATTTAGAATTAGGGGTTAAGCATTCAAAATTAAAAAAATTAAATCCTTGTTTTTAAACCTATTATAAACAACACTAATACAAAATTGACTAAAAATTATTATTAAAAGTTATATCCAATCATAAATTCACATTGAAATAAAAAACTATAACACTTATGTCTCATTAAGTAAAATATACATTTAACATCTTTAAAAATGATTAAATTGTTTTTTAAAAAAACTATATATATATTTGGCTAAATTGAATTTAGAAAATTTGTTACATAGAAAAAGAATAGGTTAATAAAACAAGAAAATTGCAATCTCTATTCTTCATGAAGTCAATAAATTCTTAAGAAATAATTACACTTGTTACGCTTAAATAAGTAATTCAGGTTTTCATTATAAAATATTAACTCAAATAATAAATAATGGCAATTAATTTACAGAAAGGTCAAAGAGAATCTTTATCAACAGGAAATTTTACTGTTGGATTAGGATGGGATACTAACGAAACTTCTACGGGAGTAGATTTTGATTTAGATGCATCTGTTTTTATTCTTGGAGAAAACAAAAAAATATTATCGGATCAACATTTTATTTTTTACAATAATTTACAATGCCCTAATGAAGCTGTTGTTCACACTGGAGATAATAGAACAGGAGAAGGAGAAGGAGACGATGAATCAATCCTTATTGATCTTTCTAAAATAGATAGCAGAGCTACTGAAGTATGTATAGTTGTTACCATAGATGAATACGAATCTAGAAAACAAAATTTCGGTCAAGTTAGAAACTCATTTATCAGAATAGTTGACAACACTAACGGTACTGAAATAATGAAATTTGAACTTGATGAAGACTTCTCTATAGAAACTGCTATTGAGTTTGGAAGAATTTATAAAAGAAATAATGAATGGAAGTTTGAAGCTATTGGTAATGGTTTAAAAGGAGGTCTTCAAGATTTCTTAAACAAATACAATTAATTCATATGGCTATTGATTTAAAAAAAGGTCAAAAGATTGACCTTACTAAAAAATCATCCAGTGGTAATGTATCTAAACTAACAAAGTTTTGCGTTGGAGCAAATTGGGGTGCCATAAAAGGCACTTACATTCAGCGTGAAAAAAAAGGAGGATTTTTAGGTTTTGGTGGTAAAGAAGAAACCGTAACAAAAACATTTACGGAATCTGTTGATTTAGATGCTAGTTGTGTTCTTTATGACACTAATGGAAATTTAGTTGATATTGTATATTACGGTCAATTAAACTCTAAGGATTTTTCTGTAAAACATAGTGGAGATGATAGAGATGGAGATTTAGATGGAGATGATGGTTTAGATAATGAAATTATATCTGTAGATCTAAACCAAATTTCACCTTCTATAAAGAAAATAGTTTTTTTCTTAAATAGTTATAAAAAGCAAGATTTTTCTAGAGTTCCTTTTGCTTCTATACGCTTATATGAAGGAACTCCTGATGTTGTCAAACAAGTTTTTGCTACATATAATGTTGCTTCAAGCCCAGAATACAGCGGGTTTATTTCCATGATAATGGGGAGTTTAACCTTAAATAACGGAGCTTGGGAATTTGATGCAATTGGTGAACCAAGCGAAGCTAAAGATCTTAAAGAAACAGTATCAATAATCACAAAAAAATATATTAAATAATGGCTATCAACTTAACTAAAGGACAAAAAATTGATTTAAAAAAATCTTCTGGTGAAAAACTTACTAACTTTTGCGTAGGTGTAAACTGGGGAGCAATTGAAACCATAAAAAAAGGTTTCTTTGGTACAAGAAAAAAAATCGAAGATGTAGATTTAGATTTAAGTTGTATCATGACAGATACTAATGGGGAACTTATTGATTGGATTTATTCTCCAGAGTATAACGGTTTTTTACAAAAAAATAATTTCCCTTTAGGAAAATTAAACTCTAAAGACGGTGCATTAAGACATAGTGGTGATGATAGACAAGGAGATGTAGGTGGTGATGATGGACTAGATAACGAAATTATAAGTGTTAATTTAGATCGCGTTGATTCTAATGTTGAAAAGATATTCTTCTTTTTAAATATTTATTTGAATCAAGGACAAAATTTTGATTTCTCTCATATTCCTTTTGCTAAAATTAGAATGTATGAAGGAACTCCAAGTAGAGTAAATAATGTTCACTCTAGTTACGATATCGTTACAGATAATACTTACGCTGGTAAAGGAGCTTTAATCATGGGAAAACTATACAGAAGAAATGGAGAGTGGAAGTTTGATGCTATTGGAGAACCTTCAAATGACACTATGTTTTTACAAACTATCCAAAGAATTTTAAAAAATTACAGTAAATAAATGAGACGTTTACCTGTATATCTTCTACTGGATACTTCTGCATCTATGACTGGTGAACCTATTGAAGCTGTTAAAAAGGGGATTCAATTCATGATAGATTCTCTAAAACAAGATCCTCAAGCTATTGAGACAGCTTTCGTAAGTATTATTACATTTGATAGTTCAGTAAAACAATTAATGCCACTAACAGATGTAATTTCTTTTCAAATTCCTGAGATTACCGCTAAAGGTACTACGGCACTTGGGGAAGCATTAGATTTAGTTAGTTACTACATAGACACTGAAGTAGAAAAAACCACTCCATTAAGTAAAGGAGATTGGAAACCATTAGTATTTATAATGACTGATGGTGTCCCCACTGATGATATACAACAAGGTATTACAGAAATAAAAAAAAGAAATATAGGACAAATAGTAGCTTGTGCTGCAGGAAGTAGAGCAAATACTGAACTTTTAAAACAAATTACAAAAAATGTAATCCGCTTAGAAACAGCTGATGCCAAAAGTATTTCTAATTTTTTTGCTTGGGTTACAGCTTCTATAGGTATTGCATCTACAAAGATTGAAGAAAAAGGAGAAGATACTTCCAACTTTAATGATTTTCCTCCACCAGCTGATTTAGACATTATTTTATAAAAACAACTTAAATATGAAAACTTTAGACCAATTAAAAAAAGAGATCTTAGAAGATGGTATCATCGATGCTTCAGAAGTTAAAGAAATAGAAACAGTTATTTATGCTGACGGTACAATAGATAAAGAAGAAGCTAATTTTTTATTTGAATTAAACGATGCTGTTTCTGGTAAAGAAAATCATAGTTCTTGGGAAGGGTTATTTGTAAAAGCAATATCTAGCTTTGTTCTTGATGATGAGGAATCAAATGGAGAAATCGATGCTGATGAAACTAAATACCTTGTTAATCAAATTCAAGGTGATGGTACTATAGACAATACTGAAAAGGCATTATTATTGAGTTTAAAAAGTACCCTAGGTACTTTACCGACAGAATTAGAAAATTTATTAAATTAAATTTATGAGGAGATTACCTGTATATTTTTTGTTAGATACTTCTGGTTCTATGTTCGGAGAACCTATTGAAGCATTAAATAATTCATTAAGTGGTATGATCAATACATTACGTTCAGATGCGCAAGCATCTGAAACGTTATGGATAAGTATTATAACATTCGATAAAGAAGTTAAAGAAATTGTTCCATTAACAGATCTACCTTCTTTCCAATTACCAGAAATTACTTGTCCGCAAAGTGGTCCTACTTTTACAGGTAAAGCTCTCGATTTTCTTTATGGAAAAGTGCAACAAGACATAAAGAAAAGTACTGCAGAACAAAAAGGAGATTGGAAACCTTTACTATTTTTATTTACAGATGGAAAACCATCTGATGTTCAACAATATAAGGAAGTAATTCCTAAAATTAAATCGTTAAACTTCGGTACAATTGTTGGCTGTGCTGCTGGACATAAAGCTGACGATGAAAAGCTTAAAGAATTAACTGATACAGTAGTTCACTTACAAACAGCAGATAGCAATACCCTAAAACAATTTTTTATGTGGGTATCGGATACTATTGAACAAGGAAACAAAAGTTTAGGAGTTTCTGAAACTATTACTTTACCTCCTCCTCCATCAGAAGACATTATTGTTATTTAACTTTTTTGAGTTAAAGAGAAAAATAAAAAATAAACAGCTTATAATTCAAAATTAAAAGAGTAAAGCATTAATACATTTTCATAATGAGAAGACTACCCATTTATTTTTTAATAGATGTCTCTGAATCTATGGTTGGAGACCCTATTAATCAAGTACAAGATGGAATTTCTACAATTATACAAGAGTTAAAATCGGACCCAAATTCTTTAGAAACTGTTTGGATTTCAATAATTGTATTTGCCGGGCAAGCTAAAACTCTTGTTCCTTTACAAGATATAATAAGTTTTTATCCTCCAAGATTTCCAATAGGTAGTGGAACCTCTTTAAGTAAAGGCCTAGGACACTTAATGCATGATTTAAGAAAAAATTTGGTTAAAACAACCGCTACTCAAAAAGGTGATTGGAAACCTATAGTTTTCTTGTTTACAGATGGGGTTCCTACCGATGATACCACAAAAGCAATTGAGGAATGGAACAATAACTGGAGAAAAACAGCTAATCTAGTTGCCGTTTCTATAGGTGATGGCACAGATAATAGAATTTTAGGACAACTTACAGATCATGTTCTACAGCTAGAAAACACCGATGCTTCTGGATATAGAGAATTCTTTAAATGGGTTACAGATTCTATTAAAACTAGTAGTGAAAGTGTTGAAAAAAATAAAGCAGGATTTGAACTTGCAAATTTTACAGATGACTTATCTACAATTGATATTGAAAAAATAGATCCTTATGCACATCCTGTCGATGATAATTTTGTAGTTCTATCTGGACTTTGTCAAAATACAAAGAAGCCATATTTAATGAAATATAAAAAGATAATTCGTCAATCTAGTTTTGCTGGAATAGAATTAGGAACAAAATCATATAGACTTAATGGTGCATTTCAACTCGATGATAGTTACATAGAATTATCTGATCAATCATCAAGACAATATACTGTAAACACAGAAGAGCTAATCGGTGCTCCAACTTGTCCATGTTGCGGAAATCAATATGCTTTTGCAGTATGCAAGTGTGGTCAAATTCATTGTATTGGTGATGAAGAAATATCAACCTGTCCTAGTTGTGGAAACAAAGGAAGATATGGTTCTGGAGGTGGTGGATTTGATGTAAATAGAACTCAAGGGTAATGAGATAAAGAATTATCATTGCAATACTTATCTCTTTTTTTATTTCAAAAGAAATATCAACAACAGAGAAGATTTAAATAATTTTATTAATAGTAAAAATACAGAAGAGTAAAAGCTACGATACTGAAAACTCAAAATGTTCTTATGGATAAATGGATGATTAGAAGTAAAATTTTAGAATTTAAAAATTTACAAATTACCATACCTAATGGTACTGTTAATAAAAGTTATAATTTTACTTTTGAAGATATTTTTTTTTTAACAAATCATATAAATAAGCTCTATTTTTCTGGTATAGAAGAAATAGGATTATCATACGATCAAAACACAAAATCTCTACAAGGAATCCCTAGCAAAAGCGGGAATTTTAAAGTAATAATTTTATTTAAAATTGAAGGAGAACAAACAAGTACTACTGTAAATGAAAAGGAAATCACATTCCTAATTAATCCAGATCCTAAATCATTATGGAAAGATATACCAAGCGATACAGAAAGTATTTTTTGGAAAGTTGATGATCGATCTATGTCTCAAGAACTAGAAGAAAAGTCAATTGTTGTCTCTTCTAAAAGAGGAAGATCTCATAAAAATGTAGGTAGCTACAGAGATGATGATTTTGCTTTTAAGCAAATTAAAAATTCTAAGTGGAATATTATAGCTGTAAGCGATGGAGCTGGTAGCGCTACTTTTTCTAGAAAAGGATCTCAATTAATCTGTAATGAAGTTGTAAAATACTTTGAAGAAAATATTGTAAACGAACAAAAGCTTAAGAGTTTAGAAGAAGAAGTAAGTACCTTAGATTTCAATGAAGAAACTTCCCTATCAAATGAAGTATTAATTTCTACAAAAAAAACACTTTATAAAGCAGTTATACATTCACATGAAAAATTGAATGAATTAGCACTTCAAACTTACAATGAAACTCCTCATTTATTCGATAAAAATACGAATGAAAAAAACTGTATCAATAGCTTTCATAGCACATTAGTTTTTACTGCTTTTAAAAAATTCGCAAATGGATATGTGTTTCTTTCTTTTAGTGTTGGTGACTGCCCAGCTTGTATTATAAGTAAAGATAAAAAACAATCAACTATGCTAAATTGGTTAGATATAGGCGAATTTGGTGGTGGAACTCGTTTTATTACACAACGTAACATATTTTATTCTGAAGATAGACCTATGGCTACTAGATTTTCAGTACATTTTCAAAAAGATTTTTCATTTTTATTCTTAATGTCTGATGGAATTTATGACCCTAAATTCGAAGTTGAAGCAAATTTAAATAAGATAGAAAAATGGAATGAATTTATTGAAGATTTACAAGGTCTGAATGAAAGTAATATAACAATTGATTTTAATGCTCCTATAAAAAGCATTGAAAATAACCTGAATGATTGGATGGATTTTTGGAGTAGAGGAAATCATGATGATAGAACTCTCGCTATTATTTTTTAAATAAAACAAATGAATACAATAACAGTCACTTCTATTATTAATGCATCAAAGAAATACCAATATGTAGATAATGGTGAGCCTATGAGAGGCGGTATGAAAGATGTATATTTTAGTCCTACAAAATCATATGTTGTTGCCATATACAGAGATAAACAAGACAACAACTCTATTGAACGATTAAAAAAAATTGTCACAACTTACTACGAAAATTTTTTTAATAGAGAAGGTGGTGATTATTATCAAAAACTTTATTCTTGGCCTACAGATGTTGTTCAAGTAGGAGACAAAATAGGAATTATTGTTCCTTGCTACCCTGATAATTTCTTTTTCAAAAAAGGATATGAAACTATCCCTATTTTAATAGGAAAAGAGAAAGAAGGAAAATGGTTTGCTAGTGCAAAGTTTAGATCAAAAACTTCAAAATTAAAGTTAGATAAATCTGAACTTGGAAATTGGTTAAGTTACTTTCAAATAGGAGTAAATATAGCAAGAGGTGTGAAAAGAATGCATGCAGGTGGTTTAGCTCACTCTGATTTATCTTATAAAAATGTCCTAATAGATCCGGTTACCAAGACAGCTTCAATTATTGATATTGATGGACTTGTAGTTCCTGGCTTATATCCTCCTGAGGTAATTGGAACAGCAGATTTTATTGCCCCTGAAGTAATAGCCACAAAACATCTCGACGCTAAGGACCTTAACAGGAACTTACCAAATAGATATACTGATTTACATGCTTTAGCAGTTCTAATTTATATGTATCTTTTTTATAGGCACCCTTTAAGAGGTGGTAACTATTTCGGAGCAATTGAATCTGATGAAGAAGAGGATTTATTAATGGGATCTGAGGCTTTATTTGTTGAACACCCCACAAATAGTAGTAATCGAAACTTTAAAAGAGAATATGGGGATAACATGATTAATTTTTCTCCATGGACAGATTTAAATAAAACTCCTTATACAATAGCTGGACCTTATCTTAAGGAACTATTTGAACAAGCGTTTATCAAGGGATTACATAACCCTAGAGAAAGACCTTTAGCTGAAAGTTGGGAACAAGCATTAATAAAAACAGATGATTTAAAATTAAAATGTAGCAATCAATCATGTGAACAACAATGGTTTATTCATAATGAAACCACAGATAACAAATGCCCTTTTTGTAACACAAAATACAACAATACAATTCCTGTTTTAGAATTCTTTTATGAATTTAAACCAGATGATTGGAAACCTGAAAACCAAAAACTAGTTATTGGTAATAACACAACACTTCATAAATGGCATGTAAATAGAAACATAATTAGAAATGAAAAACTTAACTCAATAGATAAAAAAAGACTTGGATATTTTGTATTTCATAATAACAAATGGTTGTTCGTTAATGAAGCTATCCAAGATTTAACTGATTTAACAAACGATAAAAAAATACCAATTGGCCAAATGCTTGAATTAGAAAATGGAAATAAAATACTGCTCTCTAATGAAAACTATGGAAGAATGGCACAAATTAAAATAACAAACCAATAAAACTAAAAAAACTATGTTAGTATCAATATTACTTATTATTACTTGTTGTATTATAATTTGGAGAGCAAGTGATGGATTCGAAGCTGCTTCTGAATACCTTGGAAGAAACCTTAGTGAAGGTGTACGTGGAGCTACAATAAACGCTATAGGCTCATCTATGCCTGAATTGTTTACTACATTATTTTTTCTTTTTGTTTTAAAAGATAGAGATGGTTTTGCTGGAGGAATAGGCACAACAGCCGGTAGTGCAATTTTCAACGGTATGATTATTCCTGCTGTTGTTATACTTGTAGTAATTTTAAAAAGAGTTACTTCTTATGTTGAAATATCTAAAAAAGTATTATTAAGAGATGGAATATCACTACTAATCTGTGAACTTGTTCTTATCTTTATCTTAGGAGGAAATTCATTAAACTGGACACACGGTTTAATTTTAATGTTATTATATGTTGGTTATGCTTCATATATGCTAATATCAATGAAATCAAATGAAGAAGATGAAAATGAAGAGGAAGAAGAGGAAGAGGAAGACGATGATGAAAAAGGCTTTCTATTTAATTTATTAACACTTAATTTAGAACCTGTTTTTATTAAAGATTCAATCAATAATAAAAAAGCATGGTCTTTACTTTTATTTTCTATGTTAATAATAGGTTCTGCTTGTCTGTTGTTAGTTAAATCATGTGAATGGTTAGGTGATTCCTTAAATATTCCAATATATTTTGTAGCTGTTATCTTAGCAAGTGCTGCTACGAGTGTCCCAGATACAATATTATCTATGAAAGATGCTAAAAAAGGGAATTATGATGATGCTGTTTCAAATGCTTTAGGAAGTAATATTTTCGATGTTTGCTTTGCATTAGGTTTTCCTTTATTCATATTTACATTGATATATGGACCAATTGAAATGAATCAAGAGACCGTAATAAATATTTCTGAATTAAGAATTCTATTATTTATATCTACGTTTATTGCTTTTATCATATACATTTCTAATAGAAAAATGAATATTTTAAGTGCAATACTGTTATTACTTATTTATGTACTTTTTACAATTTATATTTTAGGTAGATCCATCGAAGCTGATTTTGCAAACGATATAAGCTTCTGGTTAAACAAAATAAACAATAGTTTGGACTCTTTTAGATTTTGGAAAAACTAAATTAAACCTCGCGATTAGCGAGGTTTTTTTGTTTTCTAATATTTGTATATTTGCACAACTTTCAACAGAACTATGCAATACAAACGAATACTTCTAAAATTAAGCGGAGAAGCCCTAATGGGAGAACGCGACTATGGAATTGACCCTAAAAGATTAAAAGAATACGCCTTAGAAATAAAACAAGTCGTTGAAAAAGGTGTAGAAGTTGCCATTGTAATTGGAGGAGGAAATATTTTTAGAGGTGTTTCTGGTGCTGCTAATGGAATGGACAGAGTTCAGGGTGATCATATGGGAATGCTAGCAACTTGTATTAATGGATTAGCTTTACAAAGTGCTTTAGAAGATGAAGGTGTTTATACCAGAATGCAAACTGCTTTAGAAATTAAAGAAGTAGCAGAACCTTACATCAAAAGAAAAGCCATAAGACATTTAGAAAAAGGTAGAGTTGTAATATTTGGAGCTGGAACTGGTAATCCTTATTTCACTACTGATACTGCTGCAGTTTTAAGAGCTATTGAAATTGATGCAGATGCAATTTTAAAAGGAACTCGTGTTGACGGAATTTACAACGATGATCCTGAAAAAAATAAAGATGCTATTAAATTTGAAACTATTACTTTTAAAGACGTAATAGAAAAAGGATTAAAAGTAATGGACATGACTGCTTTTACTCTTAGTGAAGAAAACAAATTACCAATTATTGTTTTTGATATGAATAAACAAGGAAATTTAATTAAATTAGTTTCTGGAGAACCAATTGGAACAATAGTTGATCATAAATAAACCGTATTTATACGAGTTAATTAAATTATAAAGAGATGACTGAAGAAATAGATTTTATTTTAGATAGTACTAAAGAAGCTATGGTTAATGCTATTTCTCATTTAGAGAAAGAATTAAGAAGCATTAGAGCAGGAAAAGCATCTCCTGCAATGTTAGCGAATGTACAAGTTGATTATTATGGATCTCAAACTCCATTAGGTCAAGTAGCAAATGTGAATACGCCAGATGCAAGAACAATCTCAATTCAACCATGGGAAAAAAACATGTTACAAGAGATTGAAAAAGCTATTATGATAGCTAACTTAGGTTTTAATCCTATGAACAATGGTGAAAATATTATTATTAATGTACCACCACTAACTGAAGAGCGTCGTAGAGATTTAGCTAAACAAGCTAAGGCAGAAGCTGAAAATGCAAAAGTTGGAGTACGTAACGCACGTAAAGATGCTAACAATGAAATAAAAAAAGTGGATGCTTCTGACGATATGAAGAAAAATGCTGAAGCTGATGTACAAACTTTAACAGATAGCTACGTTAAACAAATTGACGAAAAACTAGCTGTTAAAGAGAAAGAAATTATGACTGTATAGTTTTTCTCAAAATATTTAAAAAAAGAGTGTTTTAAAACACTCTTTTTTTATTTTTCTTATCTTTTTAATATTTACCTTTGCACAAATTTTTTTAGATGACTTTTTGGACTAAGATCGCAGGATTTATTTTACGAAATCGCTACCTAGTGTTAACTACTATAGTTATTATCACTGCACTTTTACTTACCCAGTCCAAATACGTTCGTTTTTCTTATACTGAAGCCAATCTTCTTCCTGAAAATCACGAAGCGAATATCCAGTATAACAAATTCTTAGATATTTTTGGTGAAGAAGGAAACCTAATCATTCTAGGAATTAAAGACAGTACTTTTTATTCTTTAGATAAATTCAATTCTTGGAATAAATTAGCTCGTGAATTAGATAGTGCTCCAGAAGTAGAATTCACAGTTTCTATCTCAGATATTAAGAAACTAAAAGCTGATCGTAAAAAAAGAAAGTTTGTTGTTGATCCTTTGTTTGAAAAAGAGCCTACGAAACAAGAAGAAGTAGATCAAATTAAAATTCAACTTTTTGAAAAACTTCCTTTTTATGAAAATATTTTATTCAATAACGAAGGAACAATTCAAACAGCCATTTATCTAAAAAAAGATATTGTAAATAAACCTGAACGTGCTCAGTTTATTGAAGAAACCCTAATTCCAGCTATAGAAAAATTTAAAGCTGAAAACGATTTGGATGTTAAAGTATCTGGGATGCCATACATTCGAACTTTAAACTCTAAGAATATTTCCGAAGAAATGGGAATATTTGTTTTAGGTGCATTGTTTATTACGGCAATCATATTCTTTTTCTTCTTTCGATCGTTTAGAGCTACGTTTATCACCTTATTAGTAGTTATAATTGGTGTGATGTGGGCGTATGGTTTTATTGGTTTATTACGTTATGAATTGACTGTTTTAACAGCTTTAATTCCGCCATTAATTATCGTTATTGGAGTTCCTAACGCAGTATTCTTAATTAATAAATACCAGCAAGAAGTAAAAAAACATGGTAATCAAGCAAAATCATTACAACGTGTAATTTCTAAAATTGGAAATGCCACGCTAATGACAAATATTACAACCGCTTCTGGATTCGCAACTTTTGTATTTGTAAAAAGTAAATTACTTCGTGAATTCGGAATTTTAGCTTCAATAAATATCATTAGTATTTTCATTTTAGCGCTATTAATTATTCCTATTCTATATAGTTTTATGCCTCTTCCGCAGAAAAAGCATTTAAATCACTTAGAAAAAAGATGGATGGAAAATGTAGTAGACTGGATGGAAAGAATGGTAAGAAAACAACGAATTTATATTTATATAACAACTGTTGTAGTTATCATTTTAAGTATGATAGGTTTATATCAAATACGAGTTTCTGGTAGTTTGATAGAAGATATGCCTAAAGGAAAACAGTTTTATAAAGACATTAAATTCTTTGAAAGTGAATTTGGAGGTATAATGCCATTAGAAATTCTTATTGATACGAAGAAAGAAAAAGGTGTTATGAAACTTTCTACATTGAAAAAAATGGAAAAGCTAAATGAAACTATTGAAACTTTCCCTGAACTTTCTAAACCTATCTCGGTAAACAACCTAGTAAAATATTCTAAACAGGCATACTATAACGGAAATCCGAAGTATTATCAATTACCAACTAGTCAAGAAAAGAGTTATATTTTTGCATATACAAAGAATTCCAATAGCAATTCTGGGATGTTAAAAAACTTTGTAGATAGTACTGGTAGATATGCGCGTATTACAACATTTATGAAAGATATTGGAACTGATAAAATGGATATCATTCAAGATCGATTAAATGCTGTGATTCAAAAACAATTTAAAGGAGACAAGTTTAGTGTTTCTATGACTGGTAAAGCTTTAGTTTTCTTAAAAGGAACTAATTACCTAATTAAAAACCTAGTAATTTCTTTATCGTTAGCTATTTTATTGATTTCAATTTTTATGGCTTGGATGTTTAGATCTCCTCAAATGATTTTAATATCGTTAATTCCAAATATGCTTCCATTGTTAATTACTGCTGGATTGATGGGGTTCTTCGATATTCCTATAAAACCATCAACAATTCTTGTTTTTAGTATTGCTTTTGGTATTTCTGTAGATGACACGATACATTTCTTGGCAAAATACCGACAAGAATTGCTAGCAAACAACTGGAAGATAAAACCTGCAGTTTATGCCGCTCTTAAAGAAACTGGTGTAAGTATGTTTTATACTTCTATTGTTTTATTCTTTGGATTCTTAGTGTTTACTATTTCTAGTTTTGGAGGAACAATTGCTTTAGGTGGTTTAGTTTCTGTAACGTTATTACTAGCTATGGTTTCTAACTTATTATTGTTGCCTTCTTTATTACTTTCTTTTGAACGAAAAATTGCAAATCAGAAAGTATTAAAAGAAACGAACTTTAAAATTTTCCCGCCTAAGGAGAAGAAATGATATAAAAAATTAGACATAAAAATTAAAAACGCACATTTCTTTAAAAGTGTGCGTTTTTGTTTCTCAATCCAAATTATACAAATTATCTAAACTAAAATCCTTTATTTTTTAATCAATCGTTTTACTATTCTTCCTTGAGTTGATTGAATATTTATCATATACACTCCCGATGGTAAATCTTGAATGTTCAATTTCTCTGTTACCTTATCAATAGACTTTACTTTTACTCCTGTTATAGAGAAAACATCTATTCTTTCTATATTAATATTATTTGAAACATCAATATTTACAATACCATTCGTTGGGTTTGGATATAAAACAATAAAGTTCTTCAACGCTTCATTCTCTATACTTAAAGTACTATCAAATGTAGCTGTAACTGTTCCTGTTCTTAAGGTTAATCCTGTAACAACAGTGTTTGTAATTTGACAATAATAAGTTCCATCATCAGCAGAAGAAGGATTCAAAATATCGTAACTAGCTTCATTCGCTCCTGTGATTGGCGATCCATTTTTATACCACTGATATACATTATTATTTCCTGATACTTGAGCTTCTAATCGATAATCTGCATCAGTCAACTCTACTGTTTCATCTTCACTAACATTGGCTTGTGTTTGGTATAAAAACTGAACAAATGTGCTATAAGTTGAAAACTCATTTTCAAAATCACCAAACTGGAAGTTATTATTATCAATGTAAAAATTATTTAATGAAGTGATATTAGTTAAGTCAGGAATAGTTCCTTTTAAATTATTCGAAGAAACTAAAAGAGTCTCTAATTTAGTCAGTTGATTTAAACTTGATGGCAAGTTATTTTCTAAATTATTTGTATTTAAATCTAAATATTTTAATTCCGATAAACTACCTAAACTTTCTGGTAAAGTTCCTGTAAGATTATTACTACTTAAATTAATTCTAGTAATATGTTTACCTCCATTTACAATTTCTGTAGTTATTCCTTGCCATTTGGTTGTATTAAAAGGTGAGTTCATGATTGCTCTATTCAAAACTCCGGTCCAGTTTTCATTGTTTGTCCAACTTCCACCACCTAAAGCATTATACATATCAACTAAAGCATTTATTTCTTCATTCGGAACATTGTTGTAAGCAGTACAATCTTGTCCCCAAACAATATTTGGATTTCTTTGAGCAAATGTTGAATTTCCCCAATCTGAAACTGTAGTTTGAGGAACAGCTATACAATTTAAATAGGCGTTAGAAAAACTGAACGATCTTGAAAAACCTCCATCAAAATCAAATTGATTATCGAAAACCTGTGGAGAAATACCAATTTTAAGCCCTGTAATTTCATTAGAACTTACATGCAATGATGTTAGATTTACTAGATTAGAAAAGTCCAAATTTCCTTCAATTGCATTTCCTTGAATATCTAAATGCTTTAATAAACTTAAATTATTTACTTCTGTAGGAAGCGCACTTAATGTTTTCTGACTTGTAATTATATCAAACTGACTACTTAAAGTTAGCTGTTCTAAATTTATTAATTCTCCTATTTCAGCTGGAATTAATGAAATTGTATTATTTGATATTTTAAATATTTTTAATTGACTTAAATTTCTAATTTCAATTGGCAATTCTCCCTCAAGTAAATTAGAGTTTAGCTCTATTTTAGTTACATGTTTTTGTCCGTTTATCATAGCTGTAGTAACACCAAACCAAGCACCAACATTTACTTTTTGAGTTATATCTGAATTCCAAAGTACTCCGTTATATGAACTTGTTAAATCGTTTCTCCAATTATTTCCATCTGTTGCATTAAATAATGCTATTAAAGCTTCTCTCTCTACATCTATAATACTATTGTTGGTAACACCACTACAATTATCTGAATATACAACACCATTATCTAGAATTCCATTTTGCTCATTAAACTCTGATAATTGCCAAGACACTAATTCGTCACTTGGTACTTCCACACAACCACAAGCATTTCTTAATAAAGAAAATCTACCAAAATTAGAAGTTCCAAAAGAAGTTGGAGAAACATTTAATTTTAGATTACTAATATTGTTATATTCTAATTTTAAATTATTTAAAACCGTTAAGTTATTTAAATTAATATCTCCAGAAATTCTATTCATCCCTGCTATTAACTCTTTTAAATTTGCCAAGCTATTAATTATAGTTGGTAATTCTGTTAATAGGTTATCTTCTAAAATTAGGAACTCTAAATTTGAAAGATTTCCAATAGATGTTGGTATACTAGTTAGTTTATTCGTTCTTAATTCTAATCTTTTTAAGGTAGAAATATTTCCTAAATTACTTGGTAATGAAGTAAACGAACGTTCATTAGAACTCGTTTCTATTTGATTATTAATATATAATTCTTCTAAACTTGCTAAATTTCCAATACCTGATGGTAAAGTGATTAAAGAATTTGAATTTAAATTTAAACGCAACAAACTCGATAAATCCCCTATTTCATCTGGTAAAATTGTTAAACCTTGAGCTGATAAATCTAATCGCTCTAGTTTTTTAAGTTCTCCTATTTCTGGTTTAATCTCAGTTAAATTAGATCTTCCTGCAGCTGTACTTGATAAATTGATTTCTTGTAATTCAGTTAAGTTTTTAATTTCTGAAGGAATAAACCCATTCAAATTTCTATTTAAAATCTCAAGTTTTACAACATGTTTTTGTCCGTTAACTATAGCTGTTGTAACACCACCCCAAGCACCAACATTACTAATACTACTAGGATCTGTATTCCAAAACTGTCCTGTCCAATCTGTTCCTCCACCTGTAGCATTGTAAAAAGCAATTAAAGCTTCACGTTCTAATTGCGGTACTCTGAATCCTGTACAATTGTCACTAAAAGCAACTCCATTATCTATACTTACTACACCACCTGGAGAAGCTTCCCAATTACTAACTTCTGAAGCAGGGACTTCGATACAACTTAAATTCGGATTACTAGTTAAATGAACTGAAAAAGGTCCTACACCTAATTTCAATCCACTTATTCTATTATCTGTAAACTGAAGAAAACTCAATGTAGAAATATTACTTAAATCAATATCTCCTTCAATTCTATTAGCTGAAGCATTAAAATTTTTTAAACTTGATAAATTATTTATTGATGACGGTAAACTTGTTAAGTAATACGTTGTCCCTCCATCAAAAGTAACTTGATTTGCAATACTAAGATTTTCTAAGTTAGATAAATCACCAATTTCTTCGGGCAAACTTATTAGTCTATTGTACTCGATATCTAGAATTTTAAGAGCGTTTAGATTCCCAATTGTAGCAGGTAAACTCGATAACTCATTACCTCTACCAGAGCCGTCTCCTAAATATAACTGTTCTAAAGCTATTAATCCATCAATAGTATTTGGCAGTGATGTTAATTTATTATCTTGTAGATATAATTGTTTTAAGCTTGTAATATTACCTATCTCATCAGGCAAAATAGTTAAGGTTTTTTCTCTAGTACTTACATTATTTTGACTAGTTATTCTTAACTCTTCTAATGCAGCAAAATCACCAATTCCAGCTGGCAAACTCGTTAATGAATTGTTTGAAAGATCTAAATAAATTAAACTTGACAAACTCCCTATTTCTGTTGGTAAAGCTGTTAACTTATGTCCTGTTAAATCTAGTCGTTCTAATTTTATTAGCTCTCCAATTTCTGGTTTTATTTCTATTAAATTACCTCTACCATTAAACACTCCTAAGTTTAATTCTACTAATTCAGTTAAGTTTTTAATTTCTGAAGGAATGAAACCATTTAATCTTCTATTAGAAAGATCTATTTTTACAATATGTTTTTGTCCATTTACAATAGCTGTTGTAACACCGTTCCATGCACCAACATTACTTAAACTATTTGGATCTGTATCCCAAAACTGTCCTGTCCAATCTGTTCCTCCACCTGTAGCATTGTAAAAAGCAATTAAAGCTTCACGTTCTAATTGCGGCACTCTGAATCCTGTACAATTATCACTAAAAGCAACTCCATTATCTACAGTAACTGAACCTGTAGTTGATGCTGAAGTTTCCCAATTACTAACTTGACTGGTAGGAACTTCTATACAAGTTAAATTCGGATTGCTTGATAATTGAGAGAAAAATGGAGCTTTCCCCAATTTTAAACCAGAAATTCGATTATCAAAAAGTTGTAAATCTGTTAAAGTAATAATGTTACTTAAATCAATATCGCCTTCAATTCTATTAGAAGAAGCATGAAATGTTTTTAAATTAGATAAGTTATTTAATGTAACTGGTAAACTTGTTAAATAATACGTTGTTCCTCCGTCAAAAGTAACTTGATTAGATAGATATAAACTTTCTAAACTTGATAAATTCCCTATTTCATCTGGTAAACTATTTAATCTATTGTAGGCTATATTTAACGTTTTTAAATTTAATAAAGCACCAATAGTAGAAGGCAAAGTTGATAATTCATTCCCATTTCCAGAATTATCTCCCAAATTTAAATCCTCTAAAGCTGTTAATCCATTTATAGTATTAGGAATTGAAGTTAATCTATTTCCTTGAAGAGATAGCTTTTTTAAACTTGTTAATCCTCCTATTTCATTTGGTAATGAAGCTAATGTTTTTTCACCTGTTGTTGTATTATTTTGACTGGTTATTCTTAATTCTTCTAAAGCATTTAAACTTCCTATTCCAGAAGGTAAACTTGTTAATGAATTGTTTGATAACTCTAAATAAACTAAACTTGATAAGGTTCCTATTTCTGTAGGTAAGGTTGATAACTTATGGCCTGTTAAATCTAATCGTTCTAATTTTGTTAACTCTCCTATTTCTGGTTTTACTTCAGTTAAATTTCCTCTACCATTAAATATTCCTAAATTTAATTCTACTAATTCAGTTAAGTTTTTAATTTCAGAAGGTATAAAACCATTTAAACCAGAATTCCTTACTTCTAATTTTACAACATGTTTTTGTCCGTTAACTATAGCTGTTGTAACACCTCCCCATGCACCAACATTACTCAAACTATTGGGATCTGTATTCCAAAACTGACCATTCCAATTTGTTCCTCCGCCAGTAGCATTATAAAATGCAATTAAAGCTTCACGCTCTAATTGTGGTACTCTAAATCCTGAACAATTATCACTAAAATCTACACCATTATCTGTACTAACTGTATTTAGGGAAGTCGATTTCCAACTAGCAACCTGATCTGAAGGCACTTCAATACAACTTAAATTCGGATTAAAAGTTACTTGAGTAGAAAATGGACCTGTTCCTAATTTTAATCCACTTATACGATTATCAAAGAGCTGCAAATTATTTAAAGTAATACTATTACTTAAATCTATATCGCCTTCAATACGATTTGAACTTGCTTCAAACCTTTTTAAACTTGTTAAGTTTGTTATCGTAGTTGGTAAACTAGTAAGATGATAAATAGTTTCAGTATTAAAACTTGTTTGATTTGTAATATTTAATTCCTCTAAAGCAGATAAATTTCCAATTTCTACAGGTAATCCCGTTAATTGATTATTCTGTAATTGTAATTTTTTAAGTCCATTTAAACTTCCAATTCCAGAAGGTAAACTGCCTAATCTGTTATTTTGTAATGGTAATTCTGTTAACAATGTTAAACTACCAATTGTATTAGGTAATTCTGTAAGCTTGTTATCATGAAGTGTTAACTCTTGAAGCAATGATAAATCACCTATATTACTTGGAAGTTTAGTATCGAAAATTGCATTATCTTCTCCTAATCTGTTATTGTGTAATCGTAGAAATTTCAATTTAGTGAAACCTCCTAAACCAGCTATTACTTGTAAATCGTTATTATTTAAATATAGCGTTTCTAACTCGGTTAGATTTGAAAACTCTGCTGGAGTATTTGAGATACTGTTAGAAGATAAATCTAACAACTTAAGTAATGTTAATTGACCAAATTCTGAAGGTATACTAGCTATTTGATTATTAGAACCTGTTATAGAAGTTAATAATCTTAAGTTTCCTAATTCTGGCGGTAATAATGTAATTCTATTATTTTGAAACTGTATAGTTTTCATATTAACCAGATTACCAACCGAACTAGGAATTTCATCTATAGAATTAGAACTAAAATTAAATTGTTCTAAAGCTGTTAAATTTCCTAAACTATCTGATAATGTAGGAATTTGATTAAAATGAATTGATAAGTTTTTTAATGTACTTAAATTATAAAACTCTTCTGGTAAACTTGTTAACAAATTTGAAGTCAAAACTAAATTTTCAAGTTTTGGCAAACTTCCAAATTCTACAGGTAAACTAGCTAGTGAGTTTTGTGATAGATTTAATATTTGCAACTCTGGTAAATCGCCTATTTCTGGAGGTAATCTTTGTAGACTACAACCAGTTAAATTTAATTGTTTCAATGCTGAAAGCGCATTTACTTGAGAAGGCACTTCATTGTTAAACAAAGTTCTATCAGCAATAAAAACACCTGTAATTCTTAATTCACCATTTATCTCTTCTGTTTCAATCCACTCTTTATCATTAGAACCATTTCTAATTGTATTACTATATCTAATATCTAATCCACTTCCAATAAAAAAACGTGGAATAGCTTCCCTTTCTGAAACAACAGGTCGTACTGATCGATCTACATTTGTAGTACTTGAAACTATTCTAACTCCAATATCAAAATACGAGTTTCTTAAATTATAAAAATTTGTTATTCCGGAATTTACTTCAACATAGGCAAGTTTCGGCGTGTTTTTAATTCTTAAAGCTCCTTGATTATTTCCGTTTACACTAGCAGGGATTTGTAAATAACTAATACCTGTATCACTGATCGCTACAGAAGTAAGGTTATTAAATGAACTTAAATCCAATTCTCCTGAAAAGTTATTTTCAGATAATGTGAGCATATCTAAAGATGTTGGAAACATTGCTTCAGATAAATTTCCTTGTAAATTATTATTATCCAATCTTAATTGAACCATATTTGATCCAGAAAAATCAGGAATTTGACCTGTAAGATTATTGTCAAATAAATACAAATATTGTATCACAGAAGGAAGTTTAGATAGATCCAATTCTCCTGAAATATTATTCATTTCTAAACGAATAATAGTAGTACTTATTAACCCACTTAAATCGGGTAAAGTTCCTGTTAAATTATTATTGAATAAATCTACTCTGCTAACCCTGACTTCGCCTAATCCATTTCTTAAAATAGACACACCATGCCAAGTTGAAACATCCGAATTAGAATTAGGATCCGTATCCCAATTCGTATTATTCGTCCAATTGTCACCGTCAGTAGCATTATATAATGCTATTAACGCTTCTCTCTCTGCTTGTGACACCTGTCCTTGTGCTCCCCAAAACACCACAAGAGAAAGTAATAAAAGTAGTTTTGTTTTCATGTATATGTTCTTTAATCCATCAAAACTACATTCACAAATTCTAGAAGTAAATACCTATAAGTAGGTGTTTTAAAAAAACAAAAGGCCCTCAATTAAGAGAACCTTTGTTTTAAATTGATCAGATAAACATATGAAGTTTATCTCTATACATTATATGCCCCAATATTATGAAATTATTATCAAATAATCATGATATATTTTCGATTTCGATAAGAAATGATAAATAAATATCTCATTCCGTAAATTCAATATTAAAAAGTTTGAAAGTTCTGCTATAAATCCACTTATTTCTGTAAGTAGTTTATAAACATTATTGTAATTTCTATCTAATAAATTATATTTGTCGCTGAAATTTGTTAACCTATTTATAATGACAACAAGTAGTGTAAAAGAGCTTTTAAGTTCAGATCAGTTTTTACAAGAAGTATGTGTGAAAGGTTGGGTAAGAACCTTCAGAAGTAATCGTTTTATTGCATTAAACGATGGTTCTACAATTAAGAATATTCAATGTGTTGTTGATTTTGAAAATACTGATGAAGCTTTATTAAAAAGAATTACTACTGGTGCTGCTGTTGCAATAAAAGGAACTTTAGTAGAGAGCCAGGGTAAAGGTCAATCAGTTGAAGTTCAAGTAAACAATTTAGAGATTTTAGGAGATTCGAATCCTGATGAATATCCTATTCAACCTAGAAAACATGGATTTGAATTTTTAAGAAAAAATGCTCACTTAAGAGTTCGTACCAATACATTTAGTGCTGTAATGCGTGTGCGTTCTGCACTTTCTTTTGCTGTACATCAATACTTTCAGCAAAACGGATTTTATTATGTAAATACACCTATTATTACAGGTTCTGATGCTGAAGGAGCTGGTGAGATGTTTAAGGTAACCAACTTTGAACCAAATAAAGCACCATTAAACGAAGAAGGAGAAGTGGACTATGGCCAAGATTTCTTTGGTAAGCAAACGAACTTAACCGTATCTGGGCAGTTAGAAGCTGAAACCTATGCAATGGGATTAGGTAAAGTATATACATTCGGACCAACATTTAGAGCTGAAAATTCTAATACAACTAGACACCTAGCAGAATTTTGGATGATAGAACCTGAAGTTGCATTCTACGATTTAGATGCAAACATGGATTTATCTGAAGATTTTATTAAGTATGTTTTACAATATGTTTTAGATAACTGTAAAGATGATTTAGAGTTCTTAGAAAACAGACTTTTACAAGAAGAAAAAACAAAGCCACAAGCTGAAAGAAGCGAAATGTCTTTAATTGAAAAGTTAAAGTTTGTTGTAGATAATAACTTTAAGCGTGTTTCTTATACAGAAGCTATCGATATTTTACGTAATTCTAAGCCTAACAAAAAGAAGAAATTCCAATTTCCAATCAACGAGTGGGGAGCAGATTTACAATCAGAACACGAGCGTTATTTAGTAGAAAAGCACTTTAAATGTCCTGTAATCTTATTCGATTATCCAGCGAAAATTAAAGCATTCTACATGCGTTTAAATGACGATGGTAAAACAGTAAGAGCTATGGATGTTTTATTCCCTGGTATTGGAGAAATGGTTGGTGGAGCTCAAAGAGAAGAGCGTTTAGATGTATTAAAAGAAAAAATGGCTGCTTTAGATATTCCTGAAGAAGAGTTATGGTGGTATTTAGATACTAGAAAATTTGGTACAGCAGTACACTCTGGTTTCGGTTTAGGTTTTGAACGTTTAGTGTTATTTACAACTGGTATGAGTAACATTAGAGACGTTATTCCTTTCCCTAGAACACCACAAAATGCAGAATTTTAATTCTACAGTGATATATTAACAAGATCATCGTCATTCTTCGCTAAGAATGGCGATTTTCTTTTTCTTTGAATTCATATATTTGTAATTATGTTAAAGCAAAGTTTACATCAAAAATTATTACAAAAATTATCTCCTCAACAAATACAGTTGATGAAGTTGATTCAATTACCGACACAAGCGTTTGAAGAACGTTTAAAACAGGAAATTGAAGAAAATCCTGCATTAGATACTGGAAAAGAAGAAGCTGATAATTTTGATGATAGCTTAAGTAATGAAAGTGAATATGATGATACTGGCAATGAAAAGATTGATGCTGAGGATATAAATATTGACGAATATTTAAGTGATGATGAATATCCGAGTTATAAAACTCAAAGTAATAATTATTCTGCTGACGATGAAGAAAAACAAGTTCCTTATGCTGCTGGAACAACTTTTCATCAGTCTTTAAAAAATCAATTAAATACATTCCGTATAAATGAAGAAGAAAAAGCTATTGCTGAGTTTTTAGTTGGAAGTATAGATGATAGTGGATATATAAGAAGAGAAATTATCGATTTAGTCGATGACTTGGCTTTTACACAAAATGTATTTACAACAGAAGAATTAGTAGAAAAAGTACTTACAAACGTTGTCCAAAAATTAGATCCAATTGGTGTTGGTGCTAGGGATTTAAAAGAATGTTTAATTATTCAGTTAAAAGCTAAAAGCGAGACTAAAAGTAGAGCTTTAGCTATAAGTGTATTAGAAAATGCTTTTGATCATTTTGTAAAGAAACATTATAAAAAACTTTTAGATAAATTCAATGTTTCTGAAGAAGAATTAAAAGAAGTTATTGGTGAAATTTCTAAATTAAATCCAAAACCTGGTAGTTCATACGCTGGAAACAATAAAATAGCTGAACAAATTGTTCCTGATTTTACCATTAGAATTATAGATGGACAATTAGAACTGACTTTAAATTCAAGAAATGCTCCAGAACTTCATGTTTCAAGAGAGTATAATGAAATGTTGAAAGGATATCAGAGTTCTAAAGACAAAAGTAAGTCTCAGAAAGATGCTGTTTTATTCATAAAACAAAAGTTAGATGCTGCCAAATGGTTTATAGATGCAATTAAACAACGCCAGCAGACTTTATTGGTAACAATGAACTCTATCATGCATTATCAATATGATTATTTTCTAACAGGAGATGAACGTAAGTTAAAACCAATGATTCTTAAAGATATTGCAGATCAAATTAACATGGATGTTTCTACGGTATCTAGGGTTGCAAACAGTAAATATGTATCTACTCCTTACGGAACAAAGTTGATTAAAGATTTTTTCTCTGAGTCTATGAAAAATGATCAAGGAGAAGATGTTTCTACAAGAGAGATCAAAAAGATTTTAGAAAATGTTATTGCTGAAGAAGATAAACGTAAACCTTTAACAGACGAAAAACTTTCTAAAATACTTAAAGAAAAAGGATATCCTATAGCTCGAAGAACAGTGGCTAAATACAGAGAACAACTAGATATTCCTGTAGCACGTTTAAGAAAAGAAATTTAATGAGTTGGCAAAAAGTTTTATCAACAATTTTGCATCCTGTAGTTATGCCAACTATAGGTATACTTACCTATTTCATAATAACACCAAATCATATTACAATTAGAGAACAGTTATATCTCTTCATTACTGTTTTCATTACTACGTATTTATTCCCGATGCTATTATTAATTTTTCTGAAATTAACGGGAAGAATAAAGTCTTTTGAAGTTCCAAGTATCAAAGAGCGTAAAGTACCATTATTCTTAATGACTTGTATTTTTTTGTTTCTAGGAAAGTTCTTCCAACAATATACTATTGTAAATGATTTATCTTTTCTTTTTTATGGAACTCTATTAGGTTTAATTGCAGTTTACTTTATTTTCTTTTTAAACATAAAAACAAGTTTACATTTGTTATCGGCGGGAAGTGCTTTAGGTTTTTTTGTGACTTTACAATTAATATATAATATTTCTTTACTTCCTTTAATAGTCATTTTTATGCTTTTAGCTGGTCTTTTAGCTACTGCTAGGTTAGATCTTAAAGCACACACTCCTAAAGAAGTTTATTTGGGCTTTTTTATAGGTTTTAGCTGTCAACTTATAGTTTATTACACACTATAACTATAAGAGATAAAAAATGAGTCCAAACTTAATGATATTAGAATTTACACTTGTATTGTTTATAACTACATTTTTATACACTGGAGTTAAACCATAATACATGTAAAAATTAAAGGTTCCGTAACCTGCTGATAGCTCTAAACCTGTTTGAAAATTATTGTATATAGGAATATTAGCAAATTCAAATGAATTTCCGTTTTCTACATAGTTAAAACTATTGTTTAAGTTATATGTCATTTTTACTCCTGAATAAATTCTCCAAAAGGAATATGTAATTGCATCAGAAGTTCTCCATCTGAACTGAATTGGAAATTCCAAATTATGTAATACTAATTTATTTGAAGAAATATCTACAGCTAGTTGAATGGTGCTATCATCTAGAACTTGTATTCCGTGATTGAAAGAATTAAAACCATAACCTGCTCCTACTCCGATAGCAAAATTACCCTTTCTATTTAATGGAATATCTCTGATATAGCCAAAAGACAAACTATAAGAAAAACCTGTACTACTTGTTCCTTTAGGCTGATTTAACATGATATCATAACTTACCCCTAAATACAGTTGATCTTCTAAATATTTGTCTCCTAACTTCAATGAATCAGCTTGCGAAAACAAAATATTACAAGTAATAATAAATACTAAACAAAAAAGACGTTTCAACATAAATTAAAATTTACTTTATAAAAATAAAAAAGAGCAATAAAACTATTGCTCTTCTTTAACTATTTAGAAATAATATTTCTTATTGTTTAATGCTACTTCCTTTTTGAGTTGATAAACTCAATTTAAGTGCATTTACCTCTCTTAACTGTAAACGAATATCAGTTAAAGTTCCTACGTTTGATTCTTTATCTGCCTTTATAGAAGTCGTCATAAATGGTATCTCTTTATCAGATACTTGCTGACGTTCATTTAAGATAAATGCTGGTATATCATCTGGTGTAGCTATTTTATCATTCAATTGAATTCTATTGTATTTAGAACCCCATTTTTCTTTATCCTTAGCTCTACCTACGTAGATAGTACTTACTAAACTTTTATGCTCTAATTTCTTTACTTCAGTTGCACTAGGTAAACGTGGACTATCTACTTTAAGATCAGTTTCACGCATTACTGTAGTTACCATGAAGAAGAATAATAACATAAATACAATGTCTGGTAAAGAGGCTGTTGATATGGCTTGTTGACCTGATTTTTTCTTTTTAAATTTAGACATAATTCAATGTTTTATAATTTAATTACTATCATCAGAATCTAAGTCAGTAATAATTTGAGGATAACTAGATTTTATATTTTCTAGCTTCTTTTTTAACTCCTCATCTTTACGACCAGTTTTCTTATATGCTTCTTCTAGCTCAGTGAATGAAATACCAAATCTTCTTTGGCATAATTTATTTCTTAACTCAGCATAAGCACTTAACAATTCATTTTGAATAGTCACATAAGTACCATAATCGGCAGCTCTGTCACTTTCAATTGATATAATGGCCTTGTTAGGGTGATCAGAAGAATCTGGATTTCTATCACCTTCACAATAGTCACACTCTGTTCCCTTATCAGTACCCGGCATTGGGTTTCCTATACCTCCACCGTTGTCGATAAATTTAAGTGCAGCGCTCTTCAAATCTTTTAACTCTAGTACGTCACCATCAACAAATAAATCATTATTTCTATTGATACTTATTTGAAAGATATTTTTCTCTTTAATTTTTGGTGGATCGTAATCCTTTGGAGGTTTTTCAGCTAATTTCTTAGAAATACCTGAATCTACATCCATAGTTGTTGTTACAAGAAAAAAGATAAGTAGCAAGAAGGCTATATCTGCCATCGAACCTGCATTAATTTCTGGGTTTTCTCTTCTTGCCATACTTTATTATTTAACTAATCCTTTGAATAAATCAAATACAAAGAATGCTCCTCCAGCCACTAATAAAATAAGGCTAGACCAAATACCTGTACTTGTTAATTTTGAAACAGAACTTCCTTCTGCTGCTATTATTTCTTTGTTAGCATCTAAAACTTGACTAGAATCAGAAACTAAAGACGAAACTAATAATATAACTCCAAGAACTACTAAACCTAATAAAGTTTTTTTAAGTGCTTTTGGATTTTTAGCTACTCCTAATATAGATGCTATCACTGCAATTGCTGCAGTAGCGATAAACATGATTATACCGAAAGTAACTATAGGACTAGATGCATCAGACATTGCAATTTTGTCTTCAGAATCTGTAATCATTACGTTGATAAAAAGACCGAAGCCTACAACTGAAATGACAGCTACTAATAGTGTTAATATTTTATTATTCATTTGCTAACTTTTATTATTTTTTATACTTAGCTAACAAATCAATTAAAGAAATTGATGCGTCTTCCATGTTATTTACTATACTATCTACTTTAGATACGATATAGTTATAGAAAATTTGTAAGATAATTGCTACTACTAATCCAAATACTGTAGTTAAAAGTGCAATTTTAATACCACCTGCTACTACCGCTGGAGAGATATCATTTGCAACTGCAATTTTATCAAAGGCGTCGATCATACCAATAACCGTTCCCATGAACCCAAGCATCGGTGCTAATGCGATAAATAAAGATAACCAAGAAATGTTCTTCTCTAATAATCCCATTTGTACTCCACCGTAACCTACTACAGCTTTCTCAGCAGCATCTAATCCTTCGTCTGCTCTTTCTAAACCTTGATAAAAGATTGAAGCAACAGGTCCTTTAGTGTTTCTACATACTTCTTTAGCAGCCTCTACACCACCAGAACTTAAAGCGTCATCAACTTTAGCTACTAATTTCTTAGTATTTGTTGTTGCCATGTTTAAATAGATGATTCTTTCTATTGCTATAGCTAAACCTAATATTAAAGTAACTAAAACAATCCCCATGAATTTAGGATCTCCCTCGATAAAACGTTGTTTTAATTCTTGGTGGAAAGTTTTTTCAACTACTTCTTGTGCGAAAGTTGACTGAATAGCCCCAAAGAACATGATTCCCGTAAGTGTAAGGGCATTTACTGCTTTTTTCATTTTGTTATAATTAATTTAAATAGTTAACGTGATAAAAATACAAATTTTTAAATTGTTTAAACTTGCGTACAAACTACAATCTCTTCACTTTTTTAAATCATAAAATATGTACCCCAAGTTTTCAGACTGCCAATTAACAAAAAAATGTTGGTTCAGTAAAGAAAATTAACGGTTATTGTTAAAATACTTTAAGTTTTTGATGTAATCAAGAATTCAATTAAGATAAATTTATGAAATCTCACCTCGTAATGGAGTTTCGAAATAGTATTTAAATTGTTGGTCTGTTAAATCTTCACCTAATAAGTACATCATCTTTGCAATTGCTGTCTCTGTTGTAATATCTTTTCCATTTATAATTCCCATATCTTTTAAATCTGTACTGGTTTCATACAATCCTAAAATTACACTTCCTCCTGAACATTGAGTTACATTAACAACTCGAACCCCATTTTTTATAGTCTTATGAATCAAATCAATAAACCATTTTTCTGTAGGTGCATTACCCGAACCATAGGTTTCTAAAATCAATCCTTTTAAACCTTCTACATTAACAATTGCTTCAACAACCTTTGGTGTAATACCTGGAAAAAGTTTGAGAATAACAATGTCTTCTACTAAGTTTTTTCTAAAAATTAATTTTGAATTTTTTGATTCATTTCTAAGCAATAAATGTTTATTAAAAGACAAATGAACTCCACTTTCTGCTAAAGGAGGGTAATTCATAGAAGAAAAAGCTTCAAACTGTTCTGCATTTATTTTTGTAGTTCTATTTGCTCTATATAATTTATATTCAAAATACAAACCTACTTCTTGAATTATTGGCTCTCCTTTTTCGGAAGCACAAGCAATTTCTATAGAAGTTATTAAATTTTCTTTAGCATCTGTTCTTAAATCTCCAATAGGTAATTGTGAACCTGTAAAAATTACAGGCTTCTGTAAATTCTCAAACATAAAACTTACTGCAGAAGAAATATAAGACATCGTATCCGACCCTGTTAAGACAACGAAACCATCGTATTTATTGTAATTCTTTTCAATTATTTCTGCGATTGTTATATAATATCCTGTATTCATGTTTGATGAATCTATTGGTTCATCAAATGAAATGGTGTCTATTTCACAATTCAACTGTTTTAATTCTGGAATTTTTTCTAAAATCTGACTAAAATCAAAAGCTCTAAGTGCATTTGATTTATAATCTTTCACCATACCAATTGTACCTCCGGTGTACACTAATAATATATTAGGACTATTTGTCATTTTGTCAACTTTTTAACCCCTTTTTAATTATGGAATAATTTATGTTGTAAATTTATCAAACTAAGAAAGAATACAATTAACAAAAGATAAAAAAGTACACCTATGTTTGGATATTATATAATTATTGGAATTATAGCTCTGGTAAGTAGTGCAGTTAGCAGTTCATTAAAAAGAAAATTTAAAAAGTACTCTAAACTTCATTTAAGAAATGGAATGAGTGGTGCCGAAATAGCACAAAAAATGCTTGATGATCATGGTATTTATGATGTAAAAGTAATTTCGACTCCAGGCCGTTTAACAGATCATTATAACCCAAGAGACAAGACCGTAAATTTGAGTGAAGTTGTTTATCATGAAAGAAATGCCGCTGCTGCTGCTGTTGCTGCACATGAAGTTGGACATGCTATACAACATGCTCGTGCATACAAATGGTTAACAATGCGATCGAATATTGTTCCGTTAGTTGGTATTGCCTCTAAGTTTTCTAATGTTTTAATAATGGCGGGATTAGTATTAGGACTGTCTTCTAGTTTTGGATATACCATTTTATCAGCAGGAGTTGGATTATTTGGAGTAACAACTTTATTTAGCTTTATCACATTACCTGTTGAATATGATGCTAGTAATAGAGCTTTAGCTTGGTTAAAAAACAAGAACATGGTTTCCAGAGAAGAACTAGCAGGTGCGCAAGATGCTTTAAAAGCTGCCGCAAGAACATATTTAGTTGCTGCAATTGGTTCTTTAGCAATGTTATTATATTGGGTAATGCAATTAATGGCTGCACAAAGTAGAGATGATTAATAATAAAAACCTGTAAGGTTTTATCATTTATAACGTCGAAGCAATAAATTTTAATTATGAAAAAATTTATTGCTTTTCTTATTTTAACTATGTCTATTAGTTTTTCAATACAAGCTCAAGATATGACACTTAGTAAACTTGAAAAAATATTTGAAAACGCTAGTGATAGTATAGTTAGTCAAAAGCCGCAATGGCGATTTCTTATAAAAAACATTCCTTTTATTGCCATAGCAGATTCTACTCACAATAGAATGCGAATTATTTCTCCAATTGGTGAAAGTGATAAATTAAACGAAGAATTGAAAACAGCTTCTTTAATGGCTAATTTTCATACTGCTTTAGATGTTAAATATGCTATTTCTGATAATATTTTATGGTCTGTATTTATTCATCCTTTAAAAGAGTTAACCGAAGATCAAGTTTACGACGCTGTGAGCCAAGTATATTATGCACACGTAAATTTTGGAACTACTTTTTCGAGTACATCTTTAGTATTCCCAGGAAATAGAAGGCCTCAAAAAAAGCCTAAGAAAGTTGAGAAAAAAATTCTCAAAAAGATATAATTAAAAGCCTCAGTATATTTACTGAGGCCTTTTTTTTTTACCATCTTCAAATTGTAGAATATAAAATCCTGTTGAAACCGTATTCACATTAATAATCAAATTCTCTCCATCAAATACTTTTGCAATAGGTAACACTTTACCATTTACTCCAATTAACTTTAAGTTTCTTGCCGATTTAAGAGACGGAATTCCTTTTACAATAAGTTTATCTTTAAAAGGAATTGGATACACTTTAATTCCTCCAAAATCTTGTAAATCTACACTTGGAGCTATTTCATTTGTTTTTGAAACTTGATTTACAGCTTCTTCAGGTGAATCTATATACTTTACAGAAAACTCAGCAATAGAAGCCCATCGTTTACCATCTACTTCAGAAAGTGCTCTAAAATATAAATAACGTGTTTTGAATTGTTCAAAATCTGCCGATTGTTTTAATGTTGATTTTTGGAATGATCCTGTTGAAAGTTGTTCCCAATTACTTCCATCCCATCCAAAAAGAATATATTCTTTTACCATTCCTGTAGTTCCTGATTGACGACCTTGATATGAAAATCCTACTACTTCTTTTTCTTTACCTAAATCTATCGCTATAAAATGTGGATGTGATGTATTATCATCGTACCAATTTGAATGCCAATAAGTATTTGGATCTCCGTCGGCAGCTTTCTCTTTCGAATGATCTGCATTAGTAGTTTCTTCACTATTGGTATCGTAAACTACACAACCAATACAATCTTCTTTAATATCTGGTTCGTTCGAATTATCATTCACTTTAACTTCTACTACATTAGAAAAATCTGAATAATCAGAACTATCATAAGCTCTAACTCTATATTGGTAAGTTCCTTCAGCAAGGTTTTCATCTGTATAAGTTGTTAAATCATTTACAAAATTGATTCTACTAAATCCTTGTCCGTCGTTTCTCTGAATTGTAAATCCTGATTCATTATTAGAATTGTCTTTCCATGTTAATGTTACATTTTTATCAGTTAATGTAGCAGTTAAATCACTTGGAGGAGTAATTGTATTATCGGTAATTGTTACTTTTATTTCTACTGTATTGGAAAAATCTGAATAATCAGTTCCATTATAAGCTCTTACTCTGTAAGTGTAAGTTCCATCAGCCAAATTTTCATCTGTATACGTAGTTTGATCGTTTATAAATCCTATTCTACTAAACCCCTGTCCGTCATTTCTTTGAATTGTAAATCCTGACTCATTATTAGAATTATCTTTCCATGTTAATGTTACATTTCTTTCATTCAAAGAAGCAACTAAATCACTTGGAGGTGTAATTTCAGTATCTGTATTATCTTCACTATACAAATCAGATTCCCAAATACCTCTTCCGTAAGTAGCCAAACGAAGCTTTCTTGTACCATAGTGAATTTCTAAATCTGTAGTTTGAACACCAGGAAGGTTTTTAGAAAACGAAACCCAAGAACTCAAATTATCATTTGTATAGTAAACACCAGATTGCATTCCTACATAAAGACCATTTTTACTTGTATCATCAAACACTAAACATTGAGCAGCAATATTTGGTAAATTACTTCTGATGTTAGTCCAATCACTTCCTGCGTTTGTAGAAACATATACTCTTGAACCAGTTGCTGCAATAGCAACTCTTTCTGGATTATTTGGATCGACAGCTATAAAGTTTACATCACCTCTAAAATTACTTACTTCGGTCCAAGTCGGATTACTGCTTTGTCCGTTTTTAGTTCTCCAAACTCTTCCTTCTTGAGCTATATAAATGTAGTTGTTATTCGATTTAGCAATTGCCATTTCATCTAAATTACCACCAACATTTATTCTTGAGGTAATGTTAGTCCAACTTCCACTTCTTCCACCATTATTACTTCTATATAAGTTTCCATATCCTACATAAATCTTTCTACTATCAATAGGATCCATGGTAAATGGTGTTACCCATTCTCCACTAAAATTCCCTGGCTTACTAATATTTCCAATACTGTTTCCACCGTCTGTACTTTTATACAAACTACCGAACTGAACAGTTCCGTAAACAATATTTCTATTGGTATGATCGATAAAACACTCCATTCCATCTGCACCTAGCCACTCAACAAATTGTCTGCTAGAACCTCTCATAATATTAGTTCCATTGTCTTGCGCTCCACCAACAATCATATTAGCGTCTGTTGCTGAATTTCCTATTCTATAATATTGACGAACAGCTAATCCTCCTTGAGTTAAATCGCGCATATTATTTCCACGATCTGAACTTCTGAAGATTCCACCGTCACTACCTACATAGATAGTTCCGTTGATATATTGCATTACTTCAATATCAGCATGAACATAAGAACGATCTCCAGGACTACTCCATGATGCTAATTTTGTAAATGAAACTCCACCATCTAAAGACCTAGAATAATCCATTCCTCCAACATGAACTTCATTTGCATTTGTATTTGAAACTGTGATTGCCATATCTCTTGAAGCTTGTGTGAAATATACATCACTTGTAGATAGTGTTTGATAACTTGATCTTGTAGAGAAACTAGATCCGCTATTCGTAGATCTATATATGTACCCAAAACTGCTACCTCTTTTTTGTACTAAATACACCATATTTGGATTTGCAGGAGTTACAGCCATTTTCATACGTTCTGTTCTACTTAAACCACTGGTAATTCTACTAAAAGAAGCACCTCCATTTGTTGATTTATAAAAACTACTTCCGCAGGCATAAACTACATTTGTATTTCCTGGTTTAAATTCTACATCTTCTGAATTTGCATTTAATACTGAAGAAAAACTAGCTCCTTTGTTTGTAGAACGATATAGCGCTCTAGAAGTTCCTATAAAAATTGTATTTCCATTAGGATGAATTAAAATTCTTCTTGGTGTTCCGCTTACTCTATAAATCTGCGACCAAGACGAACCTCCATTGCTAGATCTCATGATTTGTCCAGCAGAATTTCCAAGGTAGACAATATTAGAATTTGTTGGATCTATAGCTATAGACCAAATAGACATGTTTGTCATATTATCTCCTAAAGGTGTCCAAGAAGAACCTCCATTTGTAGTTTTCCAAATACCTCCACCAGGTGAACCTGCATAAATAATATTTTGTTGATTTGATTCAACAGCAATAGAAACTATTCTACCTAAACCTGGAGACCAGCTTCTAGTTCTAGTCCAGTTAAATGGACCTAATTCTTTCCATCCACTCACATTTCGTGCTTGTCTAGATTGAATTTCTTTTGTGTTGTACTGCTTGTTAAATTTTTCACATTCATCTACAACTTGCCTGTCACTAATTACACGACCATTTGCATCTTGATTACGTTTTGCCCAATACAAGTTTCGCATGAATAATTTAAATCCACTGCCTTTACCTTTACTATGAGTTTCGTAATATTTTTCTCCTAAGCGTTCTAGCTTTTTGACTTTTAAGTTTTCTTTCTGAGATAATTCGTATAACTCTTGAGCCTTGGCAATGGAGAAATTACACGATAGCAGTATTACTGCTATCGTTAATTTTAATGAGGTTAATTGTTTCATTTATAATTGGTTTTTAGTTGATCGTATTCTTATTTTATCATAACTTTTTTAGCAACACTTGTTTTTCCATTCGTAATTTTTAATAGATAGATTCCTTTAGGTAAAGCTTTTACATCAATTTTTTCTGAAACTGTAGCTCCTGGAGAAATTCTGTTAACTTGTTTAGCTAATACTAATTTCCCTAAGATATTTCTAAGACTCACTTTAGTTTCTTTAGTTTTCATGTGTTTTACTTTGAAGTTTAAAAATTCCTTTACAGGATTGGGATACACATTAAGAGCAATCTTCTTAAAGTTATTTTTTCTTAGAGAGTTTAATTTGATTCCAGGTTGTGAAGAACAAGTTGCTAATTCTATCCATTCAGCTCCATTCCATTCAAATGCTTTTCCTTGATAAATAACTTTATCACCAGGCTGGTAATTTGTATTCTCTTGCCAAGGATCTATTCCAGAACAAGGATCTCCATTTTGATTATCACAAGAACCTAAACCTGTCCAATCGTTATTCTCTCTTTTGAATAAATTACCCTGATATACAACTAAATCACCTTCTTTATAAGTAGTATTGCCGGTCCATTCATCAACACCATAACAATTATCAGAACTACAAAGCCCTAGATCATTCCAATCATTATTCGCTGTTCTTTCGAATAATCTACCATTGTACACTACTTTATCTCCTGAAGTATAATTTGTATTCTCGGCCCAATTGCTAACTCCCGCACAACTAACTTCATCTCCATTACCTCCTCCTCCGTTGTCTGAACACGAATCCACGCAACTTGCTCTGTTAATACTTCTTCGTATCACACTTGCAGGCTGTGAACCAAATCCTTTTCTTAGATTTGTTCCTACACTATTAAGATGACAATAACTCATGATTGTTCCTCCGTCTGAAGGAGCTCCTGGTCTACTACAATTTCCTTCTGTTTGATAACAACCATCAATAGCAGTATTATTTCCATTCCAAACACAAGCATGTGTATGACTAGAACCAAAATTATGTCCTAGTTCGTGAGCAATTGTTGAAATATTCCACGAGTAACGAGGTACATTCGAATAATTTCTATAAATACCAGATAAACCATAACGATACGAGCCACAAAGTGCATTAACCCAAGCAACTCCTCCTGAATAATTATAGGTTACAAAATGGCCTAAATCACCATTAAATCCGTTTCTATTTCTGTAACTTCTATAACTATCTAGGTCATTAAAAGGCGCTGTTGAAGTCCAAGCTCTAATTCCTGAAAGTTTCAAATTAACTCCTTCATCATTATAAAGAATAGCAACTTGATTGAACATAGCTTCAACAAAAGCTGACGCAGCACTTGCTCCTCCTTTATCTCTTACCACATCATTCGCAATATCAAAAAAGATTTTTGGGCATTTACCTGCATTTGCTGCTGGTTGTTTACTCTTGTTTTCTAATTCTTTAGGCGCTTTAAGATGATGTGTTTTTTCTATTTGACATTTAAAATCATTTAAATGACTTATATCTTTGTCTTCGTATAAAATATGATTGCTACTTCCTTTTACTTTTCCTAAAACAAAATTCCCAACCTTATCGTCTAAACTTATAAAACCATATACCTCGCCATTTTGAATTGAAATAGCAGCCCTAGAATTGTTATGGTTTTTTATTATTCCTCGGTAATGTGTTATACTAGATGGTTGTGTTATTTCTTTAGAAGGTAATGCTATAGAAGTAAAATCATCTGATTTAATAGAGACTTTTACCAACTGTAAAATCATTGTTGATGACTTATTTGGCAATGGTAAATTGATAGTTTCAGGAGAAACTTTAGTATTTAAAAAGCGGCTCATAGCCTGAGGACTCAACGATAATAATTCATAATTTCTGAATTCCTTCGGTATTTTAATTCGTTGTTTTCTTCTACTATTCTTTCCGAAATTAAAAAGATTTATTTCTTCAAATTTCTGTCCTTCAGATTGAGCTGATAAAATACGTTCTCTAGGTTTAATTTTTTGTGCAGTGCACGTTAAAGATATTATTAGTACATACAATACCAACAACTTAAAGTTTGTTTTCATGTTTTCTATTAAAAAAAAATTGGTTGGGAGATAGTTAAAATGAGATATAAGGTTAGCTAGGCCTATAAAACTTACATTTTAAAAGCTATCAATAAATACTACTATAAAGCCTAAAAAGACTTCATACTTTTCAATAAAATATCCGGATAAATTATGCTGTGTTAATCAACAGCTACCATATGGTGCATTCAATTAGAATGCTATCCATTTATCATATTATTAATTTAGGACTACAATGGTTAGTTATTGTTTTTAAGGGAATTAAGTAAGTTTTCATATAATAGGGGATTTTGGTTAATTAAATTGGTTAACCAAATATACATACTCTTATTCAAATTATTGCAACTAATATGCAGATTTTCACATAAAAAAACACTTATAAACACATGTTAATCAACAAGATCACTACATTATTAACAACGATTTAAACAGAATATTAAAGCTATTTCATCAACTTCCTATAAACTATTGATTATTAGCTAAAGATTTGGAATAATATAGATTGACTTTATAAAAGTCTGTTTCAACCTATTTTTATCCCAATTCAACAGTTTTGCATTTCATATACTTTGTAACAATTATAATTTTGGATTGTCTTTAAAAAATAAAAATTCAATTATGAAATTATTTAAACAACTACTATTCTTCTTTCTTATTGGTATTTATAACCTATCAGCTCAGTTTTCTATCAATGGAAAAATAACAGATAAACAAAACCAACCTTTACCATTTGCTAATGTGATTCTTTTAAGCAACGAAAAAGAAGCACTACCAAAAGGTATGGTTTCAGATGATAATGGAAATTACATTTTTGATAAAGTAAAAAAGGGAACATACACTATTGAAATATCAATGCTAGGTTTTAAAACTAAAAATCTTAAAACTTTTGAATTAAACAGTAATAAAACTTTCAATTTTACTTTAGAAGAAGAAAATGAGTCTCTTGATGAAGTTGTTATAAAAAGTAAAAGACCAGTAATTAGGCAAACAGCTGAAAAACTAGTTTTAGATTTAGAAAAATCTGAAATGCTAAATAGTAACTTACAAGATGTCGTAAAAAGAGTGCCAGGAGTTATTGTAACCAATAATGGAATTAATTTTGCTGGGCGATCGGACATAAGAATTTTGATTAATGGAAAAACTACTGACTATATGGATGTAGAAACTTTATTACAAAACTTACCTGCCGATAATATCGCTAAAGTAGAATTAATAGAACAACCTGGTGCTGAATTTGATGCAGAAGGCTCTGGACCAATTATAAATATCATCTTAAAAAAGAATGTTCGTTTAGGAACTCATGGATCTGTTGGAGTTTGGGTTGGTGAAGATGAAGGAATTGAATACGGTGCTAATGCTTCTATTGCTAGTTATAAAAACAAATTAAATTGGCAATTAAGTACAGGATATTCTGCACCAACATGGAGAAACGATCTTTTTATTAACCGTAGAGTTGTAGATCCAGGCACAAATGAAACAGTTACTTATGACCAAGCAACTATAGAACCTTTTGATCCAAAAAACACTTGGCTATCTGGTAGTATTGATTATTACATTAATGATAAAAATACCATTGGTTTTAGTACTCGATATAACAACACAATGTCTGACAGAATAGGTAGCAGTAATACTGAAGTTCGTTCTACAACTAACATTGAACGTTTTGTAACTGAAAACTCTTTTGATAGAGAACGAAATACATTCAGTATTAATCCGTATTATGAGTTTAAATCAGATAACGATAAATTCATTTTAGATTTTAATTATGTAAATTTTGTAAATGAAAACACAAATACAATCGATGCTGTTAACGGTAATACTGTTCCTTTTGTAAACCAAAGATATTTGCAAGATGGTAAATATACTATTAGAACAATAAAAGCAGATTATAACAAAAATATTACAGATGATTTTAAAGTTAGTTTTGGTTCTAAATTTTCTCATGTAGATACAGATAGCGACCTAAAGTTATTCACTCAAAACACTAATGGTGATTTCGATTTTCAGGCTGATGATAGTAATCGTTTTATTATCGATGAAAGAATTTTTGCACTATACACAAAAGTAAATTATAAATGGAGTGATTGGTCTTTATCTGCAGGTGTTCGATACGAAAACAGTGATACTAGAGGAACATCTACATCAACTGATGAAACTAGAACTCGAATTATTTCTCAACTTTTCCCAAGTGCTTCTTTAAGCAAAAAACTTACCGAAAAGTTAGGAGCAAATGTTGCATATAGTTATAGAATTAGAAGACCAAACTATAATAGTTTAAATTCTTTTGTTACTCTTTATGATCCTTTAACTTCTGAAGTTGGTAACCCAGCTTTAAAACCAGCATTTACAAATAACTTACAGTTTAATTTAACTTTTGATAATCAACCTTTTTTTACCGTAAGTTATAGTGAAACTAGTGACGATTTATTCTTATTTATCTCACAAGATGATGCAACAGCCCAAATTTCTAGAACAACCATTAATCTTCAAGATAGACAAAACTGGAACTTCAGATTATTCGGACCTCTAAGCTTTATTGAAAATCTTGATGGATTTACAGGTTTCATTGTAGATTATAACAAATTTGAATCAAATGAATTAAGTCCGAACTTATTTTTATCAAAATGGAATTTAGGTTGGTACACACAAGCTAGTTATAAATTACCTTGGGATATTAATGCGGAAATGTCTAGTTACTTTGGTACTGGAGCTTTAGAAGGACAAATTGATGCTGGTTGGATCGGGGATTTAAGTTTCTCTTTTGGTAAAAAGTTCTTAGATGACAAGTTAAAAGTTAACTTAGGAATTAACAAAGTATTGAACAGAGGTTTTGTTGGTACTGTGAATTACGATAATATTGATGCTAATATTGAAAGTAACGGATCTCGTCAAAATGTTCAACTACGATTAACATATAGTTTCGGATCTAGATTCGGAAAGAAAAAAGCAAAAAGAAATGCATCTGAAGAAGAACAAAATAGAATAGATAACAACAACTAATTGCTATGAAAAAGACATTACAATACACAATTTTATTTATCATCTTAATCTTAATAAAATCTATTATTAACGTCAACATAAAGAGTTATTTGATTTTTCATAATGTTGAAAACTATAATATTGTTTTAGTAACAAAAACAATAAGTAACATTATACTAGGTATAATTTCAATCTTAATAGTTAAGAAACTAGATTTAGTTAAATTTAGTGGTATCAAACCGGTTAAAATCGAGAAAAAATTATTATTAATTTTCCCATTAGTTTATATCGTTGGATTAAATTTACTGTTTGCTGATGATATTCCGAATTTTACAACCACTAACTTAATTGTCTTATTAACTTACTGTTTAAGTATTGGTATTGCTGAAGAATTAAGTTTAAGAAGTGTCTTAATACCTCTTCTGATAAAGTACTTTGGCTATTCAAAAAAATCAATAATTAAATCTGTTCTTATAGCAGCTACTATTTTTGGATTACTACACTTTATAAAATTCGATAAAGGAGTTTACGGCGAAATTTCACAATTCTTCTTTGCAACCTTTATTGGAGTCATGTTTGGAGCTTTATTAATAGTAACCAAAAGAATTTATCCGTTAATTATAATTCATATACTTATCGATTTTGCTGCAAAACTTGACGATATTGGCGTGAATTTTAAACCAGAAGGCATCAATGAAACAGATTTAACTGGAGCTATTTTCACAGTTATTATTACATTACCTTGTTTATTTTATGGAATGTATATTATGAAAAAACACATTCCAAATGAGCTTGCTATAACAAAATAGACCAACAACAATTATAGTTATTGGGGCTTTTACTTAAAAGTTCTAGCCCTAATTTTACTTTACAATCTCCTAACGCTAATCATTCAATTAAACATCATACTATAATTTATTATCGTGGATGATAATGCTATTGCTTTTGGTTTTATCTCAAGCCAATTAATCTGTGTATATTTAATTTTTCTATAGCATATTGTTTGATTTTATTTTCAACAAAAATCACATGAATACCAAACTTAATAAATCTGACTGGATACTACTCGCTTTGTTATACGGAGCTACAACCATTTTAAATGGAATAGATTATTATAGAAGTGAAAATAAACTTATTGAATACATTATTGATTTACCTTTAAATACGGTTTCTTCCATTATACTTATCTTAATTTTCTTGTATTTTATTATTCCTAGATACTTAATTAACACAAAGAAATACACAACTTTCTTTTTTGTTAGTTTGGTTGTATTAACTACTATTGGGTGTTTAGATAGACTCGTAGGTTTTGTAACCGCAGGAAGAAGTTGGAGTGATTTTCCTAATTTTCTTCTATTCCTTCAAGCTGGTTTATATGATGCAACAGACATGATTGGTTTTCCTTTAGGAATTTTATTAATCAAGAAATTCTATGAAGGACAAACTCAATTTTTAAAAGTTGAAAAACAACAAAAAGAAAACGAATTAAAGTTATTACGCTCTCAAATCGATCCTCATTTTTTATTTAATAACCTAAACACTTTAGATAGCTTAATTGATACAGATTCTGAAAAAGCAAAAGAATATATTAATCGTTTGTCTTTAATATATCGTTACCTCATTCAAACTAAAGATTCTGAGGTTATGGAACTTTCTAAAGAAATACAATTTGCAGAAAATTATATCTTCTTAATAAAAACAAGATTCGAGTATGATTATGATTTTGAAGTCATTAAAAATGTAAGCCTTAAAGATTCATTTATTCCAACAGGTGCTATTCAAACATTATTAGAAAATGTAGTAAAACATAATAAACCCGGCGGACAACAACCAATTCGAGCATCAATAACTATTGATAAAAATCGTTTAACTGTAGTAAATACAAAATCGAATTTTAAAGTAAAAAACGATTCACTAGGAACCGGATTAGATAATTTAAAAACGAGATATCAATTATTATCCGATCAAGAAATTACTATTATAAATACAGATCATAACTTTAAAGTTTCTATTCCTATCATTAAACTATCTGAATAAAATACCGCTTATGAAAATTTTAATTTTAGAAGACGAAGTTCCTGCATATAAAAAGCTATTAAATTATTTAAATGACTTTTTTGAAATTGAAGTACAACACGATTGGGCTAGATCTATAAAAGACGGAAGAACAATGTTGCTCCAAAATTCTTATGATTTTATTTTATCGGATATTCAATTGTTAGATGGAATTTCATTCGATTTATTTGATGAAGTTAATTTAGAAGCTCCAATTATATTTTGTTCTGCTCATGATGAATATTTGTTTAAAGCTTTCAACACAAACGGAATTGCCTATATTTTAAAACCGTATACAAAACTTGACTTCAATAAAGCTATTGAAAAGTATAAAGCATTATTTCAAAAGGGAGATTATAATAATTTAGACACCAAAATTATTACTGAACTAAAGTCGGCTTTAAAAGAAGAAGAAACCAATTATAAAAAGCGATTTGTTATAAAGAAAAGTACAGGAATTCAGCTTTTAAATGTTAATGAAATTACATTAATAGAAGCTTCGGGTGATTTTTGTATTGCTACAGATACTAACGGTAAACGTCATACGATTTCTCAGAACTTAAGCTCTATTTTCAAACAACTAAACCCAAACAAATTTTTTAAGATTAATAGAAGTGAGATTATAAGTATTGATTACATTGAAAATATTGAAAATCATTTTAAAAATAGATTACTACTTACAGTTACTGGTTGCAAAGAAAAACCTATGACAAGCACAGCAACCACATCTGAATTTAGAAAATGGTTGGAGAGTTAAAACACATTTTCAAAATCATTAAAAATGTGTTTTTTTAGGTAAGCAATAAAATAATTAAAGTTATAATTTAACTCATTTGAGTTCGAATGGAATTCTGGAAAAGAATTTTATCTCGACAACAATCTTTTAGTAATCAAAATTGTCTTTCTCGGCACAACTTTCTATTGAAAATCACTCGAATTGACAATTTTAATCATGTTAAATTCTTGTATCAAACTAACGTTAAATTAGGTTAGATTTTATTTATTACTTTTTTTAAGAGTATTCAGTCCTATTAATTTGTATAAAGGACAAAAATTAACAAAACTAGTGAGCAATAAAACAATTGCCAAAGAAAGTAAAACATAAGCTAAGGTACCTACAATAATTCCTTTCCAAAATAATCCTGCTATTACAAGTACTAAAAAGATTCTAACTATGCGGTCGATACCGCCCATATTTTTTTTCATGTTTAATGTCTTTATGAATTTTATAAATCAAAAATAATTTCCATGAATGATTTATGCAGTGACATTTGTTACAAGACTATATTATATTTCAGGAAGTTTAAAAAAGGAAGATTTTAGTTAAAGCTTTCGTTGATAAGAGTTACTTTACCTTGCCCTAATTTCACCAAACCATCAACCTCTAATTTTTTCAACAATCTAGAGATAACTTCTCTAGAAGAACCTAATTCGTAAGCAATTTGTTGATGTGTCGTTTGTAATGTATTATTTTTTTTAAGAGAAGTTTCTTTCTTTAAATACTCTAATAAGCGTACATTTTTATTAGAAAAAGTTAAAATCTCAATAATATTAAGCAATTCATCAAATTTTAAATCAAATAAGTCATAGATGAATTCATTCCATTTTGGATATTTTTTAGCAATTTCAAACGCTTTATTTGCTGGAATCAATACTATTTTAGAATCTTCTTCTAAAATTGCCTTAACACTACTTTTTTGTTGTTTAATTAAAGTGATAACAGACATAACACAACTCTTTCCTGGCTTTATATAATATAACAACACCTCATTTCCGTTAACTGACTCCTCTTTAAACACCTTTGCTAGTCCAGAAATTAACAGTGGAATTGACTTTACGTAATCTCCTTGTTTTAAAATAACAGTTCCTGCCTCCATATCAACAATTGAGCTTATTGCAATCAATTCATTTTTTAAATTTGGCATTTTAGTCAATTCTGGAAAGTAATTATCTAGAGCTTCTGCAATCAAGTTTTAACTATTTAACTTATAGTATAAAGATAAAAAAGCTCGTCTAAAATTAGACGAGCTTTTTTAAAATATATTAATTTTTATAATTAATCTCTACTCATAAAAATTCTTAATACATACCAGAATAATAACATTAGCGATGCAAATAAACCAATTGCAGCCGGAATATAATCTTCTGTTGTAAACCTATGAACTAAGTTAGATGTTTGATATAAAATTGATCCACCAGCTAGAGCACACATACCTACTGAAAACCATAAACCTAAGTTAAATCCGAATAAAACTCCAGCTAAAACCAAACCAATGGCAATAAAGAAACCAATTGTTAAAGCAGATCTTAAAAAAGAGAAATCTTTTTTAGTTAATATTACTACAGCAGATAAACCAGCAAATAAAGTTAATGTTACAATTCCTGCTTGTTGAAGCACATCAAAACCTTGAGTATAAATCACTGCCATGTAAACTAATGGTACAAAAAACAACGCTTCTGCAAAAACATATCCAGCATAAGCCATATATTGTAAATTCTTATCTGTAGTTCTTAACGCAGTACTTTCAGCATAATTTGTAATTAACATAAAACCACCTAAGAGTAATAACATTTTATAACCTTGCATCATTGACATCATGAAAGTAACAACTGCTTCACTTTGTAATAATACATATTCAAATAAAATGAATAGTAATACTCCTCCTGCTACATGAGCATAAGTTTTCTTATAAAATGCAACGCGTTCTACTTCTGTAGATTGGGCAACTAAAACTCTATTTGATAGGTTATCAAAAGAATTGAATGAATTTTCCATATTATTTTTTTATTTAAATTTTTATCTAAGATAGTATTTTAATACTAATCATTTAATTTTAAAACAGCCATAAACGCTTGTTGTGGAATTTCTACATTTCCAACCTGACGCATACGCTTCTTACCTTTCTTCTGCTTCTCTAAAAGTTTACGTTTACGAGAAATATCTCCTCCATAACATTTAGCAGTTACATCTTTACGTAAGGCTTTTACAGTTTCACGAGCAATAATTTTAGCTCCAATTGCTGCCTGAATTGGAATATCGAACTGTTGACGAGGAATTAATTCTTTTAATTTCTCACAAATTCTTTTACCAATAGAATAAGCATTACTATCATGTAATAAAGAAGAAAGTGCATCAACCGATTGTCCGTTTAATAACATATCTACACGTACTAATTTCGATTTTTTCATTCCAATTGGATGGTAATCGAAAGAAGCGTAACCTTTTGAAACTGTTTTTAAGCGATCGTAAAAATCGAATACAATTTCTGCTAATGGCATTTCAAAAATTAACTCAACACGTTCCGGAGTTAAATAAGTTTGATTAATAATTTGCCCACGTTTTTCTATACATAAACTCATTACCTGACCAACAAAATCTGCTTTAGTAATAATTGAAGCTTTAATAAAAGGCTCTTCTACTCTTTCTAATTTTGATGGATCGGGTAAATCAGAAGGATTATTTACAACAATAATCTCATCTGGTTCTTTCTTTGTGTATGCATGATAAGACACGTTAGGAACCGTAGTAATCACAGTCATATTGAACTCACGTTCCAAACGTTCTTGAATAATTTCCATGTGTAACATTCCTAAGAATCCACATCGGAAACCAAAACCTAAAGCGGCTGAACTTTCTGGTTGAAATACTAAAGAAGCGTCATTTAATTGTAACTTCTCCATAGAATTACGAAGTTCTTCATAATCTTCAGTATCTACAGGGTAAATACCCGCAAATACCATTGGCTTTACATCTTCAAAACCTTCAATAGTATCTGTAGTCGGATTAGCAAAATCTGTAATTGTATCTCCTACTTTTACTTCTTTCGCAGTTTTAATACCAGTAATTAAATATCCAACATCTCCAGTTTTTATTTCTTTTTTAGGCTCTTGATTTAACTTTAACGTACCTACTTCATCTGCAAAATAGTCATTTCCAGTAGCCATGAATTTAATCTTCTGATTCTTTTTAATAGAACCATCAATAATTCTAAAATACGTTTCAATTCCACGATAAGAATTATAAACACTATCAAAAATTAAAGCTTTTAAAGGTGCGTTTGGATTTCCTTTAGGCGCAGGAATTCTATCGATAATTGCTTCTAAAATTTTATCTACTCCAAAACCTGTTTTCCCACTTGCTGGAATTACATCTTCAGGATCACAACCTAACAAATCAACAATATCATCAGTAACTTCTTCCGGGTTAGCCGAAGGTAAATCTACTTTGTTTAATACTGGAATAATTTCTAAATCATTCTCTAATGCTAAGTATAAGTTAGAAATGGTTTGAGCTTGAATACTCTGAGCTGCATCTACAATTAACAACGCTCCTTCACAGGCAGCAATAGATCGAGAAACTTCATAAGAAAAATCTACGTGACCTGGAGTATCAATTAAGTTTAAAATATATTGTTCTCCTTCATGAACATAATCCATTTGTATTGCGTGAGATTTAATGGTAATTCCACGTTCACGCTCTAAATCCATATTATCTAATAATTGATCTTGCTTTTCACGTTCAGTTACTGTTTGAGTAAAATCTAAAAGGCGATCTGCAAGTGTACTTTTACCATGATCAATGTGGGCAATAATACAAAAGTTTCTAATGTTCTTCATTCGTTCTAATAACTTCTTATGACCGACAAAGATACAGTATTTGAAAGCTACTTCAAATAAAAGTATACCACTAAATTTTAAACTTGTTTCGAAATATGTTAATATGATTTACATCTTTACAACTCTTCGTTTTATTAATTCTTAATTCAGTTGTATTTTTCATTTTTAAAGTGTTTTTCAACCGTATTTTTTCCCTTTTAACCTATTTTATTTCCTTTTAAACCTATTTAATAGATTATAAACAAGACCTTTAAGATACATTTGCCCCAGTGAATCATTGATCAATAAAAAATTAAGAAAAACTATACTAAAACGACGAAGTAAAAATTAATACATTAAATCTCATAATCTCAAAAAAATGAAATCACTTATTAATTTATTATCAGTTTCAATCCTTTTAACAATTTCTAGTTGTTCAACTTCTGAGGTTCCTATTGATGAAACTCCAATAGATCCTGTAGAGAAAATAACTTACGAAAAAGATGTAAAAGGAATTATTAACAGCAGTTGTGCAACCACAAACTGCCATGACGATGTAAATCCAACTGCAGGTTTAGCTTTAACGAGTTATAACAATGTAAGAAATGCTGCAGAAAATGGAAATATATTCGGACGTATTAACAATACAGCCAGTCCTATGCCTCCATCTGGATTACTACCATCAGCTACACGAAATATTATTAGCCAATGGAGAGCTGATGGATATTTAGAAGAATAATCTAACAAAAAATAACCCCAAAATAAAGAACAATATCATGAGACTTTTCGTAATTTTATTACTAATAACCCAAACATTATTCAGCCAGAAATTTTACACAAGAACTGGAACAACCGGATTTAAAGCTTCTGTAGACGCATTTGAACCTGTACAAGCCTTAAATAAAAGTACAACTGCTATTTTAACTAACGACGGCGAAATTGCTTCACAATTATTCATAAGTGCTTTTAAATTTAGGTTGGCTTTAATGCAAGAACACTTCAATGAAAGTTTTATGGAATCTAACGAATTTCCTAAAGCTGTATTTAGAGGTAAAATAGAAGATTTTAATGCTGCTTCTTTACAAGGAAGTAAAGAGGTTAATATTAAAGGAAAAATAACTATCAAAGGTGTTAGTAAAGAAATAGAAACTAAAGGAACAATTACTAAAGTAAACGATAAAATTAATTTAGTAACTAATTTCGACCTTTTGCCAAGTGATTTTAACATTAAGATACCCAGTGTTGTACGTCGTAAAATAGCAAGAATAGTTACTGTTAATTTAAATTATGAGCTTTCTGAAAAAAAATAAAAAACTATTAATCACACTTTCTTTAATTGCCATAGTTGGTTTTGGAACTTACAGTTATGTCTTTCAAAAACCTCAAGAAGTTTCTGAAATTAAACCTTCGTTTGAAGGTTCTTCAAAAGAATTCATTACTCAAAATGGCACTAATATTTCAGAATGGAATTCTAAAATTATTCAAATTACTGGAACCATATCGACAATAAATGATGAAGGTGTAGTTATCGATGAAAATGTATTTTGTCAATTTTCTGAAAATCAAAATTTAAATACATTGAAGGAAAATCAAACTATCACTATTAAAGGAATGGTTATAGGTTACGATGATCTATTAAATGAACTAAAACTAAACCAATGCACATTAAAAAAATAACACTTCTTTTCTTCTTTTTACTTGCTATACAAACAAGTCTTCTTTTTGCTCAAGATGATTTACTTAACGAATTAGATGATTATAGTAACGAAGAAACAACTGAGAAGTCTAACAAAAATAAAAAGTCACAAAACAAATTTGAACTACCAGCTTTTAAAACATTAAAAATTGGTAATCTTCAATCAACAAAAATAGGTGACAAAGGAGAATTATACTTAATTGTTTCACATAGATTTGGACCTTTAAAAGATGGTTTTGATACATTTTTAGGTTTAGATCAGGCCAATACTAAAATTGAACTTTTATATAGTTTTTGGGAAGGAACACAATTCAGCTTAAGTAGAGAATCTTTTGAAAAAACAGTCGCTTTGGCTGTTAAAAGTAGATTTACAAAACAATCGGAAACTTTTCCTTTTAACTTAGTAGGTTATGCTACTGCAAATATTAACACAGAATTAAGTAACAGTAGATTTTCTAACTACACGTTACAAGATGGCGATAGAATGAGTTATGCTGTTCAATTATTAGCATCACATAGATTTTCTAAACGTTTCTCTTTTGAATTTGCACCTACTTATGTAAGAGAAAATTTACAAATTTTAGAAGAAACAGGAGCTGCAAATCATAACCAATTTGCCATGGGATTTGGCGGTCGCTTAAAACTAAGTAAACGTGTGAGTTTAAATGCAGAATATGTACATAATTTTAGCAGAGACGAAAACTCAATTTTTTACAATCCCTATACGTTTGGTGTAGATATTGAAACGGGAGGTCATGTTTTTCAATTACTATTTACAAATGCACAATCGTCAAATGAACCAGGATATATAAGCAACGCCGGGGGGGATATTGCTTTTGGTTTTAACATTGTGAGAGTATTTTAGTAAATAAATACGGTCCTTTTTAATTAGATCTACTTACTCCATCATGATTGGGGTAAGTTAGGTCTATTGTTTTTCTAATTTTATCTAAAGTTTGAATAAGTTCTAAACTAAAATTATTAGATAAAATTGGACTTTCAATTAAATCTTTGTCTAAACATTCCATGACGTGTGCAGCCTCAAAGTAATATCCATAACCTTCTCCATCATTTTCTTTTAATTCTTGAATTCCATCTTCAGTTTTTATAATAATCGGACAATTCATCTCTCTAGAAATTTGAACAGTTCCTTTTTCAAAATGGAAAATAGAGTAATTTGGAGCGTCGCAAGTAAAACCTGCTCTTAAATATGCTCTCTTCTGATTTTCGTATTCAAAAATTATATCGATATGTTCGTCTGAACCCGTGGGACTTTTAATCGCATTCGCTATAATATTATCTGGAATTCCTAAAGTTTGAAGGGCGGTAAAAACAGGATAAATTCCGATATCTAATAAAGCGCCACCTCCTAAGTCTAGGTTATACAATCTGCTATTTTCATTATAAGCTCCATAAAACATAAAATCTGACTGAACGACTTTTAACTCACCCAATTCTTTTGATTTTATAATAGCTAAAACTTTTTTGAATGTAGGAACCAAACGTGTCCAAAAAGCCTCCATTAAAAACGTTTTTTCTTTTTTAGAAGCAGTAATCATGGCTTGAACTTCTATTTCATTAATTGCAAAAGCTTTTTCACATAAAACAGCTTTTTTATGTTGCAACGAAAGTAACGTATGTTCACAATGAAATGTATGAGGTGTTGCTATATAAACGATATCAACGTTTTCATCTTCTAACATTTCTCTATAATTACCATAAGCTTTTTGAAAACCAAACTGATCTGCAAACTTTTCCGCCTTTTTTATATCTCTAGATGCTGTCGCATATAAAACAGCATCATTAAGCGTTTTTAAATCTCCTGCAAAAATTTCAGCAATCCATCCACAACCTAAAATAGCCCAATTGTATTTTTTCAAAATCAATGTATTTAATGAAATTTAAAGATAGCTGAATATACATCGAAGTAATTAATACTAATTTTTCAATTGTAACGTAAAAAATAATTGTTTATGCTAAACCTCCGAAACACATTCCTAGGCCAACTAAAACATAAAGCGCTGCCAAAATAAATAATACAGTTGCTGCTTCTTTATTTTTCTTTTTAACTGAAAATCCGATAATTACTAACAACAAAGGTGGACCGAACATAATTAATATAATTATGGTGAATAGTCCTGATAAATCTCCTACTTCTAAAAAATTCATATGCTTTCTTTTTTAAGTTCTTCTAAACGTTGTTTTTTATCGTCTCTGTAAAACAGATTCATAGTTTCGAACGGAATAATTTTATAGTCTTTATCCACAATATGAACACACGATTTTTTAATTGCTCTTACATCAAAATTATAAGCATCAATAAACTGCATAATAATTATTCGAAACAAATTGTCGTAACCCAAATTTGGTGCATCGATATTAGGCAAACAACACATAATCGACTTTAAATTTTCTTGAGCTACTTCTACAGAATTTCCTGTACTAAATAATTCTATCATTTTTCCGTGCAGTTGTTCATCTTGCTCATAAACAATAGTGTTTTTACTATTATCTAATAAATCAGCAGGATTTACATAACGTGTTAACGGAAATACTTCTCCTCCTAATTTTAAAGCATAACCCATCACTAAAGCATCAGGATTACAAGGAACTGGAATTAAATCATCTGAATTAAAAACAGGAGATTGTTCCAATATTTTTCTTCGAACTTCTGTTAGTGTTAATCGATCTTTTTCTGGATCGAAATTTTCTAATCGACCAGCTATTTGTGTAGGTTGAAATGTAACACCTCGAACACATTGTTGTTGCAAAGCATATTCGATAATTTCTCCAATTTCATCATCATTCAATCCTTTTTGAAGTGTTACCACTAAGGTCGTTGATAAATTAACTTCATTCAGGTTTGCTATTGCTTGTTTTCGAATTTCAGATAAATCTGCCCCTCGCATTTGCTGTAAAACCTCATCTCTAAAAGAATCAAACTGTAAATAAATTTCAAAATCTGGCGTATAGGTTTTTAGCCTTTGTACAAATGCTTTGTCTTTTGCTATTTTAATTCCATTAGTATTCAGCATTAAATGACGAATCGGTAACGTTTTAGCGTAATCTAAAATTTCAAAAAACTGTGGATGAACTGTTGGCTCGCCTCCGCTTATTTGAACTACATCAGGTTCTTTTTCATTCTTAACAATAATGTCTAACATTTTCTTTATCTCTTCCAAAGTTCTGTGTCTTCCATACGTTGGTGAAGATCCTGCGTAACAAGTCGGACAAGTTAAATTGCATCGATCTGTTACTTCTAAAACTGTTAAACATGAATGTTGTTCATGATCTGGACATAATCCACAATCGTACGGACAACCATAATGTGTTTTAGTATTGAATGTATAAGGCGTTTCCGATGGTTTGTTATAGTTTCTAATGTTTTTATAATATTCTACATCGTCTGCTATTAAAACTTTTGAATTGCCATGTTCAGGACAACGTTTTAACATGTACACTTTATTATCTTCAAATACGATTTTAGCATCTACTCTTCTTAAACATTCAGGACATAAACTCAATGTAAAATCGTAATACGTATATTTTCTAACGGGCATATTTCATAGCTTTTAAAATAAATTTATAGTAATATAACCAACAAGTTATACATAATATTTGAATCGAACTAAGTCCGAAAACAAAAAACTGATTTGGTTTTAAGAATTCAATACAAAAACGGAATCCAAAATAACTCAACATAAAAACCTTAAACAGATCTCCGTTTACTGAGAATTTGCTTCGAAAAGATTTCAAAAGAAAAAATAACAGGACTAAAAAAATCAATTCATATAATGCTAAAGGATGCCTTAAAATTCCATCTCCTAAATCCATTCCCATAAAAAAAGAAGTTTCTTGTCCGTAAGTAAACTCTTTTATTCCTGTTAAGAAACAACCTATTCTACCAATAAAAATTCCAAGAATAATTGGTAACGTAAACAAATCTCCTGAAGATTGTTTTTCACCAATAATCTTTTTAGAAATCTCCACTCCTAACAAACCTCCAAACAAACCTCCCATAATAGTTTTCACATTAAAAATGTATAAGAAAGATTGCTGTATTGCGATAACGGGATGTTCTAAGAACCCAACTATTCTCGAGCCGAAAAAAGCTCCAAGAGCTGCTCCTAGAATAATATAAAGTCTATTTTCTGATGGAATATGATCTTTTGATCTTTTTTTCAAGAATGCATAATATCGATATCCAAGAAAAAAGGCTAAGTATTCTAATATCAAATGAATATTAACTTTTACACCAAAAAGTATAGGTTCAAAAGGGATTTCCAACAATTTATTTTTTAGATGATTTCAAACTTATAAAATCATTCTATAAAAAAACAGTAATTTTGCAACGATTTTTTGAATTATGGTAAAGATAGACAACATAGAACTTCCTGATTTTCCATTGCTTTTAGCTCCAATGGAAGATGTTAGTGATCCGCCTTTTAGAGCACTATGTAAAGAAAATGGTGCAGATGTAGTATATACTGAGTTTATTTCTTCAGAAGGATTAATTCGTGACGCAGCAAAAAGCGTTATTAAACTCGATATTTATGAAAAAGAGCGTCCTGTTGGTATTCAAATTTTTGGTGCTAATATGGATTCTATGTTACGTTCTATAGAAATTGTAGAAAAAACCAAACCAGACATTATTGACATTAACTTTGGTTGTCCAGTAAAAAAAGTAGTTTCTAAAGGAGCTGGAGCAGGTATTTTAAAAGATATCGACCTAATGGTAAAACTTACTGAAGCTATGGTAAAACATACAGATTTACCGGTTACTGTTAAGACTCGTTTGGGTTGGGATCATGATTCAATTCGAATTGTAGAAGTTGCTGAACGTTTACAAGACGTTGGAATTAAAGCGATTTCTATTCATGGTCGTACTCGTGCGCAGATGTACAAAGGTTCTGCAGATTGGAGACCAATTGCTGATGTAAAAAACAATCCTAGAATGCATATTCCTGTATTTGGAAATGGTGATGTTGATTCTCCTGAAAAGGCTATGGAAATGCGAGATTCTTATGGATTAGATGGGGCAATGATCGGTAGAGCTTCTATTGGTTATCCTTGGTTTTTTAATGAAGTAAAACATTTCTTTAAAACTGGTGAGCATTTACCAAAACCTACAATTGCTGAACGTGTAGAAGTGGCTCGTCGTCACTTACAAATGTCTATAGATTGGAAAGGTGAACACTTAGGAGTAGTTGAAACACGTAGACACTACACAAATTATTTTAAAGGTATTCCTCACTTTAAAGAATATCGATTAAAGCTGGTAACTTCTGATGATCCTCAGGACGTTTTTAATGCTTTTGATGAAATTCAAAATAAGTTTGGTAATACCAGAATTCCTGAAATTAAATAATTACCATTCATCTAAATTATAAAACCGTTTATCGATAATTAGCTGAGTTGTATCCAAAACTCAGCTTTTTTAATATTTACATATAGTATCTTTACAGTGTTAGTTAATTAAAATAATCCCTTAATTATTCACAATTAATTAATCCATTTTTACTTATATAAATGAAACATAAAGTAAATCTTGAAAGAATAGATCACTAAAAAGAAACATTTGTATAATGGAAAAACTAATACTCAGCGCTGGGTTATATTAAAATATAGTACACCATACTAATTCAAATGCTTCTAATTTGAGTAGTTCCAATTCGGAATTTACTCAAGTTACCTTTTTATACAATTCCATATATTTTACTGAATTTAAACACGATGTGACCTTTTATAAATTTTTGTGTCATAAGTAATGTAAATGAATGAATCATAAAAGTTATCATACTTAGATTCACAATACACATGATCTTATACATGAAACATAAATTAAATCTTGAAAAATAGATCACTAAAAAGAAACATGTATTTATCTATAAATAAAATATCCTAGCGCTGGGTTTTATTTTTAAATCAATACTTTAGAAATTTTAACTTTCTATAAACTCTTTTGTTATTCTGCTACCTGCAATTTTTGAAGCTAAAAAGCCTAAAGTTAAAATGGTGATAACAACAGTTATTAAGTTAAACCATTTAAATTCTACTGGATAGGCTAATTCTGGACTTATTTTAAACCAACCGAAATGTTTTTGAAGAAATACTAAACTTATCCCTATAAATAAGCCTATTAGCATTCCTACCACACTTAATAATGAACCTTGAAGCACAAAAATTCTTTTTATATCTTTTACTGATGCTCCAATATTTAATAACGTTTTTAAATTTTTTCTTTTATCGATAATCATCATAATTATTGCTCCAATTAAATTAAACAATGCAATAATTACTATTAAAGTAAAAATTAAATACGACACAAAATTCTCTGTATTAATTACTTTTAAAATTAATTCATTTAACTCTGCTCTTGTTTGAACTTTATAAGTGTCTCCTAGCTCTTTTTGTAAATCTTTTGATATATCATCTACAAGTTCTGGGTTTCTTACTTTTAATTCAACTCCAGAGATTTTATTTGGTTCATAGCCCATTAATTCTTGAGCAACATGTAATTCCGTAAAAACAAACTTATTTCGAAATTCTTCTGAACCACCATATATCCCAGTTACTTGAGTGTTTACAGAACGATATGCGTTATTTGGATTAATAATTCCCGTACCTGGTTTAGGCATAAAAACTACCAAAGGTCTTAGGTAATTTTGAATGGATAACTTATTGTAAATTCCATAACCAACAACTGCTGTATTTTTAAACTCACGATTTATCCAATCTCCAGACCATAAAATTGAGTCTACAGCTAAAACATCTGTATAATTTACATCTACTCCTTTTATGTATGCAATATGGTTTTTATCTCCATACTTTAAAAAGGCACGCTCTTCTAAAACTTTTGAAAAATCTGCAATTTTGGTATTTGAAACTAAAGCTTCATCTAACTCTTTGGTATATAAAAAACTCTTTCCTTTTCTAGCTGTAATTTTAATATCTGGATCTGAACTATCTAACATAGAATAGCTATAATTTCTTAATCCAGAAAAACCTGATAAAATAATAAATAAAGCTAGAGTACCTATAATTACACCAAGCATTGCTATAATGGTAATTATATTTACTGCATTAGTGCTATTCTTAGATCGCAAATAGCGTTTTGCTATGTATAATGGGAAATTCAATTGTTACTAAAATTATTGGCAATGTAACAATTATTCTCGATTATCTTTTTTGACGACGTGGTAATATTTCAGGATTTTTTATAGGATCTGTATCTTCTCCTTTTAAAGACTTATCTATTTCTTCAATATAATCTAAACTATCATCTCCAAAAAACAACAATTCAGGCATTCTTCTTAATTGATTTTTTGTTCTTTGTGATAATTCATGACGAATTAATGGAGTATTAGATTTTACTCCTTCTAAAATTTCATCTCTTTTATCTGAAGGAAAAACGCTTAAAAAAACTTTAGCCACACCTAAATCTGCTGTAACCGATACTTTCGATACAGAAATAATTACTCCCTTCATTCCATCTTGAGCAGCACGCTGTAAAACTTCAACTAAGTCCTTTTGTAGTACTCCTGCTATCTTTCGCTGTCTATTAGTTTCTTCCATAGTGCAAATTTATAGATTTATTATGGAATACCATTTCTAAAAATAGTAAAACTGTACGCATATTAAATGTTACTCTAAACAATTGTTTTAGAGTTATTTTTCACTGATGAAATAAAGGGAGCAATTCTTAAATCATTTAAGGGGTGTAAATCTTGTTCTTTATAGCATACATAACTAGACCTACTCTGTTTCTGACATCTAATTTGGTAAATAAACTGTCTCGATAACCGTCAATTGTTTTTGGACTCAAAAACATTTTTTCGGCAATCTCTTTGTAGGTGAGTTCTGAACACGCTAATCGCATGAACTTGATTTCATTTTCTTTGAAATTGACTTGATTTCTGTTTCCTTTTCCGGAAACTGAGTCTAATAGTAGGTTAGTTACGTTTCTAGTGTGATAGAAACCATTCTCCATAATTTCTAATAATGCTTTTTCGAGTACTTCTTTTTGGGTATCTTTTAAGAGATAACCAATGGCACCTGCTTTAAGCATTTTTAGAATTGTTCCGTCTGCATCTTCAACAGAAAGGGCTAGAACATGAACATTTGGATAATTCGCAACAATCCATTCGGTGGTCTCAATTCCGTTCATAACGGGCATGTTAACGTCAACCAAGACAATGTCTGGAATGTTTCGGGGGGAAGCTTTAAATTTTTCTTTTACCTCCCCTCCGTTCTTGCATGTGTACAATACTTTAAATTTGTCAAAAGTATTAACCATGCCTTCAATAGCTTGTGAAAGTAACGTATGATCGTCTACCACAACAACTGAATACTTCATAGTTAAACGGGTTAAATAAGTTAGTAAATAACTACTGCATAAGGGGATTACGCTTTCTAAAAATAGTAATAAATATTTAATTCTGTGCCTATATTTGGCTTAGATTCTAAATTTATATCTGCATTAATAAGTTTGGCTCTTGTTTTCATGTTTTCTAGGCCAATTCCTTTTTGTTGAATCTCTTCCATATTAAAACCTACACCGTCGTCTATAGCTTTAATTGTAAGTTTATCTAACTCAAAATTTAAATAAACTTCTAATTTCGATCCACGTGCATGTTTTATAGTATTGGAAAAAAATTCTTGTAAAATTCGAAATAAAATTATCCCGTGTTTCTGATTTAATTCTTTTTCTTCTCCAGAAATATACAAACTTGCCTTTATAAACTGTAAACGATTAAAACGTTCTACTTCTAATTGTAAAGCATCTTTTAACGCTATATTCTTTATAAATTCTGGATTGATGAGTTTAGATAATGAGCGTATTTCATTTAAACTTTTAGTAATTGTTTCTGAAATATCATCTAAACTTTCTGGTGTGGCGTTTTGCAATTGTATTTTTGCTAAAGTTAAGAGTTGCCCGATATTATCGTGCAACTCCCAACTAATATTTCTTAAAGTTTCTTCTCGTATTTCTATTTGTGTTTCTGCAATTTCACGCTCGAAACGTTTTTTCTCCTGAGATTTTTCGCGTAATAACCTGTTTTTCTTTCTAGAAAATACTACAAACAAAGTAATAACAACTAAAGCCATTAAAACCACTATTAATGTTGTAAGTATAAAAACTAGTCTTTGGTCGGTTTGCATAAAATGAATCCTATTGAATAACAAGCATATAAAATAAAATTAAGACTTATTAGTATTAAAATTCTCACTTCATTACTTGCATTAAATATTTTTGAAAAAAACATTAGAGGTACCATCCCTAAATTAAACATCAAGAGACCTGTTGATATCCAGAAACTTAAATTATTATTTACAACAATAACTTTGTTATTATTAAGTAATTCATAAAAATGAAATGTAGTTACAAAAATAGTTAGAATAGCTCCAAATATAAATGTAAATTCATGATAATAATCCCATTTTAGACTAACAAAAAAATATAATGCTACTAGAGAAAAAGATACAGAGAACAAAAGAATTATGTTTTTTAATATTCTACTATTAATTATCTTATAATACCAATAAAAGTAAAAATTAAAACTTATAAAAAAATATATATTATAAATCCAATTATTATCTACACCTAATATAAAACTTAGTAGAATTCCCAATAACTCATTTAAAAAAACATAAGTCAAAAAATAAGGAAAAAATCTCTCATTCGTTAGACTATATTTATTAAAAGAATACCAAGAGATAATCAAACATAAAAGCTCAAAAAACGGTATAATAAATAAATAAAAAATTGGATTCATTTTTTTAATTCAAATCTTTTGGAGGTAAACCTCCCATTCCTACATTCAAATAATCTACATCGTCCATTAAGTGATCTCCACCATGGTCGTATACAAAATTCATAACTGCTCCTTTTTTCTTGTAAGTTGGAGCAAAGAACATTGTACTATATCCTGGAGTTTTTACTCGATCATAATTTTTTGGATATGCTCCAAAATACAAACGTAAACCAACTCCTTCGTATCCTTTTTTCTTTGCAGCCGCTTCAACATAAGCGATATACTGCTTTATCGTTTCTATATCATACCAAACATCTCTTACATCTTCTCCTTTAATATGACCTTGGCTATTTAAGTGTTCATTTAAAAATTTTGCTCGAGTTTCTAAATATTCTCTTTGTAATACTAATGCTTGTTTTTTAGAAATTGCTTGCTTTGGTTTTTGCCCATTAAAATCGTAACAGTTTTCGCATTTATCACCGCTTCCTGTATTTCCGCCTCCTCCGTTTATTAAATCACAAGAAGTAAGTAATAAAGTAAAAGTGCATGTTACTGCTAGTAGTAGTTTCATTTTTTTCATGATGTTTTTGTTTAAATTCATAGCCAAAAATACAGGGATATTATTGAAAAAAAATAGCTTTTTTTCGAGAGATCAAGTAAATCAAGTTTTTAAAAATAAAATACAGGAAAAACACCTTTTACCACTCAGGGTCTTTCCTATTAGGTTTTCAGGGTTTAACAGATAGAAATTGAAAAAAACTATTGTTCAAAAAAAACTCCTACCGAAATAGGAGTTTTTAATTTATTAATATTATGGAGTTTTATTCTAAATCAACGGGTGGCCTACCTCCTGTCGCTAGATTTAAAGCATCTATCCCTTCAGCATTTAAAACATCACTATTTAATAATAGTCTCTTGTTTTTATCTTCTAACTTATGAGTAGGCATTATAAAAATAGTACTATTACCTGGTTCGTTATAATGTTCTTGATTTGGATATGCTCCTAAGTGAATTCGTAAACCCAAATTATCATATCCTTTTTTCTTTGCTTCTGCTTTAAAATATGCAATATACTGTTCTAGAACTTCTAAGTCATAATAGTAATCACGTACGTCTTCCCCTTGTATTACACCACGAGATTGTAAAGCTTTGTTTAGCACATTTGCTCTGGTTTCTATATATTCTTTTTGTAATACTCTAGCTTTTTCATACGAAATAGCTTGTGCTGGTTTTACAGCTTCTGCCACTTGTGTTTCTGGAGTAACTGTGTCTTCATCTTTTTGGCACGCAACAAACGTAACCGCACTTACCAATATGGCAAGCGTAACAACTTTAATTGTTTTCATAATTAAATTATAATAATGGTTAATAAATAAGTAAATAGCTAATTTTCTATATTTTAAAATGCAATTTTTATGTAGAAAATTTAAACTAACAATTTTTAACAAAGGTAAAACTTATGAAATGTATTTCCTAACGAAATTTCAATCATTGTTTTATTATGGCGCTTGTGAAAATCACTCCAAAAAATACAGGGTATTACCTCTATTTTTTCAAGTGCTAGTACTTGTCTTTTAACTTTAGTTTTTATTGAATTTTGTTGTTGCTATTTCGAAATACAAGAGTGGCGACAGCCGAAAAGCCACGAAAATAGAGTAGGCATTTAATCAATAAAATTACTATTATGAGTTTATCAAACTACAATCCTGGTCAGGAATTGGCTAGTATTGACTTTGCAGGTATGATAGGGGGACCTTTAAGCGCTATTGTTGATGCGCAATCTAAAGCCGCGTTATCTACTGTAGATTTTGTAAAAAGTGTTGGTTTTACACCAGATACTGAAGATGAAGCTACTGGTGAAATAAAACCAGGAGAACCTATTTATGTAAGCTTTAAATATCCTAAAATGGTAGCGCCATACCAACCTGCTATTAAAGGAAAGCTTGATAGTGTAACTATTAGCGCTGCTGGTACTAATTATGTTGTAGGAGACATTTTAACTGCTGGTGGATTATCTATTGAAGTTACTGCTGTAAGTAACACAGGAGCTATTACACAAATTAGCACAAATTTAGAATTAACAGGAATTGACGATGAAAATGGTGCTGCGGCTACTGGCGGATCTGGTACTGGAGCTGAATTCGATATTACAACCGAAGATAAAGATGCTGTACCAGCACAATTCGAAGAAATGCAATTACAGGTTCCTATTATTACCATGATGCCTATTCCTTTTATTCGTGTAGAAGAAGGAAATATCGATTTTAATGCGAAAATTACTTCAATGGAATATAAGCGTGTTGGTAGTGAATTTAAATTCAACACTGGTTTTTCGTATGGAAATCAAAACACAAATAAAAATTATGCCTTAGGACCAGGAGTGTTTAACGTAAATAAAAACACGAATACTGTAAAATTAAACACCAGTATTTCTTACCAAAGAAATTCGCGTCAAGGACATAAAATTGATAAAACTTTCCACTTAGGTGTAAAAGTAAAAGTGAGTCAAGATGAAATACCAGAAGGAATGGAAAAACTTCTAGGAATTTTAGAAGACGCTATTGTTTCTCAACCAGTAGAATAAACTAAAAACCAGAACAAATGATTGATTTAAAAGACTACTTAAGTTCTTTAGTCGTAGGAATTAATCAGGCAAGAATGATGGCAGACCTTGAGTCTGCCAGAATTGCCGAGATTTATGCTAAAGACAATTTACTAAAAACGTTTTCTATTCCTCGTTTTCGTACACCAGACATTGAATTAAATATTCCTGTTGCCATTGGAGAGTTAGAAAGTGAACAAGAAAAAGATTATCAACCCATCGATAATATTCAGTTTAACTCTGCAACATATTCTGTATTAAAAGATTTTTCTAAAACTTCTTCGTTTGACAGAAAAACTTCAACAATTTTAAGAAGTGCTATCGCTAAAGAAACAGAAAACTTAGAAAAACGAATTAAAGCAGATGATACACAAAAAGAAGCTGCAATGGAATCACTTTCGAAAAATTTAGCCGAATTATACATGAGTAGAATCGACGATAATATTAAAATTGAAAGTTTAATTCAAAAGATAAAAACTGAACTTACACCTCGTATTCAGAAAAAACAATTGATACAACATCAAACAAAAGTGATTGTACAAGCCAATGAATTAAGAGAAATAAAACCAGAAAACATCATTCAAATTAAATTGAAATTGAGTGAAGACGGAATGGAATGGCATTCTACAGCTAATGAAGATGGAAGCACCAATATGAAACTTTTACCTGAATAATTATGCGTCCTTCAAAAATAAATATCGTTAAAGCACTAAATGAAAAGTTACTAGAAATACATCAGCTAACAAACTTAATAGAATCAAAAAATAGTACTAGTATCTCTGAATTTAGAAATTGGTTATTTGATACAGAAGAGATTTTGAAAAAAAATAATCTTCCGCAGGTATCACAAATAGCGGCTATAAGAGCAGAACTTGTTACTTATGTTCCTAGTGCAAGAGGGAAACGTAAGGAACAATATAGTTTTACTGCCCGTTTGTTAAAACAAGCACAACATGATATTTGGGAAACGAATGCAATTTTTACTCAAAAAACACAACAAGCAAGAGAACTTATACAACAATTATTAAATTTAGTAGCACAAACCAAAGCTTTTAAACTTGATAAAAAAACAGACTTCACACATTTTTTAGAAGGTATATGGCACTTTTGTAATACACACGAACAACTAAGAAGTATAACATTACAAGTTTTATCATTATTACATAAATCTGACATTTTATTGGTAATGGCTGAAGAAATAGATTTAAACGATTTTTAAATCTATTTCTTTAATTTTGTCTTGAATTTTTATTTGATTATGGACAAAATCGAACACATTGGTATTGCAGTAAAAAGTATCGAAAAATCGAATGCTTTATTTGCTTCTCTTTTTGGTGAAGCACATTATAAAATTGAAGAAGTAGAAAGTGAAGGTGTAAAGACTTCATTTTTTAAAACTGGACCTAACAAAATAGAACTGTTAGAAGCGACAAAACCAGATAGTCCAATTGCAAAATTTATTGAGAAAAAAGGAGAAGGAATTCATCATATTGCATTTGCTGTTGAAGACATTGAAGCTGAAATTACTCGCTTAAAAGGCGAAGGATTTATTGTATTAAATGAAACACCTAAAAAAGGAGCCGATAATAAACTTGTGGCTTTTTTACACCCAAAATCTACTAACGGAGTACTTATAGAACTTTGCCAAGAGATAAAATAGCAGGCTTATAAAACTTTAAAAATAAAAACATTAAAACTCACCCTACATTTTTTTTAAAAAAAGTGTAGGGTGTTTTTTTATTCAGTTGTATTAGTACTGTTAAAAACATAAAACTATTTACATAATGAAATTTTTAAAGCTTTTAATTGTATTCACTTTGGTTCTTACTTCTTGTCAACAAAATGAAAACTTAGTAGATGAGCAAAATCCCCTAACAGAAATTACCGATGAGGCTGAAGGAGCTTTAGATGGAGATTCTGATAATAATGGCGATAACACAGATCAAGATGGAGATAATTCTACAGATGGAGATACTAACAACGGTTCAGATTCTGATAATAATGGTAATACTGATGAAGATTCAGATAATGACAACAATGGAAATAATGGAGACAATGGTAACGGACAAGATGGAAATAACTCTGAAGAAGAAACACCTGGCCCACCAACGCCAATAGACTGTTCTTTATTTCAAGGCGCATTTGAATTTACAGTACGTAATAAACAATTTGTAGGTGTAAACACTTTAGGAATTACTGATATTGTAAACGGTTCAGTAAAATGGACAATTAATGGTACAGAAGTAACACCTAGAAGTCCAAGATTTGTATTAATTGAAGATCACATTCAGCAATCTGGTACTGTAGAAGTTTGTTACGAAGCTGAATCTCCAAAATGTGGTAAGTTTTCAGACTGCATTACAGTAAACTTTATAAAACAATAAACATACTTCATACTTTTTCAACATCCTTCCAAACAGGAGCGAAACTACTTCTTCGCTCCTGTTTTTTTTTATAATTAATTCCTAAAAAACAACCTTCATCATATAAACTTTATCAGTTTATATCAATTATTTGTAACTTGCGAATTAAATAGTGCACATTAATGACGAATTCTTTCGATTCTTTTCAAAAAAGACGCTTGCGATCTTCATACGCTTCAGTAATCATTAGTATTGCTATTGTGTTATTTATGATAGGAATTTTAGGTTTAGTTTTATTAAAATCTACTAAAGTTGCTAATCACTTTAAGCAAGAAGTAGTAATGTCTTTATTCTTAAAAGATGACGTAACTAAAGATCAGATAGAATCTTTTCGAAAATCGTTAACTGAAAAACCTTTTACAAGAGAACTTTTTTACATATCTAAAGAAGAAGCTGCACAAACTTATAGCAAAGATTTAGGAGAAGACTTTCTTGATTTCTTGGGAACGAATCCACTTAAAAATGGAATTGATTTGTATTTAAAAGCAGATTTTGTTACTCCTGAGAAAATGGAAGAACTTAGAAAAGAATTTGAAAAAAACACTTTCATTGCAGATATATCTTATGATAAACCATTGGTAGAGCAACTGACTAAGAACATAAAAAAAATAAGTTTCTGGCTTTTAGTTTTAAGTGGATTTTTCGCAGTGGTTTCTGTGATTTTAATTAACAGTTCTATTCGTTTATCTATTTACGCAAAGCGTTTTAATATTAAAACCATGCAAATGGTAGGTGCCACAAAACGATTTATTAGAAAGCCTTTTATTTGGCAAAGTATACGCTTAGGTTTTATTGGTGCATTTTTAGCATTGTTAGCTTTAGGTGTTATGATTTATTATATTGATAAAAACATACCAACTTTAGAATTGGTAAAAGACTATATTTCATTAATTTATTTAGCAGTTGGAATTTTAACTGCTGCATTTATTATTTCGTGGATTAGCACGTATTTTGCAACACAACGATTCTTAAACTTACAAACCAACGATTTATATTATTAAACTATGGAAAAAAATAAAAATTCAGAACAACCAGAATTTTTATTCGGTAAACGAAATTATAAAATCATGCTAATTGGTTTAGCTGTTATTGCCTTAGGATTTATTTTAATGGCAGGTGGCGGAAGTGATGATCCTAATGTATTTAACGAAGAATTATACAGTTGGAGAAGAATACGTTTAGCTCCTACTTTAGTTATTATTGGTTTAGGTATTGAAATATATGCTATTTTAGCCAACCCTAAAAAATAACTATGGATATTTTAGAAGCGATTATCCTTGGAATTATTCAAGGATTAACTGAGTTTTTACCTGTTTCATCGAGTGGACATTTAGAATTGGTAAAAGCCATTTTAGGTGATAATTCTGTACCAAAAGAAAGCTTAACTTTTACTGTTGTTTTGCATTTTGCAACTGCTTTAAGTACGTTGGTAATTTTTAGAAAAGAAGTTGCCCAAATTTTTAAAGGTTTATTTCAATTTAAATGGAATGAAGAGTCTCAATTTTCAGCAAAAATTGTAATCTCAATGATTCCTGCAGTAATTATTGGATTGTTGTTTGAAGAACAATTAGAAACCTTTTTCAGCAAAAACATACTACTAATTGGTTTTATGCTTTTAGTAACTGCTTTACTTTTATTGTTGGCAGATAAAGCAAAAAATACAGAAAAAAACGTGTCTTTTTCTAACTCTCTAGTTATTGGTATTTCTCAAGCAATAGCAATGTTACCTGGAATTTCTAGATCTGGAGCAACAATTTCGACATCTGTATTATTAGGAATAGATAGAACAAAAGCCGCGCGTTTTTCATTTTTAATGGTTGTACCTTTAATTTTTGGTAAAATTGCGAAAGATATTTTAGGAGGAGATATTAATTTTCAATCTTCTGAAATTGTTCCGATTTCTGCTGGTTTTGTTGCTGCTTTTGTTACCGGATTGCTAGCTTGTCAATGGATGATTGCTTTAGTGAAAAAAAGTAAACTTTCTTACTTTTCTATTTACTGTGCAATTGTAGGTGTAATTGCTATTGGATACGCTTTATTAAAATAATCACATGAATACTTTAGAGGATTTTAAAGAAGGAAAGGTTTTACTTATTGATAAACCTTTAGAATGGACGTCTTTTCAAGTGGTTAACAAACTTCGTTGGCACATTAGAAAACGTTTTGATATCAAGAAAATTAAAGTTGGGCATGCAGGAACACTTGATCCTTTAGCTACTGGCTTATTAATTATATGTACTGGTAAACAAACTAAAAGTATTGAAACATATCAAGGTCAGATAAAAGAATACACAGGAACCTTCGTTTTAGGAGCAACTACACCTAGTTACGACTTAGAAACTGAAATTGATAAAACTTTTCCTACTGAACATATTACATCTGATTTAATTCATAAAACAACTGAACAATTTTTAGGGAAGATTCAGCAAAAACCACCTATTTTTTCAGCAATTAAAAAAGACGGAAAGCGTTTATATGAGTTAGCCAGACAAGGAAAAACAACTGAAATTAAATCTAGAGAAGTAGAAATTACTGAATTTGAAATTACTAAAATCGATGGTTTAAACATCGACTTTAGAGTCGTTTGCAGTAAAGGAACTTATATTAGATCTTTAGCTCACGATTTTGGTATTGCTTTAAACTCAGGTGCTCATTTATCTGTTTTGCGTCGTACTAAAATTGGTGATTTTTCTGTAGAGAATGCACAAAATATAGACGGATTTATTGAAAGTTTAGCGAACTAGTTTATTACAATCTATATTCTCATTTTCACATCGTAAACGATAACAGTTATTCATTTTAGTTTTTACTAAACTATTCTCAGGAAACAAGATTGAACTCTTTTTATAAAAGAACAAGGCATTTTTATAATGCTCTTGATAATAGAATTCATCACCCTTTTTCATGTATTCATTAAACTCATTTAATTTATGCTGATAATTCTTAGATGAAATATATTCTTTATAATTTTTGTTTTCTAGAATTAAATAATTTGCTGTAAAGCTTACAAAGGTAATTACAAAAAGGACAGCAATTATTCCTAAAACTTTTTCTTTCCAGGATTGTTTAGTTATTTCTTTTTTTAACAGCTCCAATTCCTCATCAGATAATTTTACAAATTCTAATTCTCCTTCTTCAGATTTTAATCTTTTTTCTCTGTCTTTAAACAAGCTTTTTTTCCGTAATAAATTCTTATTACTATCTAATAGCGCTTGTGGACTACCAAATGAACCTAACATAACTTTTTTAATTATATGACGTGAATTTTATTTTTCGTTACAAGATCATTTCATGGAATAGTTATTGATAAATAGATGGAAACTAAAAACTATTATGCAAAAACTATTACTTAGTCTCTTATTTTTAAGCATTTACTTAGTAAGTGAAGCACAGATTAAAGAAAAGAAACCTTTTTTTATTGGAAACATTGGAACCACATTCGGAATTAATCAACAATTTAGATTAGGAGAAGATGACAATGGACCATTTATCACACCAAAATCTATTTTACTTAGAGCAGAAGTTGGTTATCAATTCGACCAACGTTGGTCTGGAAGTGTTAGTATGGGATACGATCATCATTTTAAATACGCTATTAACTCTATTCCCTATTTTGGGACACTACGATATAACTTTATTGCTAAAAGTAGCTCTGCCTACTTCGTAGACGCTAGTTTTGGTAGAATGTGGAGACCTTCTGAAAGTTTCAGCAGCGGAAATTATTATAAAGTTGGATTAGGACTAATGAGTTTTAGTTCTAGTCGTTGGAATGGTTTAATTCGAATAGATTTCCATAGGAAGAAAATTGCAGAATTTAAAAATGGAAACTTAGATAGTATATCTTTAGGAATTGGGTTTTCTTTCTTTTAAAGAATAAAAAAAATGCGTTTAGAGAACTAAACGCATTTTTTTGTACTGAGAACTATCTTATTTCTTTACGAAACGTAATGGTTTATATCCATCAACTTTTAATAGATAAACACCTCTAGCTAATTCATTCACCTGAATTTCTTCAGAAGAAATTTTAGCAGACCTTATTTCCGTTCCAATAATCGAATAGATTTTATATTTCTTATTGATTAAATCAACTGGTAAGATTAAACGTTCTGAAGCAGGATTAGGATATACTTTTAAAATCTTCTCTTCAAGATCTTCAACATTTAAAACTTCTGATTTATATTCAATAACTGGTGATAATACTACTTGACTATTTTCTTTTCTAATCACTGTATTATTTTCCATTCTAGTAGAAGTTTCACTTATTACCATTTCTACTTGATATCTACCTGATTTCGTTGGTTTATAAGTTGCTTGATTCGCTCCTGGAATTCTAACATCATTATCTACATCAATCCATTGGTAAGAAATTGCATTTTTATATAATGCTTCTAAAATCTCTAAAATTTGATTAACTGTATTATTGATTTCAATTTTATCAATACGAACTGTTAGTGGATTAGAGATACAACCGTTAGCATCTTTTACTAGAATTGTATAAGAACCATCTTCTAAATCTAAAAATCTATTTGATCTTTTAAATTGACCTCCATTAACACTATAGGTATATCTTGGAGAACCTCCATCTGCTCCTATTTTAATTCTTCCACTTGGGAATCTTCCTGTAGCTCTAATATCAACAGAACTGATAAATAAAGTTTCTGGCTCTTCAATATTAACAGGAATAACATTAACACAACCAGAATCATCTGAGACTGTGATCGAATAAGAACCAGGTCTTAAACCTGTAAATGTATTTTCACTTTGAAATCTTCCTGGTTGAGAACTGATTTCATAAACATAACCACCTGTACCACCTGTTGAGTTCACAGTAATACTTCCATCATCAGAACCGTTACAACTTACATTTTCTATAGCCAAAGTAGTTTCTAACAATTCAGGTTCTAAAATAACTACATTGATAGATCTTGAAGTGTTTCCAATACTATCTGTAACTTCTACAGTGTAATCTCCAACTGCAACATTTGTGAATATACCATTAGAACTATCTGCAATTACTGAAGAAGAAAAATCTAATAATACATATGTATATGGAGGTACTCCTCCTGATACTGTTGCTTGAATTACTCCATTATTGTCTCCATTACAAGTTACATCAGAACTTATTAACGTTATCTCCATTGGAGTCACTTGAGGATCGACAGTGATAAACACTGTTGCTGTATCACAAGAATTTCCAGAAATATCACATATTGAGTAAGTAAAACTATCTGTTCCTACGAAATCTGGATCTGAAGTGTAAGTAACAATATCGTCACTAGGATCATTTGGTGTAGCTGAATCATTTATTTGAACTACACCATTAGACGGAGTTGTAATATTTAAAAATCCTTCTGTTGGAATGTTTGTATCATTTGAGAAAATATCAATATCTATAGGAGTACTAGATAAAGTAGTTGCTACATCATCTGCTAATATGATATCATTATTTGTACCAGTTACTGTTATAAACGTAGTAGCCGCACATCCATTTATATCTCTAACTTCTATAGTATAATCTCCTGGACTAACACCATCAAAAACATTACTCGTTGTAAAACCTGTATTGTTTAAACTGTATTCATAAGGAGGATTACCTCCTGTTTCATTTACTGTTATTATATCTCCATTAACATGAGCAGAAACGCTTAACGGAGCTGCTGGTCCGAAAACATTAACATCTGCTGAAGTTAACGTACAAAACGGAAACTCATTAAATGTAACTTGCACTCTAAAACTTCCAGAAGAAAGGCCATTTATAACTAAAGGATTGCTACTTGCAACTGTAGAAATACCTACTGGATTTCCTCCTGCATCAAAAACTTCATAATTATAAGTTCCTGTGTACGGGGTTAGTCCTGTATCTTCAATTGTTAAAATTAAAGAACCATTGCTATCTCCGAAACAAGCAACTGGTGTAGAGTTTACTATACTTAAAGTATAAGTTTCTACATTTAAAACCTCATGAGTTTGATTTAATTCACACCCTGTAACTGGATTTATTACTTTAACAATGTATGTACCAGGTATTAAACGTATATTACTATTGACATCTGTATTACTTTGAACATCAGAAATTGTATCTACTACAGTACCTGCACTATTAATTATTTGTATTACTGCATTTGAAGCTCCTAAACTTGAAGTATACGATATACTTATTAACTCATCTGTAGTTACACAACCAACTGGATCAACTTGGGTAACCGTTACATTAAGTAATTCATCAAAAGCATTAACTGTTGCAGGAGCTGATAAAGCTTGACAATTATTACTATCTATAACTTTAGCATAAAAATCACCTCCATTAACATCTAAAATATCAAACGTGTAAATACTCCCCGCATTAGTTCCGTTAACTTTTGTATCATCACTTGAATCTGACGGTGTTCCATTATCATTAAATAATTCTAATGAAGCATAAGATCCAGTACCTCCAACTATTAAACTAGCATCTAATGCAATGTTTGCATTATTAGTTACATTTCCTGAACTACAACCAAACTGAGTTACTGTTAAAGGAGGTACTATAATAGGAGATAATTCTGATACTACTAACGATAACAAAGATGTACATCCATTATTATCTGTAACTTGAACTTCGTAATTCCCTCCACTTAAACCAGTAAACACATACGAATAATCATTACTTACAGCTTCATTAACTCCTCCGTTATTACCTAGTGTATTAATAATTGTATATGTAAATGGAGCCTCTCCGCTTGAAACGTTTATAGATATACTTCCATCAGTTTCTGTGCATGACGGATCTGTAGTGGAAGCAGAAAATAACACTAGATCAGCTTGACCTACCGTTACATCATATGTAAAAACACACGAATTATCATTACTTTTTATGTAAACTTCATAATAACCTGCAGCAGATACGTCAAAAATATTTGAAACTTGATAATCACTTGCAGAAGGCACAATACCACTAGGCGATAGTGCAAATACATAATTATCAGAAATATTATTTATAGACACAAGTCCGTTATTACAAGAAACATCTTCAACAGCAATAGCTGGGTTTATAGTATTCTTGTATACATTAAAGTAAAAATATTGTTGGCAACCCTGAGCGCTTGCTGTAAGCAATCTGTATTGACCTGCTTCTGAAAAAACTCTCGATTCATTTGTTGAACTAGTAGACACATTCTCCCATGTTCCTGTAGTATCAGGGCAATTAGTATTATTTGTTGTAGAATTAATTAATTCTTGCCATTGTACAGTATAAGTTGCTGGAACATTTGCTGTAATATTTCTTGAATCTGAACTTCCACATAAATAAACTTCAGATAACTCACTTCCATCTATAGAACATGTTAAAACGTTATCTATTGAGTTTAAAATAGGATTATTAGCCAATCCTGTTCCACTTACAACATTAAATGTTTCTGAAAATGGCAAACAAGCAGACGGTGCACCAGTACCACTACCTTTAGTAACTTTGTAAGTACCGAATGTATTTACTGTAATCGACTGTGAAGTTCCTATCACGGTTCCACTATTATCTTCCCATTGGTATGTAACAAATCCTGACGCAGCAGTTAAAGTTACTGAAGAAGCACATAATGTAACCTCTTTAGTAATATCTGTACAGTTTGAAAGTTCAACTAAAAAACTTGTAGCTCCAACAATTCCTTTATTACAAGCATCGATACCAGAAAAACTAGGATCGTTTGATATTTGAATTACGCTATTAACTCCTGAATAACTTGAGAATGATTGACTCTCTATTATATTTGAACAAGATGCTGTAAATCCACTACAATCGTTAGTTAATTCTGCATGAAAACGGATATTTTGTAAAGCACTACCCTCTTCAACTAAACTATCGTTCACTGTAAAAATTAACTCCCCTCTAAAACCATTGGAAATTGAAGGTTGTTCATATGTAAAAGTTACTCCGGCTGGTACAATGATATCTGCAGGAATTAAATTTACATTTTTCGGAAGACGCTTACTTATTGTTGTATTTGTTGCGTCATCATTTCCTATATTTTGAAATTGAAGATTATACCAAAAATCAGCACCTAAACTTAATACTGAACCAGATAAATCATTTCCTGCTCCATCATCTACAGTACTTACAACTCTAAGATCTGGTTCTGACACCTCTACTGCGATCGCGTTTAAAAATGGCCAATATACATCTCCGTTAGTAGTAAATCTTGCTTCTATAGAAGTTTGATTGTTTGCTATAATAGCATTTCCTGGATTATTAATTTCAAATAAATCTACATCGAAACCTAATGTGTTTTCACTCGATGGATTTCTATCAATTACATAATCACCATTTTGAGTAATAGAACTATTAAAAAAGTTATCTTGAGGATTAGTCTGATTAGTGAGATCAGTATAAAATCCATTACTACCTTTAATTTGATAACGATCACCGATAAAAGATTGATCTCCCTCTAGTGTTGCTACCAAAGTTTTTACTCTAACTGGACCTGCTGGTGTTGTTCTGATTCCTGAAAATATAACATCTGCATTATTAGTTCCATCAATAGTAGCAAAACCATCAAATAAGGAAATATTTTTTGTTGTTTCTGTTTCATTTTCATAAATCACAACTAAAACCCATCCTGCAGCTCCTCCTAAACCGTTAAAAGCATCAAAACCTACTGTTCCTCTTATGTTTGCTGCAAAATAATCTCCGTTCGGATTAGATAAACTACTTACTTCCGCAGTCATATCTTTATAACAAACATATGGACGTTGTGTAGCTATTCCATTATCGTATATTACTTCATCACTTGTAATGTCTTGATAATCTTGACCAGGTAATTTAAATTTGATATTTCTGTAATCGCCAGGTCTTGATTGTTCAGCTTCCCAAGTTTCATAGGGAAATACCGCAGACCAGTACAAACCAGCATAAACAACTCTAGAACAAGTTGGTACATTTAAAATCGAACTCGAAGAAGAGAACGTTGTAGGATCATCATCTACATCTATATATTGAATATTGAGTTGTCCATTACTACCATTTCCATTAAAAGGATCGTTTGGCGAAAATGAACTATCTTCTCTATTCAGTATATTATTAGATACAAAGGTCACATCTCCTTTAACTGTGATTCCGCCTGATGATAACCTTTGCGTGAAAGGTACGTCTTGGGCTTTAAGATTTAATAAGGAGGTAAGGAAAATTGAAATTGAGAGTATTAGTTTTTTCATATAATTAATTTTGCTACAAAAGTAGAATATTAATTAAATAAATACTCCCCATTTTAAAATAGTTACGTAAAAAAAACGTAAAATTTACAATCTTTTTTACAAGAAACGATTATACCAACTTTCTGTAATTGGTACTTCCCAAAAGTTTTCAAAATCATACTTGGTTTGAACCAAATTATCGAAAACTATAGTTTTGCTGTTAACCGATTTATTTTTGAGCAACTTTTTAAATTCTTTTACTTCTTTATATTGAACGAATTCTCCTTGTTTGAAACTTACGTTCATTTTATCTAGTAATTCTATTTCGTACTCTTCTTGTAACTTTAATATAAAACCGACTTGTTGATCTAAATTTTGATTATTAACAACCACACCTTCCTCAGATGAAAACACAATAAACCTATCATATTTTATACAGTATGATAATTTTGCTTCAGCAGTATTTAACCAATCATTTAAAAAACTTTCGATTTTCTCTTGTAAGGGCTCTAATTCTTGAGCATAAAATTTTCTACTTGATGGATAAATCCAAACTTTTGCTTCTTCAGATAAAGTTTCAAACGGTACAATCATAAGTTGCAAATATAAATAAAGCCTCATGAGAAACATCATGAGGCTTAAATATAAACTACTAAATTATTTAAATCTTTAGTTTTCTAATAAAGACAAAATATCTTCTTGTACGTTTGTTCCTTTATTCTTGTTATACCAAACTTGTAAATCTTTTTTCACATCTGCATCTACAACACCATGTTCTTCTTTATAATCTGCAATCATTTTTGTTGCTACAGATGGTCTTGGACCCCAAGTAAACAGCACATCATTCTCTTTATTTACAGCGATTAATTTCGGAATAGATCTGCCTCCATTTGTAAGAAAATTATCCATTAAATCTAGATTTTCATCTCTTAAAACCAGTTGAAGATCAATATTAGGATTTTCTTCCGCCATTTTATTTAATACAGGAATGTTATGAGCTGCATCTCCACACCAACCTTCAGTTAAAACAATCCAAGTTTGAGGTTCTTCAACATTTTTAATCTTTGTTAAAGTATCTTCTGTTAACTTTGATGTTTTATCAAGACGCTTCATACGTCTATCGTTAAGAAAGCTATAATTGTATAATGCTTCTGATTGATTTACTCCTGTAGATTTATTTTCTTCTAATAAATCTGATACTAAAGTTCTGTATTCTGAATATGTTAATGCGCTTTCAAGGCTCTTTTCTATAACTTCTTTCATATGTTAACCATTTTACAATGATTATGACGAGTATATTTTTATAAACTTACAAAGCTTTTAAAAGTTCATTATTTTTCGATTGAATATTTGTTAACATATCTTTAGTCATCAGTTCTAAATCAAACGAATGCTTCCAATTCCAATCTTCTCTTGCTGCGCTATCATCTATAATTTGCGGCCAACTATCAGCAATTTCTTGTCTGAAATCTGGCTTGTATGATATTTCAAACTCTGGAATATGTTTTTGAATTTCTTCAGTAACTTCTTTTGGAGTAAAACTCATTGCAGCTAAATTATAAGAAGTTCTAGTTTTAATATTTTCCGCTGGAGCCTGCATAATTTGAATTGTAGCATTAATCGCATCCTCCATGTACATCATAGGAAGTTTTGTTTCTTCACTTAAAAAACATTCGTATTTACCTTCCTCTTTTGCCTTAAAATAAATATCGACAGCGTAATCTGTTGTTCCTCCTCCTGGTTTTGTTTTCCAACTAATAATCCCTGGATATCGTAAACTTCTTACGTCTACACCAAATTTATTATGATAATAATTACACCAATGCTCACCTGAAACCTTGCTAATTCCATAAACAGTTGATGGTTCCATTACTGTTTGTTGTGGTGTATTTACTTTAGGTGAAGTACTTCCGAAGACTGCTATAGAACTTGGCCAGTATACTTTTTGAATATGCTTTTCTTTCGCTATTTCTAACACATGTAAAAGTGATTGCATATTTAAATCCCAAGCTTTCAAAGGAATCTTCTCTGCAGTAGCAGATAGCATAGCTGCCATTAAATACACTTGATTCACCTTATACTTTTTAATCACTTCTAATATTCTATCCTTATCCATTGCATTAATAATTTCAAATGGACCAGAATTTAAAAAGTCGGCATCTCCTTCTCTAATATCTGAAGCTATTACATGTTCACTTCCATAAATCTCTCGTAGTCTTTGAGTAAGTTCTGTACCTATTTGACCACATGCTCCTAGAATTAAAATAGTATCACTCATTTACAAAAATCTATTTTTAACGCTCTACAAAGTTAATGAATTTAAATATTCGTAATATTTAAATGTTATTTTTTAACTATCGATAATTTCAATCTTTTAAAAAACTGATAATTAAGCTTTAAGTTTAGTTTTAGAAAAAACGAATTTAAAAAATGTATTTTTGGGCAAAATTTACATGAGTAATGCTTAAGTATTCTAGTCTTTTAATTCTTTTAATTAGTGTGTTTTTTTTCAATTGTACCCCAAAGAAAAAAAACACTGTCGAAAAAATAGTTACTTCTGATATGAGTACTGTTGTTAAGCACAAAAAAGTAACCAATCTTTCTGAATTAGCTAAAACAAAAATTCAGGATTGGACTGAATACAACGAACTTGATGAGTTTTTAGGTAGATTTTCTTCTGTATCTCCTAATCAAGCCTTACAAATGGCTAACGAATTAAAAGGATTAGTAAAAAGTTTAAACGACAGTTTAAAAATTGAAACACTTAAAACAAATGCTTTAAAAGCTAGAACCAATGTTTTAGAAAATGAAATTTTGCGTTTAAATGACATGACTTTAATTCCTTCAATTAAAGCTAAAGAAATTAATAATCAAGTTGATAAAATTTTACTTATTTACAGTAGTTATAATGCTAAAGTAAATACGATTTACAGTAAAAAAGAATTTGATGAGGAAATTAATTTAGATGATTTTTTTAAACCTGAAGTTGAATTAAAAGAAAAGAAAAAATGAAACCTCTACACTTATTTATAGTTTTTTTATGCAACATATTTATTAGTTGCAACTCTGTAAAACAACAAAACACAAGTTCTTTCAGCAAAGAAACAATCAATACTTTTTTAGACAATTGGCATAAGGCTGCTTCTGAAGCAAACTTTGATAATTATTTTAATGCAATGGATAATATCTCCGTTTTCGTTGGCACTGATGCTAGTGAGGTCTGGTCTAAAAAACAATTTCAAGATTTCAGTAAACCTTTTTTTGATAAAGGTAAAGCTTGGTCATTTAAAAAGATTCAACGTAATATTTATACTGAAAACGACACTAATTTCATTTGGTTTGATGAAATTTTAGACACTTGGATGGGTGTTTGTCGTGGTTCTGGAGTACTTAAACAGGTTAACGGAAAATTAGTTATAAAACATTACGTACTTTCTGTAACTGTTCCTAATGAAATTATTGATAAAGTTATTCCTTTAAAAAAGGAAAAAGAAGTAAAATATTTAAGACATTAACTCATTCAACACTTCATTAATTAAACTGATTTCATATCCACGGTAATTCAAATAATCAAAAATTTTTTTTCTTTTCTTAAAAGAATTAGACTCATTAATAGAAGAAATTTTTCTTTCAGCTAAACTATTTAGTTTCGAGAAGTATTCTTCTTCATCTATTTCTGAAAGTGCTTGCTTAATATTATAGACTGAAATATCTCTTAATTTCAATTCTCTTGTAATACGAACCTTTCCCCAGTTTTTAATTCTAAATTTTCCTCTAGCAAAACTTCTAGCAAAACGTTCTTCATTTAAAAAATTATGTTCTAAAAGATGTAGTAAAATAAGCTCTCTAGCTTCAGGTATTAAATGAAAACCTCTTAATTTCTCTTCCACTTCTTTATGACATCTGTCTTGATACACACAAAATCTTTCAAGTTTTCTTTTTACCTCATCTACCGTTAGCACACTCTTTTTATTCATACCCCAAAAAAACAAAAAGAGTTAGTAACATACAACTACTAACTCTTTTAATACAAACATAAATTATTTCTTAATTTCCAATCTCAGCAATTTCATCAAATGATTTTTCTGTGATACTATTTCTGTTCTTGATCCACATTTTAAACTTTGTGATTAAGTAAAATAATATTGGAACAACAATTAATGTTAAGAAGGTAGCTACAATTAAACCGTAAATAACTGTCCAAGCTAATGGTCCCCAGAAAATTACGTTATCTCCTCCAACATAAATATGTGGATTTAACTCAGACACTAATGTGTAGAAATTAATATTTAAACCTGTAGCTAAAGGAATAAGACCTAAAATTGTTGTAATTGCCGTTAATAATACCGGACGTAATCTTGCTTTTCCTCCTTTTATAATACTTTCTTTTAAATCGCTTACAGAAACAAACTCGTCATCATCTAAACCTAATTCAACTTTTCTTCGATCTATTAATAACTGTGTATAATCGAGCAGTACCACACCGTTATTTACCACAATTCCGGCGAGTGAAATAATTCCCATCATTGTCATCATAATAACAAATGATGAACCAGAAATTACAATTCCCCCGAATACTCCTATTAAACTTAAGAATATAGCTAGCATAATAATTGCTGGCTTAGACACAGAATTGAACTGATAAATTAAGATTAAGAAAATTAAACCTAAACCTGAGAAGAACGCCCCCATTAAGAAAGCCATTTGTTTATTTTGCTCTTCGATTTGTCCTGTATAATCTACTTTAATTGTAGCCGGTAAATCTGTAAAGGTTTTCATTTCATTTTGAATCTTAGACACAATTGCTCCTGCATCTGTATAACCTGGTGCTAATGCCGAATATACTGTTACTACTCTTTTTCCTTGTTTGTGTTTTATAGCACTAAAACCTGAAGTATTTTTCTGTGTTGCTAAAGCAGAAATCGGAATAGATTTCACCTGCCCGTTTGAAGGATCTCTGAATGTGATATTCTGATTAAAAATAGCACTTGTATTGTATCTATTCTCTTCATTAAATCTTACATAAATATCATAATCTTCACCATCTTCTTTGTAAACACCTGCTTTTGCTCCGAAGATAGAATTACGTAATTGTGTTCCTACTTGAGCTGCACTAACACCTAATTCTCCAGCCTTCTTTCTATCAACATCAACTAACATTGTTGGTTTAGATTTATTTACATCAATCTTAAGCTCTGCAATTCCAGGAATAGATTTTGTATTGATAAAATCACGCATTTTTTCAGCAACATTAATCAGTTCAGCGTAATCTTTACCTTCTAATTCAATATTAATCGGATAACCAGCAGGTGGACCAACTGGATCTTTCTCAACAGAAATTGATAACCCTGGATATACTCCTTGTAATTCGTCAGTAATTGCCTTTTTAAGTAATTTACTGTCTGCACCTTTTCTATATTTATACTCTCGCATAGAAGCTACAACCTTTCCTCTGTGTGGCATTTCTGCTGTTGAACCTCCATCTGTTTGCGGATTTCCTGATCCTGCACCAACCTGAGTAATAGAACTCTCAACTAAAAAGTTATATTCTCCATCTAAATATTTAGAAGAATTAATCACATTAGTTACTCGTTGTTCAATATCCTTCATTATTGCATTTGTTTTTTCAATATCCGTTCCTTGCGGATATTCAACATATACAATAACTTGATTTGGTGTATTATCTGGAAAGAATTCTACTTTTGTTCTTTTTTTCTGAACAGAATTTCCGAATCCCATAAATGCTACAATAAGCATTACAAATGTTATAATTGTAATTACTTGTGGTTTCCAACCTTTTAACACACCACTAATCATTCTTTCATAAAAACGCTCCCATCTTGGTAAAACACGAGATTGAAATCCGTTAGCTGCGGGACGCATAATGAACCTGTAAATCCAGAAATTTGCAGCAGCAAAAATCAATAATGTTCCTAATGGTCTAATAGCTCCACCAAAGAATACAAAAAGTAATCCTAAAACTCCTAAGATTATTGTTAAACGTATAATCTTGTTTAATGGCATATTTTTATCTTCTGTACTCATAAATTGAGAGACCAGTACTGAATTAAAGAATATCGCTACAAATAAAGAAGAACCTAATACTACAGATAATGTAATTGGGAAATAAATCATGAATTGTCCCATTACCCCTGGCCACATTCCTAAAGGAATAAATGCTGCAACTGTTGTTGCTGTAGAAATAATAATTGGAAAAGCAATTTCACCAATACCTTTTCGAGCCGCTTCTAATCTCGACATTCCTTCTTCATCCATCAAACGGTACACATTTTCAACAACTACAATTCCGTTATCTACTAACATTCCTAATCCCATAATTAACCCGAAAAGAATCATGGTATTCATGGTGTATCCCATCATGTTTAGAATCATTAACGACATAAACATTGACATTGGAATTGCAAATCCTACGAATAATGCATTTTTCAATCCTAAGAAGAACATTAGTACAGTTACTACTAGAATAACTCCAAAAATGATATTATTTACTAAATCATCTACCTGACCAACTGTTTTAGAAGATTGATCGTTTGCTAAGGTTACTTTAAGTGTTTCTGGTAACACTTTAGTTTCTTGAGCTACTTTTACAATCTCTCTAATTTTATCAGTAGCCTCAACCATATTTTCTCCAGAACGCTTTTTAACATCTAGCATTACTACAGATTCTGCGTTCTCACGAGCATAAGTTGTTTTGTCTTTATCTTTAAAAGAAACTGTTGCAATATCTTTTAAATAAATTGCACTACCTCTTTCAGATTTCACTACAAAATTATCTAACTCTGAAGGTTGTTCTATTTCACCAAGAACACGAATCGTTCTTCTTTGACCACTAGAAATAATATTACCAGCAGAAATTGTAGCATTTCCATTTCCGATAGATTGAAGTACATCATTGAAACTAACTTGAGCTGCCATCATTTTATAGATATCTACAGCAACTTCAACTTCTTTCTCTTCAGCTCCACGAATATCTGCCTTTTTAATTTCCTTTAAATCTTCTATTTCATCTTGAAGATATTCTGCATACTCTTTTAATTGTTCTACAGTAAAATCCCCTGAAATATTAATATTTAAAATCGGTGTTTCTTCAGCAATGTTTAATTCGAAAACGTTAGGTTCAACTTTTGCTCCGTTAAACGTTGGCCAGTCTTCACCTGAAACCTCTTCATCGATTTCGTCTTTAACTTTTTGCTTCGCTTCTTCAACGGTGATTTGCTCATTAAATTCAATGGTAATCATCGATACATTCTCTTGAGAAGTAGAGTTGATTTTAGTAACATTACTTACTGTTTTTAACTTCTCTTCTAAAGGATCGGTAATTAATTTCTCTATGTCTTCTGCTGTATTTCCTGGAAAAACAGAGCTTACATAAATTTTGGTTTCTTTAATCTCTGGGAAATTTTCTCTTGGCATATTAATAAATGCAGAGATACCTGAGAACAATATAATTACCATTAATACATAAATAGTAGTTTTATTGTTTATTGCCCAAGAAGATAAACCAAACTCTTTATCTACTTTTTTTTGTTGTTCTGTCATCAGAATATTTTTTATTTTTTGGCTAGTTGTAATATTTTAACTTCCTGACTGTCCTTCACACTTCTTGCTCCTTCATTAATGATCTTCATTCCGCTTTTAATTCCATCAAGCACCTCAATAACATCTCCTTGAGTTTTTCCTGTTTTGATAATAACTTGTTGCGCTGTAGATTTTCCGTCTTTTGTATTTACTACGTAAACATATTGCTCACCTTTTGAGTTTTCTGAAATAATACTCTGAGGAATTAAGATTGCATTTGGATTGGTATAATCGTTAATTTTAAGTTTTGCAGTTAAGTTTGGTTTGATACTTCTATCTTTATTTGGCACACCAATTTCAACTTTAAAAGTTCTGTTTGCTGGATTGATAAAATTTCCTGCTTGACGAACTTCTGAGTCTAACTTTTTTCCTAAAATTGGAAACTCAACTTCTACTGCTTTTCCTTTTTTAACTGAACTGATATAACTTTCTGGAACATCTGTTTCTATATACATATTTCCTAAGTTTACAATTCTGAAAACCTCAGCTCCAGGACCAGGAGATACAACAGTTCCTTGTTCTTTAATTACATCATCTACAATTCCAGCAAAAGGTGCTCTTATAGTATACTTTGCAATATTCTTACGTAAATTAGTTACCGCATTAGTTTGTGCTTCAAAATTTGTTTTAGCTTGTAAAAATTGAATTTCTGAACCAATTCTTTGCTCCCATAAACGTTTTTGACGCTCATAAGTAGTTTTGGCTAAAGCTGCGTTTGCTTCTAACTGTGCTAATTGATTAGACATACCAGCATCATCTATTCTTGCTAATGACTGTCCTTTAGCTACTTTTTGTCCTTCTTTTACAAAAACACTAACTAATTGCCCTGGTACTTCTGGGTATACTAAAACATTTTTCTTTGTTTGTACATTACCTTGTAATTCTAAATAATGAATAAACTCAGATGAATTAGCATTGATCGTAGTGATTAATGGTATTTTTTTATTCTTATCAAGTTTAGAAATTTCAGTATCTAACAACTTAATTTGACTTAATATCTCTTGACTCTTTGTGCTTAACTCATCTTTCTTTGCTCTAATTTGCCCTAAATCTCCAGAAGCTATTACAGCGTCTACTGATTGTCCTTTTTTTCCGCATGAAGCTAAAAGAACTGTAGCTATTGTGAATATGAATATCTTTCTCATTGAGTTGGTTATTTTATAGGTATATTTAATGCTGTTTCTAATTGTGCTTTTTTAGCAATTACGTTTAACATTGATTGCACGTAATTTGATTGCTGTGTGTAAAGTTGATTTTGCGCTTGAGATAAATCGAAACTTGTTGAAAGTCCTTCGAAAAATTTCACTTGTTGTTTCTTCTCAATACGTTCTGCTAATAGTAAGTTTTTCTTAGCTGTTTCGTAGTTTTCGATACTTAATTGATATTCACTTTTTGCTGTTTCCGCTTGTAAATTCAATTTTTGTTTTATCTCTTCTAATCGTATATCTGAATTTTCAAGTTCTAATTTCGCTTGTTTAATTCTTGATTTAGCTCTAAACGAACCGAATATTGGAACATTTAAACTTACTCCTAAAAGAGAGGTTGATCTCCATTGTTGAGAACTATTAAAGAAAGAAAACGAATTAGAATTAGCAATTGCATTGTAATTCACAAAAGCTGCTAATGTTGGTAATTGTCTGTTTCTTTCTAACTTTAATAATAATCTATTTGCTTCTCTATCGTTACTAGCGATTCTATAATCGATATGATTATCCAGATTAAACGTTTTACTTAACAAACCTAAATCGGTGTTTTGAATAGCTAAATTCTCTAAAGTATCACTTAATTCTAATTGTTTATCAATAGAATTTCCTAAAGCGATGTTTAGCATTTTGTAAGCAATATCTCTAAGACGCTGCGTGTTTCTAATATTATTCTCTAAAGTTCCTAAAGTAATTTGAAGTTGCTCTACATTTTCTTCCTCCGTTAGTCCGTTATCGAAAATCTTTTGCGTTTCATTTAAGTTTTTAGTTAAAACTCTTTTATTACTTTCTAAAATCTCTAAACTTTTTTCAGCAACTAGTACATTTCCATAAGCGTTAATTACAGCTTCTTTAGTTGCCAACTCCGTTTTTTCTTTAGCTTGTTCAGAAATCTTCAAATACGTTTTAGCAGACTGTAGTCCTACTAAATACGTTCCATCGAAAATTAATTGTGTTAATGTTACACCAGCTGTTACCGAATGTTTCGCTCCAAAATCTGGAAAACCATCTTGGTTAAAATCTACTGGATCGAAAAGTTGCTTTAAGTTATTTTGATAATCAACTTTACCATCGATTTGAGGTAATCCAATGGTCGTTGTCTCCCATTTTTTCTGTTTAGCAGCTTCAATATCTTTTGAAGCAACTTTATTGTCGTAGTTATTTTTTATCGCGTAATCTATGGCTTCATCCATGGATAATCGCAACACTTTTTCTTGAGCATTTATTGTTATACTCATAAAAAATAAAACAAATACACTTGTTATGTATTTCTTCATTAGTTTTAATTTTGATTAATTATTTTTAGTTGTTTTTCTAGCTCTTCTAATCCTTTTTCTGTAGCAATGGCTCTTATATGATATTCTAATATCTTATATTCTATTTTTACTAATTCTTGTATGTTCTCACTATACATGTCGCTTTCAAAAAAACCAAATATTAAAGTGAAATAGAAATCAGTAATAAGAGGAAGTTCAATCTCTGGTCTGTACAAACCTTGTTCGATTCCTTTTTTTAAATTATCACTATTACAATCTTTAAACATACACACTTCTCTTTCCATTAACTTTGCATAAGTTTCTGGATAGAATTTCCTAAGTTGAAACATAGGAGATGCTTTTGCATTCTTAAACATTTCTTTAAAAATTGCCTTAATAGCAAACTCTTCTTCTATTGCATTATGATTTTGGCTTTTAATTAAATCTATTGTTCCTTCAATAGACTGATGAATAGTTGCACAAGATGCACTTACTAAAGAGGCTTTATTAGAAAAATATTTATATAAGGTCTTTTTAGATATTCCTAACTCGCTAGAAATATCATCCATAGTCACGCTTTTAAACCCAAGGGTTAAAAACATTTCTCCTGCTTTGTTTATAATTTTATCTTCCATAATACGATGCAAAGTTACACAAGGAAACTCAAGAAACAAAAAAAGTTTCCTAAGTTTTAATCATTTTTTAACATTAGGCTTACTCAGTTCTTATAATTGACTTATTTTTGTAACAAAAACTTTACTTTTGGAATTATCTAAGTATCAACAATCATTTTTAAATTACTTACAAAATCAAGATTTCGATAGAGAACCTAAGAATCTCTATGCGCCAGTTGATTATATTTTACAGTTAGGAGGCAAACGATTAAGACCTATACTGACTTTAATTGCTTGTGATATTATTTCAGGCTCTTTTGAAAAAGCTTTACCAGCTGCTATGGCTGTGGAAACTTTTCATAATTTCACTTTAGTTCATGACGACATTATGGACGAGGCTCCTTTAAGAAGAGGAAAAAAAACTGTTCACCACAAATGGGATATTAACACTGGAATTCTTTCTGGTGATGCTATGCTGATTTTAGCATACCAATATTTTGAGAATTACGAACCTATTATTTTTCAAAAGCTTGCTAAATTATTCAGTAAAACTGCAATAGAAGTTTGTGATGGACAACAATTAGATGTTGACTTTGAAACGCGTAACGATGTTACCATAGATGAGTATATAAAGATGATTACTCTTAAAACTTCTGTTTTAGTCGGTGCTGCTTTAAAAATGGGAGCAATTGTTGCAGAAGCTTCTGATGCACAAGCAGACGAACTTTACAATTTTGGAGTAAATCTTGGTATTGCATTCCAATTACAAGATGATTATTTAGATACTTTTGGAAATCCTGAAACTTTCGGAAAACAAATTGGTGGTGATATTATTGAAAACAAAAAAACATATTTATATTTAAAATGTTTAGAGGTTGCCAATAATGAAGATGCTGAAAAGTTAAAATTCTTCTTCAATCAGAAGTTAGAAGACAACTCTGTTAAAGTACCAGAAGTAACCAGAATTTTTGAGAAAAATGATATTCCTAACCTAATTCAGGGGTTAATTAAAGAATACACAAATAAATCTTTTGAAAATTTAAACCAACTAAACATCTCAGAATCAGCCAGAGAAAGTTTAATTAATTTCGGAAAAAATTTAATGGTAAGAAAAGTATAAAAAAAGGCTTTTAAATTTCAAAAAAGTTTTTATTTTTGCAATCCATTTTACTGGTCCTATAGCTCAGTTGGTTAGAGCACCTGACTCATAATCAGGGGGTCCATGGTTCGAGCCCATGTGGGACCACCTTTAAAGCTTCACTTTTTGTGAAGCTTTTTTGTTTTTAAAAACTCACTAACAACAAGTTACAACCCTTTGTATTTACTAGTGTCAGAAGCATTTTTATATATAGTTGGACTCCTGATATAGAGTAAGGTGACCTACATCAATAACACATTGATAATCAATAAAACCTTTTTAAACAATACCTATTTCACACCTGTTTTTTTTTTAAAAATACGGTTTTTTTACGGCTTTTTTTCATTCTAAATCAACCACAAAAAAGCTTTAAGAGTTGACAATAAGAAACCTTATAAGATGATAATTAAAAACAATATTATCCTTTTAACAAAAAAATAATTTTAGCTAACTTGCCATATTCAATTCAGATTATAAATTAGTGCAATTAAACAAACAAATATCAATCATTGACTTTGAAGATAAAAAATTCAGAATCAAAACTAAAGAGTCAGGAATAGACACTGAACCTGCATTCACGCACTATCTGCATAATAATAAAAACGGCGTTTCAAAATATTACAAGTTAGACGCTATACAACATGTTAAAAATTTAATTGAATATAAATTCCCTGAAGAAATAATCTCTACTAGAGTAGCAGAAAATACTCTCAAATACCTAATATCACAAAACCAAACTATTCCTTTTCCCAGCCCCAAAAAACCTAAATTCAAGTTCATTGATCTTTTCGCTGGTATAGGAGGCTTTAGACTAGCTTTTCAAAACTTAGGAGGAAAATGTGTATTCACTAGTGAATGGGATAAATATTCACAACAAACTTATTACTCTAACTTTGGAGAAGTACCGTTTGGAGATATAACAAGAAAAAGAACAAAAGACTATATCCCCGATGATTTTGACATTTTATGTGCTGGTTTTCCTTGTCAAGCCTTTTCTATTGCAGGAAAACGCGGTGGTTTTGAAGATACGAGAGGAACTTTATTCTTTGATGTGGCTGAAATAATTAAAAAAAAACAACCCAAAGCTATTTTTCTTGAAAATGTAAAAGGATTAAGAAATCATGATAAAGGAAAAACTTTATCTACAATTTTGAATGTTCTTCGAGAAGATTTAGGCTATTACGTACCAGATCCTCAAATAATAAATGCAAAAGACTTTGGTGTACCTCAAAATCGAGAACGTATTTTTATTGTTGGATTTAATAAAAATACTGAAATAACAAATTTCCAATACCCAAAACCTGTAAATGAAAAAACCTCATTAAGAAATATACTTGAAGAAAAAGAGGTTTCAGTAAAATACTACCTTTCTACAACTTATATTGATACCCTAAGAAAACACAAAGAAAGACATCAAAATAAAGGAAATGGGTTTGGTTTTCAAATAATCCCTAATGACGGTGTAGCAAATGCTGTAGTCTGTGGAGGAATGGGAAGAGAGAGAAATTTAATTATTGACCATAGGTTAACGAATTTTAAACCTATAACAAATATTTCTGGTGAAGTTAACAGAGAAGGTATAAGGAAGATGACTCCCCGAGAATGGGCAAGGTTACAAGGTTTCCCTGACAACTACAAGATAGTAGTATCTGACGCCCAAGCATACAAACAATTTGGTAATTCAGTTGCTGTCCCTGCAATACAAAAAACTGCTCAGCAAATACTTAAAACATTAAACCTATGAAAGGAAACAAAGGAGAGTGGAGTGAACTCTATACTTTTTTTAAATTGTTAGGAGATGGAAAACTTTTTTCTGCTGATGAAAATTTAAAAAAAACTAAATCTTTTGTTGAATTAAAATCAATAATAAGAAGAGATAATGAACAAGATTTAAATTTTAGAATCAATAATCAAACAATAAACATTATCGATTTTAAAAATAATCAAATAATATCTTCTTTTAATGTTGTAGATGCTAAAAAAATAGCTGATGATCTCGCTAAAGAAATAAAAAAAGGAAAAATATCTATACCCAAACAATTAATTGATTCAATTCAAAAGCATTCTATAAATAAAGTTACTAATAAATCTCAAGGAAAAGGCGATATTAATTTAGTTATTTATGACCCAATACATGGAATAACAAGTAGTCAAGAATTCAGCATTAAATCATTCCTTGGAAGTACTCCTACTTTATTTAATGCTAACAAAACAACAAACATCACATACAAGATTACTGATAAAAATAATAATCCTGTTTCAAAAGTAGATTTAACTACTGTAAATTCAATCGGAAATCCGCATAAATACATTAAACGTATTTCTAAAATATCTGAATTAGGGTATGATATTAATTTCCATTCCTATGATGACGACACTTTTAAGTTAAACCTTCAAGTAATTGATAGCGATTTACCTCAAATAATAGCACACATTGTAAAAGATAAGTTTGTTAGTAGTAAAATAAAATTCACTGATATAATTTCTAAAATCAACGAAGAAAACCCTATGAATTATGATCTTAGTCAGGGTCATAAATTTTATGAATACAGACTTGTTAATTTTTTAGTTGAAGCAGCTCTAGGGATGACTTCAAAAACTGTTTGGTCAGGGAAATATGATATTGTGGGAGGTATCATCATAGTTAAACCTGACACAGAAGTACTATGCTATCATGTAATTGATTTTAATAAGTTCAAAACATATTTAAAAAATTCGTCAAAGCTTGATAATCCTTCAGGCTCTAAAATGGGGTATGGTGAAGTGTATTTTGATGAACATTCAAAAGAATCTTTCATCAAATTAAACTTCCAAATAAAGGCATAATACGGCTTTTTTACGGCTTAAAGAAACCAAATACAGATAAGACACTACAAAAGAAATAGTTACACTCAAAAGGTTAATTACTCATAATCAGGGGGGGCCATGGTTCGAGCCCATGTGGGACCACCTTTAAAGCTTCACTTTTTGTGAAGCTTTTTTGTTTTTTATCAATATTGATTTAAAACTCTCATCATTTCTTCTGCAGTGATTCTACCAATTAATTTTATTCGATCTCGTGGAGTTTCGTCGCCAATTTCATAAGTAATTCCAACTGCATTGTGTCCATACAAAAACCAACCTTTAGATACTGGTTTTTTACTATTCCCAGGTTTTTCATTCACTTTATAATTCGGAATTTCTTTTTCTAAAGCTTTAAACCAATCTTTTATAAAATCAGGAAATGAAGTACCTTCTCTTATCTTGTTTGTATAAAACACATCTTCATAAGTAGAATGAAAATCTAAACCTAAAACAATTTTACCTTTATATTTCTTACTTTCCTTACTAATATATTTTACTATTTGTTTAATTTCAGATTGTCGATATTGAGACCAATCTCTGTTTGTATCCACTCCATTAGCATTGTGTCTCCAATGACCTAAATCTACTCCATCCGGATTTACAATAGGAAAAGTGAGTATTCTATATTTAGAGAAAAAAACTTCAGATAATTTGTTTTCTTTTAAAACTGTTTTCAAGAATTCTTGATAAGCAAAAAAACCTGTTACTTCTGGAGGATGCTGACGAGTTAATAAAACAACAATTGGCTTATGTTCTTTAGATTCTTTATAGATATCTAAAACAGGAATATTTCTACCTAACTTAGTTTTACCAACACTTTTTAAGTGTACATAAGGTTTTAAATGAACTAAATTACCACACCAATTTTCAGTATCCTTAACTGTTACCACTTCTTGTGCAGAAACCCAAGTTGTATCTTTTGAGAGATTCAACTTCACCATAAACAAAGAGTCTTTCTTATAAATTAAACTTGAATCTATAGATTTCCAATGTTCCGTTCTTGCTTTTATTTTAGGAATGTATCGGTGCTTGTATCCTTGAGGATATTTAAATTTTAAATATATTTCTTCTGACTGATCACTCCATAACTTAAAAGAGTAATATGCACTATTATTAATCGGAGTGTTTTCTGGCTGAATAAAAACTGTATAAACAGAATCATTTTCTTGGAAGAAATCAGATAACCTAGCTCCATTAAATTTATTTGAAGCATATACACCTTTCTCTGTTGAAAACACCTTTTTGTTTTGATAAATTATCTTTTTTGAAGTCGTATCAACAATGTTTTCAAAAGGAACTTTTTGGACAGAGACACATCCAAATAATAAAAAAAGAGAAAAAGAAAAAATTGAATGATTTAACCGGAACTTCACTAAAAGCATAGACTACATATTTTAATGAATTAAATATAATTCTTTCTAAATAGATTTTTTACCCAATCTTTTTTATAAGTTCAGACACCTTATTAACTCCTACTTTCTTGTAAATGTTTTTCACATGTGTATGAACAGTATGCAAAGAAATCGAAAGTTGATTTGCTATTTCTTTTCTAGATAATCCTTCAATTAATAAATCAACAATTGTACTTTCAGTTTTTGTTAACTTTTCTTTCTTATACGTTATTTTTTCTTCAAACAAAGTAATTTGTTTCTCCCCTTCATTTAAACGCACCACGCCTTTAACACCATTAACATCTTGACTAGTTTCATAACATAACCCTGTTGAAAGAATTGGTTGTTCATTATCATCAAACTTAGTGTAAGAACTAAATTCAACCATTTGAATAGTTTTACCAGAACTTTTATGCTTCATTTTATAATAAATCTCAAAAACTATTTTACTCCTTTCTTTAAAACTTAAATCTTTCGAAAAATCATTCATTTTTGGAAATAAAGTAGTCGTTAATAATTTAAAATCTTCGTCAGCCATAATAAGCGGTAGAATATGCATTCCTTTTTCATAAAACTCCGCTGATGTATACCCTGTAAAACTAAAACAAGCATCATTTACATATTCATATTTCATTGTGTTTAAATTCAACACATAAAAAATAGAATTTGCATTTATTCCAATATTCCCTAAAACTTTAAACTGCACTAAAAAAGATTGTAATTCATCTGTTTTAATACTTGTATCGTTATGCAGCTCTTGCATATGCTTTTTTAAAATCCCCTTTCCCATCTTAATATATAAGTATTAACAAATTTAAAAATGTTGAATGATTTTCAATAACATTCCTATAGTTTTTTGAAAATCAACAATTTTTTAACCATTTAACTATATAATCACACCTAAAAACAGCTAATCCTTGAAACAAAAAAATGTTAAATTTTGAACAAAAAATATCTATTTTAAAAAAAATTGTAACTTTAGAGTCATCAATCAATAAAATTTAAAATAAGTATTTCTTTTTTGAAGTACTGTTGCCTCCTATGAAAAATGCATTATCATTGATAGTACAAAAGTTACTATCATACAACGGAATTGTATATGACAAGAAAGAATTAGCTTTTCAAATTCAAAGCCATCCTTCTTACCCTAGTTTACATGCTATAACAGGTGTTCTAGACCATTTTAATATTGAAAATATTGCTGCTGAAATTCCAACAGATACTCAGACTTTACAACAATTACCAGACAGTTTTATTGCTCAAATTTCTACAGATAAAGGAAACGACTTAGTTACTGTAAAAAAAGACAACAAAAAATCTGGTTATTCAGTAATTAGTGGAGAAGATAATAAAGAAAAGAAATTAACTGAAGGTGAATTTTTAACTCAATTTACAGGAATTATTGTTGCAGTTGAAAAGACTGATGATATAACTACAACTAAAGAAGAAAGTGGTGTTAAAAACATTGTTTTATTAGGTTTAGTTGCCGCTTCGATTTTATTTTTATTAATAAATAAAGACAATAGTGTTGTTAATTATGCATATAGCATACTAGCGGTATTTGGTATAATTACAAGTTATAGTATTTTAAAACAAGAATTAGGAGAAAGCACAGCGATTGGTAATGCTTTCTGTTCTGGAACAGATGAAAAAAAGGATTGTGATGCTGTTTTAAATTCAAAAGGAGCTGAAATAATTAAAAACCACAAATTAAGCGACTTAAGTATTGTTTATTTTTCTAGTGTTTTACTGGCTTCTTTTTTGCTTGGTAATTTAAACACACTTTATCTTATAAGTTTAGCTTCGTTACCTATTACAATTTACTCAATATATTATCAATACAAAGTAGTTAAATCTTGGTGTTTATTATGTTTAACTATAGTTGGTGTTTTATGGGTACAAGCTGCTCTAATTTTTGTAAATGGAGATCCATCTTCAATTATATCAAACACAAGTTTAGCTGATATAGCAATTACGATTGTTTCTTTTCTTGGTGTGTATTTAGCTTGGAACTTTATTAAACCAATGGCTAAAGAATTAAGCACTTTACAAAAGGAAAAAATTGATTTTGTAAAGTTTAAAAGAAATTTCAATTTATTTAATAGTTTATTAGTAAAATCTCCAAGTTTAAACACTAATATTAACAACCCTAACGAAATTATTTTTGGAAATAAGAATGCTTCTTTAGAAATAGTAACTGTCACAAATCCATTTTGTGGACATTGTAAAGGAGTACATGAAATAGTTGATGAAATATTAAAGAAGTATAATGATTCTGCTAAAATTATTATTCGCTTTAATGTTCCTGTAGATGATACAGAAAGTGCTGGTGTAAAGGTTACAAGTACATTACTTGAACTTTATAATTCAGGAAAACTAGAAGATTGTAAAATTGCGTTAGATGAAATTTATGGTGGTACAGATCATGAAAAATGGTTGGAAAAATGGAATAAAGGTACTCAAACCACAAACCCTGCAGAAGTTTTAAAAGCAGAAAAGGATTGGTGTGTTGAAAACGGGATCAACTTTACTCCAGAAATTTTAATAAACGGTAAATCTTTCCCTAAAGAATACAACAGAACTGACTTGATCTTTTTTATAGAAGATTTAGAGGAACACTTTCAGGCTACATCGAACCTTCAAGTAGAGAATCAAAATTAGGCAAAGCCGCAAAAGCGACTTTACCTTTCGAACAATATTCTCTCGCGAAGAATAGACACACTAGGTGAGTGTCTTAAAATGTTCGCCGCAAATGTAATCTTAAAATTTAAATTATTGTAAAAAAAGTAACAAATTAGTGCAAAAACATTATTATTTAAAATCATTTTAAGTGTTTTCACTCAATTAATTATACTTTAAATTTTCAGAATTGCAATGTAAATCACACTATATTTTAATGAAAACTATGTGTGAGTTTTTAACCAAATGAATTAGAATATACTTGAAAAAATTTCCACATTATAAGCAAACTGAGGCTAAAGATTGCGGGCCTACTTGTATAAAAATCATTGCCAAACACTATGGCAAAACAATTAACACACAACAACTTAGAGAACTTAGTGAAACTACCAGAGAAGGAAGTAGTTTATTAGGTCTTAGCGAAGCTGTTGAGTCGATGGGTTTTAAATCTTTAGGAATCAAATTAGCTTTTGAAAAACTAAAAGAGGCACCTTTACCTTGTATTATTCACTGGAACAAAAACCATTATGTTGTTCTTTATAAAATAAAAAAAGACAACGTATATATTTCTGATCCAGCTCATGGTTTAATCACTTTGACTAAAAAAGAGTTCATTAAACATTGGATTGGCAATAATGCTGATGAAAATACAGAAGACGGTATTGCTTTATTAGTTGAACCCACTGCTGCATTTTATTCACAAGAATTTGAAGAAGATGAAAAATTCGGTTTTTCATTTATTTTTAAATACTTAATTAGATACAAAAGTTTTGTAGTCCAATTAATTATTGGATTACTAGCAGGAAGTTTACTTCAACTTATTTTACCATTTTTAACTCAAAGTGTAGTTGATGTCGGTATCGAAAATCAAGATTTGAATTTCGTTTACCTTATTCTTTTTGCTCAATTATTCCTTTTCTTTGGTAAAGCTTCTCTGGAAATTATTAGGAGTTGGATTTTATTACATTTAAGCACACGAATAAACATTTCATTAATATCAGATTTCTTTATCAAATTAATGAAACTCCCTATATCTTATTTTGACGTAAGAATGACTGGGGATTTATTACAAAGGATAAATGACCATAAAAGGATAGAACGTATTTTAACAACCTCTTCTCTATCTGTACTATTTTCTTTCATCAACTTAATTATATTCAGTTTTGTTTTAGGTTTTTACAGTTTACAAATTTTCGGAGTTTTTGTATTAGGTAGTGTACTATATTTTGCTTGGGTACTATTCTTTTTCAAAAAGAGAAAAGAATTAGATTATAAAAGATTCTCAGAAGTAAGTCAAGAACAGAGTAAAGTAATTGAACTTATTAATGGAATGCAAGAAATTAAACTTCACAACGCAGAAAGAAGAATGCGTTGGAATTGGGAATATGTTCAAGCTCGTTTATTTAAAGTTGCCACTAAAAGTTTAGCTTTAGAACAAACTCAAAGCGTTGGTTCTAATTTCATTAATGAATTAAAGAACATGTTAATTACTATTCTTTCAGCAAAACTTGTTATTGATGGCGATATTACTTTAGGTATGATGATGGCCATAAGTTATATTGTTGGTCAATTGAACGGACCTATCATGCAGCTTATTAACTTTATGAGAGACGTTCAAGATGCTCAAATATCGTTAGATCGTTTAGGTGAAATTCACAACATGGAAGATGAAGAAAAACCAGGAGACGAAAAAGTAACTAATATTCCTATTAATCATCCTATAAAACTTAAAAATGTTTCTTTTAGATATACTGGAGGATTAGAACCTGTAATTAAAGATTTAAGCTTAGAAATACCTGCAAATAAAACCACAGCTATTGTTGGAGTTAGTGGAAGTGGAAAAACTACATTAATGAAACTTTTACTTGGTTTTTATCAAATAGAACAAGGAGAAATTATAGTTGGTAATTTCAACTTGAAAAACATATCTCAAAAGGAATGGAGAAGAAACTGTGGAGTTGTAATGCAAGAAGGTTATGTTTTTAACGATAGTATTGCTAAAAACATTGCTGTTGGAGAAGATTTTGTAGATAAAGAAAAATTAAGTCACGCTATTAACGTAGCTAATATATCAGATTACATTGAAGCTCTACCTCTTGGATATAACACCAAAATTGGTAGTGAAGGAAACGGACTAAGTACAGGTCAAAAACAAAGATTATTAATTGCTCGATCTGTTTATAAAGATCCTAAATTTTTATTCTTTGATGAAGCTACATCTGCTTTAGATGCAAATAATGAAAAAGTTATCATGGAAAATCTGAATAACTTCTTTGCTGATAAAACAGCAGTTGTTATTGCTCACCGTTTAAGTACGGTTAAAAATGCGCATCAGATTGTTGTACTCGATAAAGGAAAAATCGTAGAGCAAGGAAATCATGAAGAACTTATTAAATTAAAAGGTAGTTACTACCATTTGGTTAAAAACCAACTTGAATTAGGTAGTTAAATTAAATATCTCTCGCAAAGAATAGACACAAACCTTGAGTGTCTTTAAATGATCAAGGATTTAATAATTTTTTAAATCAAATAATTAATATGAAAAAATCAATTTTCAACATTGGAAAAGCATTAGACAAAGACACACAAAAGAAAATCAACGGAGGTTTTGGAAACAACTGTCCAACAATAGATTTTTTATGTGACGACAATACTGGTGCTGGTTGTTGTGAATATGTTTTTTTAGATAATGCTTGTATTTTAGTTTGTCCTGAATAACATAGTCTTAATCATATTTTTTTCGCGAAGAATAGACATAAACCTTGAATGTCTTTAATTGATCAAGGATTTAATTAACATTTAAATCATATGAGTTATGAAGAAATCAATCTTGAAACTAGGTAAAGTTTTAAACAAAACTCAACAAAAAACAGTTGCAGGTGGCGGCAGTGTATTCACTGGACCATGCTTTGAATGGTGTGCTGATCCTGACTTACAAGAAATGTATTACAAACCTCTTTTCTGCTATTGTAGAAATGGTGGTGGTGGAAATCCTCCAGGTAACCCAGGTGGTGGTGGACCACAAGATCCAGTATAGTATTCAATCCTTAATTTATAAATAATGAAAAAATCAATTTTAAATCTAGGAAAAGCTTTAAATAAAGCTGAACAAAAAACTATTCATGGAGGTAGCGAATTATGCCAAGCAATTGGTGATAATGGACCACAATGTTATTCAGATAACATTCCTGGTTGTGCTTCATGTTATGAATTTAGACTTTTAACAGGACCTACTTGTGCTCTTGTAGATGCTAAATGCCAAATTTAAAAGTCTGTATTTTCAAATAAGAATATGAAAAAATCAATCTTAAATCTAGGTAAAGTTCTCAATAAAAAAGAACAGAGAAATATAACAGGAAGTAATACAGAACAACCTGCATGTAATTGCAATTACAGTACTGGACGTTGGAACAATCCTATTTGTGGTACTGAAGATTGTAGAGAACGTGAAGCTGAAGGTCCTGGACCTTTACCTCCAGATCCTTTAATATGTTATTTATTTCCAAATACACCTGGATGTTAATTTTTTAAATAAAAAAACATGAAAAAATCAATCTTAAATATAGGAAAAGCTCTTAAAAAAGAAGAGCAGAGAAATATAAACGGAGGTATTTTTGGATCTACTTGTTCTGGATTTGAAAAATACCCTGTTGGTTCATGTAGCCAGTGTGTAAATAGAATTATACCTAATGGTCCTACATTTTGTTTTAATAACTGTTGCGTTCAAGCTTTTTAATCATAACAATTATGAAAAAATCAATTTTAAATCTAGGAAAAGCTTTAAACAGAGCTGAACAAAGAAATGTTAAAGGTGGAGATTTTTATTTTACACCAGAAACAAATCCAGCTTGTATTATAGCAATATCATTTGATGGTACTACATGTTTATGTAAATATTGGATACCTGATGGAAATGGTAAATGTGAATTAGACTTAAGTCAAGTAAATAGTGATCAATAAAATAATAATTATGAAAAAATCAATCTTAAATTTAGGAAAAGCTTTAAATAAAGCTGATCAAAAAAACATCAATGGAGGATTCGGTAGTTGTAGCGATTATGTTGGTCCTTTTTGTTATGCAGATAGTATTCCTGGTTGCGCTTCATGTGCTGAATACAACGCATTACCAAGAAAACACAAAGGCTGTGCTTTAACTCATGCTGAATGTGAAATTCCTGTATACCTATAACCTTCTAAAATTCAAATCATGAAAAAATCAATTTTAAATATTGGTAAAGCTTTAAATAAAGCTGAACAAAAAAACATTAATGGAGGATTTGGAGAACTTTTTATTGGAAGTTCTTGTTATACAACTCAAAGTAGATGTAACTCTGCAATGGCAGCAGCTATTTCTAATGGAGCAAACCCTTCATGCACAAGATGTGAACCATGTACTACATTTTTCGGTACATCTGGTTTCCAAGTAAGAATTTACTGTTAATACTAATTATAGTGAGGGAGCAATCCCTCACTTCTTATAATAATAAATGCCACAGAATAGTCAAGACATAGAGATTAGAAGCGAAGAAGTTCAAGAAATACTTAGCAAAGTACCAAGTTGGATGATTAGGTATGGTAATATGTTAATATTATTATTAATAATCATGTTACTTTTCATTTCTTGGTTTGTAAAATACCCAGATGTTATTAAAACTCAGGTTATGGTGACCACAGCTACACCTCCGGAGAAAATTTTTGCAAGAGCATCTGGACAATTTGAAGTTTTATTAGCCAATGAAGGTACAGAAGTTAAGCAAAATGAAATTTTAGCTGTTATTAAAAATAGTGCTTCTTATAAAGATGTGTTATTTTTAAAAAGCATCGTAGATACGATTGAGTTTCATAACGAACAATTTAGCTTCCCACTAGATGATATTCCTCCATTAGTATTGGGAGATATTAACTCTAGTTTTTCTCAATTTGAAAATGATTATCAGGCCTACAAACTAAATAAAGATTTAGCTCCTTTTAAATCGCAAGTAATGGCAAGTCAAATGTCAGTAATTGAAGCCAGGAGAAGGCTTCAAAATATGCTTTATCAAAAAGAGTTAAGTAAAAGAGAATTAGACTTTAAAAGCACAGATCTAAAGAGAAGCAAACAAATGTTCGAAAAAGGTGTAATTTCCGCTAAAGACATGGAACAACGAGAAGTTGAATTCATTCAGGCACAAAGAAGTTATGCAAACATGGAGGCTTCTATTTTACAAATCAGAGAGTTGATAAATAGCTCATCTCAAAATGTAGATGATACTAGTATTAAAAAAACTCAGAACGACAGAGGTCTTCAAAAAAGAGCTAAACAATCTTTTTTACTTCTTAGAAAAGCTATTAGTGACTGGGAAAACAACTATGCTTTAACTACTTCTATGAGTGGTAAAGTTTCATTTCTTTCTTTTTGGAGTAGAAATCAAACAGTAAAAACTGGGGATTTAATTTTTACAATTATACCGAATAACGCTCAAGATTTTCTAGGAAAAATTAAAGCTCCTATTGCAAATTCCGGTAAAATAAAGATCGGACAAAAAGTGCATATTAAACTATTAAATTATCCTTCGGATGAGTTTGGTAAACTTGAAGGTAAAGTAAGAAGTATTTCTTCTGTTCCAGATCAAGAAGGTAATTATTTAATAGATGTAGACTTACCCAACAAACTAACAACTTCTTATGAGAAGCAGTTAGAATTTAGACAAGAAATGCAGGGTAATGCTGATATAATTACCGAAGACCTAAGATTAATAGAAAGATTCTTCTATCAACTTAAAAACGTCTTAAAATAAAATAATCTCTCGCAAAGAATAGACATAAACCTTGATGTCTTTAAATGAACAAGGATTTAATTAACCTTAAATCTATTTCGATTATGAAAAAATCGATTTTAAATTTTGGTACTCCTATCACCAAAACTCAACAAAAAGAAATTCAAGGCGGCATGAATACAATCCCTTGTGTTTGCCGTAATAAACCTACACTACTTGTTAGTTGTTTTATAGTTTGTGATGATGGTTTTTACCCAATTATAGCAGTCGGGTAACTAAACACTATATCATGAAAAAACTAATAAACATAGATTCTACAAGAATTCTAAACAAACATGAATTAAAATCTATCAATGGAGGCACAACTTGTTTTGAATGTTATGACAATTGCGTGGCTACTTCAAAAGATAGAATGGAACTTGGAATATGTTTTGACGGTTGTCAATTATTTTGTTCTTAAACACCTCTAGGTAAGTTTAAAAGAATAAATAATCATATTCTTATTAAAAGTGTAAACTAATTTCCAGTTTAACATTTATGTTATTATAGTTAACTATATAGTTCAGCTACTACTCCTATTATCTGAAAAAAACAGAGTACAAGAGAACAAAATCAAAAACTTGATTTAAATCTCTTTTTAATTAACCTTTAATACAAATATTTATGAAGAAATCGATTTTGAACTTCGGTAAACCTCTAAGTAAAACAGAACAGAAAAGTATTTCTGGAGGATTCTCATGCCCTACTTACCCAGCAAGTCAATGTTTAGCTTGTGGTGGTGGTCCATTACCAAATGGATGTTGTATTGGAACTGTATTTACACATCAATGTTTAAGAGGAGAAATTGCTATCCCTTAATATGCAACTAATCTTTTAAAACTAAATATCATGAAAAAATCAGTTAAAAACTTAGGGAAGTCTTTAAGCAAAGATCAGCAAAAAGAAATAAATGGTGGATTTAGCAGAATCAGATACTGCAAAAACCCTGGAGGTTATTGTGATGCTTTACATGTTTGTGAACCATTAGGTAATGGACAAGGAGTTTGTATAAGCATCTATATTATATAACCATGAAGAAATCTATCTTAACATTAGGTAAAACTTTAAATAAAGTTGAACAAAAAGAGATTAATGGCGGCTTAGTAGGATTAAGGTGTTATAGATCTGAAGATTGCAGAGGTCCTTTTGACTGCTGTAGTTTCGGAGCATGCATAAATACTACACACGCTATTTTTGACCCTTATTGTTCTTAAGAAAACGTAAATCGTTGCCTTTTGAACATTTTTTTTCGCGAAGAACAGACACAAACCTTGAGTGTCTTTAAATGTTCAAGGATTTAATCAAATTTAAACCTTTCAATTATGAAAAAATCAATTTTGAATGTTGGGAAAGCTTTGAGTAAAGCTGATCAAACAGAAATCATTGGTGGTGTTTTAATCAAAAAAATTAAAACATGTGCTGAAGTATGCCCTACATCAACTTCAAGCATTAAATGTGGACCACCACACTGTCCTGGTGTATGCGATGGCAGAGGAGGTTGGGTTCTTTATTAAAAATACACAAAGTTAGATTCATACAGAAGAACTTGAACTTGCATTAAGTTCTTCTGTTCTAAAATAAAATAAGAAAACTTGAAAAATTATGAAAAGATCAATCTTAAAATTAGGTAAAACTTTAAACAAAACGCAACAGCTAGAAATTAACGGAGGAAGAATGTCTCAAGACTGTCAGATTTATGATCCTGCTACAGGATGGCAAAAAGGGTGGTCTGTAGAAGATGCTCAATGGTTATACCATAATGAATCTTCAGTTACTGGATATTGCTGTGCAAGTTGTTAAACAAATTAAACATTAAAATTATGAAAAATTCAATCTTAAAATTAGGTGCGACTCTAAACAAAATTCAACAAAAAGAAATCCATGGTGGATATATACCAACACCATATCAATTTTGCTGTACAAGAACTCAAGGTTTTTGGTTAAGTAATTATCATTTCTTGGGGAACGATCCAATGTATAATTGCGGACAGTATGGATCTTGTAGTAGTGGTGATTTCCCTTTTTAATAAAATATAATTATGAAAAAAACAATATTAAACTTAGGAAAAAAACTTGATAAAAACACTCAAAAAAATATTAATGGTGGCCAATATTCATATTGCCCTCCTTCTCCAACTTGTTACGGTGTTTTTGATGTACCATTAGGTTCGAATTGCGGAACATGTGATCAATACCATGCTTTACCATTTGAATGTAAAATGCGTGTTAAAGTAAGTGTTTATTGTTTCGGAATTTAAACAAAAAAGTGAATTAAACTTTGAACCTTCTATCCGAATGTAAGAATTAATTATTCCAATTTACATTCATTTATATAAGCAGAAAGACTACCAAAAAGGTAGTCTTTCTTATTTTTACAATTCTAATGTTTTTAAATATTATAATAAATTAAAGTCCTAAATAAGGTTTTTCAGATATAAACAACCCTCCTTTAATCACTTTTTTCCAGTTAGTTGGAATATTTCCTTTTTGAATAATACTAGATAAAACATAAACTTGAGCTTTCCACTGAGTTGTTAAGTTTTGAATACGATTATCTACTCCAGAAAAATCTCTTTGCTTTATTAAAGAGATTAATTTATTAACATCTTTCGCTTCCATATCTAATGGTTGAAAAATAGGTAATAAGTCTGTGTAATCTTTATTATCTAAAACATGTAATCCTAAAACAGGCCAAACAGAATTATAATTAAGCTGGTTAATATCTAAATTTCGAATTAGTTTATCTCTTAAATCCTTCTTTACTCCTTTTGATGCAGCTATAAAATAATTCACATAGCTCATACGCTCTCCATATTTTTTTACCAATTTATAAGCCTCATCAATCTTACCATTATTTATGAGATAAAAGATATAATCTGGATTATTTTCGCCATTTTCAATTTTACCTAATTCTAGATTTTGATAATATTTTACTTGTTCATTTTTTATTATAGTTCTGTATCGTTTTTTTCCTTTTAAATTCAAGATTCTTTTTATTCTTTCAACATCTAAAGCTATCATTGATCTTATGGTTGGATTACCTTTGGCAGCAACTCTGTAAGCCTCATATGCTTCTTCTAGATTATTTTTTTGTGTATAAATATATCCAGAAGCATATGCCAGCCAATTGTGTTGATTCCATTTTTTATACCCTTCTAAAAACTTACTATCTTTCAATTTCTCATCCTTGATACATCGAATTGATAAATAATATAAATCTGGGTTATCTGGTTCTTCTCGAGCAAGTTCTACATGTTTATTACAAATATCTTTGTGAGCTGTAGAGTCAGATAAATCTTGTAACGCTCTTAAACTAATAAATTCCTTTGGATTCCTGTTGAGTCTTGAATTTAAAACCGCTAAACCTTCTTTTGTTCCTCTTAAAGAGTATAACCAATTTACAATTTGTTTACTATCATCATCATCCCACTTTACATGAGTTTCAATCATTTCTGAAATCTGATCTTCATCTTTCAAAATTGACAACAATTCTTGCGGATCTTGCTCACTGTACGCCAACAACACATCTTTTCTCTCTACACTTACTCCTGAAGGCATAGAAATTTCTTGAGGTGGTTCTACTAATATATAATCTGCCTTTATAGGAAATATTTTATTTTCATTTAATAATTCTGTCTCACTTTTTGGACTTGTAAAAGCTCCAACACCATAAAAAACAGGATATTTCATCATCACAGCAGCATTAGCTACGTTGTACATATAAGCAGAATGCTCATTCATTGAAAAATTAAGACTATCAATAATTTGTCCTTCAGAATTTTTAGCTTTGATAATGTATTTTGTTCCATAATTGATTAGTAATTCTTCGTTATAATTAGGTTCAATCTCGAAAAATTCACTTCCAACGGTTACACTTACTGTAGTCTGTAATCCATTATAAATATATAAAGGTAATTTTTGCGAACGATTTCCAAAGAAAATTGCCGCAAACACAATACCTCCTGATATTCCAAACTTTGCTATGGAAGGTATAATTCCATCTCCAGTTACAAAACGATCCCAAATACCTAATTTTGTTTGTAGTTTCCTCTCCTTTCCCGGAATTAATGTATCGTAACGATCTGGAAAACCTTTAATTACCGCTGTAGTTTTTTCAGTAAGTTTTTCTGCGTAAGCTTGTTTTATATATTTCTCAGTCTCTAATAGTAATTCTAAAGATTCATTTCTCAATTTATTCAAAGCTGCTAAAGCAACAGAAGCCCATCCGTCTACAACCTGTACCCACTCATTAATATTCTCTTTACTAGGAGGCGGCAACTTAAACTCTTCAAACAAACTATTATAATGATCAATATTCATATTTTTCAATAGCGTGTTATTCAATGTAAAAGTTTCGGCATGTTTATATATTCTTCTTAGCGTTATGTGATAAGTATCACCTATAGATAAAATACTAACCAATTCGTCGTCTGAAACATTTCCATCAGCTAAAGCAATACCCATTACATTATTATACTTGCGCATCACATCTTTTAAGTTTGCCATAGTATGTTCACTATAATGCACAAGCTTGATCAATCTTTCATGATAATCTGCCCAACTTTGATCTACTTCTTTAGCTAACTTCTGAAAAGTAGATCTACATAAAACATCGTGTTCTTTTAGTTTCTCTCTGATTACAGCTACTTCTTCTTTTAACTCTTTTAATATTTCAGGAATATCTTTTCTCTTAACCTCGTTTCCTCTATGCCATATTTTTCTTTTCTCTAAAGTTAAAGATTCGTCTTTACTCACTTCTAAAGCAATAATTTCCTCTTCTAATTCTTGCAATTCCTGTATGTCATTACTTATATAATGTGGATATAATTTACTTACTGCAGTACTTAAATCAACATCTTTTATTTCCTTATTTAGCAAATCTTCATACGATTCAAAATTTTGAAATGGAAATCTATTTAAAAAATTAGAGTTGTACTCTGGTTCAAGAAACGTCCAATCGAAATATGATTTATTCTGATATTTAATTCCTTCCTCTTCAACCTCATCTATAGTTTCAACTTTAGCTGTACTAATCAAACGTTTTGTCATTTCCTCCCTATAAAACTTTGGATCAGAAAATAACTCCCAAGAAGATCTTTCATCGATCTCTTCAAAAATATAGTTCTTTTTTGCATTATTTTCTCTATCAATATCTGCAGGGTGAGTTGCCCACATCTTTGGCGGATTGTATTTTTTATTGGCAAAAATTCTATTTTCTTCTGGAAATTGATCTGGTACTTTAGGAGATTTCCCATAAGCAGGATCGTTCAATATAACAGCCATTCTTTCAATGTAATTACTTTGTAAAGTATACATATCTTTTATGGCTTTTTTTTCACCTAACAACTCACTCATACACTGAATTGCGTTTTCATGAGCTTCATCTGCCACCTGTAATTTGTATAACGCATGAATTAAAGCGTCACTTCCAGTTAAAGAAACAGCAACTAAATCTGCTTGAAATTCCATTTCACGAGACAAAGCCCTTTCAGCAACTACAACTACGCGAAAACATATTTCTATAAATGATCTTACAGACCAAACTAAGATTGATAATATCCAGCCTATCCAGGCAATACGAAGATCTATTCTCGACAAGCCTGCTAAAAAAGAATCAAAAGCATCTCTTTTACCAACAATACGTGCTGCAATTTGTTGTACTACATAAACATACCTTCCCAAAAGCATGGAACGTTGCGCAAAATGTCCAAATTCATGAGCTAAAACTGCTTTTAATTCTCCCAAACTTAAAACATTAGTAATCCCTAATCCTATTTCCAAATTCTTTTTTGAAGGAAAAATTAAATTAATTAAAGAAATATCATAAGATACACTTGCGTTAACTCTATCTGTTAGAAAAACTTTGTTTGGTTTTGGAGCTCCAGCTTCATCTGCTAATTGATATAAATAATCAAATAAAACAGGTTCTTCTTTTTCCGTTACGTATTTATGAATTGGATTATCTTCTCTTTTATTAAGAAAGAATAATGATTTTGCCATGAATAGTGACAGAAAGCCAAATCCAAAAGCCAAAAGATAATTGAAAAAATGACCATCAAAATTATGGGCATCCATTGCTAAATTGTAAGCCAATCGCCCAAACCATATCGTAAGACCTAAATACAAAACAATAAAGGCTAACAATCCTAGAACTGAAAGCCAAACATGCTTTTTAAACGATTGTGAAGGTTTGGTGTAGTCACTAGGAACCTCGGCAGAGATTCTCTTATATAAGCTTTTCATAGTTAATTATTTAAAGTCTAAATATAGAATAATTATCTAAAAAACTACTTTTACTTCAACGCTAAATATTTAAAAGCTATTTTAAATGTTAACTTCTAAACTCTTGAAGTCTTGCCACATACTTACCTATAACATCAAACTCTAAATTCACTTTTGTTCCAACTTCAAAATGTTTAAAAACTGTATGTTCTAAAGTATAAGGAATAATTGCTACGCTAAATTCATTTAATTTAGAGTTTACAACGGTTAAACTTACTCCATTTACAGTTATTGATCCTTTTTCTATTGTAACATTATTTAACTCTGAATTATATTCAAAAGTAAAAACAGTACTTCCACCTTCGTCTTTGATATCTTTACAAAAACCTGTTTGATCAACATGACCTTGAACAATATGACCATCTAAACGATCTCCTAACTTCATTGCTCTTTCTAAATTAACCTCATCTCCTACTTTTAAATCTCCTATATTACTTTTATCAATAGTCTCTTTAATAGCTGTAACAGTATATTCGTCATTATCAATTGCTACAACAGTTAAACAAACACCATTATGAGCAACACTTTGATCAATTTTTAATTCGTTAGTAATTTCACTCTTTAAAGAAATATGAATATTCTCTTGTTCTTTCTTAAGCTCAGTTACACTTGCAAGTGTTTCAATTATACCTGTAAACATTCCTTAAAATTTAGTTACTTTTGTTAACATCAAAAATACAACATAGGTATTCTAAATATGGAAAAAACGAATAAAATTATTGTCGGAATCTCAATAGGTGATATTAATGGTATAGGTGTAGAAGTAATTCTTAAAACATTTGAAGATAAAAGAATGTTAGAATTTTGTACTCCTGTTATTTTCGGCTCTAACAAAGTTATTTCATTCCATAAAAAAGCATTAAACTTAAATAACAGTATCCATGGCATTCAATCTTTAGATAAAATTGTACATGGAAAAATCAATCTACTAAATATTTGGAAAGAAGATGTAAAAGTAGAACTTGGTAAAATAACTCCCGAAGGAGGAAAATATGCATTAAAGTCTTTAAGCATGGCAATTAAAGCACTTAAAAACGATACTATTAATGTATTATTAACCGCTCCTATAAATAAAGAAAACATACAATCGAAGGAGTTTAATTTCCCTGGACACACAGAATTTTTAGAAAATGAATTAGAAGGTGAAAGCTTAATGATATTAATGTGTGAAGATTTAAGAATAGGTTTAATCACAGGTCATGTGCCTGTTTCTAAAGTTACAGAACTTATTACACCAGAATTGATAAAGAAAAAAGTAAACATAATGCATCAATCTTTAAAAAGAGATTTTAGCATTAATAAACCAAAAATTGCTATTTTAGGATTAAATCCTCATTGTGGAGATAAAGGTGTAATGGGTAAAGAAGACGACGATATTATACGTCCAACAATAACTGAGATTAAAAAAACTGGAAAAATGGTTTTCGGACCTTATGCTGCTGATGGTTTCTTTGGCTCTAAGACTTATCAGCAATTTGATGGAGTTTTAGCAATGTATCACGATCAAGGATTAGCTCCTTTCAAAGCCTTATCCTTTGGAAACGGTGTAAATTTCACTGCTGGACTTAACAGAATTAGAACTTCTCCAGACCATGGGACAGGTTTTGATATTGCAGGAAAAAACAAGGCAAACGTAGAATCTTTTAAAGAAGCTTTATTTAGTTCTTTAAAAATTTATAGAAACAGAAAAGAAAATATTGAATTAGAGTCGAATACATTAAAATCAAAATAGTTCTAATTCTTCTTTTTTAAAAAAATATTTTATTATATTTGCGCCCTCAAATTGATATTGTAAATGAAAGGTTTAAAAGAATATAGTATTCCTTTTGTAGGCTTAAAAGAAGGTAGCCACGAGTTTCAATACCAAATTGACAACACGTTCTTTAAAGAATTTCAGTATGAAGAATTCAACGAAACTAATGTTATAGTTGACGTTGAGTTCATAAAAAAGAGTACTTTATTTGAAGTTTTGTTCTCAATTAGTGGATCTGTAAACGTACCTTGTGATTTAACAAGTGAATTATTTGATCAACCAATTGAAGGAGATTATAAATTGATTGTTAAGTTCGGACAAGAATTTAACGATGAAAATGAAGAAATTTTAATCATTCCTCATGAAGAATATCAATTAAATATTGCTCAATATATTTATGAACTAATAATTCTTTCCGTTCCTAAGAAAAGAGTACATCCAGATGTAGTCAATGGAACAATGGAGTCTGAAACTTTAAAGAGACTTAAGGAATTAGAGATTAATAAAGAGAAACCGGTTGAAGATGAGTCAACCGACCCGAGATGGGATAAGTTAAAAGATTTACTAACAGGAAAAAACACATAAAATGGCACATCCTAAGAGAAAAATATCAAAAACTAGAAGAGATAAGAGAAGAACTCACTATAAAGCTACTATGCCTCAGATAGCTGTTGATCCTACTACTGGAGAAGCACATTTATATCACAGAGCTCACTGGCATGAAGGTAAATTATATTACCGTGGTCAAGTGGTAATCGATAGTACTGAAGCTGAAGCTTAATACATTATAACTTCTATAAAGATTTTATAGTTTAACATATTTAACGTCAAAAACGAAAGTTTTTGGCGTTTTTTTCGTTTTCAAGTGAAAAAAAAATCACTACTTTTGAAAACTAAATTTACTATAAGTAACAAACATGGCTAAAATAACTGCAGCAATTACAGCAGTAGGAAAATATGTTCCTGACTACATTCTAACCAACCAAGAGTTGGAAACTATGGTAGATACCAACGATGAGTGGATCACCTCAAGAACCGGAATTAAAGAAAGAAGAATATTAAAGAAAGAAGGCGAAGGTACTTCTTACTTAGCCATTAAAGCAGCTGAAGATTTAATAAGCAAGAATAATATTAATCCAGAAGAGATTGATTTAGTTATTGTAGCAACTGCAACACCTGATATGTTAGTTGCGTCGACAGCAGTATATACAGCTACTAAAATTGGAGCTGTAAATGCATTCGCTTACGATTTACAAGCAGCTTGTTCAAGCTTTTTATATGGTATGTCTACAGCTTCTAGTTATATAGAATCTGGTAGATATAAAAAAGTATTATTAATTGGAGCAGATAAAATGTCTTCTATTATAGACTATACAGATAGAGCAACATGTATCATTTTTGGTGATGGGGCTGGAGCTGCTTTATTTGAACCTAATGAAGAAGGTTTAGGATTCCAAGATGAATATTTAAGAAGTGATGGTATCGGAAGAGAATTCTTAAAGATTGACGCAGGAGGTTCTATTTTACCTACTTCTGAAGAAACAATTAAGAACAATCAACATTACGTGCATCAAGAAGGTAGAACTGTATTTAAGTTCGCAGTTTCTAACATGGCAGATGTATCGGAGAAAATATTAGAACGAAACAATTTAACTAAAGAAACTGTAAATTGGTTAGTTCCTCATCAAGCTAATAAAAGAATTATTGAAGCTACTGCCAACAGAATTGGTTTAGCTGAAGAAAAAGTAATGATGAACATAAGTAGGTATGGAAATACAACTTCTGCTACTTTACCATTATTACTTGCAGACTATGAAAAAGAACTTAAAAAAGGTGATAATTTAATTTTTGCTGCATTTGGTGGTGGTTTCACTTGGGGAGCTATCTACTTAAAATGGGCGTATAATAAATAGACACAATCAACTAAAATTATAGACAATGGACATTAAAGAAATTCAAAATCTTATTAAGTTCGTAGCAAAATCTGGCGCTAGCGAGGTAAAGCTAGAAATGGATGATGTAAAAATCACCATTAAGACTGGATCTGATGCACCAGAGACAAAAATTATTCAAGCTGCTGCACCTATCGCTGCTGCTCCTCAAGTAGTTGCGCAACCAGTTGCTGAAGCTGCTACCCCAGCTGCACCAGCTAAATCAGATGACGATTCTAAATACGTTACTATAAAATCTCCAATTATTGGTACTTTATACCGTAAGCCGTCTCCTGATAAGCCTGTTTTTGTAGAAGTTGGAGATGAAATTAAAACTGGAGATACTGTATGTATCATTGAGGCAATGAAACTTTTCAATGAGATTGAATCTGAAGTTTCAGGAAAAATCGTAAAAGTATTAGTAGATGATTCAACTCCTGTTGAATTTGATCAACCATTATTCTTAGTTGACCCATCTTAATTTATCGTATAGCTTAATCGATTGAGCTATTAATTAACTATTACAATTATGTTTAAAAAAATATTAATTGCCAATAGAGGTGAAATTGCACTTCGTGTAATTCGTACCTGTAAAGAAATGGGTATAAAAACAGTAGCTGTTTACTCTAAGGCTGATGCAGAAAGTTTACATGTAAGATTTGCTGATGAAGCAGTTTGTATTGGACCTGCGCCAAGTAACGAATCTTACTTAAAAATGGATAGAATTATTGCTGCTGCAGAAATTACAAATGCAGATGCAATTCACCCAGGTTATGGATTCCTTTCTGAAAATGCAAAGTTCTCTAAACTTTGTGAAGAGCACGAAATTAAATTTATCGGAGCTTCAGAAGAAATGATTTCTAAAATGGGAGATAAAGCTACAGCTAAAGCAACAATGATTGCTGCAGGTGTACCTTGTATTCCTGGTTCTGAAGGAATTTTAGATTCTTACGAAGAAGCAGAAAAAATCGCCGTTGATATGGGATTCCCTGTAATGTTAAAAGCTACCGCTGGTGGTGGTGGAAAAGGGATGCGTGCCGTGTGGAACAAGGAAGATTTAAAACCTGCTTGGGATTCTGCTCGTATGGAAGCAAAAGCTTCTTTCGGAAACGACGGAATGTACATGGAAAAATTAATTGAAGAACCAAGACATATTGAAATTCAAATTGTTGGTGATTCATTTGGTAAGGCTTGTCACTTATCTGAAAGAGATTGTTCTGTACAACGTCGTCACCAAAAATTAACTGAGGAAACTCCTTCTCCGTTCATGACAGATGAATTAAGAAATGCAATGGGAGAAGCTGCAGTAAAAGCTGCTGAATATATTAAGTACGAAGGAGCTGGTACTGTTGAATTCTTAGTAGACAAACACCGTAACTTCTACTTTATGGAGATGAATACTCGTATTCAAGTAGAGCATCCAATTACTGAAGAGGTTGTTGATTACGATTTAATTCGTGAGCAAATTTTAGTTGCTGCTGGAGTGCCTATTTCTGGTAAAAACTATACTCCACAGTTACACTCGATCGAATGTAGAATTAATGCAGAAGATCCTCACAAGAACTTTAGACCTTCTCCTGGAAAGATTACTTCTTACCATGAGCCAGGTGGTCACGGAGTTCGTATTGATACGCATGCATATGCTGGGTATACAATTCCACCAAACTACGATTCTATGATCGCTAAATTAATTGTAACTGCACAAACTCGTGAAGAAGCAATTAATAAAATGAAGCGTGCTTTAGATGAGTATATCATCGAAGGAATTAAAACTACAATTCCTTTCCACAGACAATTAATGGATCATCCAGATTACGTAGCTGGTAATTACACTACGAAATTCATGGAAGATTTCGAAATTAAATAAATTCAAAAAAGGCTGTCTTGTTAGACAGTCTTTTTTATTTATAGTGTCCCGTCCTGAAATAAGTTTACACAATTTAGACTTATTTTATGAATAACAATGAATCCAAGAAAAAGCGAACTCA
>NZ_CANNBW010000012.1 GCF_947502995.1 uncultured Tenacibaculum sp. | reverse complement strand
CAAAAAACCAGAGAAGCTAGCTTCTCTGGTTTAAATAATACTTTTTAAAACTGTCAACCTATTTTAGGACGACTCAAACAAATTATTAATCATCATGATAAATTACCATGTTTTTACAACTGGTGTATTTAAACTTGTGTCTGTTAATGAACCACTACCATCTTCATTCCATTGGTATGTTATATCTCCACTAATTAAGGTTCCAGATTTATCTGTTTTATTATAAGTTAAAGTAGTTTTTCCTTCAAAAAGTAGCTCTATTATTAAATCTTTTTCTGTGATTTCCCAACTTAAAGATCCAATTGCATTTCCTTCATTTATTATAAAAATCCCTGCATTTTCATCTAATAATGTGTTTCCTTTTATAAATTCTAAAGAAAAATCACCTTTAGTAGCTTTATAACTGAAAACATATCTGTCAGATTCCTTCTCTATTTCGTAATTTACCTCTACAGTATCGCCAAAAAGATTATCTAACCAACTAAATGATTCTTTATTATTTGTAATATCTGAGGAAATTGTAGTCTTTGGCACTTCTAAAAAAGTTACAATCTGATCCGCAATTCTAACAAGATCATCAAAAGCAGTAACAGCTTCTTTCGATGTTTCATTAGTATTAACAACCATAGCATCTGGTAACGCTGTAAAATTCAAAGCATTATTTAAATTACCAACTACCGCCTCATGTAACGGTTTTACTTCCTCTAAAACTTCATCATCTTTACTACATGAAAACGATAATAAAATCAATAAAAACAAACTATAATTCAATATTTTCTTCATCTTAAATCAATTTTTTTTGTTCTGCAATAAAATTCACTTTAATCGTAGTATTTACTTCTGAAATACTGTTATCGTCTTTTATAATTTGCATTGTTATATCCTCCTGAAATTGTGCTTTTATTTTTCGTTTTTCGTAGGCTAAATCTTTTTGCCAAGATGAGACTTCCAACACTTCAGTAGTAGAACAACCTGTAAAATCTGCTCGTATTTCTTTGTAAGAAAAACTATTGTTTTCATCTCTAAAAAAAAGACTTCCGCAACCATTGGTAAATTCAATACTTTCTATTTTTCCAATACCTACAGATCCTTTTAAAGTTCTTCTGAAGTTATTTAAAATGAGATTATTTTCTGTTGTTATATTTTTAAATTCGAAACTTGAATTTCCATTAAATAGATCTCCATCAATGTTACTATCAAACTTATTTTCAATTTCTATGAATGTGTAAATTCCTTTGTGTGGTCCATCTGCAAACTCAATTGTAAGTTGAAGTTCTTCATTTATTTCCTGAACAACTTCTTCATTAATAGTTTGTTCATCTTTACTACATGAATAAAAATTAACAGCTAAAATTAGCGCTAATAAAAGATTACTTTTTTTCATTTCTTTGTGTTTTTTGATTGTACGTCTATTTATGTTTTTTCAGAAAAAAGGTTAACATTATTATTAAAAAGTCCCAGTATTATAAATACTGAGACCTAAAGCAGAACAAACATTTCTATCAAAAAAACTAATTATCTACTATTATTTTTTGGGAAATTGAAATCATTAAAGTTTAGACTGATTCGCTAAAAACTCTATAGTAACTTCTGTTATTATTGTTTCTTCTGAACCGTCGTCATTTGTTATTTTAAATTTTATTGAATCTGTGAATGTTCCTGTAACTTTTCTTCTCCTTTTAGAAGTTTACAAGATAAAACACAAGTTATTCCATTATCGAAAACTGATTTTGTACATACAAGACTTACACACAGCTTAGAAGTTTCTGTTGTTGGAAGAACATTAGGAAGAAGAGTTGGAAAAGAATTATTAGAACGACATCCTAACTTAAAAAAATTAGGATATACTTTTAACGATTTTGGAGCTATTGTAGCAGCTGCTTCTGTAATGCATGATATTGGTAATCCTCCTTTTGGCCATTCAGGGGAAAAAGCTATTGGAGAATATTTTAAAACAGGTAACGGAAAACAATACAAAGAGCGATTAACAGAAAAAGAATATCAAGATATTATTGATTTTGAAGGAAATGCTAATGGCTTAAAAATAGTTACTGAAGATAGAGCAGGAACTCCTGGTGGTTTACGTTTATCATATGCTACTTTAGGAGCCTTTATAAAATACCCAAAAGAAAGTCTTCCTAAAAAACCAACTAAAGAAATTTCTGATAAAAAATACGGTTTTTTTCAATCTGAAAAAGAAGCTTTTTTAGATTTAGTTGAAGATTTAGGAATGCTAAAAAAAGATAGAAATGAAATTGCTTTTCATCGTCATCCTTTAGCCTATTTAGTGGAAGCTGCTGATGATATTTGCTATACTATTATCGACTTTGAAGATGGAATTAACCTTGGTCTTATAGATGAAAGTTACGCTTTAGAATATATGTCCAAATTAGTATCTAACATTAATAGAGATAAGTATTATTCCTTAAAATATAAAAAAGATAGAACTGCATATTTAAGAGCTATTGCAATTAATACTCTAGTTGGTGAGGCTGTTTCTATATTCTTAGATAATGAAGAAGCTATTTTACAAGGTAAATTCAATAATGCATTATTAGACAAATGTAAGTTTGAAGCTCAAATACGTGACATTATAAATATTAGTGTAGAAAAGATCTATAAGAGTAAAGAAGTTATTGAGAAAGAAGTTTCAGGATATAAAATTATAGCAGATTTATTAGATGTTTTTGTCGTCGCTTTAAATAATAAATATGACGAAAAAAAATCTAATTACGATAAATTAGTACTGAATTTACTCCCTGAAGAATACCAAGAACCAAAAGAAAATTTATATGATAGAATTATGCAAATTTGTAGCTACATAGCTAGTATGTCTGATGGATATGCCATTCGTTTGTATAAAAAAGTGAATGGAAATTTATTTAATTAGTGTTAAAAAAACTAAAAAAACAACTAATTACTAGTAAATTAGCAAAAATTTAATATTTCTTTTAAATGAAACGAAAACTACTCTATTCAGCATCAGCTTTATTAATGTTTTCTGCTGGTAGCTTTTTATATTTTAATTCTAAAGAATCGACATTAAATAATGTTGAAAAACTAAGAAAAAGTCACGCGAAATTTCTTAAAGAACATCCTTATCAAAAGACTGGAAGTTTATCAAGACAAGAAAGAAAAGATGCAGGTTTGCCTCCAAATGCTTATTTCGAACAAAAATACTTAAGTGAAATTAATCCTTCTACAGGAAAAGTTCATAAAGAAAATGTATACAATTTACAAGAGAGATTAAATAGTATAAGGCAAAGAGTACCTGGAGATGCAGCTGATAATCCTTGGATAGAGAGAGGACCTAATAATGTGGGAGGAAGAACAAGAGCTATAATATTCGATCCGAACGATACGACTGATGAAACAGTTATTGCAGGTGGAGTTAGTGGAGGATTATGGAAGAATACAAATATTAGCAATCCTAATTCTCAATGGGTAAGAATGGATCTTCCGGAAAATTTATCTGTTTCTTCTATTGCTGTAGACCCTAATAATTCTAAAATCTTTTATGTTGGTACTGGGGAATCTTACGTTCAAGGTGATGTTAATGGGAATGGATTATGGAAATCTTCAGATGGAGGTAATACGTGGGGAAAAATTTTTGGCGGAATTACTGGTGACGCAGTTATTAATAATACTTCTGGAACCGCACTAGTTCCAGGTATAGCACATATAAACGATATAGCAATAAGAAATAATAACGGTAATTCAGAATTATACATTGCTGTAGCTGATGCGTCATACTCAAGCACTAACCCAACAACAACAATAATAGGAAGTGACAGCTTTGGTGTTTACAAATCTACAGATGGTAACAATTTTTCAAGATTGAATTTACCTAAAACACCTAGAGGAAATAATTATGAACCTAATAACATAAAGATTTCTATTGACAACTCAATTTTTGTAAGTACAATTAGCAGCGATACTTCTAGAGATGGAGGTGGAACAATTTTAAAATCTACAGATGGGACAAACTTTGATGTTATAAATACTATTCCGAATGGAGATAGAACAGAAATTACATTATCATCCTCAAATGCTAATACCGCATATGTTTTAGCTGAAATAAGAAGTTCTCGTACTCCTGTAAAAATATACAAAACGACTAATGGCTTCATTAATTTAAATGAGACAGCTTTACCAAATGCTGCTGATCCAGATATTGCTGCGAATGATTTTACTAGAGGGCAAGCTTTTTATGATTTATTAATAAAAGTTGACCCTAACAATGATAATGTTTTGTATGCTGGTGGAATTGATTTGTTTAAATCAATAGATGGTGGTAGTACTTGGAATCAAATATCTGAATGGGTAGGTAGGTTTAACATTCAATATGTTCATGCAGATCACCATGGTATTGCATTTGCATCATCTTTAAAAATGGTTTTTTCTAATGATGGTGGTGTTTATTATAGTGAAAATGCTGGTATTGATATCAATTCTAGAAATAATAACTATAATACACTTCAATTTTATACTCTTGGTGTTGCCCCAACTACATCATTACCCGGAGACAATTTTTTAGCTGGTGCACAAGATAATGGTACCTTAATATTTGAAAATGCAGGTAGTGGTATTACTGAATCAAGAGAAACAACAGGGGGTGATGGTGCTTCTAGCTTTTTTGATCAAGATGGAAATGACACTTATTACATTACAAATACTACTTTTAATAGCTTTATAAGTTTCTTTAGTACAATTGGACTTAGAAACCGAACCTTATCAATAAATGATGAAAATGTAAACAATGGAGACTTTATAAACCAACAGGATTTAGATTCTAATCTAGATATACTCTATAGTAATTATTCATCTAATAATAGTAGTAACAATTTGTACAAAATAAGAAAATACTCTGGTTTTAAGACTGGAACAGTATCTAAATCAGATCTATTAAATATAATCATGATGGATTCTGAACCTTCTTCATTAAAAGTTTCACCTTATACTACGTCTGCTACAAACTTATTTGCTGGTTTAAAAAACGGTAAACTTTTAAAAATTCAAAATGCTAATACTTCTAGCCCTACTTGGACAGATATTACAGGAAGTGAGTTTGTAGGTTCTATATCTGATATTGAATTTGGAGCTACTGAAAATGACATTTTCGTTACATTTCATAATTATGGTGTAAGAAACATCTGGTATACTAACGATGGTGGTACTACTTGGTTTGATAAAGAAGGGAATTTCCCAGATATTCCTGTTAAATCAATTTTACAAAACCCTTTGAATAGAGAAGAAGTGATTATCGGTACTGATTTAGGGGTTTGGAAAACATCTAACTTTAGTGCAACTTCTCCAAGTTGGACAAGATCTGACAATGGTATGAGTAACGTTCCTGTTCTTGATTTAGATTTAAGAGATGATAATGTTGTTTTTGCCGCAACTTATGGTAGAGGTGTATTCTCTGGGGCTTTTACCGCTGCAACTGCTTCTGTTGATGAAGTATTAAAAGGCGATAAAATCTTTACAGTTTATCCAACAGTATCTAACGGTGAATTTACTGTTTTCGCTAAAAGAGAAAATGGAGCAACAGATATTAATGTATTTAATTTATCAGGAAGTCAAGTTCTTGCTAAGAAAGTAGATTTTAACGATAACGAAAAACAATTAATTTCTACAAATTTAAGTAGTGGAGTATATTTAGTTCAAGTTATTAATTCTGAAAAGAAAATTTCTACAAGAAAAATTGTAATCAAATAGTTATAATTTAATATATAAATTCAAAAGAGCTACCTGTTTAGGTAGCTCTTTTTTTGAAACAAATTATTAATCATCATAATAAAAATTACCATGTTTTTACAACTGGTGTATTTAAACTTGTATCTGTTAATGAACCACTACCATCTTCATTCCATTGGTATGTTATATCTCCACTAATTAAGGTTCCAGATTTATCTGTTTTATTATAAGTTAAAGTAGTTTTTCCTTCAAAAAGTAGCTCTATTATTAAATCTTTTTCTGTGATTTCCCAACTTAAAGATCCAATTGCATTTCCTTCATTTATTATAAAAATCCCTGCATTTTCATCTAATAATGTGTTTCCTTTTATAAACTCTAAAGAAAAATCACCTTTAGTAGCTTTATAACTGAAAACATATCTGTCAGATTCCTTTTCTATTTCGTAATTTACCTCTACAGTATCGCCAAAAAGATTATCTAACCAACTAAATGATTCTTTATTATTTGTAATATCTGAGGAAATTGTAGTCTTTGGCACTTCTAAAAAAGTTACAATCTGATCCGCAATTCTAACAAGATCATCAAAAGCAGTAACAGCTTCTTTCGATGTTTCATTAGTATTAACAACCATAGCACCTGGTAACACTGTAAAATTCAAAGCATTATTTAAATTACCAACTACCGCCTCATGTAACGGTTTTACTTCCTCTAAAACTTCATCATCTTTACTACATGAAAACGATAATAAAATCAATAAAAACAAACTATAATTCAATATTTTCTTCATCTTAAATCAATTTTTTTTGTTCTGCAATAAAACTCACTTTAATCGTAGTATTTACTTCTGAAATACTGTTATCGTCTTTTATAATTTGCATTGTTATATCCTCCTGAAATTGTGCTTTTATTTTTCGTTTTTCGTAAGCTAAATCTTTTTGCCAAGATGAGACTTCTAACACTTCAGTAGTGGAACAACCTGTAAAATCTGCTCGTATTTCTTTGTAAGAAAAACTATTGTTTTCATCTCTAAAAAAAAGACTTCCGCAACCATTGGTAAATTCAATACTTTCTATTTTTCCAATATCTAGAGATCCTTTTAAAGTTCTTCTGAAGTTATTTAAAATGAGATTATTTTCTGTTGTTATATTTTTAAATTCGAAACTTGAATTTCCATTAAATAGATCTCCATCAATGTTACTATCAAACTTATTTTCAATTTCTTTGAATGTATAAGTTCCTTTGTGTGGTCCATCTGCAAACTCAATTGTAAGTTGAAGCTCTTCATTTATTTCCTGAACAACTTCTTCATTAATAGTTTCTTCATCTTTACTACATGAATAAAAATTAACAGCTAAAATTAGCGCTAATAAAAGATTTCTTTTTTTCATTTCTTTGTGTTTTTTGATTGTACGTCTATTAATGTTTTTTCAGAAAAAAGGTTAACATTATTATCAAAAAGTCCCAGTATTATGAATACTGAGACCTAAAGCAGAACAAACATTTCTATCAAAAAAACTAATTATCTACTATTATTTTTTGGAAAAAAACAGAAGTATTTGTTTTTATTTTAACCAGATAAATACCAGAATTCAATCCGTTTAAATTCAGAGAGAACTCTAAATTTTTAATTACTTTTTTCTTTAAAACCAATTGCCCTGTAATTGTATATATTTCAACGTTATCAATTGTTTCAATATTTTTAGGATAAATTTTTATTTCTTTTGAAGCAGGATTAGGAAATATTTTAATTTTTTTTGTTTTATTATTTTTTTCATCTTCAATAGATAGAACACTATTGTGTTTTATAAATAAATAAGCTTTTTTTTCTAAATTAATATTTAATCGGATGGTTTGGTTAACATTATCAAAAGCATGAGGAGTTACTTCTTGCCAAGCATTATTTTGAAAAATAAGAACAGAAATATCACTTGCACTTATTGAAGTATTTTGAAAATCATTTTTATGATATGATAATTCTACATCATATTCATTAATACTAGTAGAGGCTTCTATACTGTTTATGTTGTAAAACACATTTGCAATTCTTTGCTTATCTATTGAATTTGGTAAATTTACTATTTCATTTTTATAAATAGAGGAAATTGTGTCGAGCACCTGAATCTTTACTTTATTCACACTACTATTAATTGATTTAATTTCAGCTGTATACGGATTTCCATTATACTCTAATGAAGCTATTGTAGAACTTAATGAATTTCTATTAGCATTATTTGGTGTTATAATTTCTGCTCTTTTTTCAGCGTTTAGAGTATACAATTTTCCATCATTAGTTGTAAATACAAACCCTGAATTATAAGTATAAAAATTATTTAAATTCAAATCTATTCCTTCAGGAAAAGAAAATTCAATAGTGATTGGTAAATTTACTTTAGGATCGTATGATAGAAGCTGATATCTTGATGCTCCTGACATTGAATATCTAGCTAAGAAATATAGTTTATCGTTATTAATCTTTATGGTTCCAAAGTTATTAGCAAAAGCTGTTATAAAAGGAGGTAAATCCGCATAATCTGTTCCGCTAGCTTGACCATTTGTTTTGTATAAACGTATTGTCCCATTACTAGTTTTTGACAGGATAAATACCTCATTTTCAAATTGAATGAATTTAAAAGAGCTTGATGATTGTGTGGTAATTCCTAAATTTTCATCAGCCGGAGCAGAGTGAAAAGATCCACCAAAACTTCCTGTTTTATAATACAAAATTTGAGAATCAATTTTTCCTAAAATTTGTGATGAAAATTCTGTATTAGAATATGCTTTATAACCAAGTGAACCATCATCTCCATTATATATTGCCGTTTCAGTACTACCAAAATCGATATCTCCATTACTATAACAAATTGCAGTAGGATAATTACGGTCAACAGGTCCAGGAACAACATTAGTATAAAAGCCATCTCTACCAGTAAAATAAATACGATCATCTAATAAAAAATTATTAGGACTCACTCCTTTAAAAGCTGTTGGTTTACTTACCTTATTTTGTGTTACTCTTATATTAGTTAAGGCATCCACCTTATATATATCTTTCTCTCCCAAATAATTAGCAACAAAAAATACTTTTCCATCCCAACTAAAAAAATTAGTAGGTTTTGAGTTAAATAACTCAGCATCTAACTTATATTCTCTAGACTCCGAAGTAGTAGAATTTGCAATAAAATGACGTAAAAGCAATTTATTCTTTCCTCCTTCAAAAATTGTATCGATACTAATAACACCATCATTTGCAACTAATTGTATGTTTTTATTCCCGCCTGGTTTTTCTTTTGTAAATCTGTTTTCAGGAATTAATAAAGTTCTTAAATCATTTAGTTTAGCTACATAAGTATCTTGTCCTGTTTGAAAAATTTTAGCATAAATATCCTTTCCTGCTGAAAAATTCCCCTCTTTATATAAAGCATAATTAGCATTAGATATAGTTTCTTGAAATAAAGCTATTTTATTTGTACCAGGAGTTAAATCTACACGAGTTTGTTTATCTCCAATGCTTAAATAAATACCAGAAGTTCCAGTTGTACTGTTGTCTATAAACGTATATAAAATATCATTATCATATATGGCTACAGATTGTACAAAACCTGAACCACTTCCTGATGGTTCATCTAATATTTTTAATTGACCATAAACACAAGAATAACTAAATACAATTAAAATTATAATAAATACATATGTTTTCATAAGTTCTTATTTTAAAATTTAGATTGATTCGCTAAAAACTCTATAGTAACTTCTGTTATTATTGTTTCTTCTGAACCGTCGTCGTTAATTATTTTAAATTTTATTGAATCTGTGAATGTTCCTGTAACTTTTCTTCTAAATTTTACAACACCTTTTTTCCATGGAGTAACTTTGGTAATTTTAGTCTTCGTACAACCAGTAAAATCTCCATCAATTCTTTTATACTTCTGATTATTCTTAAGATCTATAAAGTTTAAATGACCACATCCTGAAGTATATTTTTTAGTAGTCTGATCCCCTACTTTGGCTTCTCCTAAAAAACTTCTTGAAAAATTATGAATCTGAATTCCTTTTTCAGAAATAATTTTATTGGCACTTATTTGACTTACCTTATCGTGAAACCCGAGATTAATTTGACTCAAGTAATCTCCTTTTGCAGGTTTAAAAATATGTGTCCCTTTAAACGGTCCGTTCTTAAAACTAATTTTGATGTATGGTTTTGAATTTTTTGTAATCTTAAATTCCTCTTTATGATTAAGCTCTGTGAATTCCTTTCTTTCTTCTTTAGGATAAATCATAAGTAACATAACTCCTAAAACATATAAAACGGCTTTCATAATTAAAACATTGATTTATAGTCAGCAGTATTTATCTCCTGCTTCTTGTCTTTTTCTATTTTTATGACTTGAACTAAACCTTTTTCACCTGATTTAGATTCGTAATTTAATTCTAGCACAAAACCTTTAATATTAGTATTGTTTGTCATTCCTAATAAAGGTGCATAGTTAGATTTTATAGGAAACCTTGATGTTACCCAAATTGAAGCAGAACCTTCTTCGTTTTTATATTGGTATTCTTCACAATTGTATCCTAAAATAGTTTTCGTATTTCCAGTTTTAATCAATCCTTCTTCTCCTTGAGGCATTCTATCAGAATTATCAAATTCTATAGATTCGCTTTCTTTTTTAATCTTCATACCGTCCGCATTGATCAAAGAAATGATTTTAGATGGTGTAATTACATTATAAATCTGATTGGTACCATCTACATTCATTTCCATACAAATCACATCTTCCCTCCTATTAAAAAGAAGATTAAAAACTGTTTTATCATTTTTCTCATTAGAAACTTCTACAGTAACGCTTCCTTTAAAGGAATACTTTGTGTTTGCTGATGTTGTTTTTTTCTTTTTATTCTTATTTTTTAAAGCTCCGTCTATCGTTTCATCAGCTTTCTTATCAATTTTATTCATAGCTTTATTTTCAACTTTATCTTGAAGTCTTTTGCTTACTTTTTTCCAAAATTGAGCTTGTACATTCATTGGTGCATAAAGCAAACACGCTACAATACATACTGTTTTAATTAGTTTATTTGTTTTCATAATAGTATCTGTTTTATAGCTTAATGTTTACTTTTAAAAAAGGTTAACATTACTATTGAAAAAAGTTTTTGAGATTTTTGTTTACTTTTAGAAAAAAATGACACTAAATGAATGATAGTGAGAAACTCCAGCGAATAAAAAAAGGAGACACTAAAATATTAAGGGAGATTTATATAGCGTATAGAGAACCTTTTTTAGTGTTTGGTAAAAAGTTTAGTTCTTCTGATGAAGACATCTTAGATGTATATCAAGATGCTATTATTGCTTTTAGAGAACAAGTACTAAAAGGAAAAACAGACGATTTAAATTGTTCGTTGAAAACATATTTGTTTGGTATAGGAAAATATATGATTTTCGATAAAAACAGAAAACAAAACAAAGAAATAAGCATTGTAAATCATGATATAAAAGATGATTATGATACAGTTGAAGTTCCTAGTTTTTCTGATACAATTAACCTACAACAAAGACAAATTCAAAAAGCATTACTTCAATTAGGAAAGAAATGTAAAGAGATTCTTACACTATTTTATTATAATAATTTAACTATAGAAGAGATTAAAGACTATTTGAAATACGACAATAAAAACGTAGTTAAGAGTCAAAAATCAAGATGTTTAAAACAATTAAAATCTAAGATCAATGGATAAACTTTCACTTATAGAAAAATATTTTGAAGATACTTTGTCTCCGAAGGAACGTGAAGAGTTTGATTCATTAATCAATACGGATTCAGAGTTTAAAAAGGATTTTGAATTTCAAACGAATCTACAACAAGCTATTCAACAAAATAAAAGAGAAGAATTAAAGAAAGAACTTCAAGATTTAGAGTTTAACATTACAAATAAAGTACAGAAAAAATCTGCATTCCCATTATTAAAGGTTGCAGCATCCATAGTTTTAATTTTTTCACTGGGAGCTTATTTCTTACTGAATAATAATGCTACTTCTTCAGAAGATTTATTTCAAGAATATTACAGTCCGTATGAAAATGTAGTGCAACCTATCGTAAGAGGAGAATCGTCTGAAACTTTAGAGTTCAAAGCCTTTTTAAGCTATGAAAAGCAAGAATACAAAGAAGCTTTAGCTTTATTTGAATCTGCGTATAATAACACTCAAAAACCACATTTACTTTTATACAAAGCAAATTGTTTACTGTCTTTACAACAACCCGAACAAGCAATTAACGCTTTAAATGAATATCTTACTAAAGAAGAAATATTTAAAGATAAAGCAAATTGGTATTTAGGTTTAAGTTACTTACAACTAAACAATAAAGAACAAGCTAAAAAGTATTTTAAAAATGTTCGAGAATTAAGTAAATACAAAAACAAAGAAATAGAAGAGCTACTTAATAAATTATAAATTTATTTACGCTCTTCTGCAAATTTCTCTAATGCAGAGTACCAGTTTTCTCCAAACTTTCTAATTAAAGCTTCTTTTACAAACTTGTATACAGGAACGCCTAACTCTTCTCCTAAAGAACAAGCATCATCACAAATTTCCCATTTGTGGTAATTCACAGCAGAGAATTCGGCATAATCTTTTACTCGTACAGGATATAAATGACAAGAAACTGGTTTTTTCCAATCCACTAATCCTTTGTTGTAAGCTTCTTCTATAGCACACAAAGCTGTATTTTTTTCATCGAAAATTACATAAGCACACTCTGCATGATTTACTAGTGGTGTTTCTAATTCTCCAAAATCACTTGTCACCCAAGTTCCTTGAGATTCTATAGCTTCTACACCTTCTTTGCGAAGAAATGGCTTTACTTTCGGATAAATTTCTTCTAAAATCTTTGTTTCTTCCTTGTCTAATGGAGCTCCTGCTTCTCCTTCAACACAACAAATACCTTTGCATGCAGATAAGTTACATACAAACTCCTTTTCTATAATGTCTTCTGAGACTATTGTTTTTCCTAACTGAAACATGGCGCAAAAATAAACTTATTTTTACTACATTTAATTCCATTAATACATACTTTTGCCGCTTGTTTTAAAAAAAGTATAACTAAAAACATCAGTTATGGATTTTAATTTAAATGAAATTTTCACTGCATTCATGGTATTATTTGCCGTGATTGATATTGTAGGTAACATTCCTATTATTATCGATTTACGAAAAAAAGTTGGTCATATTCAATCTGAAAAAGCATCGATTATTGCCGGGTTAATTATGATTTTATTCTTATTCGTAGGACAACGATTATTAGGTTTTATTGGAATTGATGTAAATTCTTTTGCTGTTGCAGGTTCGTTTATCTTATTCTTTATTGCTTTAGAAATGATTCTTGGTATCACTTTATATAAAGATGAAGAAGATCAAGCGCTTAATGCTACAGTATTTCCTTTAGCCTTTCCTTTAATTGCCGGACCAGGTAGTTTAACAACTTTATTATCGCTTAGAGCAGAATTTCAACTAATGAATATTATCATAGCTGTTTTATTAAATGTAATAGTTATTTATTTAGTATTAAAAACTTCTGCAAGAATCGAACGCATTATTGGTAAAAACGGTATTGCAATCATTAGAAAAATATTCGGAGTAATATTATTAGCAATTGCTGTAAAACTTTTTGCTGCAAACATTAAAATGTTACTAGCTTAATATGAAGTTTGATGTTTTAATTATTGGTGGTGGTGTTGCTGGTATGCAATGTGCCTTAGTTTTAGGTTCTGCAAAAGAGAAATGGTTTGCCAAAGACAAAAACATTGGAATTATTATGCACCAAAGAAGTTCACATTTACAAAACGCTTTATTTAATAACGTTTTAGGGTTAAATCCTGGCGCTTTAGGTAAAGACATTTTAGAGATGGGAAAAAACCAAATGAATGAACTTTATCCGCATATTAATCAGATTCATAGTGAAAAAGTAGAGGCTGTTCTTGACAATCAAGATGTTTATAAAGTAATAACTAATAAAGAGACATACTTTACAAAAAATGTTGTTGTTGCTTTAAATTATGCTAAACCTTTTTCGATAGCTGGATTAGAACAATATGTTGAAAAACATTCTCGTGCTAATCCAATGAAAGATCGAATTCAATTACGAAATTTTAATCATCTTATAAAAGATGGATTATATGTTTGCGGTACAATCGCAGGCTGGAGAAGTCAATATGCTATAGCAGCTGGTAGCGGTGCTTCAGTTGCTACAGACATTCTTACGTTATGGAATGATAATATTTCAACTAAAGTTCATGACAAAATAAAGGCTGAATAGTAATCTATTCAGCCTTTAAATAATATTTGGAATTAGTACCGTATACATTCCCCCGAACAAATTACAAACCAATTCCATTCAAATATAAATTTACCTATATCTATTTCACTTCTTTAGTTCCTTAGTGTATTAAAATAGAGTACAAGCGCATTTTTTTTTAGTTTTTGGTGTTTGACTAGAAAATAATAGTGTTCATCGAAAAAAGTTTCAATTCTTTTTACTTTGAGGTTCTTTTGACTCAAATAATTTAAATTTGAGTATTATGAAAACGAAACACATAATTTTAGTTTTAAGTTTAATAGTTTTTAATTCTTGTATTGTAAAATCTTTAAATCCTTTTTATACAAAAGACACTGTAAAACATATTGAAAGTTTAATTGGAGAATGGAAAGATAATAGCAATAATAGTTGGACAATTATTTCTACTAAAGCAGAATTCTCTAAACCTGAAAATAATGAGGGGAAAATTTCTAAGGAAGAAAAAATACTAAGAGAACAGTTTAAAAACTCTTACTTTGTTGAATACAAGAAAAAGAAAGAGACTTCTACTTTTATCGCAACACCTTTTAAAATTGGAAATCAATATTTTTTAGACTTTATTCCTTTTAATTCTGATAATGTTGATTTAAGTTCTTTAATGAAATACCATATTATTTATACACATTCGCTTGTAAAACTAGATATGTTAAACGATGGAACTGTTAGTATAAAATGGTTTGATGAAAAAAGATTAGAAAAATTATTCACAGAAAAGAAGATAAAAATCAAACACAAAAAAGTTGGTGTAATGAAAGATGATATTTTATTAACTGCAACTTCTGAAGAATTACAACAGTTTTTAAAGAAATATATGGTTTCTGAATCTGCTGAAAAATGGGAAACTGAAACAAAATTTACTTTAACAAAGAGTTAATGAAGATTCATAAAAAATATAATATTTGGAACAGACATAATATAGCTACATTCAACGTTATATTGTGGCTGTTCTTTTTTGTCATTTTACTATTTATCTTTTCTGATTATCCTATACAAAAGATTGATATTATTTACACTGTAAGCTATCTAATTACCTTAGTTCCTCCAGTTACTTTAGGGTTATATTATTTTATTCCAAAACTCTTAAAAAAGGAAAAAAATGTACTCTTTGTAATTTGTGTACTTACAACTACCCTATTTTTTTCCATCTTAAATATTTCATTTCACAATATTTTAATTGATTTCTTGTTTCCAGATTACTTCTTTATTTCTTACTTAAAAAACTCACAAACAGTATTATTGTTTATAACTGCTGTTTTCTTAGCCGTTTTTGTTAAGCTTGCAGAAGATTGGATTTATTTTAATCAAAAGGAAAAAGCGGCTTTACAGTTAGAACTTTCAGTTTTAAAAAATCAAATTAATCCTCATTTTTTATTTAACGCCTTAAATGTATTATACTCTTTATCAATAAATAAAAAAGAAGAAACAACGCAAGCTATCTTACAATTATCAGATATTTTAAGATACGGTATTTACGAAACAGAAAATGAAAAAATTCCTTTGAGTAAAGAAATTGAACTTATTAAAAATTACATCGATTTTGAAAAAAACAGAAGTGTACTCAATGCTAAAATTAATTTTGAACACACTATAAAAAAAGATCAAAAAATACCTCCAATGCTTTTGTTTCCTTTAATTGAAAACGCTTTTAAACATGGAATTAAAAGCGGTGTGAAAAATCCTTTTGTACACATTAAATTAATAGAAGAAAATAATAATTTATCATTTAACATTTCTAATAATTTTTTATTTAATAAAAATAAAACTCCATACTCTGGTATAGGAATACAAAATGTTAAACAACATTTAGAAATTTTATTCCCAAACCAACATCATCTAGAAATTACTTCTAAAAATGAGAAGTATTCTGTTTCATTAACAATAGAATTATGATCAAAAAAATAAACTGCATTATTATAGATGATGAACCTTCGTCTCAAAATGTATTAGAACAATTTGTGAAAAAAGTTGATTTTTTAGAATTAAAAGCTGTCTGCAATCATGCTCAAGAAGCACAAAAAGTAATAGAAGATGAAAAAATAGACTTATTATTTTTAGACATTAACATGCCTATCATCTCTGGGTTAGACTTTTACAAGTCATTAGTCAATCCGCCTTTAGTTATTTTCACAACTGCATATGCAGAATACGCTGTAGAAGGTTTTGATGTAAATGCAACCGATTATTTATTGAAGCCTTTTTCGTTTGAACGTTTTCAGAAAGCTGTAATTAAAGCTAAAGATATTTTAAAGCAAGATGAAGACAAACTTATTCTTAAAGCAGATAAAAGATTACATATTATAAAATTTGAAGACATCTTATTTGTTCAATCGTTAGGAGATTACGTTAAAGTACATACCACAAACAACACATTAACAACTTATAGTAAATTGAGTACTATGATAGAGAAATTACCTTCTAACAATTTTATTCAAGTTCATAAATCATTTGCTATAAATATTCAAAAAGTAAATTTTATAGAAGGAAACCATTTACTAATTTCTGAACATAAAGTTCCAATTGGACAAAAACATAAACCAAATTTAATCAAACACCTAAACAACTATTAGGCTGTTTTTTAGTACATTACGGAAAATCACATTTTTTTTTGCGGATATCCCCTTTTTAAAACTAAAAAGCCACCTTACTTTTGTAGTGTAATTGTTTATTACATAAAATATTAGGGATTATTTTAAATTAACAATATGGGAAAATTATTACTTTTTAAACTTAACAAAATAGGCAAATCATTTGCTGAAACTTTAATCGAATGTGCTAAAGGAGCAAGTTACGCTTTACAACACTAGAAATATAGTACCCCCCGAATACTTATAAACTATATCAAGAGCCACCTTTTTAAGGTGGTTTTTTTATTTAATCTCTTAAGGAAAAAAACCTTTTATAAATACGGAAAATTACATTTTATCTTGCGGTTTTCCACTTGTTAAAACCTTATTACCAATACTATATTTGCAATGTAATTGTTTATTACATAAAACATTAGGGATTATTTAAAATTAACAACATGGGAAAATTATTACTTTTTAAACTTAACAAAATAGCTAAATCATTTACTGAAGCTTTAATCGAATGTGCTAAAGGAGCAAGTTACGCTTTACAACACTAGAAATATAGTACCCCCCGAATACTTATAAACTATGTTAAGAGCCACCTTTTTTAAGGTGGTTTTTTGTGCGCTAAATCTTCAAGAAAAAAACCTTTTATAAATACGGAAAATTGCACTTAATCTTGCGGTTTTCCACTTGTTAAAGCCTTGTTATTGCTGGTATATTTGCAGTGTTATTCTTTAATAACAAGTTTAGGGATTATTTTAAAATTAACAACATGGGGAAAGTTTTAATCATAAAAGCTAGAAGGGGTTTAAGACGTTTTCTATTAGCTTTAAAAGAGTGTGGTAAAGCAGCTAGTTACGCTTTACAACACTAAAACCGAACTTAATGTAAAAGCTATCGGTTATTATTCGATAGCTTTTCTAACTTTTTTCATAAAACCGTAGGGTGTTTAAATTCTGAGTTGTATTACTATCAGATAACGAACATTAAACGGGAAAACAAAATGAAACAATTTGAAGGGTTATTTGGGAGATTAACTAATATTTTAAAAGAGATTACTAAAACTCTAAGCAAACTGGGAGAAGGGGCCAGTTATGCAATTCAACATTAGTTAAAAAAAGAAAGCTACCGTGGGGATTCGGTAGCTTTTTTTTATTTAAAAGCATTTAAACCTGTAATATCTAATCCAGTAATTAATAAATGAACATCATGTGTTCCTTCATAAGTAATTACACTTTCTAAATTCATTGAATGCCTCATAATAGAATATTCACCGGAAATTCCCATTGCACCTAAAACTTGTCTAGCTTCTCTTGCAATATTAATTGCCATATCTACATTATTACGTTTAGCCATTGAAATTTGTGCCGAAGTTGCTTTTCCTTCATTTTTCAAAACACCTAATCGCCAAGCCATTAATTGTGCCTTTGTTATTTCTGTAATCATCTCAGCCAACTTTTTTTGTTGTAACTGAAATTGCCCAATTGGTTTTCCGAACTGAGTTCTTTCTTTTGAATACCTTAAAGCCGTATCATAACAATCCATAGCTGCACCAATTGCTCCCCAAGCAATACCATAACGCGCATGATCTAAACATTTTAAAGGAGCTCCTAATCCAGATTTATTAGGTAATATATTTTCTTTTGGCACTTTTACATTATTAAAAATAAGTTCACCTGTAATTGATGCTCTTAACGACCACTTATTTTTAGTTTCTGGAGTTGTAAAACCTTCCATACCACGCTCTACAATTAAACCATGAACTCTACCTTCTTCATTTTTAGCCCAAACTACAGCCACATCACAAATAGGAGAATTAGAAATCCACATTTTTGCTCCATTCAACAAATAATGATCTCCCATATCTTTAAACTTCGTTTCCATTCCACCAGGATTAGATCCATGATTAGGTTCTGTTAAGCCAAAACTTCCAATCCATTCACCAGATGCTAATTTTGGTAAATATTTTTTTCGTTGTGCTTCTGAACCATAATTATAAATTGGTCCCATTACCAAAGATGTTTGAACTGAAGCTGTAGAACGAATACCACTATCTCCTCTTTCTAACTCTTGCATAATTAAACCGTACGAGATTTGATCTAATCCTGCTCCTCCATATTCAGAAGGAATATATGAACCAAAAGCACCTACTTCTGCTAATCCAGTTACTAATTGTTTTGGAAATTCTGATTTTTGAGCATATTCTTCAATAATTGGAGATAACTCTTTTTTTACCCAACTACGAGTAGTATTTCTAACTAACTTATGTTCATCAGATAATAAATCGTCAACTAGGTAATAATCTGGTGCTTGAAAAAGATCGGGTTTCATATTCGTTTACTTTATTCAAAAATAGCTAAAAAAACAGATATTAATCTTTCTTTGCTTATGTTTGTCATAATGAAATTTACCTTAGGAAAGCAAGAACGATTAAAGAGTAGAAAGTTAATTTCACAATTATTTACTGAAGGAAAATCTATTAAAGTTTTTCCTTTAAGAATGGTGTATTTGCAAATTGAACATCATTCAAACTTCCCTGTTCAATGTGGTGTTTCTGTTCCAAAACGAAACTTTAAAAAAGCTGTAGATAGAAATAGAATTAAACGTTTATTAAGGGAAAGTTATCGTTTACAAAAAAATATAGTGTATTCGGAAGTTGATAAACCTTATGTGTTTATGATTTCTTATCTTGCAAAAGAAGAGTGGCAATACGCAGACTTAGAATCCTCAATGGAGAAACTTTTAAAGAAGTTTATCACAAAAATTTCTGAAGATGAGAAATAAAAAAATTTTAATTCTAATTGTTGGTTGTGTAATAATTGTTTCTTTTTCTTTTCAGTCTCGTTTCTTCGAGATTGCAAAACAAATAGAAATTTACAACAATTTATATAAGACACTAAATGTTGACTATATCAACGAAATAAATCCTGGTGAAATTACAACCAAGGCTATAAATAATACCTTAGAAAATTTAGATCCCTACACTCGTTTTTATAATGAGCAACAAGTAGAAGATGCAAAAATTAGGCGTGAAGGTGAATATGGAGGAATTGGAATTTCTTCTTGGTACTCTAAACAAGGAATTACAATACGTACTATAAAAGAAGGATTTCCTGCTGATAAAATTGGTTTAAAAGCTGGTGATATAATTATCGATGTTAATAACCAAAAACTACAAGGTTTAGATAATGAAAACTTGTCTCAAGTTTTAAAAGGAATTCCTGGTACGGCTATTTCATTAGTCGTTAAAAGAGGAGACAAAACATTAAACTTTAAGCTAGAATTAGATAAAATTATTGACGATCCAGTTCCTTATTTTGAGATGATTAATGAAGATACTGGTTATGTTATATTAACTCAATTTACAGTTAGAAAATCTACCGATGGTGTAAGAAATGCTATTAATGTACTGAAAGAAAAAGGGATGAAAAAATTAGTTTTCGACCTAAGAAGTAATCCTGGTGGATCTTTATATGATGCTGTAAATATTACCAATCTATTTATTCCAAGAGGAAAAAGAGTTGTTGACACTAAAGGAAAAACAAAAAAGAATTCTAGAAGTTATACTACTAGTCAAGATGCTTTAGATGAAACATTACCTGTTGTAGTTTTAATTAACGACCGATCTGCATCTGCATCTGAAATTGTATCTGGAGCATTACAAGATTATGATAGAGCTGTCGTTTTAGGTGAACGATCTTTCGGAAAAGGATTAGTTCAACGTTATTTCGATTTACCATATGGTACTCAAATGAAAGCTACAATTTCTAAATATTACACACCTAGTGGAAGATGTATTCAGGAATTAGATTATGCTAATCGTGACTGGAAAACAGGAAAAGTTCCTAAATTTTCTGATGGACAAGTAAATGCCTTTAAAACTGAAAATGGTAGAGCCGTATATGATGGCGGAGGTGTAACTCCTGATGTAAAAATTAATATCTCTAAAAAAACTGAAGAAACTGAAAAACTTTTAAGTTCTAGAGCAATTTTTAATTTTGCTACAGATTATGTGAGAAAAAATCCAAAATCAGATATTAATTCTTTTTCATTTAAGGGTTTTGAAAACTTTAAAACATACTTAAAAACAAAAGACACAGCTTTTGTAACAGAACAAGAAAAGTTATTTAAAGACGCTTATAAAAAACTGAAGAATAAAGATAATCTTGCTTCAGATTACAATCAATTAATTACAAAAATAAAAACGTATAAGGTTCAACAGATTGATAAGAATAAAGATGTTCTGTTAGAAAAAATACAAGACGAAATTTTACAACAATATTTTTATAAGAAAGGAGTTTATCAATACCATTTGAAAAATGATGCAACCATTAAACAAGCGGTTGATATACTAAATGACGAATCTAGATACAATAAAATATTAGGAAACAGCTAAAAAGTTATATGTCGAAAATATATAAAGAAAGAACGAGAGCTCAAGAATCTACAAATGCAATAGAACGATTATACATTTCTATGCGTCACTTATTTAGTCGTGGATTTTATAAGCCTATGGGAGTTTCAGGTGAAACTTTACGTAAATCATTATTATCACTTAGACCAGAAATTTATGGTTCTATTGCTGAAGACAAATCTGAATTAAACGGTTTAAATTATATTATAGAAAGACTTCCTGAAGGAATAGAAGAATGTCAATTCATTAATCTTACAGGAGATGAAGGATATAGAAACTCTAATTTTAAAGCCATAATTCCTCCAAAAAGAAGAAGAAACTGTTATCGAATAGATAAAGATCAAATGAATATTGAGATTACTAGAGGAAGATCTGACATCTATGATATTCTGACTCACCTTACCTTTTTATTCATTGAATCTCACAAAATTAAAGATAGAGTTTTAATTAGTGACGGTAAAAAAACAACTCGTGAGTGGCAAAACTTAGAGGAAACTGTTCTTCATAACAAATCGCTTACCGACCAAGAAAAAGACGTTTTAATCGTTCATCTTGGAAGTATCTTAGGAAGAACATACGAAGAAGTTTATCAAGCTCATAATACTTACGGTACAGAGGAGAATCCACATCGTTTCTTCCAATTAATTTACTGGTTAGGTAAACTTGCAATTAATGAAGAATTGTACGATAAGAAAAGATCTATCCGTTTTAGTTCTGTTTTATCAGAAGAAATCGGACGTCATTATCATGGTGAAATTTGGGCTAATGATATCAAAGAAGCTTTACTTCAAAACGATTTATTAAGTAGACCTATTCATATTATTAGTGCAAACATGCACAGTGTCTTGAATACTTTATATGCTAAAAACGCTTTACCAGAAGAAAATAATTCAGGTTTTGAACTGTATGAATTATTAAGTAACGCAGATAGTAAACCTTTACAAACTACTGTAAAAAATTATGCTTCTGAAAACGGTCTAATTTATTTAAAAGATAAAAGCGGAACTAACATTAATGTTCAAATTATAGACACTGCTAAAGTAAATTTTGACACTACTAAATTTAACAGCCCGAATTCTTCTGCTAAACCAGTAATTATCGTAATGGATTATGCTTTTGGTGAGCAAGCTTACGAAACTATGGATGAGTTGTTAAAACCGTATAAGTGTAATAATGAAATCGTTCATATAAATGTTGAATCAGTTTCTATAATGGGGAAAGCAGGAATTTTAGAAGGTGGTAAAGGAGATATTATGATTCCTTCTTCTCATATTTTTGAAGGTACAGCAGATAACTATCCATTTAAAAATGAACTTAAAAAAGAAGACTTAGAAGGTTTTGGTGTTGAAGTATTTGATGGTGCTATGGTTACTGTATTAGGTACTTCATTACAAAACAAAGATCTTTTAAAATTCTTCCATGACTCAACTTGGGATGTTATCGGATTAGAAATGGAAGGAGCACATTACCAAAAAGCAATTCAATCAGCATCTAAAATTAGAGGTAATATTGGTGAAAATGTGAAAGTAAGATATGCATATTATGCTTCGGATAATCCTTTAGAAACTGGAGCAACATTAGCTTCTGGTGGATTAGGAATGAGTGGTGTAACACCAACATATGCAATCACACAGAAAATACTAGAACAAATCTTAAACGATTAAAAATGTCTGATCAACATCATAAAGAAAATGAAGAAGTAGATTTAGGATCTTTATTCATTATTATAGGAAAAGGGTTTTCTAAACTTTTTAGTTTTATAGGTTCAATCTTTAAAGCTATTTTTAGTTTTCTTATAAATTCATTACTTTTTTTAAAAGCTAATATCATAAAATTAGCAGTAGCAACAATTGTTGGAGGAGCTACAGGAATATTTTTCGAATATAAATCTGGAACGAAATATGTTGCTGATTTATACGTAAAACCTAATTTTGGAAGTGCTAGACAATTATATAACAATATTCAATTTTATGATGATCTTGTAAAACAAAAGCTTGTTGATCAAAAAAATAATACTGATTTATCTAAAATTTTTAATATAACTCCAGAAGATGCCGAATCTTTAAAAAAGTTTACCATTCAACCTGTTATTAATGAAAATGATATTTTAACGTCATTTGACGAATTAATGCAATCTGTAGATACATCTACTGTAAAAAGTTATTCCTACAGAAAATTTAAAGAAACATTTACTGAAGTAGACTATAAGGTTCATAGAATTTCTGTTATTTCTTCTAAAAATGATGTTTTTCAAAAATTAAGCACCCCTATAATTTCATCTATAGTTAATAACGATTATTTTAAAACACTAAAAGGAAATAATAAGAAAAGCCTTTTGGAAACTGATGCTCTATTGAGAAAAAACTTACAGCAAACAGATTCATTACATAATTTATATAAGAAAGTTTTATTAGAAGAGGCTAAAAAATTGTCTCCTGGAACCTCAATTAGTCTACAAGAAAAAGGAAATGCTTCTAACAAAGAGTTACAGCTTTTTAATACTAGTTTAAGGTTAAATAAAGAACTTATCGAGGTAAACGATGATTTATCTGAGAAATCAGAAATAATAAATATTGTTTCTAACTTCCAACCTATTGGACACAAAGTAAAGGAGATACAAAAAAACAAAGGGTTTCAATTTGGGATTATTGGTTTATTTTTAATGATACTTGGCTTATTACTATTAAAATTAAACTCTTATTTGGACACACATAAAAACAAGAAGAAATTTTAAAAATTTTCTGAAAGATTACTTCTATAATCAATAATATGAAAAAAGTAGCTTTAATTACAGGAATTACGGGGCAAGATGGTGCATATTTAGCTGAACTTTTATTAGAAAAAAACTATATAGTTCATGGCATAAAAAGAAGGGCTTCTAGTTTTAATACCAAAAGAATAGATCATTTATATCAAGATCCGCATACTAAAAACAGAAATTTGATTCTTCATTATGGAGACATGTCTGACGGTACTAATCTCATTAGAATTTTACAAGAAGTTCAACCTGATGAAATCTATAACCTTGCAGCCATGAGCCATGTTCATGTATCTTTTGAAACACCTGAATATACTGCTAATGTAGATGGATTAGGAACATTAAGATTATTAGAAGCTATTCGAATTTTAAAACTTGAAAACAAAACTAAAATTTATCAAGCTTCTACATCAGAGCTTTATGGAAAAGTACAAGAAGTTCCACAATCTGAAACTACACCTTTTTACCCAAGAAGTCCATATGGAGTTGCAAAAATGTATGCATATTGGATTACCGTAAATTATAGAGAAGCCTATAATATTTTCGGATGTAATGGAATATTATTTAATCATGAATCGCCAATAAGAGGAGAAACATTTGTAACTAGAAAAATTACTAGAGCAGTTTCTAAAATAGCTCACGGTTTACAAGATAAATTATACTTAGGAAATTTAAATGCTCAAAGAGATTGGGGACATGCAAAAGATTATGTTCGCATGATGTGGATGATTTTACAAGCCGAACAACCAGAAGATTGGGTGATTGCAACAGGCAAAACAACTACAGTAAGAGACTTTGTTAAAATGGCTTTTAATGAAATTAGTGTAGAATTATCTTTTGAAGGAGAAGGTAAAGATGAGAAAGGAATTGTGAAATCATGTAGTAATCCTGATTTTAACTTAGAAATAGGAAAAGAGGTTGTTTCTATCGATCCCCATTATTATCGTCCTACAGAAGTAGATTTATTAATAGGTGATGCAACTAAAGCTAAAGAAAAGCTAGGTTGGGTTCCAGAATACACGTTGGAAGATATGGTGAAAGAAATGATGGAGAGTGATTTAAAGTTAATGGAACGAGAAACCTATTTACAAAAAGGAGGACACGATATTCTAAATAATTATGAATAAATCTTCTAAAATATATGTTGCTGGCCACAGAGGATTAGTAGGAAGCGCAATTGTAAAAAACCTCCAAGAAAAAGGATTTACAAATATTGTTACAAGAACTCATAAAGAACTTGATTTAACAGATCAAATAGCTACAGCCAATTTTTTCGAAAAGGAACAACCAGAGTATGTTTTTTTAGCAGCAGCGAAAGTTGGTGGAATCGTAGCAAATAACACATATCGAGCTGACTTTATTTATGCAAATTTGATGATTCAGAATAATGTAATTCATCAAAGTTATAAGCATAACGTAAAGAAGTTACTTTTCTTGGGAAGTACTTGTATTTATCCAAAGAATGCGCCACAACCTTTGAAGGAAGATTCATTACTTACTAATGAATTAGAATATACTAATGAACCGTATGCAATTGCGAAAATTGCCGGAATTAAAATGTGTGAAAGTTATAATTTACAATACGGAACGAATTTCATTTCAGTAATGCCAACAAACTTATATGGGCCTAATGATAATTTTGATTTAGAAAAGTCTCATGTACTACCAGCTTTAATAAGAAAAATACATTTAGCTAAGTTATTATCTGAAGGAAAAGAATCTGAAATTATTAGTGATTTAAATGTAACTTCAATAGAAGAAGCAAAATCCTATCTATCAAAATTCGGAATATCTTCTGAAAGTGTGGAAATTTGGGGTTCTGGAAAACCAAAACGAGAATTTCTTTGGAGTGAAGATATGGCAGATGCTTGTGTGCACATTATGGAAAAAGTAGATTTTAAAGACACAATTCTGGGTGTGGAACACGATATTAAGAATACTCATATAAATATTGGTACTGGTAAAGAAATATCAATAAAAGAATTAGCTGAATTAATTAAAGAGAAAATTGGTTATCAAGGAGAACTAACGTTTAATACGGATAAACCTGATGGTACCATGAGAAAGGTTACTGACGTATCGAAATTAAACGGCGTTGGTTGGAAACATTCAGTTGAACTCAATGATGGAATTGATAAAATGTACGAATGGTATAAAGCAAAAAAAGTGAATCAACTTGTTTAGTAAGGAAGGAAAAACATCTTGGGCATTTTTAGATCAGGCTTTAGTATCAGGAACTAATTTCTTATCAAATATACTGTTAGCCAAATATTTGGGCATTGAGGAATTTGGTGTTTATGTGATTATCGTTCTTGGAATGTTATTGTTTACTTTAATATTTCAATCGTTAGTCACAATTCCAATGATGAATATCACACCAAAAGTTTCTTTAAAAAACGAGTATTTAAAGGTTGTTAAAATTCAAAGTATTGGTTTCAGCTTGTTACTTTCGCTACTTGCATTTTTAATGATAAATTTAAGTTGGATATTTAATAAGAATTGGGATTTATCTGACTATTCTCTATTAATTACATTACTAATTTTTGTAACCTTAAATCAAGATTTTGTAAGACGTTATTTTTATGTAAAAGAAACTCCAAAGCTTAGTTTTTTTTCTGATCTTTTGCGAAATAGCTTATTCCTCGGAGCAACAACTTCTTTATTCCTTTTTTATGATATTACGTTAAGGAAAACACTGCTAATATTAACAATCGCAAACTTATTAGGAGTTATTCCTTTTTACGCTATTTACAAGAATTTAAAAGTAAACTTAGAAAATTTTAAAGTTCACTTTTTTAGAAATTGGATGTTCTCTAAATGGCTTTTAGCAAGCTCTATAATACAATGGGTTTCAGACAACACATTTATGCTGGGAGCGGGAGCGTTTCTTGGAGCTACCGCCGTTGGAGCTCAAAAAGCCGCACAAAGTTTATTTGGTATCACTCATATTTTTTTTCATGCTTTAGATAACATTGTACCTCTTAAAATTGCGACTTACATTAAAGATAATGATCAAACCAGTATCGTAAAATACATAGTTCGTTTAATTTTTGTTGGTCTTTTTGTCGTTGGAGTTTTCACTTTATTATTTTTAGTCTTTAAAAATACTTTGTTTGAAACAATTTTCAACAAAGATTATTTACCATACACTTATTTACTGTATTATATAGCTATATTTTATATTTCATTGGCGTTAACAAATCCAATAATATATTTAATAAAAGCTACGGAAAATACGAAAGTGTTATTTTTAGCTCAAGCTATAATTTCAATGTTATTTTTGGGTGTTGTAAAATTAATAACTAATAAATATGGAGTTTTAGCTCAGCCTATCTCATCTATTTTATATCAAGTAATTTTTATTTCTGTTATCCTTATTTATTTTAAAAGTAATTTTATCAATATAGTTCACAAGGTTATTGATAAAACAAAACAATTAGAATGCTAGTTTTGTATTATGGAATTAACACTATTAATTTTAGCTGTACTCTTTTTAATATTCTTACTGAATAGAGGATTGAAATACTACTTGTTAAGTCCAGTATATATTTACATTCTTTTTAGTGTACTTTCTTTAGGATTGTCTACCCTTTACTTTTATTATTATGAACCTAAGATTTCTCTTTTCAATTTGGATAAAGTTTCTGAAGGATCTTTTTTTAGTGTAATAAAAATGTATTTGCATGCACTTGTCGCATTTTTAATTGGTGCTGTTATATATTATGACTTATCTGGTAAAAAGAATAAGCTACTATTTAATAAAAACTTTACAGAGTATTTATTCATTAAATATAAATCGAGTTCTTCATTAAAGCTTGAAATTATTGCTCCAATTATGGTTTTCAGTATTATTGGAATGTATTTTTTACTATATGGGAATGGTATTTTTAAAAGAGAATATTATATAAATGAAGCAAGTCGCGGGTTAAAAATCATTATACAACTACTATCTTTTATTACTGTTATAATTTTAGGTTTATTAAATAAAAAGAGTAAAACTCTGAGTTTCTCTTTATTTTTTCTACTTATAACTATTTCCATAGGAACTGGTTCTAGAAGTACTTTTTTATACTATATAGTTTATGTTGTTTTACTGTTTTTACTAGGAGGAAATACACTTTTCAATAAAAGTAGATTGTACGTAAACTTAATTTTTGGATTCATTTTTCTGAGTTTTTTAACAGGACTACGAATGCTTAAGAGTCATGGATTAATTCCATATCTTTCTAGTATAACCGATGAGTTTAATGGGGAAACTCAAAATATAGCATTCAATATTTATTACTCTTTTATTTTTGGTGTATATGTTACCATTGGAACATTAAAAAAAGCTGTTTTCGATTTTGGGATTATACTAACTAATTTGAGCCCTCTACCAGGAAGATTTACCGACTGGTATAAATATGCAGATCAAATGAGATTAAATGTATATGCTCCTTTTTCTCTACACGGAAGAGTCTTTAAAACAGGACTATTATTCACATATGTTTATTTCTTCTTAAATGGAGTAATTTATATGTATTTTGAAAAAAAAATTAGAATCTTTCTAAAAGAAAGAAAAATTTTTTTAGCTATTTTATTGTTGATATTTTTATGTCTTTATATAGTTTTTTCTTTTGAGTACAACATGAGATCTGCGATAAGAATGATTTATTATGCTGGTTTTATATTATTAATAAGATATATCTATTTACAAATAATAAAGAATTTACCAACTAAATGAAAAAAATAATAATTAACACAATTTGTGCATTTGGTACTTTACCTTTATTACCTAACTCATTAAAGGGTATACCAATATACTTACTTTTTGTCTTAAGTATTATACTTGTTAGAAAATCAGAAAATTCAATTAAATTTCCATATAAGAAAGTTGTCATAACAAGTTCTTTATATTTAATCTTATTACCTAGTTTATTATATAGTGAAAACTTATTCAGAATAGATAAACAACTAAGTTCTAGAATAGCTTTATTATTAATACCTATAACTTTCGGGTTATTATATAAATCCCATTTTAAAATTTCAGAGAAAATTATTCGCAGATTATCAAAAACTTATACTTTTTGTGCTATTATTTTCGCTATTGTAATTATTATTTATTTAGGATATTTAGGTGTTTTTACTAATAAAATGAGCTTGCATGATGCAATGTCTTATATAAATAATGAAATGCGCCCTATAAATCAACATGCTATATATGCTTCTATTTTTTTAGCTGTTCCTTTAATTTTTAGCATGGTTGCTTTTTTTAAATCGAAACGAAAAGGCAAAAACTTAATCTATTTTCTTTTGGAAATAATCCCAATGTCTATTGGTCTTATTTTAATGTCTAAAAAAGGGGTGCTTTTAGCTACATTAGCTTCATCAATTTTTTTAATAATTTACTTTTACAAATCAATAAAAAGCAGAATAATTATATTTTTTAGTTTAGGTGTATTTTTAGTTTTAATTTTTCAAGTTCCTAGAGTTAAATTATTATTTTCAGAATTAGTTAAGAAAGAAACCTATACTAAGGTAAGCTCCAAAAACTCAACCAGTATTAGATATGCTATTTATTACTGTGCTATTTCAAAAATAAAAGAATCGCCAATATTTGGTTATGGTTTAGGGGATGTAAAAAATGAATTAAAAAAATGCTACAAAGAAAATAGTCTTTTTAGTAACCCAAATGAATATTACAATTCACATAATCAATATATAAGTTATTACTTAACAACAGGAATATTTGCATTATTTACAATAGTTTTTTTCTTTATTAACTTGTTATATAAAGGAGTGAAAGATTATGATGGATTATTAATTGGACTAGTTATTTTTTTTTCAATAACAATGCTTTTCGAAAATATTCTTGAAAGACAATCAGGATTAACAATTTTTTCGTTTTTAATAACATGTTTATATTTTTATGAAAAAGAGTAAAAAAGTTTTATTAATTGGTCCTTTTCCAGACCCTATATCTGGTGTGTCATTAGCAAATAAAATTGTAAGAGATTTATTAAAAAAAGAAGAAAGTTTTGATGTTTCTTTTATCAATACCTCTAATCCTAATTTCAGTGAAGATTTAGGTTCATTCTCTTTAAAAAAAATGTTCTTTTATCTAAAACTAAATTTCAACTTATATAAAGTTTTTAAAAATAATATTATTTATATCACTCCTGGTCAAACTTTTTTTGGAATAATAAAATATTCCGTTTTCATTTTGTTATCTAAGTTCTTAAGAAAAGAACTTATTATTCACGTTCATGGAAATCATTTAATTGATTGTTATCATAATTTACAAGGGATTAAAAAACGTGTTTTTAAAAATCTAGTATCTAAATTCTCAAAAGGAATAGTTTTATCTGAATCTTTAAAAAGAAATTTATCTCCGTTTATTAAAGATGAAAAAATATTTATTCTTTATAATTTTGCTGAAGATTACCTAAAAATAGGAGAAACAAAGAAGGAATTCGAAAAAGTAAAGCTTGTTTTTTTAAGTAATCTTATGCAAGAAAAAGGAATTCTTTTTCTATTAGATGCTTTAAAAAAATTGGAAGAAAATAAAATAAATTATGAAGCTAAAATTGCAGGTAACATTGACGAAAATTTAAAAAATATAATTGTTAAAAAACTAAACAAATTAAATCATACCGAATATATTGGTGTTGTAAACGGAAATAATAAGAAAGAATTACTTCTTTGGAGTAATACTTTCATTTTACCAACCTTTTATAAAATGGAAGGTCAGCCTATTTCAATATTAGAAGCATTAGCTAGTCAAAATTATATCATAACAACTAAACATGCAGGCATAACAGATATTATTGATCAAAATATTCATGGTAAATTTGTAGAACAACAAAGTATAGAAAGTATATATAAAGCAGTAAGTGATTTAAGCCTAAACTTAAATGAACTCAAAGAAATAGCTCAAAATAACAGTACGTATTTTCAACAAAAATTTTCACTCGATCTCTTTAAAGAGAATTTTATTAAAATATTGAATGCATAAAAAACAAGATTTAAACACATTTAAACTACCTAAAAATTTTAGAGGAAGAAATCCATTTATAGTTCAACTTTGGTGGATTGTTCAAAGTGTTCTTTTTAGAACTTCACCTCAATTTTTATATGGTTGGAGACGTTTTTTATTACGTTTGTTTGGGGCTAAAATTGGCAAGAATGTTATTATTCGACCTACAGTTAGAGTTACTTATCCATGGAAATTAAATATTGGTGATTATTCTTGGATTGGTGACGATGTTGTTCTTTATAATTTAGGTAATATTAACATTGGAAATAATGTGGTTATCTCTCAAAAATCATATATCTGTACAGGATCTCATGACTATACCATTCCCTCCTTCCCTATTTACGCTAAAGAAATTATTATTGAAGATGAATGTTGGCTAGCTACAGATGTTTTTGTTGCACCTGGAATTACTATTGGTAAACAATCTGTTATTGGCTCTAGAAGTAGTGTTTATAAAAATATTCCTGCAAATAAAATTTGCTACGGAACCCCATTAAAAATAGTAAAAGATAGAAATTAATTCTACAACCACTTTACATGACCAATAATCAATTAAACATAACTATAATTTCACCTTTCTTTTTTCCTGAACCGATTTCTACTGGAAAATTTAATACTGAAATGGCTCTTGCTCTAAAAGAAAAAGGACATCATGTAAAAGTATTATGTTTTCATCCTTTTTATCCAAGCTGGAAAATCAGTAAAAGTTCAAAACAAATTGATGGTATAGAAATAATCCGTGGAGGAAAATTCCTTCGTTTTCCGAATAATGCCACATTACGTAGAGTTATTTTAGAAATAAGTTTTTGTCTTTTCATTTTGAGAAATATTTTAAAATTAAGAAAAAATACAGATATCATTATTCCTGTTTTTCCTCCTAGTTTAGCTTTTTATTTTACTCAGTTTTTTTTTAAAAAAAGCACAAAAAAAGTAGGAATGATTCATGATTTACAAGAAATATACGCCAATCAAAAAACTAGTATAATAAGTAAAGTAATTGCAAAGAGTATTCATGTAGTAGAAAAAGGATGTTACCAATCTTGTGATTCATTAATTTTCTTATCCCAAGAAATGAAAGACTTTGCTCAAAGTATGTATGATTTACCTACTTCGAAATTAAAAGTTCAATATCCGTTTATTACAATTGACTCAGAAAATTTCACAAATGATCTGGAAGATATATTACCTAACACATACCAACATATTGTATACTCTGGAGCATTAGGAGAAAAGCAAAACCCACAAGGTTTATATAATTTATTTGACTTTTGTTCTGAACAACTTGATGGAGTTCTATTTCATATTTTTTCTCAAGGAAATCATTTCGAAGAATTAAAAGGAAAAAATAAAAACACTAAAATTAAGTTTCATTCATTAGTTCCTAAAAACAATATTGAAGAATTATACCGTAGAAGCAACATTCAAATTGTACCTCAACTTGCAGGAACTTCTAAAGGTTCTCTTCCTTCTAAACTTCCTAATTTATTAGTAAGCGGAGTTAATGTTGTTTGTATTACAGACAAAGGAAGTGAAATTGAACTTCTGTTTAAAAAAAATAACTTTAAAACAATAGTGACATCTTGGGATACAGAAAAAATTAAAGATATATTTGAAGAGTTACTCAAAGATGACTTTGATAAATCGAATCAAATAGAAGTAAGCAAAAAATTATTCCTTATCGATTCAATGATTGATAAAATATTAAACTAATTAAGATTGATTTCAAAACTGATTAAAAACACCAATATTTTACTCTTGATAGTAGATCTACTACTCATCAATATGGTTGTATATTTTGTTTTTGAAAAAATTCATCAAAGTTTTCAATTTCACACTTATATTTCTGTTTTTTGGTGTGTTACTTCTATTTTCACCAGCTATTACAAAGTTTACAGATTTACAAACTTTTACAGATTACTTAGGTTAACAGTAGTACAAGGATTATTTTTTACACTTGTTTTTTTCGCCTATTTCGGAATTTTTAAAGAGGGAGAAGTTGTTAATACGCAATTTAAAACTTTAGTAATAACCTTAGGTTCATTAGCTTTATTTAAACTTATTTCTTTTCTAATTTTAAAAAAAATAAGACAATCTGGAAGTAATTTTAAAAAAGTAATTTTCTTTGAAAAAGATGATACTACCAAAAAAATGATCAAACTTTTTCAAAATAAAACAAGTCTAGGGTATTCTTTTCTTGGTTACTTTTCAAATAAAACAATTGATGATTCGAATTACCTAGGAAATGAAAGTGAGCTATATGAGTTTCTTAGAGAAAATGAAATTGATGAAATATATGCTACACTTTCAAACTTAAAGAAAGCACAAGTAAAAAAACTTACTAAGTATACCAGTTTACATAATATAACTTTAAAACTAATTCCAGATTCTAAAGAATTTTATAGCAAAAGTAGAAATGTAGAATTTTACGATAATACATTAAAAGTATTGAGTGTTAAAAAGCTTCCTTTCGACTTAATTGAAAATAGAATCATCAAGCGTATTTTCGATATTCTTTTTTCTTCATTTGTTTGTTTGTTCATTATTTCTTGGCTGTACCCAATATTATGGATATTAATCAAAATTGAATCTCGAGGCCCTGCAATTTTTAAACAAGAACGAGAAGGTTTTAATGGGAATGAATTTATTTGTTATAAATTCAGATCTATGTATGTTAATAAACAAGCAAACAAAGTTCACGCTACAAAAAACGACAGTAGAATTACTCCTATAGGTGCATTTTTAAGAAAAACAAGTTTAGATGAAATTCCTCAATTCTTTAATGTACTATTAGGAAATATGAGTGTAGTTGGACCTCGACCACATTTAGAAAGCTTAGCTCTTGAGTATCAAAAAGATGTTGACAATTATTTAGAACGACACGCTGTGAAACCAGGTATAACTGGTTTAGCGCAAATCAGTGGTTATAGAGGCGAAATAAGAAAGAAATCAGATATTAAAAATAGAGTTCGCTTAGATATTTTTTATATCGAAAATTGGTCATTTATGTTAGATATAAAAATTGTTGTTAGTACAGTATTAAACGTTTTCAAGGGCGATGAAAATGCTTATTAATGGATAATTATACCGACATAACAGCTTGTATTGTATTATATAATGAAAATATTAGTGATTTAGAAAATGCTGTTAATTCCTTTTTAAACATTTCTAACTTTACAAAACACCTTTTTTTAGTAGACAATTCACCTCAACAGAACTTACCTCTAAGATTAAAAAACCACCCCGATGTTACCTATATCTTTAACAATGAAAACTTAGGTTTTGCTAAAGCTCAAAATCTTGTAATAGATAAAATTAAGGACTCTAAATACCACTTAGTTTTAAATCCAGATGTAACTTTTAAACCTAATATTATACAGCAACTAATTGAAACATTAAGAAATAAAATTAATGTAGCCGTAATTACTCCTAAAATTCAATTTCCAAACGGAAAACATCAACACAACGTAAGGAAATATCCTACTTTTTTTGATTTAATAATTAGAAAACTAAAAATTTTTAAGAGTAGAATTCATGAACAAGAGTACAGAAATGAAGATTTAACCAAACCTTTTTTTCCAGAAGCGATACATGGCTGTTTTATGTTATTTAAAACTGAAGATTTTGTTACTTTAAATGGTTTTGATGAACGTTACTTCTTGTATATGGAAGATATTGATATCTGTAAAAAAATAGATCAGATAGGTAAGAAAAAATTATACTATCCTAAAGTAAAAGTTTCACATGTTTTAAAACAAGGATCTTCTAAAAACATCAAATTATTTCTTTACCATTTATCTTCTGCTTTTAAGTATTTTGTGAAATGGTGAAAAATCAATTCATAATTATCATTGATAAGTCATCAATGCTTTTGGCAAAGCTTTCTGGGTATAATAAATAATAATTAACCACCGACAATTGAGCATTGAAATGTTAGATATATCCTAATTGAATAGCTTTTTTTACTAAACCTGCATTTGTCTTTATTTGAAGTTTAAAAAAGATATTTTTTTTGTGTGTTTCTACTGTATGTTTACTTAAAAACAATTTTGTTGCTATTTCTTCTACAGTTAATTCTTCAGCTATCAATTGTATAATTTCTTTTTCTCTCTTAGTTACTATCGTTTTAGAAAATGTCAAATTCTCTACTTCAGATAATTCATCGTAAAAAAAAGTTCCTTTGTTAAGTACAATCTCTTTAATTGCTTTTATAACTGTTGATATAGATGTGTCTTTAAGTAAATAACCATTATAAAAATTTCGTTCGTTATGTAAAGGAGCAAACATACTAATGGCTAATACCCTTATATTTGGATTTGTTTTTTTGATAGATTTAATAAACTCTATTCCATTAATTTCTGGCATAGATATGTCGGTAATCACTAAGTCTAATTCTTCTTTTTTTATGCATAAAAGTGCCTTCTTAGGATTCGTAAACGTAGCTAGAATTTTTATAAAATCATACTCCTGTAAAGCTGCTTTCAAACCTTGTAAAAAAAGATTATGATCGTCAACTAATATTAAATTAACCTTCCTCATCTTCTTTAGGAATTTTTATAATTACACTTGTTCCTTCATTTTCTTTAGAATCTATAATAAACTCTCCTTTTAAATAGCTTATCCTTTCTTTAATATTTTGTAACCCTATTCCATTAGGAACTTTATTTGTATTAAAACCAATACCATCATCTTCAATAACAAGTATAATTTCATCGGAAATTGTTAAAGATAATTGCACTAATTCTGCTTTTGCGTGTTTATAAATATTATTCAAAACTTCTTGAATACTACGATATAAAAAAGTCTTCTGTTTATTTGTTATAGCTTTCACAGCTTCTTCTGGAAATAAATAAATCTCTATTGAAAAATGGTTCTTATATCGTTCTTTTAAGGTTTGTAATAAATTTTGAAAAGGTTGTAATTCACTAAAACTTGTACTTAAACTGTGAGATAGTAAACGAACTTCCTTAGAAACTGTTTTTAAATTATTAGTTAAAGCTAAACTATGCTCTTTATTAGGTAAACTAGAAGCTAAATGTAATATACCCGAAAGCTGCCCTCCTATTCCATCATGCAATTCTAAAGCAATTCTGTTTTTTTCTTTCTCCTCTCCTTCTATATAACCTTCAACTCGTTTTAGTTTTTCATTTTGCTTTAATTGTTCTTTTTCTTGTAAAAACAATTGTTTTTCTTGTGTTCGAATTACCTTTTGAGATTTTGCTCTATACCTGTATAAGAAAACTAACAACAGTAATACAAAAAGGACTAATCCTCCTAAACCTATAATAAGCTTACGTTGTTTGGCTTCTAAAGCTTGCTTCTCTTCCAAATACGCAATCTGATTATTCTTTTTCTCTACATCATATTCAGTTTGTAAACGTTCAAAAGTTTTACTTTTTTCAACAGTAAATAAACTATCTTTTAGCTCCATATATTTCTCCTGAATCAAAAAACCTTCTTTAAATTGATCATCAAAATATAAGGCTTCAGAGAAAATCCAGTACATGTGAGCAATCTCACTTCTATCTACATATTTACTATAAGAACTCAATGCTTTCTTATATAACTCAATTGCTCTTTTGTATTTTTTCTGATTATGATAATAAGTAGCTAATGCACCTGTTGTATAATAAAGTCCAACATCATCAGAAATAGCAAGACTAATTTTCTCTGACTTTTTTATATTCTCTAGTCCTTTAGGATAATTTTCTTGTTGAATATAAACGTCTCCAAGATTAAAGTAGATTAAAGTTCTCAAATACTCATTATTTTCATCTTTAATTATATTTAATGCTTTATTATAGTAATAAATACTACTATCCTTATTTATTTTTTGATAAATCCCTCCTAATGAACTATAACTTCTTGCTTTATTATCTGTGTTATCAAAATTTTCATTTTTAATATTCGATTTAAGTATATCTATTGCTTGTTTTTCATTCTTTGTTCTATTTAACAACCTTGCTTTTCTGTTCAAAACTTTATGTAACAAAAAATTATTTTCAAGCTCTTCTGCGATATTCAATGCTTTTTCTGTAGCTTTTAACGATTCCGTGTATTTTATTTCTTCTCTATAGATTCTTCCTAAAATAATATAAGACAAACATAAAATTGTCTGGTTATTTCCTTTAATTGCTAATGCTATAGCTCGATCTACATCTATTCTTGCTTCTTTAAGTAAATTATATCTAAAGTAAATTTCTGACCTATTGTAAAATGATATAGCTTTCAAAGAATCGCTTTCTATATTATCATTAAAATTTATTGCATATTCTGCATATTCTTTTGCTTTGTTAAGATCAATGTTTCTTACTTTTTCATAAAGTTTATGATAAGCTATAGTTTCTTGAGAAAAAGAAATAAAACAACTAAATAGAAGAAATAATACTACACGTTTAAAAATTATAGGCATAAAATATTTTAGAATTTCAATTTTTAAAGTCTAAAAATACCATAAATATGGTAGTCTTTACTTACTAATTATTTACCAAATTTGTAACCATGAAAAAAGTAATAATACGGGGGGCATTAATTTTAAGCTTTTTCATAAATCATCTTACTGTTTTTAGCCAAACAAAAGAATGTGGAATTAATGGAGAACCAATAGTAAAAAGTGGTGCCGTTTTTAATTTAAATTTAGTTCAATGTAATAACGATCTTACGATAACTACACTAATGGAAGATACTTCTGTTAGTGGATATATTAAAGTAAGTAACTCAAAGAGAATTAGAATTATCCCTAAAGATGGATATCAAATAAGAATACTTGCAGTTCCTAACAGTTCTGATGATGCTGATAATTCCGAAGACTCTGAAGATATTAAAAATCGTCCGGGTGATAGAACAAAATTAACAGGTACGAAAGGATCAGATAGAGGTAAAACAGATTTAGAAGTAATAATTTACCCGAATCCTGTAGAAAATATTTTGAATATTAAATCTAAAGTTCCGATTACAAATTATAAGATTTTAAACACCTACGGAAACACAATTTTACAAGGAGGTTCTTTACACACTAACGCAACTATTTCAGTAAATACACTAACAAAAGGAATGTATTTTTTAATTGTACAAGCTGAAGATCAAATAATAACAGAAATATTCTATAAAAATTAAAACAAATAATATGAAAAAAATAATATTAACTGCTGTGATATTAGTCAATTCAATGAATTGCTTTAGTCAAAACACTTTTCCTTTAAACGGAAATGTAGGTATAGGAACTTCAAATCCTCAAGAAAAATTACAAATTGGAAATACTGGTTTTACATTTCATGACGGTGGTCATAAAGTATTAACTTTTAACCCTAACACTACTAATCAAGGAACAATAAGGTATGACGTTCCTAATAAAAGATTCACTTTTGAAACATTTGTAAATGGAGTCTTAGTTCCTCATTTTTACATCAATAACAATAAAAATGTAATAGTGGAGGGTAAATTAGGAATAGGAACAGGAGCTCCTTTAAGAAAATTAGACGTTTTGTCTAACGATTTTTTAATTTCACGATTTAAAAGACAAGGATCTGGCGGTGGAATAGGTAGTGAATATGTAAATGGTAATGGAAAATCTTGGAGAGTTGCAGTAGGAGGAAGTAATGCTTTCGGTATTTATAAAGGGGCTGATTCTTTTGGTAAGAGTTTTATTATTACTGAAGAAGGAAATATGGGGATTGGTTCTGTTAACCCAGACAGCAAACTAACTGTTAAAGGTGATATTCACTGTGAAGAAGTATTAGTTGATTTAGAAGTGCCTGCAGATTATGTATTCCAAAAATATTATACAGGTTCGTCTAGTTTAAAAGAAGATTATACAATGCCTACTTTAGAAGAAATAGAAACTTTCACTAAAGAAAATCATCACTTACCAAATGTACCATCTGCTAAAAAAATACAAGAGGGAGGATTGCAATTAAAAGAAATGACAAACTTATTACTTCAAAAAATAGAGGAATTAACTCTATACACAATTGAGCAAGAAAAGCGAATTAAAGCGTTAGAAGCTCAAGTTCAAGCTACGAAAAAGAAAAAGTAAGTTAGAATGTTATTTTTTAATCGGCCTATTTTTTAGGCCGATTTTATTTAAAAACTTTTGTTTAGAATAAAAATTTGCGTGATTAGTTATGAAATTATTCAAAGTATTATTATTGTTATTACCCTTTGCTATAATGGGGCAAGAAATTATTACTGAAACAATCAATTTTTCTGATAGACAAGGTGTAACTAAAGAATGTGGTTTTAGTTACTGCAATTTTTTTGAAAAATCCGGTGAACGTATTGAATTTAATAATCAACTTAATATTAACACAAATGCAAGGTATTTATTTGAGCATCCTAATTTCCCAAATAAACAAATAAAAAAAATAACACTAGATATTGTTATAACTAATTCAACTACTGCATACTCGAATAATAATTCTAGAATAGTAATAAGAGGAGCTAAATTGTCTTGCAACGAAACTATACCCTGGACTTTTCCTTCTCCTGAAAAACTAGAAGAATTATATCTCTGTAATAATTCTGGAGAAAGAGTTGTTGATTATTACATTGAAACTCCACACGCAACTACAGTTTCTGAAGAAGTGATTATTTACGATGCTAATGCTACTGGTTTTAGTAATTCTACATTACAATATTTTGATCCAAATAGTAACTTTTTAACACTAACTTTTTCACCAAATAGAGGTCGTGTAGACATAAAATCTGCTAAATTAAATATAGTATACGAAGACCTAAATGTACCCAAAACACCAACATTAAATGGATATGCTAGTTCAAAAACCAAAGTAAATTTAAATTGGGATTCTATATTTAATGCTACAAGCTATGAAGTATATAATTGCGATACAAATCAAAAAATAGCAACTGTAACATCTAATAGTTATGTAGTAAATAATTTGAATCCAGATACAACATATAAATTCAAGGTTAGAGCTTTGAACAATAATGGTTTTTCAAACTTCTCCAACTGTAAAAGTGTTACAACAAAAGAAGATATTGTAAAACCTATAACTCCTACACTTACAGGTTTTTCAGATTCTACTTCAAGCATTGTATTAAATTGGAATCAAATTTCAAACGCTACGAGTTATCAACTTTATGATTGTAATAATCAACTTATAGCTACAGTTAATTCTAATAGTTACACACACACAGGTTTAAGTGCAGGAACTACATATACATATAAAATAAGAGCTAAAAATAGTGCTGGTAATTCTGATTTTTCTAGTTGTTTAAGTGTTGATGTATTAGGCTGTATTGAAAATATTACTATTGCTAATGAAATTATTTCAAGGGATTACGATGCTGCTGACACAGTTGTAATATCAAATAGTGAATCTGAACCGAATACAGTTGCGTATATTAAAGCTGGATCTTCTTTACGATTATTACCAAAAACTCATTTAAAAAGAAACTCTGTAGTAAATCTAAAAGTTCAAGAATGTTTAGTCTCTGCTAGAATTATTCTGCAAAAAAAGGAAGTTGATTCAAGTCTGAATGAAGATGATAATATTCATCAGATTGAAAGTAATGAATTTAGTATTTACCCTAATCCATTTAGCGATAGACTTACCTTAAAAACAGAAAAGAAAATTAAAGCTTGGCATATTTATAATGTATTAAACCAAAGAATTTTAACTGGGAATTCTGCTATTATTAATACTTCTTCATTGTCTAACGGATATTATATAATAAATGTGTTATTAGATTCAGGAGAATTAATTAAGAAAAAGATAATAAAAAACAAATAACTTTAACAATGAAAAAGATACACTATATATTTTCTTTATTTCTAATACTATGCTGGAGTTGTTCTACTACTGACGAGTGTTCAGAAAATGATCAAGAAGTCTTATTTACAGTTCGTATGAAGCTAATTGATAGTGATGGTACTAATTTTTTAAACAACCCTAATATTGATCTATCTCTCATACAAATTATGAGTAATGATAACAATATCATAGGTGTAATTGATTATATTATTTCTGGTACTGGAGAGCAAAAAGTGGTAGAATTTTCGATGGCACAAACAAGAGATATTACAATTGCAATTCCGAGAGATACTTTTATTAATGTAAAAGTAAATAACATTAAAACAAAACTTTTAGAAAACTGTAATGTACAAGTTGAATCTTTTGATGCTTTTACAGCATCTCAGATTATTTGTACCAACTGTAATACTGACGATACTATTCTTGAAATTCGTGTTTTCTAATATTTCTTTAAAAATAAATTTCTGAAAAAGGAATACCATCCCATTATCTAAAAATTGTTGACTTTAGACATGAAAAAAACTTAAAATTAACCTTCTAATACTATAATAATTTCTCTTTCTATCTGATTGTATGCATATCTGGAAAATTACCCAGACAGGTATTGTATTGCTCTAAATTAACCCAAAAAATCACTCATGAAATTATCAAAAAAAAATATTTCATTTTTATTTATCACCTTCATAAATTTTATTTCTTTTTCTCAATCAGTAATACCAGCTGCTGATATAGTAACAGTAAGAAAAGGTGAAACTTTTGTAAAGTCCATAACAATTCAATCAGGAAATGCAGATCATTATTGGAATGTGGTTAACATTGTCGGAGCTAATTCAAACACAATTAATGTTAATCCTAGAAATGGATTTTTAAGAAAATATCAATCTGTTAGTATTCCTGTGACTGGAATAAATAATTTCAATTCAAACTTTAGTCAAGGTTATACTGTAATCATTTCCTTAAGAGATGCAAAAACAAATTACATTAGGACTTTTCATTATAATTTAACAGTAAACTATTATGTAGGATGTGAAAGTAACATAACAATCACAAGAGATGTTAATTCTAACCAAACAGATAATAGATCTACCAGTGTAAGTATAACTGCAAAAAATAATATTAAAAATGGAGCTAATGCCAGATATGATGCTGGACAAAAAGTATATTTAAAACCTGGCTTTAAAGTTGCTTCTGGTGGAGCTTTCTCAGCAATAATTAAAGGTTGTTCTATAACGAATAATAAAACATTAACATTAAATAACACAATACTTAAAGAAGAACTTTTAGTAACTTCTAACGAAAAGCAAACTCTTGCTGATAATATTGTTATTTATCCAAATCCGTTTCAAAATCAATTTAACCTAAAAACAAACCAAAAAATTAAACATTGGATTATTTATAACATGTTAAATAAAGATGTTTTAAACGGAACTACCTCTACAATAAATACTTCTTCATTACCCAAAGGATTGTATAACATTCAAATTATATCTAATTCAGGAGAAACAATCAGAAAAAAAATTGTCAAAAATTAAACCATATGAAAAAAATTACAACATTATTTATTTGCTCCCTTCTCTCTGTTTACAGTTATTCTCAAGAACAAAGAAATTGTCATTCAGATGAAAACCTTGAATATAGAAAATCACTGGATCCTAATTTGGAAACAAAAATGATTCAGATTGAAAATTCTATTCAAAGAAAAATATTGTTTAAAACCAATGATGAAATTCTTACAATACCTGTAGTTGTTCATATTGTATATAACAATGATGAACAAAATATCAGTGATGCTCAAATTATGTCGCAAATTGAAGTATTAAATAAAGATTTTAGAAGAACGAATTCAGATGCAACTACAAGATGGTCTCAAGCAGCTGATACAAAAATAGAATTTAAACTTGCTTCAATAGATCCAAATGGTAATGCTACTAATGGTATAACAAGAAAATTTTCTAATAGAACTAGTTGGGGAACTACAGATGATATAAAAAAAACTAGCAAAGGAGGAGTAGCGCCTTGGAATACATCTGAATATTTAAATATTTGGGTTTGTAATATGAATGGCGTTCTTGGTTATGCTCAATACCCTGGAGGTACACCAGAAACAGATGGTATTGTTGTTGGACACAGATATTTTGGTAGCGTAGATACGAATAGTAATTTTAACTTACCTCCTAGATTTAATAAAGGAAGAACTGCTACACATGAAGTAGGTCATTTTTTAGGTTTAAGACATATATGGGGTAACAGTACAAATTGTAATATTGATGATTTAGTTGATGATACACCTAAATCTAATGGCGCTAATTATCGTTGTCAATTAGGAAGTATTTCTTGTGATTCAGAAGACATGGTAGAAAATTACATGGATTATTCAGATGATTCATGTATGAACTTATTCACTGAAGGTCAAAAAAATAGAATGCGTGCTTATTTAGGAGAAGGTAATTTTAGATATAGCTTAACTATTTCTAATAAATTTAATAATTGTGAAGATTCCATATTAATTTCTCAGAATATACCTAACGGAGGTATTAGTAATCAATCAACTAATATAAGTATCACTGCTACGAACACAATACATGAAAATGCATTTGTTAATTACAAAGCAGGTGAAAAAATATATTTAAAACCAGGTTTTAAAACTATTGGTAATGTTAAGTTTAAAGCTTTAATAGGTCCTTGTAATGGATATTTAGAAAGAAAAACTTCTTCTTTGCTTTCAAAAAAAGAAACAACAAAAGAAGAAACAATTAAAATTTACCCAAACCCTTTTGACAATACAATAAACATAAAAACTACCCAAAAAATAATTTATTGGAAGTTAGTTAATATAGAAGGGTTAGAACTTAAACGAGGAACAACTAATGTAGATTTAATAAATACCTCGAATTTATCTTCTGGTATATACTTTATTGAAATAATGTTTGAAAATCATGAAACCATCAGGAAAAAACTTTTAAAAGTTTTCTAGAAAAAAGAAGAAGTAAATTTACTTCTTCTTTTTTTATTCCTATCAACCTATATTTGCAGCCAAATAACAACACAACACACATGAATATTTTAGTTTTAGGTTCTGGAGGTAGAGAACATGCATTTACTTACAAACTATCTCAAAGTAAAAAAGTTACTCAAGTTTTCGTAGCTCCTGGAAATGCAGGGACAGATAAAATTGCTAAAAATTTAAGTATTAATCCGACTGATTTTAATACAGTTAAAACAGCTGTTTTAGAACATGAAATTAACATGGTAGTTGTAGGTCCAGAAGCTCCTTTAGTTGAAGGAGTTCACGATTTCTTTTTAGCCGACGATCAACTAAAAAATATTCCTGTAATCGGACCTAAAAAAGATGGTGCTTTATTAGAAGGTAGTAAAGATTTCTCTAAACAATTTATGGAGAAACACAATATTCCTACTGCAAAATATCAATCGTTTACTCAAAATTCTTTAGAAGACGGATATGCTTTTTTAGAAACCTTAAATCCTCCTTTTGTTTTAAAAGCTGATGGTTTAGCTGCAGGAAAAGGAGTTCTAATTTTAGACAATATTGAAGAAGCTAAATCTGAGTTAAAAGAAATGCTAACCAATCAAAAATTTGGGGATGCTTCTGCTACAGTAGTTATCGAAGAATTCTTGAAAGGAATTGAACTTTCTGTTTTTGTACTTACCGACGGAAAAAGCTATAAAGTTTTACCTTCTGCTAAAGACTATAAAAGAATTGGTGAAGGAGATACTGGATTAAATACTGGTGGAATGGGAGCAATTTCTCCTGTACCTTTTGCTGATACTGATTTTCTTACTAAAGTTGAAGATCGAATTATAAAACCAACTGTTGATGGTTTACAAAAAGACGGAATCGATTATAGAGGGTTTATCTTTATCGGTTTAATGAACGTAGCTGGAGACCCTTTTGTTATTGAGTACAATGTAAGAATGGGAGACCCTGAAACTGAAGTGGTTTTACCTAGAATCAATTCTGATTTATTCGATTTATTTGAAGGAGTTGCTAATCAAAACTTACATGAGAAAACTTATGAAGTAACTCCACAAACTGCGACTACAGTAATGTTAGTTTCTGGTGGATATCCTGAAGCATACGAAAAAGGAAAAGCAATTTCTGGTTTCGAAGGAATTGAAGATTCTATTGTTTTTCATGCTGGAACTAAAATAGACGATACTGAAGTAGTAACAAATGGAGGAAGAGTTATGGCTATAACATCTTTTGGTGATACTATTAAAGATGCTTTAGCTAAGTCTTATAAAAATATCGACAAGATTTCATTTGAGAAAATGAACTATAGAAAAGATATTGGATTCGATTTATAGAAATTTTAACCTGTAAAAGTTATTGTACCAAAGGTGGGACTCGAACCCACACGCTCTAATGAGCATCGGATTTTGAATCCGACGTGTCTACCAATTCCACCACTTTGGCAATAATAGGCTGCAAATCTAAATATTTTTTACTGAATTCATTTAAATCTCTTTATTACTGTTCAAAATAATTTTACTTTTGCGCAAACACAACAATAAACACAACTGATAAATGTCTTATAATCAACTTACTCCTAAATTGTTTGCCTGCAGACAAAGTATGGAGCTAGCAAAAAAAATAGCAAAAGAATATGGCGAAGAGCTAGGTAATGTTAAAATTACACCTTTTAGCGATGGTGAATTTCAACCTGCTTTTGAAGAATCAGTACGAGGAAGAAGAGTTTTCATTATTGGATCTACTTTCCCTACTGCTGATAATTTAATGGAAATGCTGTTAATGTTAGATGCTGCTAAACGTGCATCAGCAAGACATATTACTGCTGTTATGCCTTACTTCGGATGGGCAAGACAAGATAGAAAAGATAAGCCTAGAGTAGCAATCGGTGCGAAATTAGTTGCTAATCTTTTACAGGCTGCTGGAGCAACTCGTATTATGACAATGGATTTACACGCAGATCAAATCCAAGGTTTCTTCGAAAAACCAGTAGACCACTTATATGCTTCTACAATCTTCATGGAGTACATTGAAAGTTTAAAACTTGAAAATGTAACTATAGCTTCTCCAGACATGGGAGGTTCTAAAAGAGCTTATGCATATTCTAAATACTTAGCTAGTGATGTTGTAATCTGTTACAAACAAAGAAAAAAAGCTAATGTAATTGAGCACATGGAATTAATTGGTGAAGTAGAAGGTAAAAATGTAATTCTAGTTGATGACATGATCGACACTGGAGGAACATTAACTAGAGCTGCCGATTTAATGGTAGAAAGAGGTGCAAAATCTGTAAGAGCAATTTGTACTCACCCAATACTTTCTGGTGATGCTTATGAGAAAATTCAAAACTCTAAATTAACAGAGTTAATTGTCTCAGATACAATTCCTTTAAAAAAGGATATTTCTAAAATAAAAGTTGTATCTTGCGCGCCCTTATTCGCTGATGTTATGCACAAAGTGCAAGATAATACATCAATAAGCGATAAGTTTTTAATGTAAATTTTTAAAATAAATATAAGTAATGCAATCGATTACAATCAACGGATCTCAAAGAGAAAGCGTGGGTAAAAAAGCTACTAAAGCCCTACGTAATGCTGGAAAGGTTCCTTGCGTATTATACGGAGGAGATAAGCCTGTTCACTTTTCAGCTGAAGAAAAAGCGTTCAAAAGTTTAGTATACACTCCAAACGTATATACTGCTTCGATTGAACTAGACGGTAAAACTTACGCAGCTGTTTTACAAGACATTCAGTTTCACCCTGTAACTGACAAAATCTTACACATTGATTTCTATCAATTATTCGAAGATAGGCCAGTAACTATGGAAATTCCTGTTAAATTAGTAGGTAGTTCTAAAGGGGTTATGATTGGTGGTGCTTTACGTCACAACATGCGTAAAGTAAAAGTTAAAGCTTTACCAGCTAACTTACCAGACTTTATTGAAGCTGACATTACTGAATTAGAAATCGGTAATAAACTTTATATTACTGAATTAGCAAATGAGAACTTTACTTTCTTACACCCAGATAACACTGTGGTTGCTCAAGTACGTATGTCTCGTAATGCTGCTAAAGCTGCTGCTGAAGCTGAAAGTTAAGAATATAAAACATATTATTCATATATTAAAAAGACCGACAAATTTGTCGGTCTTTTTTTAATTCAAACAATTTACAAATGAAGTCTTATTTTTTATTTCTTCATTGCTTTTTCAATAACTTTCATGGTTTCATTAGCTTTTGCTAATTCTGCCCATTTTAAAGCTGTTAATCCTCTATTCGATTTTGCTTTTAACTTCGCTCCTTTATCTATTAATAATTTTGCGATTTTAGCTCTGTTGTAACGTGCCGCAAACATTAATGGTGTTAATCCTGTAGATTTCTTATTAATGTCTTCTCCGCTATTTATCATAGCTTCAACAGCTTCATAATTACCTTCTTTAATTAATTTACAAAATGTTGTTACGTCTTCATAATTTAAAAAAGTAACATTTTCACTTGTTGGTAATTCTGTAGCGTTAACAGTTGTTGTGTAAGCTCCAAAAGCTAAAGCGATGGTTAAGATGATTTTTCTCATGATACAATATTAATTAGTGGTTGTTCAATTAAAAGACGCTAACAACTCAAATGTGTTTCACTGTAATTCACTAATTAACAAAACAATAACTTTAATAATATTTCTTTAACATTTACAAAAAAGCCATGTTTTATGACTATTTTCATTAAAAACACTAAAAAACAACAGCTTTATAATTAATAGTGTTAAAATTTTCAAAAAAAAATAATAAATTCACAATCAGTAACCTAAAACAAAAATTATGGGTAAAAGATTAATGTATCTTCTAGGTATTTTACTTACCATTATTATTGGAACTTACTTTAGCTATATTTTGTGTTGTAATTCAGAAAGTCATAATGAAAATATTGTGACTAATGAAAATACAACACCAAAAAAAGTATACAAAAATCCTACTTTGTATCCTTTTACAGTTAAAGATGCTAATGGAAATTTTTCCTTAAATGCTAATGATAATTTTAATTTTGAAGCTTCTAACCTCAGCTTTTTAACACCTATTTCTTCTAATTTAGATGTAGAGATCGATAAACTTAAAGATTTTTTATCTACAAATAATAATAAATCATTATCGATCACTGGATATTACACTCAAGATGAAGAAAACAAATCTGCTTATCCTAATCTAGGTTTAGCAAGAGCAAATTCTATCAAGAATTTTTTAAACACAAAAGGTGTTCCATCAAAAGTAATGAACACTTTTGGTGAATTAAAAGAAGATATGATTGCCGATTCTTTACATGTTTATCATGGACCTTTAGCTTTTTCTATTTCAGAATTAAAAGACGACCCTGAAGAAATGGATAAGCTTGCTGAATATATTAAAGCTCATGCAATAGAATTACACTTTAAATCTGGGCAATTTGAAATTAACCTCAACGCAGAACAAAGACAAGAAATTGCTGACATTGCCAAATATTTAGACAAAGTAGATGGCGCTACTTGTATAATAACTGGTCATACAGATAATACTGGAGATGTGACTAATAACTTAGCTTTGGGTCAAAACAGAGCAGATTCAGTTAAAAAGTATCTTATTAAAAATGCTGCTATACCCGAAAATAAAATTATTGCCACCTCCAAAGGTGAAGCAGAACCAATAGCAGACAATAATACTCCTGAAGGAAGAGCAAAAAACAGAAGAACAATAATAACAATTAAATAAATAAGAAAATTATGAGTCCATGTATATACATTCCTATTGTAGTAGGTCTTTTATGTGCTTTATTAGGCTATTTATTAGGTAGACTTTTTAGAAGATCAGATGATAATAACAACAATGATGATTCTATAATCCTTGAATTAAGAAATAAAATTTCTCAACTTGAAACTAATCTAGAAGCCTGTAATAAATCTAAAATAGCTTTACAAAACGATTTAGATGCTTGTAGAGAAAGTAAAGCTGGATTAAGTTCAGATTTAAAATTAGCCAGAGAAGCAAGTACTAATTTAGGTGCTGCGGCATCTTTAACAGGAAGCACAAATGATAATTCAGAATTAAAAGATAAAATTTCTAGCTTAGAAACTGAACTAGAAGCTTGTACTAAAGCAAAAGCTTCTTTACAGAATGATTTAGACAAAGCTAAAAGTACTAATGCTAGTTTAAATTTAATTCCATTTAATGCTGATGCTGCAAAAGCTGTATTTGGAAAAAAAATTAAACAAGATGATTTAAAAATTGTAGAAGGAATTGGCCCTAAAATAGAAGTGTTATTCCATAATTTTGATATTAAAACTTGGAAAGCTTTAAGCGAAACTTCTATTGAAAAATGTCAAGAAGTATTAAATAGCGGTGGCGATCGTTATCGAATTCATAAACCAAATACTTGGCCACAACAAGCTAAACTTGCTTATGAAGGTAAATGGGAAGAATTACTAAAATGGCAAGATGAACTCGATGGAGGTAAATTATAAAAATAAAAAAAGCTCGGTAAAATGTTTACCGAGCTTTTTTTAAATTAACAATCTATATCTATTTTACAATCAATGTATATTGCGGAGTTGGGTTTAATGGACAGAAATAAACGTATTCTCCCTTTTTAAGTTTTACTTTTTTAGAAGTAGATTTTGTGTTGTTTTTTGCTAATGAAGTAACATAAGCTTCTTTAATGTGATTTGCTTGATCTGTTTTTCCTTTTGGAGCTAAAACAAATCCAACATCTTTACCAACATTACTATTAGCGATTTCGAAGATATAAGTTCCTTCAGATAATGTTACTGACTTTTGAGTAAACTCACCTTTAGTTTGTTCTAAAGATACAGTCTTTACTTCTTGCGCATTAACATTCATTACTGCTCCTAATACTACTACTAAAATTGCTATTACTTTTTTCATGTTTAATTAATTTATTGTTTTGGGATTTAAAATTTTATTTACTTTTTTTATTATGAATTTACTGTGAATTTTCCTGCTTCTACTGCTGGGAAATCTATTTCAGTTTCTGCAATATGGTTTACATAGTTTGTTAATGTATTAGAAACTACATTTAAAACAATTTCTAAAATATCACTATCGTTGTATCCTGCTGCTTTTACTGCTGCTAACTCTTCAGAACTTACATTACCTCTATTTCTAGTTACACTTTGTGCAAATTGTAATCCTGCTGCTACTTTGTCATCAGAAGAACGTCCTTGTCTGTTTGCTTCAGTTTGCTCATCTGTTAAACCATTCATTTTTCCAATTGCAGTGTGTGCAGATAAACAGTAGTTACAGCTATTTTCTTCTGCAATTGCTAAAGCTAATTGCTCTCTGAACTTGTTAGAAAAATTTCCGCTTGCTGTTAAATCACCTAATGATAAATAACTCTGTAATGTTGCTGGTGAATTACCAAAAACTTTAATTAAGTTTGGAATAAATCCTAATTTACTTTGAACTGCGTCAAATAATTCTTTTGATTTTCCTGTTGTAGTTTCTGGGTTTAATGTTTCTATTCTTGTACTCATTTTTAAGGTTTTTTATTAGTTATTATTTTCTTGTTTGTTGTTTAATTCGTTTTGCTCTTCGTACTCTTGGTATCCCCAACAGTTAGGGCATTGATGTGTTATTACTTTCATGTCTTTTTTTGTTTTAATGAGGATTAACAAATAATTCTGGTACAAAGATGCGACGAGAATAGACCTTAAAAAATGGACAAAAGTTCCTAAGCCTTGTACATTTGGACTTTTAGCTGAAAAACAGGGTGAAAAAGCAAAAAATCCGCCTTGAAATTTCTTCAAAAGCGGATTCTATTTATAATTTTTAAAAGTATACTTTACAGTTGTACTTTTTGTATTTTCTTAAATTGTGCAGGAGAATTTCCTGTTGCTTTAGTAAAAAAGCGTGAAAAGTATGCCGGATCATTAAACCCTAAATCGAACGCAATATGTTTTACAGCTTCAGAAGAATACAACAATTGTCGTTTTGCTTCAGTAACAATTCTATTTTTAATAAAATCACTTGGGGTTTCTGCTCCTATTTTCTGAAAATGCTTAGTTAGCGACTTTGGAGAAATTCCTAATCGATTTGCGTAATCTGTAACACTATGAAGTTTTCTAAAATTTTGCTCAACAAGTAAGCTAAAATCTTTAAATAATTTAGTTTCTGTATCGTCTTTAATTATAGAATGCTCTTTTTTCATTCGAACAGAATAAATAATAAACTGTTTTAAAAAAGACTGCAACATATCATATTGCGCTGTTTCAGCTAATTCAAATTCTTCAACTAAATTATCTAAAATGAAATTTAGTTTTTTAATATCCTTTTCTGAAGGAGTTACAAACGGAGTCTCATATACATTATTAAATAAAACACCATTACAAGCAATCTCTGTATCGTGAGTTTGAATACAATAAAAATCTCTAGTAAAACTTAACTGATAAGCTTCTTTTATTCTTTCAGAATCAACAGTAAATACCTGACCAGGTGACAGGAAAAACAAAACAGTTCCATCAAAAGAATAACTTTTAAAATCAATATTATACGTTCCTTTCCCTTCTTTAATCCAAAAGATTTTGTATTCGTTTATTTGGGTAGGCTTATTTACAACACAAGCTTTTTCGAAGTCTACTAGTTGTAGTGAAAAAACATCTTGAAAAGTGTAGGTTTTAATATCTTGAATTGCCATAAACCAAATTTACAAATTGGTCGTAAAAATGAAAATTACTAACAAGAATTCCTTTTAAATTACACAAAAAAAGAACCGCTAAAATAAATTTAGCGGTTAACTTCTCATTCTTCTTTCTCTTTTTACTTACACTTTCTTCTATCAAGCTTTTTACATGATTTATTTATGCGGTTTTTTTCAAAACACGGTAATCTAATATTCTATTTTTGGGATAGGCTTTTATACTAACACTATTTCCTTGATTTCCTCCTAACAAATACACGTAGCGTTTTGATTCTTTTACCAAAAAACCTACATGCCCTTTCCAACTACTCGGATCTTCTCTCCATAATACAACTACATCTCCTTGCTTTGGTGTACTTGTAGATGTTCCTACAGATAACCAACTTCTTGCATTCAATTTATTTGACTTTTCATATCCTGCTTCTTTTGCAACCCAATTAGCAAAAGCACTACACCATGCTGTTTCATCACTATAATTTGTTATATCGAAACCCATAGTTTTAAAATAATTAAGTATTTGAGGATGATCTTTTGCCCCTTTTACTTCTTTAACTCCATATTGCGATAACGCCACTGATATTAATTTATTCATATAATTTTTTTTAATAAAAGCGTTAGCAGACAGAACATAAAAAGTTAAAGGTTCTTATTTTTCTCTTTACCAGATTGTGGTTTAACCTAACTTTATGTTTCTACATAACATAAAAAGATTCATTATTAAAACAACACTAATTAATAGCAATACAAATATACAACATATTACACAAACACACAAACAAAACATAATATAATTATGTAAAATGTTATAATTAATAAAAACAAAAGCCCAATAATAATTATTGAGCTTCTTTTTTTTGTGATATTACTGTTTTTTAACCTTTATAAATTATAGGTTTTCTATTTCTATTTCTTCAGCAATTAAAAGTAAAACATCTGTTTTGTTCACTAAAGATTGAATTTGAGCAGTTATTCCTCTTAATTGTTCGTGCATTGTACAAAATTGCCACACTTCTTGAATAAATTGTGTAAAATCTGTATCAGGATCATATTTAAATTGTTTGGTTTGATAAATAACTCCCAACAATTGTTTAACAGAAACTTTTGCTTTTTCAATTGTATCTGTTAATCTTGCATATACTTTCCATAAATCTCCTTGAGCATCAGTTAAAAGACCAGAACAAAATTGTAGCAATTGTTTTCTTTTATGCTGACTACTATCTGGATGATATGTAGATAACTCTCCTCTTTTCACAGCAAACATTGAAGCTTCTGCCAAGTTACTCTGTTGGAACAACTCTTCTGTTTCTGCTAACCAATCTCGTAATTCTTTAGCGCTTGAATTACTCTTTTTCTCAAGTAAATCTACAATTGGATGTATTTTAGAAAGCTGAGTTTCTAGACTATTTAAAGTATTAAGAATTGATTTTCTCATTATTATTCAGGCAATAATTTATTACTTACGTTTCCTTCTTCATTTTCAGACGCATACCATTCTAAACTTTCTTCTTTTAAAGTCATTTTAATTTGAACAATATTCTCTGGTGGTAATTCTCTTAATTTATGTCCTTCTACTATTACTCTTGGTCCAGCTTTAGCTGCTGAATCATCGGTTACTGGTGCAGATTTCACATAACTTTTTACATTTTGACTAACAGCATTTTGAGTTCCTATTAAATCTACTCTAACATATGGAGGAATTGGATACACTTTTGTAAATGCTCTAACTGCTCTTTCTGCATAGGCACTTAACTCTTTTTCGGTACTTAAACCTAATTTTAAATTCGTATCAAGTTTTACAATTTCTTGATTAATCGAATTCTCTAATTCTGCAATTTTGTAATCTGGAAAATCATCTTTAATAGGAGGAACCAAAGATTCTTCTCTAGGAAGTTGAACTTCATCAAAAGGCACAATCTCTTCCACAGGTTTTATATCTTGGGAAAATGTTGCAACATCCTCTTTACTGATAATATCTCCTTTTGTATCGCCAACAACATTTTTTGCATAAGGCAAGCGATCTTGTAAAACTTTAATTGTTGCATTTCTAAGACCAACCTTATTTTCTACACTTGCAACATATGTTGTAGTTGTATCATCTTGACCTGTTTCTGCAATTGCTACTGGAATTGTTAGCTCTATATTTTCTGCCTTAAAACGTGGTACAGAAAAATGTTTTAACAATTCGTGTTTAGAAAATTGCTCTGCAACTTCTAACGATTTTAAATCAGAAACTAATCTTGCTTCTGCAATACTTGAAGCAATACTCCCTAAATATTCATTAAGTTTTACCATTATTTTGTTTTAAGTTTTTAAAAGGAAGGCCATTCAAAATGAATGACCTTCGAGGTTAGGTTAATTCAAATAAGTTTTAAGCTATAGTAGCAATACTATCTTCTAACATGCCTAAAATTCTATTTAATCCTTCTGGTAATTCTTCATTTACAGCTCTAACTCTAACACCTAAGTTGTATGTTTTATCAACTTTAGTTCCTTGAGTTGTGTTTCTTCTGTAAGAAGCTGAAGCTTTAAATTTGATGAACTTGAATTTTAAACCTAGTTTAGCATCTAAAGCAAACTTTGTATCGATACTTCTAGTTTCAACAGAACTTAAACGTGCGTTAAAATCAACATTTACTTCATCAATACGTAAAGATGGGATTGTTAACATTGTTAAAAACGGAACCTTGATAGCCACGTTACTTTCTAGAAACTGATTGTCTGTATCTGTGTCGGCTGGTAAACCTTCATCAGAAAGTTCAATAGCAGTTTTTCCAAAATGTGGGTTAGCTGTAGACTTTTTGTACTTGAAATCGACATAACGTAAGTTATCTGGCTTTGCTGGATCAACATCATTTTCAAAACCTACTCTCTCGATGAAATCTACAGTAGCCATAGAAGCTTCTGTTTGGGCTTGGATTGCAGCTTGTAACGGACCTCCGATATACACGTTGAAATCTAAACTGTTTAATTCTGGTACTAAATTTGGCATAATAAATAGGATGGTTTTTAAAATAGGCTTACTCTGTTTTTTTACATGGTTTTTCTGCTTTCCCCCATGAAAGATTCTAATTTGATTCTTTCACAAAATGTTTCTGTCCTCTTCTATTAATTCACAAACATATACACCCAAAACAGGTGAACAGATTGCAGTTTTATAGCATCATGATTCAAATGATAAGCGCTTTACTATAAAAGCTTCAAAAAATATGTTGGAATTAATGTTGAAGAGATTTTAAAAAAATGAAGAAACTCAAGTTAAAACCTCAAAAAAAGTACCGTTTGGAATTCATACAAAATAGCTCGATTTGCGACTGTATGCCAACTGACGATTACGAGTACAAATATACAACCTTTTTTTAGTTTACACAAACTTTTTACTGTTTTTTTTGTAAAATGTTTAATTTTAACATAATAAAAATCCCGAAACATGATTTCGGGATTTATTTTTTTGTGATATTGCTGATTATTTACTTATAAACAATCAGTTTAAAACTTAAACTTGAGTTGTTTTTATAAGTAATTACGGAGTGTAAACATTGGTAATGTAAGACCCACTAATACCTAAATCTGAATCAAAAGTTCCTCCATCAAAAGATATATCTGTTACTCTTTGGCTTGTAACAGCATCGACAATAAGTAAAATATTCCCCCAATAAATAACTTGTATATTTTTAGGGTCTACTCCAGCCTCAACACTTGTTGCTGCAAAATAATTTATTGTTGTGTTATTTGTATACATAACTCCGGATTCATCATTAGGAAAAGGGAGACCTTTTATATAAGCTCCAGAATTCCCCGTTCCGGAATTAATATTACTCGGATCACTAATTTGTCGTAATTTAATATTAAAATGAACAATATTTCCCATTCTTACTGCCTTACCTACCGCTGAACCAACTGTATATTCATCTTGAGAAGTAACATAAAACTTAGGTGTAAAATCTACCTCCTCATAAAAATCAACAGGAAGCCCTCCTCCTAAACCAGCAGAAACTAGCGAAACCTCTCCATTTTCATCAATCTTGAACTCTCTGTTAGCTTCTCCCGCTGGTTGTTTAGCATCGATATAACTATCGATTAAATCTGAATATTGAGCTTGTGTTGGTTTATCTCCTGTTTCGAAATAACTTTTTAATTCTTCTTTTGTCTTTTTCATTTATTAGATATTAGAATTAGTAATATATGTACCGGAAATTATTATATCATTGGAACTAACACCTCCATTAAAAGAAACACCGGAAACTCTTTCTAAATTATCAGCTCTAACTATAAGCAACCTATCCAACAACATAAAAACCCTCAAATCATTAGCTTCTAAACCAGAATCTATTGTGGTTGCTCTAAAACTTAGTATATTACTATTATTAGAATAGGTACTCCCTATTTTAATATTTGAAAAAGGTAAACCTGTTATGTAAAATCCTTCACCTGTGATATCTACAGGATCAACAATATTCTTTATAGTTAAATCGTAATGAACTAGATTACCGACTCTTACAGCTTTTCCAATAGATAAACTAGAAGTGTATTCATTCTCAATACTTTCCTTTGCAAAAAGCCTAGGAGTAAAATCTACTTCTTCATAAAAATTAGCTTTCATTAATCCCATATTATCTTTATTTGCTATAGGAATTAATGCATTTTGCCCTGTACTTGATTCTATTAATCCTCCAGATAAAGAATTTGAAAAAGACAAATTTGTAGGCCTTTCACTTACTACTGTTGAAAACGAATCTGTTAAATCAATTTCTTTGACAGCAACCCCATCTTTTAATAACGATAGTTTATTGTTTGTAATATCAGAAAGTGTATATTCAGGAATTACTTTTTCTGAAACTACAGTAACTTCTCCATTTTCATCAATCCTGAACTCTCTGTTAGCTTCCCCTGCTGGTTGTTTAGCATCGATATAACTATCGATTAAATCTGAATACTGAGCTTGAGTTGGTTTATCTCCTTTTTCGAAATAACTTTTTAATTCTTCTTTACTTTTTTTCATTATTTTAATTTTATTTTCACGAAATTGAAATGCATAACAAGCCCCAATAATCTCTATAAAAAATTATTGATTTTATTAGCATACATAATCGAATTAACCTCCATAACAGAAACTAACTCTTACTACAATACAATCACTTGATTAATTTGCAGCCAAAAAATTTACTGATTTTCATAGTTTTTTGTAGTCAAAAAAGTTTGATGTTAAACATTCTAAAAATGTTTTTTTTAACATCAAAACTTACACTATTAGAATAAACTAATTTTTAGATTTTGTTTTTTAAACAAACAGAGATACGCAATAACTTGATTCTTTCTTTTTCGTTTTTCTTAACTAGATTTAGTTTAATCAAGTATTCTTTTTCTCTGTAATATTTATTAAACTGTTAAATAAGCAACACAAATATACAAACATATTACAAATAAAAAAACATTTTACAGTTAAAATATTATAAAATGTATTAAATAAAAATAACCTCGTCTATTAAGATTAAGACGAGGTTGTTTTTTATTAAGAAATATATTCTACATTTTTTAAGTGTTTAAAACCTAAAAACCTCTTCCTTCTAAAGCTAAATCTACTGATACTTCTATCAGATCTTTAAAAGTATTAAAAGGAGATTTCCAAATAGTTTCTTCATCTTCTACAGCAAAACAATTCCATGGTTGTGGATCATCTCCTTCATCTAAGTAGATAAAACTATATTGTTCAGAATCTAATTGATTAAATACAACTATAGGCCTATCTATTTTCAAACCTCTATTTTTTAAACCCGCTAAACAATCTTTAGTTTCTCTTTCCATCCAACTAAACTTCATGTTAAATGGAAGGCAAGATACTTCTCCTCCGATAAATAAAAATTCTCTAAACACTTTAGGGAAAGGATTTCCATTATTTAGTTTTTCTTCTAAAACTTTTATTTCATTCAACGAACAACCTTGAGTTGGATACGTTTTTACATATTTAAACTTATCTTTATTCTCTTCAAATTTTTGTAAATATTCAATAGTCATTTTTTATTTGTTTAATAAATTATCAGCAAATTCGCGCCCTCCTTTTATACTTTCATCTCCGTAAACAATTAATTTCAAAGTCTTATTCTGAGATTCGACAAATCTTTTTAATATTAACAATTCCTGTTGACATGAAGTACATGTTATAAATATATTTTTTGTTTCCACAATAAATTCATCTGCACTGCGTAAATGATCCCTTATAAAATGAAAAACATATTTCAATTCACTATCTCCTTTTCTTACTTGTCCATTAACATCTTTCACCCCTATAAATATAATCTTTCCTTCAACCTTTTTAGTAGATCCAACTTGAAATTTAACCCATTCAGGCCTATCATGAACACTTATAAAATCATCAGGATATTTATTTCCTTTTCCTGAATGTATTAATTCAGTTATCTCTTCGAATATTTCATTGTTTTTTAAATATTGTGTTTTAAATTCCGCAATATTTCTATCTGGTATAACTCTACCAACATCATCTAACCTAGCTAATTGAGGATATTTATTAACTATCCTATTAAAAAAATTTAAATTATCAATATTACTAAAATGCTTAACATCGAAAGCTTCTACAAAATCACTCCATAATTGATTTTTGTTTAACCTATAATGTTCTCTCAATACTCGTCTCTCTCTTAAAAAATTATCCAAATCTTCTCTAAATTCCTTCAACCTTCTTGGATTCTTTAAAGAGTTTCTCTTTTTTGTTCTCCTATTTCTCTCAGCAACCTTTTTCAAATACTCCTTAGTCGAAATACCTTCTTTTTTAGCCGCATCTTCATACTCTTTCATCTTTTTAGGAACTTCAGCTTCAGACAATCCAGAATCTAAAATATTACCCTGCTCATCCATTAAATCAATTTTACCTTTTTTTTTAACTGATGCAGCTTGGTTAAAACAACCTAAAACAATAGAAGTATCTCTTTTCTTAACTAACTTTAAATTGTTTTCTTCTAAAAAAACAAGAACCTTCTCTTTTCGTCTTTTTTTGTACTCCCACAAATAAAAGACATAAAACCATAGTTTTTTCATGGTTTTATCGGGTAATTGGACAAAATGTAATAACATCATCCTTAACACTGGTAGGCGCATACCCTAACTTTCGTATTTTCCTTTTAGCAGACGCACTTTTAAACAAACGCTCAAAGGCTTCTTCTGCCAATTGTCCACTCGTTTTCACCACTAATTTTACCCAAGTTAGAAACGCATCCATTATTTTGGCTACATCTATTTTTTTTAATTGTTGAAAGAGTTCACCTAAAGCCTGTATAAATTTAGTTGGAGAGTTTACTACTATTTTTGCTCCTTGTCTTACACTACTAAACAGTTTCGTAAGTCCATCAAACGTTAACTTAAAAGCTTGGCTTACTGTTTTTGCTCCTCCTGTTGCTAGAGCCGTAATTACCTCTTCAATAATAAAACCAATCGCAAAACCAATACCGTAACCTATTCGATCTACTTTTGTTGCTACATAATCTACACCGTCTGATAATTTAGAAAGTATAGCTTCTGGATTATTTAAAAAAGCAACTAGCTCTTTACCTACTTTTAATAAACCTTTTGATATTTTTTTAAGATTTGCTGAAGAAAATAAAAGTAGAAAAGCTTCAAAAGCATTTTCTAACATTTCAAAACCAATTCTTATCATAGTTTTAAAAGACAAAGTATTATCATCACTTAAATACTTTGGAATATTTAAAATATGACCAATAATTGCTATAATACCAGCAATAGCATCTACAATACTATTATATATCCCTATAAATAAAGCGTTTAAAAAGATAAAAACACTTTTACTACTTAACAACTTGCTAAAGCTATTGTACAAATCTTTGACTTCATCTGTCATTTTAAAAACAAAGACTATCTTTTTATTTAAAAAATCTCTCAATCCATCATTTGGAATACTGTCAATTTTATTTTTTAAATCATTTTTTAATGAGTCTAGTTCTGAATCTAATGATTTCCCCTCTTTTACCTTAGGTTCATTTACCTCTAAAAACTTTTCAAACCCAGGGAAAATTGGAGCAAAATCTACATTTCTTTCACCTTTTTTATCAAAATATTTCCACCTATTAGCATCAGCTTTTAATTCAGGAATAACATTAGTTCCAATAATCACTAATGGATTACCTAAGAGGCCACTAAGAAATTCACCTAATCCTTCTATAATAAAACTATCAACCTCATAGAAAGATGAAATTTTACTATTTATTTCTTCTAAACTTTTATTGTTAAAATGATTTTCAAAAACTTTCTCTACTTCTTTAGTATCTATTTTCACCTTAAAAAGCTTTGCCAATTCTGCTATCTCTTTATATGGTAAGTTTATATTCTTTTGAATAGCCTTACCTGTTTTTACCCTAACCACAGACAAAGGATTAAATAAACTATCACTTTCCAAGAAAAAAATAATTTCATTTGCTGCTACATTTTTAATTCGAGCATAAGCATCTTCTAATAATGCTCCATCTTCAGTAAAAAAGAACACCACAGAAAAAGAATTGTTTTCTACAATTTTCCTTAATTTAATATTTGGAATCGCAAAAATTTTTGGAACAGTAGGAGAAGGAATGTTGTTTTCTTTTTTTATTATTTCTACTTCTAACTCTTCTGTAATTTCTGTTCCTATTGCTACCTTAACAAATAATTCCTCTTGATAAGCTATTACTTTTAAAATAGTTGAACTAAGATTTTCTACGACGATGTTTTCTGTAACTTCTATTGCGTAAAAATTCGGAAGCAAATAACTTTCAACTGTATCTACACTTAATCTTTTGGAGTTTTCTGTTCTTTTGTATTGATTATTTCCGGTTGAAAACACTTGTACAAAAGTTTCTCTTGAGTTTTCTTCTAAAAAACTATCGTCTAACTCTAATGTATCTTCTTCATCATCTCCAACAATCTTTAATAAATTATTAAAAACAACACAGTTAGACTCCGGCTGAAACTTTGACTTGAAATGCTTTATACCATATTCGTATGCATTCATTTTATATTCCTTTTTCTTTAAATTGATTCCATAGAAATACTAACCTAATTTTAAAAATGAGGTTTAAATAATTTCTAAAAAACAATGAATTTTATTAAAGAGGCTGCCTAAAATACTTTTAGACAGCACTCAAAACTTACCTATAACTAATTAGGTTATTGTACCGTATTCGTTTCACCAACGATATCAAAATCCACACCTTCTGGAGAAGGTTCTGGAGTAGCAACTTCATCTCCTAATTTATAATCACTAGATTTAAATTGACTATACTCACCACAATTTGGATTACAAGGCAAACCTCCTTCTTTTAACACAACAGAATCTGCTTGTAAAATAGTTAAAGCCGTAGGTACTCGAGTTTCCCAAACACCTTCTACTTCACCATCAGGTTTTAACATTTCTTCTGCAACGGAAACATATAAATCATCCTCTGTATCGGTAACTATACCTTCACCATTCCATAATTCCCCTGTATTCATAAACCAATTTACAGCAGCTTCAAAACCTGGACGAACAGGAACAACAGTTCTAGCCATTCCACTTTGTAGAAATGCTTTAAAAATAGGATCATTAGTATCTAAAAATTCAAAATTCTCACCCCATTTTAACTTACTCTTGTAAAAGTAAGGATAGAAAGTATACGCCATTATTTCCCAATCAAAAGCCTGTTCAAAAAACTTAACAACCGCAGCATGATTATCTAATTCTTGAGATTTACTAACAGTCGTAATACTATTTTTATAATGACTTTGACTTACCGTGAACTTATCTTCAAAAGGAGCCGTCATTAAATCAATAGCAATACGTTTTAACTCTCGTTTCTCTATACCTCTATTTAATTGAGAACTAAATTCTCTTTGTTTTTCTTTCTCCTCAACACTTACTTCTTTACCTAATTCAAAATCATTATACTCTTCAACACGCTCATTATAAGCATCCATAATGGCTTTAAAAGCTTCTTTTTGCCACTCAGTAATTCCTTCATCAGATATTCCACAAGTAATTTTAAAATGGACACTACCTACATGATAACCATACACAGAATAAGAAACAGGGAAAAAACCTTTATAAGCTGGCATATTTCGCTCTACACCACTAGATATAACTGTATCACCAGCAACTAAAGAAGTCTGAAAACCAGTCTCTCTATTATTTACTGTAATAACTCCTTTTACTTTTTTAGTTTCATATCCTTCAGGGATCTCTACATCTTCATTCTCTGAAAATATCTCATCCCATTCATCATCTCTTGTATCAGGAATATTATATGAAAACGACTTACTAACTATAATCTCATCTTCTGGAATTAATGGTACATATGCATTATATTTCGCCGCAATAATCTGATAATTCTCTCTGTTCAAATCAGATGGTTTAAGTAATCCATTCTCCAAAAGACTCATTATTTTTAATTCTTTTGGGTGAATAGGTTTCACAGGGGCAATTAAATTACTTCCATTTATATATTTTCCTTTTTCACCTTTTAAATATCCATCAATATAAAATTTAGCTGGTTCTGGTATTGAAAATTCATACATTAAACGTTTACCATAGTTCACTAATTTATTTTTGTATATAACATCTACCCAACGATACACACCTGTTACATGTTGGTCTCCTTTTCTATTATCAAAACCATGAGTGTTATTTTCTTCAAACTCTTTAAGAATTCTAGTTGTTCGTTTTTTACTTACTTTTTCAACCACACGCTCTAAAGCACGTTCTGTAACTTCTTGAGCATAATTTTGTGCTTGACGATTAGACTTAGAAATAGAATTACTTGAAGACGTGTTAAAGTTAGAACCAAAACTAAACTTTGTTCCAAGACCACCACTCACACTAGCATTAGCTCCAAAACTTGACGCTGTATCTTGATTTACAATAGATGAAGCTTCACTTTGTAATTCATTACGCTCTGTAGAAGTCGTATCTGTTAAAACTTCTGCTTCTCTTTCAGAACTTTCTTCTGTAGTACTTTCATATGATGTTAAATTTCGAGTACTTTTCTCTTTGTACTCACGAGCCATAATATTTTCAATATGAGAAACTTCTCCTGGAACATAACAACAAACCTCTTGCTCTACACGTCTAAAATCTGCAATACCTAATTGAGAAACTCCGAAAATTGTTCCTTCTTCTGCACTACCAGAATCAGATCCATCTGGAGTATCAGCCTCACCTCTAAGCGTGAATTGACCTTCTATTCCTGTAGATGTTAAGAAACCATCCTCATCTCTACTGATAGTGATAAATCTTTCGTTTTCAAAAACTAAAATCTGACCGTTACTCAACGCTAACTCACCATTTAACTTATACGTTGTTTCTGATAAAGCTATTTTGTTATCTGTAAATAATCTAACATTTAACAGGGCATTATCAGAAATAGATAAGTTCTGAAAAGATCTTCCAGAAAAAATCACATTATCGTTATCACTATTCGTAATAGCATACTGAGCATCTTCAACAGTAACTTGCTCTGAACCTAAAGTGTAAAAAGTAAGACGTAGTGTAGAAAGATCGTTAACATCACTATCAACATACCCTACATAACTCTTATCTAAATCTACACTTGTCATTCTAGAACTAACCACTTCACCTCCAATAATAACGTCAGAAGCTTCAGATACATTATTTAAAATAACTTCCTTCTCTTTCTTGATTTTATTAGTTAATCCTACTTTTATTTCTGCAAAAGTATCATACAACTCAAAGTCTTTAGTATTTATTAAAGCTTGAGTTTCTTGAGATAATTGAGCTGTAATTTTAGCTTCAGATTCACTAGGTTTAGCAACCACACCTTCTGGATATCTAATAATTTCATTAGACTTTATATACCCTATAGCAACATCATTTAAACCAGGATAAGTTTCTATTTGAGACTCTTCTTTTGTTACTGGATCAATAACTGTATCTATTACAGGCTGACTCTTTATTTCCTTTATTTGCTGCTCATAAACATCAATTGCTTCTTGATATTTCTTTTCTTCTTCTTTGTTATAAACTAATTCTGCCTTATTAATTTCCTGTAAAGCTGTTTCGTAGGTTTTTAATCGTGATTTAGCTAAATCAACCTTAACCGTTTTTTCTAAAAAAGCTGATTGACTAGCTGTCATTCCTTTTGTTGATAACGATCTAATATCACTCTTTGGTGAGTATAAAACTTCTTTAGGAACAATTACACTAGCATTTGCTCTAAATCGGAATTCTTTTGCTTGTTCTTCTGTAAACTCAATTTCTCCATCTGAATCTACTGATGAAACTGAACTATTAGCAAAATCGTTAAATGCGATTAAAAAACGATTAGTTATTAACAACTGAATTAAAGCTTCACGAACTGAAGTAGAACTTTTATGGATCGTTTGATAAAATAAATTATTCCATAATATAATCTCTTCGGTTTCATCTAAAATAATATCTGAAACCACAGGTGTTGCATCAGAAGTTTGCGAACCGCTAAATAAGATTGTCTGTAAATTTTCTTCTATACTTACAGCACTTAAGTAGTTTTTATTTCGCATTAACCAATTAGAAAAATCATATAATTTACCATATGTTTTTCTGATTTCTAACCTGTTTTCTATAGCATTAAAATCTGGAGATTGATACGCATTCTGTAATGCTTCTAATCTTTTAGTTTCTTGTTGAATTCCAGCAACTGATCTGTGAGCTAAACTTTCTGTTTCTTTTCCTTCAGGATACGATACAAATAATACATCTTTCTTTCTTTCGTCTGCTAATTGAGGCGAACGCAATGTCACAAACCTAAAAAGGTTTGATGTAATTGGCTTTTTTTCCATTTAAATCTTTTTTTAATAATTCTTAAACTTTACAAGAGCATATATCACATTCTTGTTTTGCTTATTTAACAGTAAACAACACTAACATAAAGTTTAAACCAGTAAAATATATTTGTGAATTTTAAAAACAGAGGTATTAAGAAAATGACTTATAACAAGTTAAAACCTCTAAAGAATTAGCAACTTTTCCACATATGTTTAAATTTTATTATATTTGCATTTAAACACAGGACAAAAATACAAACATTTTACACAATAAACAAATGTTTTATTTTTAATCATATGTTAAAAAAATGGAAAGATGGACATTTCAAAAAAAATAGCAGAAATAAGAGATTTTCACAAATTAAATAATTTGTCGTTTTCTAAAAGAATTGGTGTAACCGGAACAACTGTAGATAGTATTGTAAATGGTCGTCCGCAACCAGATGGTAGTCGTAAAAAAACAAAACCTGGTTATGATGTATTAACATCAATCATCAATGAGTTTAATATTAACCCAGATTATTTATTTGGTAAAAGTGATATTATGCTATATGACGATGTTCCAAATAGTAATTATAGCGGAACTCCAAAAGTTGTTGCTACGAATTCTTCAGGAGATGAAAATATCGTTTTTGTTCCTACGCAAGCTCGTGCTGGTTATTTAAATGGTTATGGAGATTCCGAGTATATTCAAAACCTACCTTCTTTTCATATGCCTCACTTGCGTCATGGATCTTTCCGATGTTTTGAAGTTCAAGGAAATTCAATGGTTCGAACTTTTTTTGATGGTGATTTAGTGTTCGGACAATATGTTGAAGATTTACAAGATATAAAAGACGGAAGAGTATATATAATTGTTAGTAAAAATGATGGAATTGTACTAAAGCGTGTGATCAATAGAATATCAGAAAGAGGTAAACTAATATTAAAAAGTGATAATAAAACAGGGAATTACCCTACTTACACTATAAATGCTGATGAAATTATGGAAGTTTGGTATGTTACAATGTATGCATCTAAACAAATGCCAGAACCTGTGGATATTTACGATCGTCTTCACGATTTAGAGACTCAAATCGCCTTATTACAAGAACAAGCAAACAACAAGAACTAAAAAAAAGCATTAATAATTTTCAATGAATATTTTTTTGTTTTTCAGCTATTCTAATCTCAGAAAAATTAAAGCTTTTTGTTATAAAAATTTTTGATTCAAAAAAAATGAATTTTTAATAAAAAAAACAACAAAATTTTGTAAAATTCATCTCGTCTTCTATTTAAACCCATTCTAAATATAAAACAAAAGAATATTTAATCCTTGTACAAATACTACTTAGATCTTAACTTTGCTAGTAATTATTTCATTCAACAATTAAAAATAATGAGCGGATTATTAAAATCTTCTATAGGAAGAAAGTTTGCCATGGCACTTTCGGCACTCTTTCTAATGGTTTTTTTACTACAACACTTTGCAATTAACATTTTATCGGTTTTTAGCCCTGAAGCTTTTAATGATGCTTCATATTTCATGGGTAACTTTTGGGCTGTTCAGTACTTATTACAGCCTGTTTTAATGTTCGGTGTAGTTTTCCATTTTGTAATGGGATTTGTACTAGAGATTAAAAATAAAAGTGCTCGTGAAGTTAAGTATGCAAAAAATAATGGTGCGGCTAACTCTACTTGGATGAGTAGAAACATGATTTGGAGTGGTTTAGCAATATTAGGTTTTGTAATATTCCATTTAAATGATTTTTGGGTTCCTGAAATGGTTGAAAAATATATAGATGGAAAAAGCCAAGTTGGTAAGGATTTTTACACTCATGTTGTTCACATGTTTGAAAATCCTATCAGAGTAGGTGTATATGTGCTTTCTTTTGTGTTTTTAGCATTACACTTATTACATGGTTTTAATTCTGCTTTTCAATCAGTAGGAGCAAATAATAAATATACTAAAGGATTGAATACGTTTAGTAAAGTTTATGCAATTGGTATACCATTAGGGTTTATCATCATTGCTTTAGTTCACCATTTCAATCACCACTAATACAATTTAAGTATGGCAACTTTAGATTCAAAAACACCAAAAGGTCCTATTGCTGATAAATGGACTAATCATAAAAATAAAATCAACTTAGTTAACCCAGCGAACAAACGTTTAATAGACGTAATTGTAGTTGGTACAGGTTTAGCAGGAGGTTCTGCTGCTGCAACTTTAGCTGAGTTAGGATATAATGTAAAAGCGTTTTGTTTTCAAGATTCTCCACGTCGTGCACACTCTATTGCTGCACAAGGAGGAATTAACGCTGCAAAAAACTACCAAGGAGATGGAGATTCTACCTACAGATTATTTTACGATACTGTAAAAGGTGGTGACTACCGTTCTCGTGAAGCAAACGTTTATCGTTTAGCTGAGGTATCTGCAAATATTATCGACCAGTGTGTGGCTCAAGGTGTACCTTTTGCTCGTGACTATGGTGGATTATTAGATAACCGTTCTTTCGGAGGAGTATTAGTATCTAGAACTTTCTACGCTAAAGGACAAACTGGACAACAATTATTATTAGGAGCTTATTCTGCAATGAACCGTCAAATCGGTCGTGGAAAAATCAAAATGTACAACCGTCACGAAATGTTAGACGTTGTAATTGTTGATGGAAAAGCTCGTGGTATTATTGCTCGTAATTTAGTTACTGGAGAAATTGAGCGTCATTCTGCTCACGCTGTTGTATTAGGAACTGGAGGTTACGGTAACGTATTCTTTTTATCTACTAATGCAATGGGAAGTAACGTAACAGCTGCTTGGAAAGCTCACAAAAAAGGAGCTTACTTTGCAAATCCTTGTTACACACAAATTCACCCAACTTGTATTCCAGTATCAGGAGATCATCAATCTAAATTAACGTTAATGTCAGAGTCATTACGTAATGATGGTCGTATTTGGGTTCCAAAGAAAATGGAAGATGTAAAAGCAATTCGTGAAGGAAGTTTAAAGCCTACACAAATTGCTGAAGAAAATAGAGATTATTACTTAGAGCGTCGTTACCCTGCATTTGGTAACTTAGTTCCACGTGATGTTGCATCTCGTGCAGCTAAAGAGCGTTGTGATGCTGGTTTCGGAGTTAACGCAACAGGTGAAGCTGTTTATTTAGATTTCGCTTCTGCTATTGAGCGTTACGGAAAAGAGCAAGCAACTATTAAAGGTTTAAATGTAAACGATGCTGCTTTAGTTAAAAAATTAGGTCAGGAAGTTGTGAAGAATAAGTATGGTAACTTATTCCAAATGTATGAGAAGATCGTTGATGAGAATCCATATGAAACTCCAATGATGATTTATCCAGCGGTTCACTATACAATGGGTGGTATCTGGGTTGATTATAACTTAATGACGACTGTTCCAGGATTATATGCTATTGGAGAGGCTAACTTCTCTGATCACGGAGCAAACCGTTTAGGAGCTTCTGCATTAATGCAAGGTTTAGCTGATGGATACTTCGTATTACCATATACAATTGGTGACTATTTAGCTGATGATATTCGTACAGGACCAATTTCTACGGAAACTCCTGAATTCGATGAGGCGGAAAAGAGTGTACGTGCTACAATAGACAAATTTGTTAACAATAACGGAACAAAATCTGTTGATTATTTCCACAAACGTTTAGGAAAAATCATGTGGAACAAAGTTGGAATGTCTCGTAACGAACACGGTTTAAAAGAAGCTATCGAAGAAATTTCTGCTTTAAGAGCTGAATTCTACAGTGATGTTAGAGTTCCAGGTGGAGCAAATGAATTTAATGAAGAGTTAGCGAAAGCTGGAAGAGTAGCTGACTTCTTAGAATTAGGAGAGTTATTTGCTAAAGATGCTTTAAACAGAACAGAATCTTGTGGAGGTCACTTCCGTGAAGAATCTGTTGAATTAGATGGCCCTCAAAAAGGTGAAGCTTTACGTAATGATAAAGAATTTGCTTATGTAGCTGCTTGGGAATACAAAGGTGAACCTAAAGATGCTGTTTTACACAAAGAAGAGTTAGAGTTTAACGATATTGAATTAAAACAACGTTCATACAAATAAGGAAAGAATTATGAAGTTAACGTTAAAAATTTGGCGTCAGAAAGGCGCTAGCGATAAAGGAAAAATGGTTGATTATAGTATCAGCGATGTGTCGCCAGATATGTCTTTCCTTGAAATGTTAGATGTTTTAAACACACAATTAATCGAAACTGGTGACGAACCTGTAGCTTTTGATCATGATTGTCGTGAAGGAATTTGTGGAATGTGTTCTTTATATATTAATGGTGAAGCTCACGGACCAGATAGAGGTGTAACAACTTGTCAATTACACATGCGTAAATTCAAAGATGGTGATACAATTTATATCGAACCATTTAGAGCTAAAGCATTCCCAGTAATTAAAGATTTAGTTGTTGATAGATCGGCTTTTGATAGAGTTCAACATGCTGGTGGATTTATTTCTGTAAATACTTCTGGAAATACTCAAGATGCAAATGCTATTCCTGTAAATAAGGAAAATGCAGATAAAGCTTTCGATGCAGCTACTTGTATTGGTTGTGGAGCTTGTGTTGCTACTTGTAAGAACTCATCTGCAATGTTATATGTTTCTGCTAAGGTTTCTCAATTCGCCTTATTACCACAAGGACAAGTTGAAGCTACAGATCGTGTATTAAACATGGTGAAACAAATGGATGAAGAAGGATTCGGTAACTGTACTAACACAGGAGCTTGTGAAGTAGAATGCCCGAAAGGAATCTCTTTAGAAAACATTGCAAGAATGAATTCAGAATTCTTAAAAGCTAGTTTAAAAGGATAAAAAATATCTCTTATATAAAACAAAAAAACTCAAGTAATACTTGAGTTTTTTTGTTTTTAGGTTGTAACAACTGAATCCAAAGTTATACTTATATTAGTGAAATAACATCAAAAAAATTTAAATGGGAATCTTCGACGAAATAAGAAAGAAATTAAGCAATGAATTTATCGATATCATTGAGTGGATTGACAATAGTAATGATACATTAGCATATCGTTTTGAACGTTATGGAAATGAAATAAAAAACAATGCACAATTAATTGTTCGTGAAAGTCAAATTGCAGTTTTTATTAATCAAGGAGAACTCGCTGATGTTTTACTTCCTGGAAGATATACTTTAAACACTGAAAATTTACCTATATTATCTACTTTGCAAGGTTGGAAATACGGTTTTAATAGCCCATTTAAAGCAGAGGTATACTTTATAAATTCTAAGTTATTTACAGATGAAAAATGGGGAACAAAAAATCCAATAATACTAAATGATAACCGATTTGGTTTTGTTGAAGTTAGAGCATTTGGTACTTATACTTTTAAAATACTTGATGCCGGTAAGTTCATAAAAAACATCGTTGGTACAGATAATGATTTTACCACTTTCGAAATAAACGAACATTTAAAAAGTTTGATTTCTACCCGCTTTACAGATACTATTGGAGAAGCTAATTTACCAATAGAAATGTACGCTGCTAATACTACTGAGTTATCTGAAACATGTTTAAAAGTTCTTCAACCAGAATTTGAATCTGTTGGGATATCTATAGAAAAGTTTTTTATTGAAAACATTTCTATGCCAGAAAATTTAAAGAAAGAAATTTTTGAATATAGTAGGCTAAATAAAATCGATTTAGACCAGCTAACTAAATTTAAAGCAGCCAAAGCTATCGAACAAGCTGCAAACAATACTTCAACAGCTAGTGAAGGAATGGGAATGGGAATGGGCTTTGCTATGGCTCAACAAATGGCTAATGTATTCTCTAATAAATCAAACTCTAATAATTCATCTACTCCTCCTCCAATTCCTAGTAACAACCAAAGTTACTTTTATGCTGTAAACAATCAACAAATAGGACCTGTTCCTAAAGCTACTTTAGCAAGTTTAATTGCAAATAATACTATTGGACCAGAAACTTTAGTTTGGACTCAAGGAATGGCTAATTGGTCGATGCTTCAAACTATACCAAATTTAAAAAGTTTATTAAATTCTACACCTCCACCATTACCAAACGCATAAGAAAACCAAACTTTATTAATTTTTAATGACTGATCACTCAGAACATCAGGAGACAATACAGCAAACAGAACATAAGAAAGCTTGTGTAAACTGTGGTGCCTCTTTAAATTATAATCCTGGAACTAATCATATAAAATGCGATTATTGTGGACATGAAGAAGTAATTTCTGAAGCTATATCAGAGTTTCAGGAATTAGAATTATATCCTTATTTAGAACAGATGGGCTCTTTGTCTCATACTGAAAAAATAAGCTTATTAAATTGTAAATCATGTGGAGCCAATCAACATGTTGAAGAAAATTATAAATCTTTACATTGTGTTTATTGCTCAGAACCATTAATCACAGAAGATTCTTATGAAGAAGATTGGATTTTGCCTGGAGCTATTCTGCCTTTTCATTTTTCAAACGAGAAATCGGTAGCTATTTTTCAAAAATGGATTAAAAGTCTTTGGTTTGCTCCAAATATTTTAAAAAAAACTTCTTTAGAGCCACATAGATTAAAAGGTTTATATCTTCCTTTTTGGACATTTGATGCGCAGCTTTACGGAAAGTACACTGGACAAAGAGGCGATTATTACTATGAGGATGAAAGATATACTGCTTACGAAAATGGTGAACGAGTTACCAAAACTAGAAGAGTTCGAAAAACAGATTGGTCTTATGCTTCTGGAGATATTAGCGGTTTTATTGATGATACTTTAATTAATGCTTCTAGTCAACATAAAAACAAAATTCCTTATAAAGTATACAATTGGAACCTTCGATATTTAGAAACTTTTGATTCTAAATATTTAGCTGGATTCATTACAGAAAAATACACGATTTCTCTTAATAACGGACACTTAGAATCTAAAGAAGAAGCATATAGAATTGCCAATCGTTGGGCGAAAAGAGATATTGGTGGAGATACACAAAGAATACATAGTTTAAATATAAATCTATCAGATGAAACATTTAAACACATACTACTTCCTATATATATATCGTCGTATCGTTATAAAAATAAACAGTATTATTTTTACATCAATGGGCAATCGGGAGCTATTTCTGGAAAACGTCCTTATTCTTTCTGGAAGATATTCTTTACTATTATTTTTGCAGTTACCATTATTGGAATAATTATCGCAATGGCAAACAGTTAAAAGACTTTAATGAAAAAACCTATACCTTTTTATAAAGAACAACTAGAATTACATAATAAGCGAGTAGAAGATTTTAATACTCTGATTTCTAAAATAAGCATTCTAAGGTTTTTAGTTTTTCTTTTTACAATTACCAGTTTATATTTCTTTAGAGATAATTGGAAAGTTAGTATCCCATTAATTATTATCGGAGTCAGTGTATTTACTTTTTTAATACTGAAAAATATCAAAGCAAAAGACAAATTAAAACTTGCAAGAGCTTTACAAGAGATTAATAAAGATGAATTACAAATTATTTCGGGTGCATTTCATGATAAGAAAACTGGTATAGAGTTTCAAGATCCGAAGCACTATTATAGTTTAGATATAGATTTATTTGGCATAGGTTCATTCTTTCAGTTTATAAATAGAACAAACATTAAAGAAAGTACGCTAAAACTAGCTGACATTTTAAAAGCGAATAATATAAATCATATAGATGTACGTCAGCAAGCTGTAAAAGAACTAGCATCTAAACCAAAATGGCGTCAAAACTATCAAGCTATTTCTAGTTTAATTAAAGTAGAAACTTCAGCAAAGAATATTATTCAATGGCTTAAAAACTATACGTCTTTTATTCCTTCTCAAATGGAATGGATATCTATAATCTTTTCAACAATATCTGTAAGCTTATTTATTGGAGTGTATTTAAACTTTATAAGCTCTACATTTATACTTATTTGGATGTCTTTAGGATTAGGAATTACTGGTCGTTATTTAAAAAAAATAAATGCCGTATCTCAAAATTCAGATCAGGTAAAAGACACATTTCGTCAATATTCGTTTTTACTGAATGAAATAGAAAACGAATCTTTTACAAGCAGTTTACTAAAAGAAAAGCAATTAAACATTCAATCTGAAACAAAGAAAGCTTCACTAATTTTTTCAGCATTTTCTAGAGCTTTAGATGCACTTGATAACAGAAATAACATTCTTATTGCTATTTTAGGAAACGGATTCTTTTTACTTGATATAAAAAACACTTTACGTATTGAAAAGTGGATTTCGAATTATAAAAACACTGTAGAAAACTGGTTTGAAACTGTCACTTTTTTCGATGCTTACAATAGCTTAGGAAATTTTGCATACAATCATCCAGAATATACTTATCCAGAATTAAGTAATAATGCAACTATATTAGACACGAAAAATCTAGGACATCCTTTACTAAAAAAAGAAAAAAGGGTTGATAATGATATTTTAATTAACAGAGAGCAATTTTTTATTGTTACAGGTGCAAATATGGCCGGAAAGAGTACTTTTTTGCGTACAGTCTCTTTAAATATTGTTATGGCTAATATTGGATTACCTGTTTGTGCTTCTTCTTGTACATATTCGCCTATAAAGTTAATTACAAGTATGCGTACTAGTGATTCTTTAACTGATGATAGTTCTTATTTTTTCTCAGAATTAACTCGATTAAAATTTATTGTAGATCAGATTGAAACTACTTCTTATTTTATCATTTTAGATGAAATTTTAAAAGGAACAAATAGTACAGATAAAGCCATAGGTTCTAAAAAGTTTGTTGAAAAGTTAGTTGGTTCTAAAGCTACAGGAATTATTGCTACCCATGATTTAAGCTTATGTGAAATACAGAACGAACTAAAAGAAGTGAAGAACTATTATTTTGATGCAGAAATTGTTAATGATGAACTTTTCTTTGACTACACTTTTAAAAAAGGAATCTGTGAAAATATGAATGCTAGCTTTTTATTAAAAAAGATGGAAATTATTTAAACCTCCATCTTTATATTAAAAACAGCACTATTGTACTGCTTTTACTGGTGTAACTATAAACCCCTTTATTTTTAGCATTTTTCGTTCTTGTTTTGCATTAGAAAACACAGTAATTGCTTTAGAGAAGTTCCCTGGTCTTTTAGTATCGTATGAAATTGCTATTTTCCCTTTCTCTCCTGGCATAATTGGTTTTTCTGGCTTCTGTGGAACTGTACATCCACAAGTAGATTTAATATGTTTTATAATTAATGGAGCATCACCAATATTAGTGAACTCAAAAACTCGTACTCCATCGGAACCCTGAGCTATTTTTCCATAATTAATTAATTCTTTCTCAAACTTAAACTCTTGACTGTGTAATAGCATTCCGAATAAAAACACGAATACTAATGTGATTTTTACGTTCATAATTTATTATTTTAAAGTGTGATGTTCTATTTCTTTTATTAACTCTTTTGCTTTTTCGTTTTTAGAATTTAAACTCAAAGATCTGTAAAGTGATTGTAAAGCTTTTTTGTAGTTCTTTTCCCGATGATAAAACTTTCCTAAACTAAAATGTGTTACGTAATGATTAGGATAAACTTTTGCATTTAATTCAAAGGCATATTGTGCTTTTTCTAATTCATTAGCGCTGAGTTTTACAAAACCATAAGTGTTTAATTCTTTTACACCTTCTGCTATTTCTGGTAAATAACTAATCAATTGCTTTTCCTGCGTTTTTAAATTGTCTTTTTGCGTATGTAATAATGTATCAATCAATTCAACAGCTCTGTATTTTGAAACATACTTTTTTCCTTGTACTATTTTTAATACATCACGCTCAAAAGTTTCTTTTGGATGCTCTACAATTCGATTAATTTCTTTCCCGTTTTTATAAAAAATAAAAGTTGGTACACGATGAATATTTAACCCTTTTTCTTCTCTGTTTGGTGATTGTTTATAAGCCTCATCTTTTCTATCTAAAGCAATAATTTCTATATGCTCTTTTGGTAGATTCGATTCATCTAAAATCTTTAAAAAAACAGGTACGTTACGTTTGCTATCTCCACACCATGAACCAAAAAACACTTTTATTTTATATGATTGAAGTTCATCTTTTAAAAGATTAATAATTTTATCGTTAGCTAAATAAGCATCGTAATTTTTAGAAAACCAATTAAGATCTTCATGATTAAAAGAAGCTCTATTTACTTTTCCTAATAGCATAGATTTCCCTTTTTCATTAGTAACTAGTCCTTTTGTTTGTTGAGCAAAACCAACATAAAAAAGAAAAGAACTTATTAAAATTAGGATCTGTTTTTTCATAATTAACACATTGTTTTTCACAAACATACACGCTTTTAAAAGTGATAAAAAATGAAATAAACGTTCTACCTTAAAACAAGTACAAACAACTATTTTTTAATAGTTTATGTATTTCGTACCTACATTTATGCATTTTATACGCTTGCATTGCGAAATGTTATATTAATATGTATTTTCATCTGTTCATATGGAAATGATTAAAAAACATATCACCGAAACAATTGTTCATTTACTTTTTTGGACGCTCTTTTGTTTTATTTCTCTATTTGTTTTTTCACAATATTATTGGTCTGAAAATCCTTTTTTACAATATGTATTTATACTATTAATTATAGTTTACACGAATCATTTCTTTTTACTTCCTTTCTTTGTAAAGCGAAAATGGTATTTGTTATATGCAATACTTTTTGCTTTAGTTTCTTTCTTTGCAACACAATTTTACTGTAATGTATTTACTTCTTGTGGTTGTACTATAATGAAATGTTTAAGTAATTACTTATGGCAAACTATAGTTCCGCTTATCTTTTTCTCTTTTATATGGTTGTTATTTAAATATTTAAGCAAAGAAGAAGAAATTCGAAAAGCACAAGAAGAGAAAACCGCTATGGAATTAAAGTTTTTAAAATCTCAAATTAATCCGCATGTACTTTTTAACAACTTAAACACAGTATATTCTTACGCCATAGAAAAGCCTGAAGAAACTCCAGATTTAATTTTAAAATTATCTGAAAATTTAAAACATGTTTTATATGAAAGTAATGCTGATTTTATTCCATTAGAAAAAGAATTAAATTATATCGATAATTATATTGCCTTTCAAGAAATTAGAACTGAAGGAATTAAAAAAGTACATTATCACAAATCGATAAAATCTTTTCAATATAATATTGCTCCATTATTATTAATCATTTTAATAGAAAATGCTTTTAAACATAGTACTACAAATAGTGATATACATATTACTATTGAAGTAAATAATGGAAATTTAATCTGTACTTGTGAAAATGAATATGAAACTTCTGAAAACAATATGAATCAACGTATAGGTTTACAGAATATGGAGAAACGTTTAAATCTATTATATGAAAATCGCTATACTTTAAAAATAGATAAGTCAAAAACATATTTTGTTTCTTTAAAATTAGAGTTGATATGATTACATGTATTATTATTGAAGATGAACTTCCTGCTCAGAAGATTTTAAAGAGTTTTTTAAACAAAACATTAAACATAGAATTATTAGCTAGTTTTCAAACAGCAAAAGAAGCTCACCGTTTTTTACAAACAAATACTGTCGACTTTGTTTTCTTAGATATTAACTTACCTGATATTATGGGAATTGATTTCATGAAAACATTAATCAATCCACCTTTTATAATTATCACTACAGCTTATCCAGATTATGCTTTAGATAGTTTTGATTTAGAAACTATTGTAGATTATTTAGTAAAACCTTTTTCTTTCGATCGTTTTTTAAAGGCAATTCGTAAAATAGAACAACGCGTAAAACAAATAGAAGCCGAACCCAATAACAGTGTATTTTTAAATATCGATAAAACTTTACATAAAGTTTTACTTCATGAGATATTATATATAGAATCTGATAGAAATTACTTAACCTTTATAACTCAGGAAAAGAAATACGTTTTTATCGATTCTTTAAAAAACTGGACAACAAAACTTCCTGAGTATTTTATTCAAATTCACAAGTCATATATAATTAATGTAAACCATATTGATAAAATATCTGGAAATGAAATTGGAATAAACAAAATTAGTATCCCGATAGGAAGAACTTTTAAATCAAATTTCATGATGAAATTTAATCCTGAAAATTGACACAAATTTTAAACTTCACGCACAAATCTGACGTCCATTTTTTCACCAAAAAACACCTTAAATTAACAGTGTTTTTTAAATTTTTTATTTTTTTATTTTAAATATTCAATATTTAAACAGGCTTTTTAAAGGGTTTTATTAATTATTATTCAATAAAAATATATTTTTACTGATTATTTCTCAATGTTTTCTAAACGTTAATTTTTAGAGAACTTTAACAAAAACCACCTTAAAATAGACGTTTTATTAACATTTTTGATAGTCAAAAATAAAGAAGGCTGAACTACTTTTGGAGTATCAAAATTTAATAAAAAAAATTATTTAAAACCCGAAAAAAAACCAGAACAATGAAAAAGCTAGTAACATTAATCGTAGTAACATTAATTAACTTTTCAGCATTTGCTAACAACGACAAACCAGTAAAAGCAGTTAAAGCTGAATTAAGAACTGAGATTATTAAACTTTTAGGAAAAGCTGATTTCGATTATAAAAGAGATATCAATACTTCTATTGAGTTTACTATTAACAACAAAGGTGAAATCATCGTTTTAACTGTTAATTCTGATAACACTAATGTTGATGCTTACGTAAAGAATAAATTAAACTATAGAGTAGTTACAACAGAAGCTAATGTTGTAGGTAAAACTTATAAAATGCCTTTAACTATCTTAAAGTAAGAAATAAACAAAGCGAAATATAAATTTATTTAATTTAAAAAGAGACTCGTTCAATAAAGTAACTAGTCTCTTTTTTTTATATAGAATAAGTAGTAAGTTCTGTTTAAAAAAGAGGTTGATTTTTGGTGACCAACCTCTCATATAATCCCCTAAAATGTTTTCACCCTCTTTATTACATCGATGATGATCACATCACAAATATAGTATAAGGTCACAATTTATAAATGGGGATTTCCGCAATTTAAAATGTGGATTTATGCAACACTGCTTTTTTATCCACAAAAAAACCTTTTAAGTAAACTTAAAAGGTAATTTATTTTTCTTTCTAATCTTTTCCTTGAATTCTTCCCTAAATGGTGAATTGTCTATTGAATTCTATTCAAAAGTACTTAAGTATATTTTCCTGTAAAAAGGGATATCTGTAATCTAAAATGTGGATTTCCGCAATGCTATTTTTCGAAAAAAAAAGAGGTTGACTTGTGATCAACCTCTCATATAATCCCCTAAATGTTTTCACCCTCTTTATTACATCGATGATGATCACACTGCAAAGATATAGCAAGGTCACAGTTTACTAAAGGGGATTTCCGCAGTCTAAAATGTGGATTTATGTACACTTATATTTATCTAGTTTTTACCCATAAAAAAACCCTTTAAGCTTTTGCTTAAAGGGCCTATTCTTCTTTCTAATCTTTTCCAGGAATTCTTCCCAAAATTTGTGAATTATTTGATTAATTCGATTCAAAAGTAATTAAGAGATAAAGATCCTGAAAAGGGATATATGTAGCCAAAAATGTGGATTTCCGCAGTGGGTTAATCTAAAATACCTAACTCCTTAGCTTTCAAAACTAAATCGGTATTATTATTGGCTTGTAAATCGGTTCTTAATTTGGCTAATTTGTTTTCAATAGAACGAATCTTTAAAAAACTACCATCATCTTTGGTGATAATTCCTTCTAGATTACTAATTTTTGGATGGTTCGGAAGTTCTTTTAAAATCTGAACTGCAACATCATCCATTTGAATTTCTATTAGTGCTCTTTTTAAAAGTTTCTGATGAATTTCATGTGTATAATACACTTCGTCAGCTAACATTTTCTGAATAGCAAAGTTTAATTCGTTCGTATTACACTTTCCTTTTAATAAATATGCAGATGGTTTTAAGTTCTGAATAACATTAAAAATTCTATTCGTTTCAGAATGTCCTGTAATTACACCTACTTTAATTGGAATTTCTTCTCTATTGATAGTTTTTATTAAACTTTCACCTCCATCTATTTTACAGGTTTCATCTGTATTATCGAAACTTAAATCTGTAAATAATATTTGAAAAGGTTCATCTACTAAGGCTACTTTAATCTTAGCATAGGCATCGTCGCACGAATTTGTAGTTTCTATTTCTAAGTTATCTATTCCTTTAAGATATGAAAGTATTCCTTCTATAATTAGCTGATGATCATCAGCAATCAATATTTTAGTTGTTTCAGGCATTTAGCGGAACTTGGATTTCTATACTGGTTCCTTTTTGAACTTCACTAGAAATTGTAAGCTTACCTTGTAGTTCTTCTACACGTTCTTGCATGTTTTGTAACCCAATTCCTTTTTTAGAAGTTGTAGTATCGAAACCAATACCATTGTCTTGTATTGCCAAAAATACAGATTTTTTATGGACTTTAAAACTGATATCCATTCTCGATGCTTGTGCGTATTTTTCACAATTCTGAATACTCTCTCGAATACTTAAATACAACACTCTTTTAATAGAATTATTTATCTCTTCCCAATTAATCTTTTTTAAATCGTGTGCTCTAATAATAAAATTCGGAGCAAAATAATCACTTATTAAATTAATAATCTGATCGGTAAAGTTTACTTTCTCAAAACTTACACTACTTAATTGGTGCGATAAATTACGCACATTATCTTTTACTAACTCTAATTTTTCTGCTTCTGCTAATAAACTTGTTTGTGCTAATTTTAAATGTAACAAACGTAAATCTCCAGCCACTTCATCGTGTAAAGATTTTGCAATTTGTCGTCGTTCCTTTTCTCGAGCTTCTATTTTTTGTAGTTGTGCTTGAAACAATAATTTTTTTCTACGGAAAGAAAAGAAAGAGACACTAGATGCTAAAATTAAGATACTAAGTGTAGCCACCAGCCAACCAATAATTTTTTGTTGTCGTTGTTTCTCTACCTCGATAACACGTTGCTCGTTTTCTGCTTTTAAAAATGTATTCTCTTTTTCTTTTTTATCAGTCTCATAACGAATTTTTGCAAACTGATTTTTTAATTGTCTTTCTTGAGTAATTAAACTATCATTTAATGTAATATACTCTTCTAAATACTTTTTGGAATCATTACCAGTACTTAACTCAGAAAGTGTTTTTAAAGCTTCTAGCCAACGTTCGTTATTATGTGTTTGTGTAGCAAATTTTAAACCTTCTTTAGCATGAAATTTTGCTTTTACATAATTATTTTCTTCCTTAAAAAACTCTGCTAAATTTAAATGTGTAGTACTTAAACTTCTCAAATTATCATCTTTCTCTCTAATTTTTAATACTTCTTCAAAACGATCTACTATTGATTTTTTTTTACCTAATTTGTAATGACTAAATGCTAAGTTTTCATATAATAAACAATACTCAGCAGGATATTTTTCTTTTGTATCTTTAAAAGAGGTTAATCCTTTTTTAAAATAAACTATCGCTTTTTTATGCTTTTCTTCTTCTTGATAAAGTAATCCTATATTATTTAAAATATTTAAAAAACCTATATTATTAGAAACTCTTTTATTTAAATCCAAAGCCTTATTGTAATAATCCAAAGCTTCATCCTGTTGATTTAATTGTTTTGAGACTGTACCTAAATTATTAAAAACACGCTCTAAATACGTAACAGATTGTATTGGTTCTAAATATTGTAAAGCTTCAATCGAACTAATTTCACTACCTAAAAAATCTTTAATGTTTTTTTGTAAAATAGCAATACTTAATAAACGTCTACCTGCCTGTAAGGAATCTTTTATTTTTTTTGAGATATTTTTAGATTCGTGATAATAATAAAAAGCACTGTCATTTTTATATGCTAATTTACTTTGTAAAGCTTTAAAATGATAGTATTTTGCTAATAGAACAGAATCTTTATTTTGTGTGTAAATCCCTAAAACTTCATTAGTAATTTCCTTCAACTTATCTAATTCTTTATCAAAATAAGCTTGTCTTCCTTTTTCAATAATAACATTTCTTACAGAATCATACTTATTATTATAATCCTGTGAAAAAATAAAAAAAGGTAGTAATAACAGTAATAATAGTAGTTGTTTAATCATCGGTACGAAAATAAAAAACCATTATTTTCAAAAATAATGGTTTTTTATTTTATTGTAAAGTATAAATGAATGTTTACTTATCTCCACCTTGTCCTCCATCATCTCCACCGCCTCCGTCTCCAGAAACACCATCTCCACCTGGAAATTTAATACTTGTTGCTTGTAAATTGTGAGTAAAAGTTTTCATACACTGTATTTTTTAAAAATTAATAATAATATATGTTAGCGTTCTAAATTTAGCTTTTTTCTTGTAGATACGCAAAAGTCGCAATTTTTTATACACTAACAATCGACCTCACTTATATATAACAATAATTATGCCTTATTTAACGTTTATTTATCATTTTTAAACTCTTTCAAAGTTTTAAATCATAATTATTTGACAAAAAAACACTTACAAAAGTTAATTTACTATTAATTAATAAAACAAAAATGTCAATTTTACTGTCATTATTAAATGACATATTATGTCAAACTGAGCATATCCTCATCTGTTTCTTAGCTTCGACTGTGCTCAGCTACCAATTCTTTTTAAAATCGTCATGTTGAACTTGTTTCAGCTTCTCATTATCGTTCCCTGAGGCCCTCGAAGGGAAATAAAAACTAATTTTTAATGTAACTTCGACTGTGCTCAGCTACCGAATTATTCAAACTATAGTTTTGTGAGATTCTGAAAATTGTATCGAGAAAAGCGATTTTGAGCACGAAAACATAGTTCTCGATATAAAATTCTTTCAGAATTTCACTCGAACTGACATTAAACTATTTAAACAACTTCAATTCTGTGTGATTCAAATCGTCATGTTGAACTTGTTTCAGCATCTCATTATTGTTCCCTGAGGCTCTCGAAGGGAAAACAAAAAAAACCGCTACTAAAAGTAACGGTTCTTAAAAATTAAATTCTTAACAAATTTGAATGGCATCATCACAGTAAAGATCTCCATCTCCACTAGTTCCTCCTCCACCGCCAGAACGGTCGCCACCTGTATTTCCACCATCTCCACCTCCGCCATTTATTCCTCCATAAATGGTTACCAATTGTTCTTTTTCAATTTCAAATTGCTTTAAATTCTCTAACATAATTTTATGTATTACAAGGTTAATAAAACAGAAAAATACTTTTACAATACTTTTACAATACTTTAAAAACAAAATTTGCCTGTTAAAAAAATAAAAAATGTGTTTATTTTTTATTTGCAACTCTGTTTTGCAATAATATACCTTTTGTGCATTTGGAGTGAAATTCTGTCAATTCGAGTGATTTTTCGAAATGAAATGAAGAAAAATTGTATCGAGAATAAGAATTTTAACTTAGAAATAGTTCTCGATACACTTTTTCGTACCTCAAAAGCACTCGAACTGACAACTTAGGATTACTTATGTTTCTAAATGCACAACGGATAGTAATATATGTTATTATAATTCTGGCTTCGACTTGGCTAAGCTACCGAATTATTCAAACTATAATTTTGTGTGATTCTGAAAATTGTATCGAGAAAGGCGATTTTGAGCACGAAAACATAGTTCTCGATATAAAATTCTTTCAGAATTTCACTCGAACTGACATTAAACTATTCAAACAAATTCATTTCTATGTGTGATTCTGAAATAAATTAAGAATGACGGTACCCGTTTATTCGTCATGCTAAACTTGTTTCAGCATCTCATTATCGTTCCCTGAAGCTCTCGAAGGGAAAACATAAAAAAACCGCTACTAAAAGTAACGGTTCAATTATATTTCTCTTTTGTTTAACTTCTCATCTTACTAAACAAATCCCACAAAACTACACCACAACTTACCGATATATTTAATGAGTGTTTAGTTCCTAACTGAGGAATTTCTATACATTTATCAGATGCAGAAACAACTTCTTGTTGTACTCCTTTTACTTCATTTCCAAAGACAACTGCATATTTCTGATTGGTTTCTGGCATAAATTCATCTAGCATCGTACTGTTTTCAGCTTGTTCAATTGACAATACTTTTACATTTTCAGATTTTAGTTCTTCAACTAATGTTAATGTATCTTCAACATATTCCCAAGACACAGACTCTGTAGAACCTAAAGCTGTTTTATGTATTTCTTTACTTGGTGGAGTTGCTGTTATTCCACATAAATATATTTTTTCAATAAGAAAAGCATCCGAAGTTCTAAACACAGAACCAATATTATTTAAACTTCTAATATTGTCTAACACAACAATAATTGGAGTTTTTGTCGCTGTTTTAAATTCCTCTACAGAAATTCTTCCTAATTCGCTATTTCTTAATTTTCTCATCTCTTCAATTAACAATAATCAGTGGTCAACTATCAATTATCAGCCTTCAAAATTACTCTTTTATTGTTTACTGATAATTGTTCATTGTAAAGTGAGCACTGAGTATTTTTTCTATCTTCGCAAAACTAACTTAAAATAGACAAACTTGGCAAAAACAAAGGCAAAAAAGGTAACGCCATTAATGCAACAGTACAACGGAATTAAAGCTAAATATCCGGATGCCATGTTATTATTTCGCGTAGGTGATTTCTACGAAACCTTTGGTGAAGATGCTATTAAAGCCTCGGAAGTTTTAGGTATTGTATTAACCAAACGTGGAAATGGAAGTGAAAGTGAAACAGCTTTGGCTGGTTTTCCACATCATTCATTAAATACCTATTTACCTAAGTTAGTAAAATCTGGACTTCGTGTTGCAATTTGCGATCAGCTAGAAGACCCGAAAATGACCAAAAAGATTGTAAAACGTGGTGTAACAGAATTGGTAACTCCAGGAGTTTCTTTAAATGATGAGGTATTACAATCGAAAACCAATAATTTCTTAGCTGCGGTTCACTTCGGAAAAAAACGATTAGGAGTTTCTTTTTTAGATGTTTCTACAGGTGAATTTTTAGTAGCTCATGGAGATGAAGCTTACATCGATAAATTACTACAAAACTTTTCGCCGAGTGAAATCTTGGTGCAAAAACAAAATAAACAACGTTTTTTAGAAGCGTTTACTAACGATTTTCACACCTTTTATTTAGAAGATTGGGTTTTTCAAAAAGATTATGGTTATGAAACATTAATCAATCATTTTAAAGTTCAGAATTTAAAAGGTTTTGGTGTTGAAGAAATTACGGATGGTATTATTGCTGCTGGTGCAGTGATGTATTATTTATCTGAAACACAACTGAATAAAATAGAACACATTCAATCTGTAGGACGAATTGCTGAAGATTTATATGTTTGGATGGATCGTTTTACGGTTAAAAATTTAGAATTATATGGCGGTAATTCTGTAAACTCGGTTTGTTTATTAGACATTATCGACAAAACTATTTCTCCTATGGGAGGACGTTTATTAAAACGTTGGTTGGCTTTACCGTTGAAAGATTTAAAACCAATTCAGCAACGACAAGAACAGGTTCAGTTTTTAATTGATAACGAATCGTTTTTTGATACGGTTACCTATCAACTAAAACAGATTTCCGATTTAGAACGTTTAATTTCTAAAGTTGCAACAGGTAAAGTTTCTCCAAGGGAAGTTGTTTTATTAAAGAACTCATTAAAAGCTATTCATCCGATCAAATCTGCTGCTGAAAGCACTAAAAATGCTACAGTAAAAATGATTGGTTCTTTACTGAAAGATTGTAATGATTTAATTGAAAAAATAAGCACAACTTTATTTGAAGATGCTCCTGTAAATATTAATAAAGGAAATGCAATTGCTGATGGTGTTTCTGAAGAGTTAGATGAATTACGAGGGATTGCAAATTCTGGAAAAGAGTATTTAGACAATATGTTGGCTCGTGAAACTGAACGTACAGGAATTCCGAGTTTAAAAATAGCTTTTAATAATGTTTTCGGATATTATATTGAAGTTCGAAATACACATAAAGATAAAGTTCCTGAAGATTGGATTCGTAAACAAACTTTAGTAAATGCCGAACGTTATATTACTGAAGAACTTAAAGAATACGAAGCAAAAATTTTAGGTGCAGAAGATAAAATTCAGTCGTTAGAAGCTGATTTATTTATCGAGCTGATTCAATACATCGTAAAAGATGTTCAAGATGTACAAAGCAACGCGCAATTAATTGCACAACTCGATTGTTTATTGTCTTTTGCAAACTTGGCAAAAGAAAACGATTATGTGCGTCCTGTTGTTGATAACTCTACAATATTAGAAATAAAAAATGGTCGTCATCCTGTAATTGAAAAGCAATTACCAATCGGCGAAGAATATGTGGCTAACGATGTGGTTTTAAATCGTGAAAACCAACAAATCATTATGATTACTGGTCCGAATATGTCGGGTAAATCTGCGATTTTACGTCAAACTGCATTAATCGTTTTATTAGCACAAATGGGAAGTTATGTTCCTGCAACTGAAGCGAAAATTGGAATTGTAGATAAAATATTTACTCGTGTAGGTGCTAGCGATAACATTTCTATGGGAGAATCTACATTTATGGTTGAAATGAATGAAACCGCTTCGATCTTAAATAACATCTCAGAACGTAGTTTAGTTTTATTAGATGAAATTGGAAGAGGTACTTCTACTTACGATGGAATTTCTATTGCTTGGGCAATTACCGAATATTTACATGAACATCCTTCAAAAGCGAAAACATTGTTTGCCACGCATTATCATGAATTAAATGAAATGACAACAACGTTTGAGCGAATTAAAAACTTTAATGTTTCTGTAAAAGAATTAGAAGACAGCATTATCTTTTTACGTAAACTCGTTGCTGGTGGAAGTAATCATAGTTTCGGAATTCACGTTGCGAAATTAGCTGGAATGCCAAATGTGGTGATTAGAAAAGCGAATAAGATCTTAAAACAGTTAGAAGAAAGTCATGCTAACAAAAATGTGGAAGACACGTTAAAAGATGTTCAAAACAACGACATGCAAATGAGTTTCTTCCAATTAGATGATCCTTTATTAGAAGATTTAAGAGAAGAAATTTTAGCTACAGATATCGATACGTTAACACCAATTGAAGCTTTAATGAAATTGAACGAAATTAAGCGAATGTTGGTGAAAAAATAGGTTCAATATTCAATTATCTTTGATCAATTATCAATCACTGATAAATTCTATATTAACGTCATGCTGAATTTATTTCAGCATCTCATTATCATGTCAATCAAAAAACTAAACATATATCAAATATTAGATCATCTTGAAAAAAGAAAAGCCTTGTATTTAGGTAATCATTATTCTTTTAATTCTCTTGATGCTTTTATTAATGGGTATAGTTGTACTGCAAATGATAGTCATTGGTATAGCGAGGAGTTTAACGATTTTTCCTTTTTTAATGTTTGGTTACTCGGTCATTTACCAAAACATTTTGGTGAAACTGGTGGTTGGTATTGGCAAATTCACAATAGAAATTTAAACGATGATGAAAATGCTTTTAAAGAATTCTTCTTCTTTCTAAACCTATTCAAAACTTCTAAAAAGTTCACTAATAAAATAACAGATATTTCTTACTCTATTGAAAACAAAATAACTGCAACTTCTCATAAAATAGATACTATAGAAAAAGTAAGTTTTGAGAATTCTATATCAACATGGATTTTTAGTTATTCAAACAACGAGTTAGTAGATGAAAATTGGTTTGTTACAGAAGCTAATTTTTTAAAATGGGTTCAAAGGGTTAATAATACTGTCATTACCAAAGAAACTTTTGATAAAAAAGCTTGATTACAAATATTCATGAGAACCTGAAATAAATTCAGGTTGACGTTATTTACTCTGCATTCTTAAAATCACAAATCTTAAAAAATTCATTTCGAATACTTGCTTCGTTATAACGACCTCCATATTCTACAGTAGTAGTAAAGCTTTCCTTGTCTTTAATTCCTCTTGATGAAACACATAAATGTTTAGCATTAATCACCACAATTACATCTTCTGTTCCTAGAGTTTCTTGAAGATCTTTTAAAATTTGAATACATAATCGCTCTTGTACTTGAGGTCGGTGCGAATAATAGTCTACCAAACGATTTATTTTAGATAAGCCCACAACTTTATCCTTCGGAATATAACCTACATGTGCGTATCCTGTAATTGGTAAAAAATGATGTTCACAAGAAGAATCTATTGTAATATTTTGTTCGACTAACATCTTTTGATATCCATACTTGTTTTCGAAAGTAGAAACCTTTGGTTTGTTCGCTGGATTTAATCCATAGAATAACTCTTTCACATACATTTTTGCAAAACGATATGGAGTACCAGATAAACTATCATCTGTTAAATCTAAGCCTAATTCTTCCATAATCTTTTTAAAATAAACCTGAATGTTAGCTATTTTTTCATCATCAGACTTATCAAAAGCATTAGGAACCATTGGGGTTTTAATGTTTGTAAGTATATGATTGTCTCCTATGTGATCGTGTTTTTCCATAAATATTAGATTTTTAGCTTACTGTACAACATGTTTCATTTGAGCACTGGCAATATTTACTATTATATAAATGTAATCCTACTAAGCTTAAAGAAACAACATACATAACTGCTTCTGGAATAGCGAATAACGCAATTTTCTCATTTATAATAATGAATGCTAATAATACCCAACTCGAAAATAAAGCATATTTCATCCATTCTTTTGATGTTTGGCTTGCTGACTTAAAAATAGCAAAAAAAGAAATCACTAAAAAAATATAATCAATACTCTTCCACCAAAATGGTGCAGTTGTTCCTTCACAACACGCTCCATGAGATTGAATAACAAATAAAAAAGGGGTAAAAACACAATGGATTAAACATAAACCGCTAGAAAATACACCTAAAGCATCTGATTTTTGATTCAATAACATCTATTTTTTTTAATTTTGTATTTGGGAGACAAAAATACATTAATTTATTATATCGCAACACAGTTGCTTTAATTTTGTACTATGGGAATCATTAGGAAAACAAAAGCAGTAAAAATTTTACTTGATTTATTCGAGAATGAGTTCTCAGCAATTTTAGCTGTTGATTTAGTGGAAAGACTAAAGAATGAAATGAATAAAACTACAGTATACAGAGCCTTAGATCGTTTAGAAGATGAAGGTATTATTCATTCATTTGTAGGAAAAAATGGATTAAAGTGGTACGCAAAATGTAAAAACAATTGTACTTCTGATCATCACAATGATGTTCATCCGCATTTTGAATGTAAAAAATGTAAAAAAGTAATGTGTTTACCTGTAGAAGTTACGATTCCTAATATTCCAAATCATACAATCGATAACACAGCTGTTTTTATTACAGGTATTTGTGATAATTGTAACGATTAATTATAAATTAAATCGTCTTCAGTATTTATCTTTTTATCACTTCCTGCAGATGCTAAAATGTATGAGTTTTCAACAACTTTATAAGAAAAAGTAGTTCCCCAACCATCAACTAATAAATCGTTGCGAAGCGGATTGTTTCTTTTGATTATATTTAACTTATCAGGATATTTACCAAAAACTTCTCTTTCTTTTTCTAATAGCGCTTTTATTTCAACAACTTTATCTTCAGTTTTACTTTTATCAGCTTTGCTTGTATTTACTATGTAAAATACAATAGCTATAAATGATAACACACCTACTAAAATAGTAACTCTTCCATAAGGTGATATCATTTTCTTAGGTGGTAAGTTATTCGCTTTTTCGTATGCTCTTCTTTTCTTTAGTTTTTTCTTGAAAAACAATTGCTGGAATCCTAAAGCTATTTCAGCAAAGAACTCTATTAAACTAGCTGCTAATTCTCCCATAATAATTATTTAATTTAAACTATGTTTTTCCTTGTTCAATATACTTATTTTTGCTGACTATTATGCAACACGATATTAGTTTTAAATATATTAATAAATTAGCTATTCCTGCTTTAATAACTGGTGTTGCAGAACCTTTGCTATCTACAACAGATTTAGCTATTGTTGGAAACATTAAAGAAAATGCTACCGAAAGTATTGCAGCTATTGGAATTGTTGGTGCTTTTTTATCTATGCTAATCTGGGTATTTGGTCAAACTCGTAGTGGAATTTCTTCTATTGTTTCTCAATATGTTGGTGCACAGCGTATCGATGAGATTAAAAACTTACCTGCACAAGCTACAGTAATAATTGTTGGTGTTAGTTTACTAATTTTAGGATTAAGTTATCCGTTTGCAAAAGAAATTTTTCAGTTTTATAATGCATCCGGACAAGTTTTAGAGTATTCTGTTGATTATTATAAAATCAGAGCTTTTGGTTTTCCTTTTACTTTATTTACAATCGCTGTTTACGGAACTTTTAGAGGTTTACAAAACACGTTTTATCCTATGGTTATTGCAATTATAGGAACTGTTGTAAACATTGTTTTAGACTTAGCTTTTGTTTACGGAATTGAAGGATATATTCCTGCCATGCATATAGAAGGAGCTGCTTATGCAAGTGTTATTGCACAAATTGTAATGGCTGTAATTGCTTTGGTTTTATTATATAAAAAGACTTCTATTTCTTTACGTTTTAAACTACCATTTAATCAAGAAATTCCGAGATTTATTTCTATGGTTCTTAATCTATTTGTTAGAACTATAGCTTTAAATTTAGCTTTATACTTCGGAACTTCTTATGCTACAGCTTACGGAAACGAATATATAGCTGCCTATACAATTGGATTGAATTTATGGTTGATGGGCGCATTTATAATGGACGGATATTCTTCTGCTGGAAATATTTTATCAGGAAAATTATTAGGTGCAAAAGCTTATAAAACTTTAGTAGAACTAGGAAGTCGTTTGATTTTATATGGATTTTTACTAGGAATAGCTTTAGCAGTTATTGGTTTTGTTTTATATCAACCTATCGGAAGGTTATTTACACAAGAAACCGAAGTTTTAACGAGTTTCTACGAAGTATTTTGGGTGATTCTACTAATGCAACCTTTCTGTTCTTTAGCATTTATTTATGACGGAATGTTTAAAGGTATGGGAGAAATGAAATATTTACGAAATTTATTATTGTTATCTACAGGATTAGTATTTATTCCAACATTGCTTTTTTTCGATTATTTAGACTATAAATTATATGCTATTTGGATCGCTTTCTTTGCCTGGATTATTGTTCGTGGATTACCACTAATTCTTAAGTTTAGAAGTAAGTTTTTAAGATTAGCTGAAGACGAATTATAAATCTTTCTCGAAAACAATCTTTTGTTGTCCGCTGGTATTAGTATACACTTGAACAATATCAAATCCGTTTTTAATATTTAAAATCAACATTGGCTTAAAACGATTCATCGATTTTGTTCGAAGCTTTTTATATCCTTTTTCTTTTACTAATTCTTCTTGTTTCTTAGCTAGTTCTTGTGCAATTCCTTTTCTTCTCAAATCAGATAACACTCCCCCAACCCAACTATAAAAAGTAGTTTCATTATATCGATATCCTATTTTAAATCCAACTGGTGAATTTTCAAAATAAGTCAACACAATTATTACATCGGTTTTACTTGTAATCCTATCAATGAAAAAATCAAGTTTTGCATCATCAAAAATCGTTTCATATAAATGTAAAAGTTCCTTTAAAATAGTATCTTTAGGAATACCTTCAATAATTATCATTTTTATGTTTTTCATGATTCTTTTTTTCAGAAAAAATAAAATTAAGACTATTTTTGAACAAACAACTAAATAAATGACAACAACAAGACCTAACGGAAGTTTATATACACATATAGAGAATAAAATAGCAACTATAGAATTTGGGCATCCTGCCAGTAATTCTTTTCCTAGTGAATTATTAGATCGTTTAACGAAAGAATTAAATTCATTATCAGATAATGATAAAGTAAATATTATCGTTTTAAAATCTGAAGGAGAACGTGCTTTCTGTGCTGGTGCTTCTTTTGATGAATTAGTTGCAATTGATAATTTAGATGATGGAAAAAAATTCTTTTCCGGATTTGCTAATGTAATTAATGCGATTCGTACTTGTTCGAAATTAGTTATCGGTAGAGTTCAAGGAAAAGTTGTAGGTGGAGGTGTTGGTTTAGCAGCTGCCTGTGATTATGTGTTAGCTACTGAAGCGGCAAGTATTAAACTTTCTGAATTTACTATTGGTATCGGACCTTTTGTTATTGCTCCTGCAGTAGAACGAAAAATTGGAGTTAGTGGTTTAGCAGAATTAACTTTAGATGCTACAAGCTGGAAAAATGCATATTGGGCAAAAGACAAAGGCTTATATGCTAAGGTTTTCGATTCTCTTTCTGAATTAGACAAAGAAGTAAGTTTGTTAGCTGAAAAGTTAGCTTCTTATAATCCTGATGCTTTATTTGAAATGAAAAAAACACTTTGGGAAGGAACTGAAAACTGGAATGAATTATTAGTTGAAAGAGCAAAAATTACAGGAAGATTAGTACTTTCTGAGTTTACTAAAAATGCACTAGCTAAATTCAAAAAACAATAAGAAATAAAACTATGGAAAAGTCTAAATCAGGATCGCCAATTTACAGATACGACGAAAACAATAAAAATAAATTTGAAATAGCTTCTGGAGAATCTTCTCTGGAAGCTATTTCAGATCATATAGAAAAACACGTAGGAGAAATCGATATGGTTTTTCATGAAATTGTTTCCGATCAAGTTCATATTGATGTGCACTGGGTTAAACCTACTACAGCAAAACCTTTTCATACTTTAGTTACTTCTGGAATGAGCGATAAACCTATGAATACTCCAGAAGGTATTGAAGGTTGTAATTATGCAGAATTAAGCATTTGTTTACCTGAAGATTGGAAAATTTCTGAAGAAGATTTTAAAGATGAAAGCAATTACTGGCCAATTCGATGGTTAAAGTTTTTAGCACGTTTTCCTCATGAATACAACACATGGTTAGCTTACGGACATACTATGCCAAATGGAGATCCTGCGCAACCTTTTGATGCTAAAACTAAACTAAGTTCTGTTGTTTTATTACCTTCTATTGTTTTTAATGAACAATTTCACACGTTAACTTTAGAAAATAAATCTATAGATTTTTACACGTTAATTCCTTTGTATCAAGAAGAGTTAAATCTTAAAATGACCAAAGGTGTTGAATCTCTTTTTAATGGTTTTGATAAACACAATATTTCTGATGTTTTGAATTTAACAAGACCTAATATTGCTAAACGTAAAAAGTTATTTGGATTGTTTTAAATCGTATTGAATTATGATATCTCTTGTTAGAACCGATTCAGAAAACAAAGATTTTAGAGCTTTAGTAAAACAATTGGATGCTTTTTTAGCTGTTACAGATGGTGAGGATCATGATTTTTACAATCAGTATAACAAACTCGATCTTATTAAACATGTTGTTCTTATTTATGTTGATAACGAACCTTTAGCTTGTGGAGCCATTAAACAATACGATACAACTACAATGGAAATTAAAAGAATGTTTACTTCTGAAAAAGCAAGAGGTAAAGGTTTGGCTTCGCAAATACTAAAAGCATTAGAAATTTGGGCAAAAGAACTTTCTTTTAATCGATGTATTTTAGAAACTGGAATTAGACAAGTTGAAGCAGTTCATCTTTACAAAAAAAACAATTATAAAATCATAGAAAATTACGGACAGTATTCTGGTTTAGAAGAAAGTATTTGTTTTGAAAAACAGTTAAATTAAGACTTATTTTTATCAAAATATGCTGGCTTCCAAATAAGGTTTCCAAAAACTATTCTCAATTTATCTTTTAATGTTTTACATTGCTTTACTTCTTTCCAAATATGAACATATTCAATAAAATTAATCGTAATTGGGTTATTGGTTTTTATATTTTTTGTTAATCCGTAAACTACTTTCTCCTCCTCTCTTTTAAAGGTTCCAAATAGCTTATCCCAAATAATTAAAATTCCTCCGTAGTTTTTATCTAAATACTTTTGATTTGATCCGTGATGAACTCTATGTGTCGATGGAGTATTAAAAACCTCATCTAACCAGCCTAATTTTTTAATATGTTCTGTGTGTATCCAAGTTTGATATTGCGCTACTAAAACTAAAGCTACAATAGTTTGAAAAGGACTAAAACCGATTAACACCATTGGAATTAAGAAAATCCACTCAAATAATCCTTCTACAAAGCTTAAACGCATTGATACAGTTAAATTATAATCTTCTGAAGAATGATGTACACTATGATGTGCCCATAAAATTCGATGTTCGTGTTCTAAACGATGCATCCAATAATATGTAAAATCTGCTGCTAAAATGGCAAAAAACCAAGACCCTAAATCCATCTGGATTTCAAAAAAAGCAATCCATTGAAATGGAATTAAAAACAAAATTCCAATACTTCCTAATATTGTTTTTTCTAGTAATTGATTGATAATAAAGATGAGTAAATTCGCTCCAGTATCTTTCCATCTTCGTTGTTTAGAAACGAAAAAATCAACAGCAATCTCAAATAAAATCAAAGAAAGATTGAACACAAAGAAAATAGCCACATAATTTATAATAGGTGCTTTTTCAAATAACAGCGTAATGGTTTTTAAATCCATAATCGATAATTTTTTGTTCAAAATTATCTCAGGAATTCAAAAACTGTTTGTCCATTCAAGACAATTATACTACTGGAATATAAATTTCTGTAATTAGTTCTTCTTTTGGTGTTGTACTTTCATCATTTACATAAAACTCCAATGTAGCTTGGTCTGCAAATTCTAATTGTACATCTTGCATCCATCTTGCATAAATGTTATTGTAAGTTTCGTAACAAGATTCATGACTTCGTTTGTGTATAAATTTCGCATATTTTTGAGTAGGTATTTCCTTTATTTCAAAGAAACCTTTAGTATCAAAATCTTGATGATCTTCTAAAACAATTCCAGCGTTATACCTGCATTGCAAAGTATCTGTTATGTCATCATCATCTAAAATTTCACCTAAAAGTATAGTCTCATCAGACAATAACTTCTTTTTAAAAACATATTTTAGCAAACTATTCCAAGTCTTTTCTATTCCGCGAATATCTTCATAAGAACCTTTATATTGTAGATATAGAATTTTAAAACTTGGTAAGTGTTCAATACTAAATGATAGCGTTTTATTAGCATTCTCTCTTTTCTCTTGTAAAATTTTGGTCGTAATCTCTTGCTGAATATGCTGCGAATTTCTGTACGTAGAAGGTGAACAATTAAAGTGTTTTTTAAATGCTTTACTAAAAGCAGCTACATCTTTATAACCAATATCTAAAGCAATGTCAGAAATTTCTTCTGCTGAATATTTTAAAAACTCAGCGGCTTTTTCTAACCTTTTTCTTTTGATAAATTGACCAATAGTTTCATGTTGTAATGCTGCGAATATTCTATTGATATTTCGATATGAATAGAAAGAAACATCTTCTATATCTTTTGAATTAATATCGGTTTTAAACTTATTTTCTAGATATACAATAAGTTTCTGATACCTTTCTATTTGCGTATTATTCTTATTCATGTTTTTTCTTGTTCTATAAAATTATGCAATCTTTAGAATAACTCATTTATTCATTTTAGACTTTATTTCTGATGAGATTCTATTCAAAAAAGAAAAAATAATCTATAAAAAGCTAGGTATAGCTGAGAACTTTTAGATTAACGTATGTAATGCGAGTAAATTAAAATTGTATTTTTGCGGAATATTTTAATTGAAATTATGGGAGAAAATATTTTATTTCTTGGATTGGCATTAGCTGTTGGCGTTGTATACTTTGTTAACAAGTATAGAAATAATAAAAAATTTAGAAGGTAGTGAGTAAGATTAGAATAACAAAAAAGTTCACTTTCGAAACAGCTCATGCTTTATATGGTTATGACGGAAAGTGTAAAAATATTCATGGACACAGTTACAAGTTATTTGTTACTGTAATCGGTGAACCAATATCAGATACCAATAACCCAAAATACGGAATGGTAATTGATTTTGGTGATTTAAAAAAGATCGTAAATAAAGAAATTGTTGATGCGTTTGATCACGCAACTTTATTTAATAAAAATACACCTCATCTCGAATTAGCTGAATATCTTAAGGAACTTGGACATCATATTATTTTAGTAGATTACCAACCTTCAAGCGAAATGATGGTGATTGATTTTGCTAAAAAGATATCTGGAAATTTACCAGAAGGAATTCGTTTACATTCATTAAAATTACAAGAAACTGAAAGTTGTTATGCAGAATGGTTTGCATCAGACAATATTTAGTTCTTTTTTTCTTTAGATATATAAAAGATATATTCAATAAAATTTAAAAAAGATATAAGCCATGAAATTATTAAAGTCATTTATTTTATTTGTTGCTTTTGCAACATTAACAAGTTGTAGTGGTGATGACGAAACACCTGTATTCGAATTAACTACTGAAAACTTTACAGGAACATATGCAGTAACTAAATTAAGAGGTACAAATAAAACTTCTACAACGGCTTCTGGTCAAACTGTAGATATTTCTACTGAATCTTATGAAGGAGATACGTTTCAACTTGATTTAGTACTTTCTACTAACGGATCGTTTACTTATTCTGGAGAATACAGAGAAGTTGCAGTTACTACTTTAAACAATGGATCTGCTCCTGTACAAGAAACTAGTATTGAAACTGAAAATAGCTCTGGAACATATACTTTAGATCCTTTAAATAGAAGAGTTACTTTTACAGATACTAATACTGGTGTAATTAACGGAATTTTTGAAATTACTTCTTTCACTGCGAATACTTTAGTACTTTCTAAAGAAGCAGAAGCTACAGATAATCAAATTACAACAACTGAAGAAATAACTATTACTTTTGAGAGACAATAGAAATTAGTTACTAAATCATATTAAAAAAGCAGACAAATAATTGTCTGCTTTTTTAATTTATAAACTCTTTTGTTTTTTACTTACCATTAAACTCATTCATAGTATTTGAAATTCCAGCATTTATAAACGATGTAATCGCGTTTACACTCGTTGGTATTCTCTCTATAAGCTGACTCTCTTCTTCATCGCTCCATTGCCCTAAAACGAAGTCTACTTGTCTTCCTTTTTTATATTCTGAGCCTACACCAAAACGGAATCTTGGGTAAGAACCTGTGTTTAATTTTTCTTGAATATCTTTTAAACCATTATGTCCTCCAGCGCTACCTCTGCTTTTTATTCTTAGTTTTCCAAAATCTATATTCAAATCATCCGTAATAATTAATAAATTTTCAATTTGAATATTTTCTTTCTTCATCCAATATAAAACAGCTTTACCACTCAGGTTCATATAAGTATTAGGTTTTAATACAAACACTGTTTTTCCTTTTACTTTTAGCTTTGCTAAATCACCTAACTTTTCAGTAGAAAAAGAAGCTTCATTTTCTTTTACAAAAGCGTCTACAATTTTAAAGCCTATGTTATGCCTGGTGTTATCGTACTTTTCACCAATATTTCCTAGACCCACAATTAAAAATTTCTTCATAATATCTTCTTCAGATTCTTGTTTTTGTCCAAAAATTCTACCGACTAAGGAAAGAAAATTCATCATAAACATTAATTTATAAAGTACAAATCTATAAAAGAAGCATGGATTTTTACCTTTTTTTGATATTTATCTATAGTCAAATATTTATCAACTTATTTAAAGTTCCATTCGTCGATAATTCACAAGGGCGATCTCTTCTTTTACGTAATTTTACAGTGTTAGTTAGTAAATAATAAAAATAAATATAGATAATTATAGCTCGGGGGGGCTGTATAGTTTATAACTAAAAAAGACGACTTAAATAAGTCGTCTTTTTTAGTTTGTATACTTCATTTTTAAACTCTTAATCTTTAATTTTTTACCATTCATCTTTAAATAAAAACCTTTTGAACCATATTTAATATCAACCGTCGATTTTAAGAATTTATAAATGAATCTTAATTCTATTTTTGTTCCGCTTAATAATCAGACTTGAAGGGGGTCGATTATTGCTTACAACTACTGGCCGTCATAACCCGACGGCTAGCTTTTTGTTTTTATAAAATAAATTTATAACTCATATAATATATCGTTAATCTACACGGAAACCTTTATGAACTCTAGAAAATTACCATTCGTCGATAGTTAGAACGAAAAAAGTAGAATAAATAGTAATTTTAAAGTGGAAAGAAAGTAGTAAATGAGTTTCTGAATAACAAAATTCAAGGTTTATAGTTCGGGGGGACTATAGTTATTTAGACACATAAAGCCGTCTCTTAGAGACGGCTTTTTTATTGTAGCTTATTTATGTTTATACTATAAATCGAATTTAATTCCTTGAGCTAAAGGTAATTCTGTAGTATAATTAATTGTATTTGTTTGACGACGCATGTAAATTTTCCAAGCATCTGAACCAGATTCTCTTCCTCCTCCAGTTTCTTTTTCACCTCCAAAAGCTCCACCGATTTCAGCTCCAGAAGTTCCTATGTTTACATTTGCAATACCACAATCTGATCCAGCGTGTGATAAGAAACGCTCAGCTTCACGTAAATTGTTGGTCATAATTGCAGAAGATAAACCTTGTGCAACACCGTTTTGTAAATTAATTGCATTCTCTATATCACCTGAATACTTTAATAAATATAAAACTGGAGCAAACGTTTCGTGCTGAACGATTTCATAATCATTAGCAGCTTCTGCAATAGCAGGTTTTACATAACAACCACTTTCATATCCTTCACCTTCTAAAACTCCTCCTTCTACAATAATGTTTCCACCTTCAGCAACAACTTTCTCTAAAGCTTTGTTATACATTGCAACTGCATCTTTATCGATTAACGGTCCAACATGATTGTTTTCATCTAAAGGATTACCGATACGTAATTGTTTATAAGCATCTACAACTGCATTTTTTACTTTATCGTAAATAGAATCGTGAATAATTAATCTACGTGTAGAAGTACAACGTTGTCCTGCGGTTCCTACAGCTCCGAATACAGCACCAATTACTGTCATTTTAATATCAGCATCTGGAGTAACAATAATTGCATTATTTCCTCCTAATTCTAATAAACTTTTACCTAAACGACCTGCAACTTCACTAGCAACAATTTTACCCATACGAGTAGATCCTGTAGCAGAAACTAAAGGAATTCTAGTATCCTTAGAAATAAACTCTCCAACTACATAATCTCCATTTACTAAACAAGAAATTCCTTCTGGTAAATTGTTTTCTTGTAAAACTTCAGTAATTATGTTCTGACAAGCTACACCACATAATGGAGTTTTCTCAGATGGTTTCCAAACACAAACATCACCACAAATCCAAGCTAAAGCTGTGTTCCAAGACCAAACAGCTACTGGAAAGTTAAACGCAGAAATAATTCCTACAACTCCTAACGGATGATATTGTTCGTACATTCTGTGTCCTGGTCTTTCAGAATGCATTGTTAACCCGTGTAACTGACGCGATAAACCAACAGCAAAATCACAGATGTCAATCATTTCTTGAACCTCACCTAAACCTTCTTGGTAACTCTTACCCATTTCATAAGAAACTAATTTACCTAAAGCTTCTTTCTTTTCTCTTAATTTCTCTCCAAACTGACGAACAATTTCTCCACGTTGAGGAGCTGGCATTACTCTCCAAGTTTTAAAAGCTTCAGTAGCAGCAGTCATTACATTCTCGTAATCTTCTTTAGTAGAAGCTTTTACTTTAGCTATTAATTTACCATCTACTGGAGAATAACTTTCAATAAGTTCTCCATTAGAAAACCACTTAGAACCTGTAGAAGTTCCTTCATTTATATCATTAACCCCTAAGGTTTTTAATGCTTCTTTAATACCAAAATCTGTCATTTTGTAGTTACGTTTTAGTTGTTTAAATTGATGTCAAATTTACAAATAAATCACTATTAATAAAATTAAACAAAAACTATAATTTTTGTTTAAAATATAACTTACCATGAAAACCTTATTAACCAGTTTATCTTTAGTACTTCTTTTAATTAGTTGTAAAACAACAACTGAAAAAAAAGAATCAAAAAATGAAAAAATTAATGAATTTGCTATTGTAATACATGGTGGAGCTGGAACTATTTTAAAGAAAAATATGACTCCAGAGAAAGAAAAAGCATATCAAGACAAATTGAAAGAAGCAGTTAAAGTAGGATATAACATACTTAAAAACGGTGGTAAAAGTATAGATGCAGTTGAACAAACAATTCATGTATTAGAAAACTCTCCGTTATTTAATGCCGGAAAAGGAGCTGTTTTTACTCATGAAGAAACTAATGAATTAGACGCTTCTATAATGACAGGAAACGACTTAAATGCTGGTGCTATAGCTGGTGTTGCTGATATTAAAAACCCTATTTCTTTAGCAAGAAAAGTGATGGAAAACTCTGAACATGTAATGCTTTCTGGTAAAGGAGCTTCTGTTTTTGCTAAATCTCAGGGTATTGAAATTGTTGACTCTAGCTACTTTTATACTGAAAGTAGATTTAAATCTTTACAACGTGTTAAAGAAAAAATGAAGGCTGAATTAGATCACGATGCTAAAACTGCTTTTTATGACCCTATTATTAAAGATTCTAAATTCGGAACTGTAGGTTGTGTTGCTTTAGATAAAAATGGAAATATTACAGCCGGTACTTCTACTGGTGGAATGACTAACAAACGTTGGAATAGAATTGGTGATGCTCCAATTATTGGTTCTGGAACTTATGCAAATAACGCTACTTGTGGTGTTTCATCTACAGGTTGGGGTGAATATTTTATAAGAGCTCAAGTTGCTCATGATATTTCTGCTTTAATGGATTACAAAGATTTATCGTTAAAAGAAGCCGCAAGAGAAGTTATTCAGAATAAACTTACCAAATTAGGTGGTACAGGTGGAATTATTGCTGTTGATAAAAACGGAAATATGGTTTTTGAATTTAATACTGCAGGAATGTATAGAGCTTCTATGAACGCTAAAGGTGAAACTGAAGTGAAAATTTATAAAGAGTAAAACTACTTAAAAGATTTCTCATATTAAAAAAGAGCAATTATCGTATTAGTTACTGCTAATATTGATAATTGCTCTTTTTCTTGTTAACCTTCTTTTTCTATATGTTCCATGTGAAACGAATATTTAAAAATCAAATGTTACTCCAGAATATATTCCGAAAATAAAAGGACTAAATCCATTAGAGTTTTCTGAAAATGTATTTAACTGCGCTTTTAACATTGGATTAAAGTTTAAATTCAATTTTTTGGATAATTGAACATCAATATTAATTCCTAAATTTCCGCTGAAATTTAATGTGTTTAAGTTATTTGCTTCTCCTATAGGTTGATTTAAAATACTTGAGTTTAACGCTACAGAGTTCTCATTTAAAAATAAGGTGCTAAATCCTGTTACCAACTGTGTTTTAAATGTTTTGTTTTCATAAAATTGGTATTGAACTTCTACAGGTATTTCAAAATAACTATACGTTTGTGCAATGCTTCCTCTATCTGCTAAATTACCACCAGAATTAGTAGGATCTAAAGCAAAACTACTATCACCAGAAGGTTCTAAACTTACAAAAGTAAATGCATCGTTAATTGAAAAATTAATCGCTTCTAAATTGTTATTTGATGTTACACTAGTAAATAAACCAACATTTTCTGTATTTATCACATTCTTTTGAAATTGAACACCAGTTCTAATCGACCATTTTTCATTTAATTGATAACCTACTTTTACTCCATAAGCCAAAGTTCCGTCTGTTGAAATAGAATTTGAATTTAAACTTTCATCTATTGGTGATCCGCCAGAAAATGCACTTGAACCTATAACTCCAACAATTGGTGTGACACTCCATTTTTTGGAAGTTTTGATTTTCTCTTCTTCAATTGGATTTTCATCGACTAAAGCCACTAATGCTTGTTTTGTTTCTTTTGTTTTCTTAGTGATTTTATCTTCTTTATTTTTTGTTTTTTCTACTTGATTATCTGCTATTAAAACATCCTTTTTAAAACTATGTACTTCCTTCTTTTTTAAGATTTTATTTGTCTCTTTTTTAGATGAATTTGTTTTAGTTTTTAATTTCTCTTTGAAACTTTTATTCGTTTCTGTTTTAGCTATTTCAATTGTGTTTTTTGTTGTTTTATCAGTTTTCTTTTGATTCAATTTATTTTCTACTAACTCTGTTGTAACCTCTTCTTTTGGTATTGTTTCCTTAAATTTTGAAGTTGTTGTATCAACTTTTATTTGCTGTGTTTCAACAACAGGAAAATCTTCATTTACTGGTGTAGGAAAATTAATAGTAGCATCATTTTTAAAAGGATTTGTAATTAATAAAGAGATTAATAAAACTGCAGCTATTCCAGAAGAAAACCACCAAAAAGGTATAATTCGCTTCTTTTTCTTCTTTGAAAGTTTATCTTCAATATTCTGCCATAATTCAGGATTAGGCATTACCTCTAAATCCTTTAACTTTTCTTGAAATAATCTGTCTATATTTTTATCTTCCATCATTATGCCTTTTCTAATTTTAACTGATATGCTTCTAACTTACTCTTCAAAATTTTCTTTGCTCTAGATAAATTTGATTTAGAAGTTCCTTCAGAAATACTTAATAAATCTGCTATTTCTTTATGTGAAAAATTATCTAGAACATAAAGATTAAAAACCAAACGATAACGATCTGGAAGTTCTTGAATTAAGCTTAGTAACACATCAATATCAATATTACTTTCATCTAAGCTTACCTCCTCTTCTTTAACGTCTATTTCTTCTTTTACAATGTATAATTGCGTTTTGTCTTTATATTTTTGAAGCGCAGTAGTAATTACAACTCTTCGTAACCATCCTTCAAAAGATCCTTTATTTTTGTATTGATGTATTTTATCGAAAGCTTTTAAAAAACTATCTTGAAGTACATCTTCTGCATCTTGATAATTTCTACAATACTTTAAACTCAACGCAAAGAGTTTCGCAGCAAAGATTTGATAAATCTGAGACTGGGCTTGTAAGTTATTTTGCTTACACTCTTGTATGAGTTGTTCTATTTTGATACTCCGTTTGATTTAAATTGTTGATCTAATATTTTAACGTTGGTTGTCCGTTTAAGCAAATTACTTTTTGAGGTTGAGCTATCAAATCACAAGTTGAATAAATCTCCCATTTTCTATTATATGCATCTTCTAATTGCGTATACTTTTCTACCTTTTGTAGAAAAGCTGTTACATCTATTAATGTTGAATAAGCTATATACCCTTGAAAACCTCCACATGCTTTAGATCCATATCCTACAAAAGACCAATTATTTTCATCTGTACAACTTTTATTATTTGCCATTTCATAAAACTCATTGTAAAGATCCATTAATTCTTGGTGATCTTTTTCTTGTTCCGTTAATTCTCTTTTTAAAATTAAAACATCTTTAGTTAAAGAAACTATTTTAAAGTTATGTAAAAGTCCATTATTTGGTCTGTATTGATTAGTTATACTTAAATCATAAATCTTTAATATATCTCCATCTTCAATTTGCCAATTACCATCTATATCAAAAAAACTAAGTGGAGGTGTTCCACAAAAACCTGAAGTTCTTTCTAAAAACTCTGGAAATTCTTCTTTAAACGAAAATCCGTAAGCTTCTTGTGGTAATTCTTTTACTCTTTTAAAAATTAGTTTTTCATTTTCATAAACTACTTCAGACCAATTTCCTAGTAATAAATTACTTTCTATTATTTCAACTTCTTCATTCTCACTACAAGAAATAAATACTAAAAACAGTATTGTTATAAATTTTAAATTTTTCATATTTTTTATCTAATTAATGTATATCGAACATCATCGAAAGCTACTCCGTAATCTATGATGAATTTTCCTTGTTCTTTTTTTATGGTTCCTTTTCTTTCACCTACAACTAAAATTTCATTATCATTTTCTGTTGTTATAGAAAAATCATAAACTCCTGTATGATTCAGACTAAAATTTTGCTGGATTCCTACGTTATGTTCTACTGAATTTTTTATAGTAATTGTGTTATTATCAAAATTAACAAACCATACTATTTCTCCTTTGCTATATGTTACAGGTTGAGCTAAACCTCCTTCAATGGTTACTAAACTCCAAGTTCCAACTAATGAATCTTGTAATACATCATTTTCACTTTTACTACAACTAAAAAAACTTAAAACAGTTGCAAGACAGATAATTACTAATCTTTTATACATTTTTATCTTTTTTATTGAAATTGACATTCGATTTGATTTGATTTCCAAATAATTGTTCCTTGTTCAAAAGTTTCAAGTGGTACATCTTCTGCTCCACTGCCAACAATATTGGTTGTTATTCCTGAACAATTTTTTACTTCAAATACTGAGTTGATCGCAGGATTGCAATTAGCTAAAACAAACTTCGTTTCATCATTATGCATTATCTGAACGATATAATTATATTTAGAGAACTCTGTAGAATTATTAATTGTTTCTATTTCAGATTTTAACCAACTTAAATCTTCTGTTGGTTTTTCAACCGAACAAACTAAATTCAAATCATTTTCTATCTCTTTTTCATTACAACCAATTAATATTAATGGCAGTAGAAATATTAATTTTAAGTATACTCTTTTCTTCATCTCTTTTTAATTTAAAGTATATGTGTTTTGAAGATTACATTCTTCACAAAGTACTTCTCCATTTACTACAATTCGTTCAACAACAACTTGTGTATAACATTGATGTTGAATAAACTTGTAGTTAAATTCTATTTTATAATCTTTAGTTGGAGTTTTAACAGTTATAGCATTAAGATTTGTTGTTATAGGAAATGAATATGTATTATCTGAAAACTGTAATAAATTTTTACAATCTTGATCTTCTAAACCATTTACATCACAAAGTATTTCTATATCGTTTATATTAACCTGAGTATTAAAATTGAAAAGTAAAAGAGTTTCTACTGGTGAAGTCCTAAATACTAAATCATCGCACTCATTTTCTTCTGAACCACAAGACATTAAATAAAATACACCCAGTAAAAAAATAACTTTTAGTAATTTATAATTCTTCATAACAACCTTTTAATAATTATAATTTATTGGTGAATTCCATTGTTCTAAATTCAATACAATCTGATCGATTTGAGATATTTGTAATCGTGAAATATTAAACTTTACTTCTTTAGTTACAATTGCTAAACAAGCTTCATTATTAGTTAATTCTAACTTTAAACTTCTCTGTAAAGGAAAAGATTCAGAAATTCCACCAGAATCAATTAAGTTCATAATCCAGCTATCTCCACTACAACCAGAAGAGGTTACTTCGAGCGTTAAAATATTATTTTGAATAGATACAGATGTTATCGAATAGTTATCTGTATTAGTAGCATCGTATCTTTCTTTATTTATGATGAGTTGATCATAATTACGCCATAATACTCCGACTAGTTGTGCATTATCTTGAAAATCGGGACAAGTATTTAATCCTGCAATTCCGCCAAACTCACAAATTACTTCTCCATCGCAATTGTACACTTTTATTAGTGCATCTGTACAATCGACACAATCGTTAATTAAGAACACATCATGACCTTCGTATTTAAATTGTAATATTTCAACTTTTACAGAATTCATTAATCTTTCAAAATTTTCCTTTTTCTCTTTTAACCATTCCAAACTTTCTAGAGGATTTGTTGGACTAAAATTTGTGACATTTTCATCTTTCAAACAAGATATAAATGAAAGACTAATGAATAAACTGTAAAAGACCCTTCTCATAATTTAACTATTAACTTTAATTTTTAACTCTTTTATTTACCTAATAGATGGGCTTTTTTTGCAAAGGTTGCGTGAGTAACTTGTATTTTTGTCTGTATTATGGAAAATTGTTTCACAAATATTAATTCTACTGATGAATTTAAAGCAAAGGCATTACAAACTTTTGCACATCAATTCGAAAATAATCGTGTATATCGATCTTTTTGTGATTTATTATACATTCACCCTAGTGATATAAAAGAAATACATGAAATTCCTTTCTTACCTATCCAATTTTTTAAATCACATGAAGTAGTAAGTGGAACAGCTTCTATTCAAGAAACTTTTAGTAGTTCTGGAACCACAGGAAGTGTTACTAGTAAACACTACGTTTCTGACATCTCTTTATATGAAAAGAGTTATTTAGAAGGTTTTAAACATTTTTATGGAAACATAGAAGATTATGTTGTTTTAGCGCTTTTACCAAACTATTTAGAAAGAAAAGGTTCATCTTTAATATATATGGTGAACGACCTTATAAAAAGATCTAAAAACGCTGATAGTGGATTTTATTTAAACAACTTAAATGAACTTGCTGATAAACTAACTTCTTTAGATAATGGACATAAAAAAGTGCTTTTAATTGGTGTTTCTTTTGCTCTTTTAGATTTAGTTGAAATGCATCAATTTAATTTAAAAAATACCATTATTATGGAAACTGGTGGTATGAAAGGTAGAAGAAAAGAGTTGATTAGAACAGAACTTCACCATATTTTAAAATGTGGATTTGGTGTTGATAAAATTCATTCTGAATATGGTATGACAGAACTTTTAAGTCAAGGATATTCTACAGGAGATGGAATTTTTAATTGCCCTCCTTGGATGAAAATTCTTACCAGAGATACAGAAGATCCATTAACAATCGCAAAAACAAAAAAAACTGGCGGAATAAATGTTATTGATTTAGCCAATTATAATTCTTGCTCTTTTATTGCAACACAAGATTTAGGAAAGATTTACGACGATAATTCTTTTGAAATTATCGGTCGTTTTGATAATTCTGATATCCGTGGTTGTAATTTAATGGTATTTTAAGAGACAAATAAATATATTTATAATCTGATTTAAAATAGTTTACCAATGAAAAAAACAATCTTTCTTCTATTTACAATTTTTGCATCTATTACATTTTATCAATGCGGACCAAAAACAGATGATAAAGTAGCTGTTGGTGGTTACGATGTAGTTTCTTACTATTCAACAGACGGACCTGTAAAAGGAAATGAAACATTTACCACAGATATTAATGGAAAAACGTATTATTTTTCTAACAAAGAAAGTTTAAATGAATTTACGAGTAATCCAGATAAATATATTCCTCAATATGGTGGATATTGTGCTTATGCTGTGGCTGAAAAGAAGATTAAAATGGGTGTAGATCCAGAAGTTTATGAAATAAGAGATGGTAAATTATACCTTTTCTATAATTCATTTTTTGCTAATAAATTAACTGATTGGCAAGAAGGAGATACAAAAGCTTTACAAGCTAAAGGAGATAAAAACTGGGAAGAAATGAAAAATTCAGATAAATAATTATGATTCGTTTTTTATTCGCTTTACTATTTATAACAACAACTGTTTTTAGCCAAACAGAACACCTTAATACAAAAAAAGGAATTGTAGCTAAAGGTTACGATGTTGTGGCTTATTTTAGTAATACTGCCGTTAAAGGAAAAAAGAAATTAAGTACAAATCATAATGGTGCTACGTATCGTTTTTCTTCAGAAGAAAACTTAAAAACTTTTAAAGAAAACCCCGATAAATATGTACCTCAATATGGTGGATATTGTGCTTATGCAATTGGTGTTAATGGCGAAAAAGTTGATATAAATCCTAAGACTTTTGAAATAAGAGACGGAAAATTATATCTTTTCTATAATTCTTGGGGTACTAATACCTTAAAATTATGGTTAAAAGAAGATCCAAAAAAATTAAAAGAACAAGCAGATAAGAACTGGTCGAAAATTACTAATTAGTTTTTTCTTCTTGTTCTTGCATATCTTTAGTTAAATCCAGCCTTCTTAAGGTTGGATTTTTTATTGCGGTAGTTATTACTGTTAACAAAGTCATTGTACCTCCAAAAACTACTGCAGTAACCGTTCCCATTAATTTGGCTGTTAATCCACTTTCAAAAGCTCCTAATTCATTTGAAGATCCAACAAAAATTGAGTTTACAGAAGCAACTCTACCTCTCATATGATCTGGTGTTTTTAACTGTAAAATAGTTTGCCTAATAACCATAGAAATTCCATCTGTAACACCACTAAAAAATAAAGCTATTAGTGATATCCAAAAACTTGTTGATAAACCAAAAACTAGTATACAAATACCAAAACCAAAAATGGCTACTAATAACTTCTTTCCTGCATTTTTACTAACAGGAATATAAGCAGTAATTAACATCGTTAAAAAAGCTCCTACAGCAGGTGCAGCGCTTAAAAAACCAAAACCTTCTGGTCCTACTTTTAAAATATCTTTAGCAAAAACAGGAAGTAAAGCCACTGCTCCTCCAAAAAGAACAGAGATCATATCTAAAGTTAAAGCACCTAAAATTACTTTGGAATTTTTAACAAATTGAATTCCTTCTTTTAAACTTTCAAAAATAGGCTCTCCAATCTTTTTATTTAAAATTGGTTTTTTCTTTATAAATAATAATAAAACTAAAGATAAAGCTACTAATGAAAATACTATTAATAAAGAAGAATCTACTCCAAATAAACCTATAGAAAAACCACCAAATGATACACCTAATATTTTTGCTAATTGCCAAGTAGAACTATTCCATGTGGCGGCATTTGTATATAATTTCTTAGGAACAATTAAAGCTACCAGAGAAAAAATTGTAGGTCCAAAAAAAGATCGTAATAAACCTCCAAAAAATACTAATGCATAAATTGAATATAAAATCGAGTTATAACTCCAACCTTCAGTATAATAATCAGATGTAAGAAAATATAAACCTAAACTTATTAATGAAAAGAGAGCTATACACACAACTAACAAATTTCTTTTTTCTTTTTGATCTACAACATGACCTGCAAATAAAGCCATAGAAACAGCTGGAATTACTTCCATTAAACCTATAATTCCTATAGCTAGTTTTGAATTTGTTATTTCATAAATCTCATATTCTAAAATGAGAAATTGCATAGACCAACCAAAAACTAATGCAAATCTTACTAATAAAAAAATATTAAACTCCTTAATACGTAAAGACGCAAACGGATCTTGTTTTTGCATAAAGTATTAGCTTAATTTCAAATCCATTAGGATTGAAAATGTTTCATTTACATCATTCTCTTTTACAACAATTGTCATTTCATGTGTTGTTGAAATTACTTCTTGAACAGCAATGTTTGCCCAAGCAAATTGTTTTAAAATGAAATAATAAATTCCAGATTGTTCTAAGTTTTCTTTTGGTAATTTTATAGTAATAGAAGCTAAATTGTCTACATTATTGATTAGAATCTCTTTCAAAAAAGTTTCTTGAATTAAAGGCTGTAAGCTTTTACTGGCTACAATATTTGTTTCAAAAATACCTTGAGATATAGTTAAAAATAAATCGTTATTCTCTGCAGATTCTCCTAAAATGATAGCTATCTTTTTAAATAAAGTAGGAGAATTTTTAAAGGTAAAATCACATAAATCCGAACGCACAATTACATCTCCCAAATCTAAAGCTAACTTCTTAATATTCTTTCGAATACGTAATTCGTTAGCTGGCGATAATCTATTAATTGCCATCATTACAGCTCCAACTTTTACTTCTTTTTTAAGTTGCTGAGCTACTTCAGGTAAAATTAACCTGGCTAATGAGGAAACATTGATTAACTTTTCGTTTAGGGCTTCTTCAATAAATGGGGTTTTTCTTATAGTAATTTCAACAGCTTCTTGAATTGTTTTCATCGTTGTTTAAAAATATACTAGTTGTTGTAAAAATATTAAAATTTGTTAATTTTTATTTAACTTTTTCCAAAATATTTAATAACCTATTTGTGTTGCTAAAATTTTTTTTTCGTTTACTTTTGTGGCGTAAAAATTTTAGGCGTTAGATGATGTTTGATTTCATTTTGTAGGTATTATTTGAAGGGTTTTTATACTTTTAATTTGAAAAATTAATCTAACATATTTGTTAGTTTCTCAAACACTTCTTTCGCCTCTTTTTTTCCATATAAAATACTGTAAATAGCATCTATAATAGGCGTTTTTGCACCATTCTCTTCATTAATCTTGTAGGCACTTTTTGTAGCATAATATCCCTCCGCAACCATATTCATTTCTAACATCGCAGATTTTACTGTATATCCTTTACCAATCATGTTTCCAAACATTCTATTTCTACTGAATACAGAGTAACCTGTTACTAGCAAATCTCCCAAATAGGCAGAGTTATTAATATTTCGTTTCATTCGGTGAACTTTTTTAATGTATCGTTTCATTTCACGAATAGCATTACTCATTAACACCGACTGAAAATTATCACCATATCCTAATCCATGTGCTATACCTGCAGCAATTGCATAAATATTCTTTAACATGGCAGAATATTCTGTTCCAAAAATATCGTCAGACACTTTTGTTTTTATATATCTTCCTTTAATACATTTACTAAGCTCCTTTGCTTTCTTTTCATCTTGAGAAGCAATTGTTAAATACGATAAACGTTCCATAGCAACTTCTTCTGCATGACAAGGTCCGGCAATAACTCCTATATTTTCATAAGATACATTATAGTTTTTATGAAAATGTTCACCAACAATTAACCCTGTTTCTGGAACAATACCTTTTATCGCTGAAAAGATAATTTTATTATTTAATGGTATGGCTAATTTTTCTAACTCTGAATTTAAAAAAGCTGAAGGAATAGCGAAAATTAAAACATCATAATTTTCTACTAAAGTATTGATATCGTTTGTTAAATCTAATTGTTCTGGATGTAATTCTGCAGAACTTAAATAATTCGGATTATGCTTATTTCTTTTAATATGTTCTATTGCATAAATGCTTCTCATATACCAACCTATTTTGGTTTTATTTTCTGATAACATTTTAACAATTGCAGTAGCCCAACTTCCTCCACCAATAACGGCTATTTTTTCAAATTCGCTCATTTATGTCGTTTGTTTTATGATGCTAAATTAATAAAACTATAATCTAGTGCGTAATTGTTAGTATTATTTATCTTTGAAACGCTAAAAAATGTGAAATGAACGTTGAAATAATTAACAAATCGAAGCATCAAATTCCTACTTATGAAACTGAAGGTTCTGCAGGAATGGACTTAAGAGCTAATTTAAATGAACCTGTTGTTTTAAAGCCTTTAGAAAGAGCTATTATTAAAACAGGATTATTTATTGCTTTACCTCAAGGTTTTGAAGCACAAGTAAGACCAAGAAGTGGTTTAGCTGCTAAAAAAGGGATTACTGTTTTAAATTCTCCTGGTACTGTAGATGCAGATTATAGAGGTGAAATTGGAGTGATTTTAGTAAATCTTTCTAATGATGAATTTACCGTAAACGATGGTGAGCGAATTGCACAATTAGTAATAGCTAAACATGAACGTGTAAACTGGCAAGAAGTTTCTGTTTTAAATGAAACAGAAAGAGGAGCTGGTGGTTTTGGTAGTACTGGAGTTTAGTTTAAAATTTTGTAAACCTGACTCATTTTCTTGTATTTATCATATAATAAATCAAAAGGTAAAAAGCAATGTGAATGGTATTGGTAACCTAGTTTTTTATAAAACTCAAAAGCTTGTGGTTTTTCATCCATAGCATCTAACCAAATCATTTCATATTGTTTTTTCTTTGCTTCATTTTCCAACCACAGTAATAATTGCTTTCCAACACCTTTACCTTGTGTTTTAGTATGTAAGTAAATTCGATGTAGTTTTACTGCTCTTTTCTCAATAAAATTTTCTAATTCACTATTCCAGTTTACTTTAAAATTACCAACTTTTTCTCCATCAACAACTACAAAATAATAATCTGAATTTGTTTCAGCTAACTCTTTTTCTATATTTTCTTTAGAATACTGGTTATTTATATACCAATTACCAGCGTCTTCCCAGAAATAATCATATGCTTGAGGATATATTTCGTTCATTAGATCAAACAAAACTGAAGTGTCATTTGAAGTTATAGGAACTAAACTTATTTGCTTGCTTACTGTAATCACTTTTTTCTTTTAAAAATAAAAAAACAGCTGTAGTTAAACTACAACTGTTTCTATATTAAACAAGATTCTTTCTAATGTTTATTCTTGGTTGTCGATAGCTTCTTTAATTTTGTTTTCAAGCTCTTCCATTAATTCAGGATTATCTTTAATAATACCTTTTACAGCATCTCTACCCTGACCTAATTTTGTGTCTCCGTAACTAAACCAAGATCCACTCTTTTTAACAATACCAAGCTCTACACCGATATCTAAAATTTCACCAACTTTAGAAATACCTAATCCATACATAATATCAAATTCTGCAGTTTGGAAAGGTGGTGCTACTTTGTTTTTAACAATTTTTACTTTAGTACTGTTACCAATAACACGGTCTCCATCTTTAATTTGCGTTCTTCTACGGATATCTAAACGAACAGAAGCATAGAATTTTAATGCATTACCACCCGTTGTAGTTTCTGGATTTCCGAACATTACACCGATCTTTTCACGTAATTGGTTAATAAAGATAACTGTACAGTTAGTTTTACTAATAGTAGCTGTTAACTTACGTAATGCTTGAGACATTAAACGTGCATGTAATCCCATTTTAGAATCACCCATTTCACCTTCAATCTCAGATTTTGGTGTTAAAGCTGCTACAGAATCGACAACAACAATATCAATAGCTCCAGAACGAATTAAGTTATCCGCAATTTCTAATGCTTGTTCACCATGATCTGGTTGTGATATAATTAAGTTATCAACATCTACACCTAAACTTTCAGCATAAAAACGATCGAAAGCATGTTCTGCATCAATAAATGCTGCAATTCCACCAGCTTTTTGAGCTTCAGCAATGGCATGTATAGTTAAGGTTGTTTTACCAGAAGATTCTGGTCCGTATATTTCAATAATTCTTCCTCTAGGATATCCACCTACACCTAACGCTAAATCTAAACCTAAAGAACCAGAAGAAATCGCATCTACATCGTCGATTACTTTATCTCCTAATTTCATTACAGTTCCTTTTCCGTAAGACTTATCTAATTTATCTAGAGTGAGTTGAAGCGCTTTTAATTTCGCTTCTTTTTCTTTATCTGTTGCCATAAAATTGGTAAAAATTATTATAAAATAAGATATGCTAAGTTATGAAAAAAGTAGTGTAATTTTGATTCCTTTTTCAGATTAACTATTTATTATGGAACATCGTCATTTTATTATTCATAAACCTTTCGGATTTCTTTCTCAGTTTATCAACAATCAAACTAAGAGACAGAAAAAAATGTTAGGAGAATTATATGATTTTCCTGAAGGAACAATGGCTATTGGACGTTTAGATGTAAAATCTGAAGGTTTATTATTGTTAACAACAGATGGAAAAGTAAGTGATTTTATTACGACACGTGGTAAAGTAGAAAAAGAATACTATGTGCAAGTTGACGGTGCGATTACTAACAAAGAAATTGAATTGTTAAAAACTGGTGTTAAAATTGGAATTAAAGGTGAAAAGTACCTGACAAAACCTTGCAAGGTTAGCGTTATTGATACTCCTAATTTTCCGGAACGTTCTATGAAAATTAGAGACGATAGACACGGACCAACATCTTGGATTTCAATTATATTACAAGAAGGAAAATACCGTCAGGTTCGTAAAATGACTTCTGCTGTTGGTTTTCCAACACTACGTTTGGTTCGTGTTCGAATAGGAAATATATGGTTAAACGATTTACCTTCTGGAGGTGTAATTGAAGTTTCAAAATTAATTTAAAATATTCTTTGGCTTACAAAGTCAATTTTGAAAAAAGGTATTACACTTCTGAATTTATTATTGACTTTATTAACAGAAAAATAGATTTTCACTTTACGTAATTTTAAAATTTAATTCACATGAAAAAATCAATCTTAAATCTAGGTAAAGTATTAAACCAAACAGAATTAAAAAATACTAAAGGTGCTATTTCTAATGTAAGATGTAAAGTTGAACTAGATTGTCCTGGTGGTTTTTACTTTGACAATTACCTATGTAGTTGTAAGGAAATTATATTTTAAAAATAAAGGCTGTGTAAATTACACAGCCTTTTTAAGTTATTTAGTTTTTTATCATATGAATATGAGGAATTCCATCTTCAATATAACCTTCACCAACTTGTTGAAAACCGTGAGATTCGTAAAACTTCTGTAAATAGGTTTGCGCACCTATTTTTATAGTTTTTGTAGAAAACTTATTAATAACGGTATCAATAGAAAACTTCATTAAATCGTGACCGTAACCATATTTACGTTCCGGTTGTTTTACAATAACTCTACCTATACTAGCTTCTTCAAAATAATCTAATGGTTTAAATAAACGCGTATACGCTATAATTTCATTATTCTTAACACCTAAAACATGTAAAGCTTTTTCATCTTTACCATCGATATCTTGATATACACAATCTTGTTCAACAACAAATACTTCTGAACGTAATTGTAATAAACTATAAAGCTCCCTTAAAGAGAGCTCATTAAAAGATTTTACTAAAAATTCCATTTGTTAACTAGTTATTAACTACAAGCGATTTTAGATACTCTATTTTGGTGACGACCACCTTCAAATTCTGTAGCTAAGAAAATTTTTACAAAGCCTAATGCTTGTTGTAATGAAACAAAACGAGCCGGAATTGTTAATATGTTAGCATTATTATGTTGTCTTGATAAAGCAACCAATTCGTTATTCCAACATAAGGCAGCTCTAATTCCTTGATGTTTGTTTGCAGTCATTTGTGCTCCGTTACCACTTCCGCATAAAATAATACCTAAATCGGCTTCATTATTTTCAACTGCATTAGCTGTTGGATGAATTGTGTCTGGATAATCCATACTACCATTATCATCTGTTCCAAAATTAACTACAGTATGACCTAATTCTTCTAATAATTTGATGATTTCAAACTTATATTCTGTTCCTGCGTGATCATTACCAATAGCAATAGTCATAATTTCTTGATTTTAATTGTGTTGTTGGTCACAAAAATAGTGTTATTAACGGTTATCAACAGTAATTAACAATGCTTTTTTTAAAAAGGGTAATAAACAACTTAAAATAAACGATTTACCAATATTTCTAAATTGTTAAGAACTACTAAGAAGTTTATCAAAAGAATTTTTGGGTTTCTGAGTTTTTTTTACAATACAGCGGTCTACATGAATTATGCAACTTTTTTTTTAGTTTTTTAATTTGAATTTATCAACATAAAATTTACAATTTATTTACAGTGAACAGGAAATTAACTATTCATAAAAATAAGTGTATTTCTAATCGAACAGATTGTTAATAACTATGTTTTATAGTTGATTTTCAACCTACTTTTATACTCATAAATTGTTAATTTCATTTAATAAGTGATAAAACCAAATTTAAATTCAGAAAACAATTCCACAAATTAACAGACTATTATAATCAGTTGTCTTTTTTTTAAAATTTTAAATAAAACAATTAATAATAATATAAGTTGTTAATAAGGAAAACTGAGCTATGAAATTTTGATTAAGTAAGGAATGTCTTTTTTTGAAGAAACAACTGTTGTTGGGTCCTTTTTACTTAGTGTTGTGTTTATACTCACTGCAGCAATAATGATTCCTGTAATAAATATTACAAGAAAGAAGATTATTATTTTACGTAAGTTTTTCACTTTGTAGTAGTTAGTTTATATAAAGACGAGAAAATTTAAGAGATGTTACATTTTTCTTAAGATTTTTTTAAGAAATATTATCCGTGGATAATTCTTTGTACTTTGGTTCAGTAAAAAATTTAATTAATTATATGCCTAAAAAGAAGAAAATTTACAAGAAGAAAGGTAAGGTGATAAAGGATTTAACGAGAAAAATTTTTAAAATCTTAAATGAAGATAGTAACAAGGCTTTTAATTATAAGCAAATTGCTAGCAAAATTACTATAAGTGATACAGACGGAAGAAATCAAATTATAAAGAAACTTCACGAACTCGCTGCTACAAATAAAATTGTAGAAGCAGAAAAAGGAAAGTATAAAATTAATGCAGATCGTAAGTATCATATTGGTACAATGGATCTTACAAGTAATGGTAATGGATATTTTATTTGTGACGATTTTGAAGACGATATTTTTGTTCCTTCAGTAAACATTAATAAAGCTTTACAAGACGATATTGTTAGAGTTTACGTGTATAACAAAAGAAAAACATCTAAACTAGAAGCAGATGTTGTTGAAATCATTGAAAGAGCTCGACAAGAATTTGTTGGAACATTACAAATGAGTAAAAATTTCGGTTTTGTTTTACCAGATAATTCTAAAATGTATGCAGATATATTTGTATCGAAAGGAAAATTAAATGGGGCCGATAATGGAGACAAAGTAGTTGCCAAAATTACAGATTGGCCAGAAAACTCTAAAAATCCATTTGGAAAAATTACCCAAATCTTAGGAAAGCCAGGAGATCATGATACTGAAATTCATTCGATTTTATTAGAATATGGATTACCTTATGAATTTCCAAAAGAGGTAGAAGAAGACGCAGAAAAGTTACCTATAGCTATTACAAATGAGGAAGTTGCCAAACGTAGAGATATGAGAAACGATCTTACGTTTACAATAGATCCGAAAGATGCAAAAGATTTTGATGATGCCTTATCGTTTACAGTTTTAGAAAACGGTAATTATGAAATTGGAATTCATATTGCTGATGTTTCTCATTACGTACAACCGAAAACAATTTTAGATGACGAAGCTTACGACAGAGCAACATCTGTATATTTAGTTGATCGTGTGGTACCTATGTTACCAGAAATGTTATCTAATGGAGTTTGTTCTTTACGTCCGAATGAAGAAAAATTGACTTTTTCAGCTGTATTTGAGATGAATGAAAAATCGCAGATTGTAAATCAGTGGTTTGGAAGAACAGTTACCTATTCTGATAAACGTTTTGCCTATGAAGAAGCTCAAGCCATTATAGAAAGTAAAACAAATGTGGTTCCTGTTGAAGTTTCATTATCAGGTTCAGCATATACTGTAGATGAGAATATTTCAAATGCTATTTTAAAATTAGATGAATTAGCTAAGAAAATGCGTAGTAAGAGAATGAAATCTGGAGCAATATCCTTTGATAAAGTAGAAGTAAAATTTCACTTAGATGAAAATGCTAATCCGGTTGGTGTATTCTTTAAAGAAGGAAAAGATGCTAATAAATTAATTGAAGAATTTATGTTATTAGCCAACAGAAAAGTAGCAGAATTTATTGGTAAAGCTAAAGGTGGTAAACCAAGCAATAATACATTTATATATCGTGTTCACGACGAGCCAGATGTTGAAAAGTTAGCTTCTTTACAAAATATTGTTTCTAAGTTCGGATATAAAATTGATACACAAACAAGAGAAACAACTTCTCAATCTTTAAACCAACTTTTAAAAGAAGTTCAAGGAAAAGGAGAAGCTAATATGGTGGAAACTTTAGCAATACGTTCGATGAGTAAAGCGGTTTACACTACACAAAATATTGGACATTACGGTTTAGCTTTTGAATATTATAGTCACTTTACTTCACCAATTCGAAGATATCCAGATGTAATGACACACAGATTATTACAACATTATCTAGATGGAGGTACTTCACCAAAAGTAGAAGGTTATGAAGAACGTTGTAAACATTCTTCAAAAATGGAAGAACTCGCAGCAAAAGCAGAACGTGAATCAATTAAGTATATGCAAGTTAAGTATATGCAAGATCATAAAGATGTAGAATTCGAAGGTGTTGTTTCTGGTGTTACAGAATGGGGAATTTATGTTGAAATTATAGCTAATAAATGCGAAGGAATGGTTCGTATTAGAGATATAAAAGATGATTATTACATTTTTGATGAAAAACAGTATGCAGTTGTAGGTCAGGCAACTCAAGCTGTAATTCAATTAGGAGATGAAGTTGTTGTTAAAGTTAAACATACAGATCTTGAAAGAAAACATTTAGATTTTGACTTAATATCACACTAAACTTTAACTTTTTCAATATACTAATCACACAAATTTATAGTTTAATTTGTAGTTATATAATCACCTAAAAATGAAACAAATATTATTTTTTAAGCTTTGTTTTCTTTCTATTTTTACTTTTGCTCAAACCACAATTATGAAGCAACTGAAAGATTTTGAGGTTCTTAAAGTATACAATGGTATCGATATAGAATTAATTAAATCTGATAAACAAGAAATTTATATTACTGGAGAGAAAGCAGAAAAAGTAAGAATTAAACAACAAGGCAAGAAATTAAAAATATCATTGCGCTTTCCTGAAACTACAGCGGATGGAAAAGTAAAAGCTAAATTATATTTTAATAAAGATATTAGCATTATAGATGCAAATGAAGGAGTTACATTAACATGTAAAGAGATAAATCAAAATCATGTTGAAATTAAAGCTCAAGAAGGCGCGTTTATGAATTTAGTTGTTAACACAAAACATTTAGCTGTGAAAAGCTCTTCCGGTGGAGTTATTAAACTCTCTGGTGAAGCTAAAAATCAGACAGTTAAATTAGATTTAGGTGCAACTTATCACGGTTACAATTTAAAAGTTACCAATGTTTGTACAGTAACTGCTGGTTCCGGTGCAAAAGCTGAAGTTCATTCAGGAGAAACTTTAAATGCTAAAGTAAGCTTTGGTGGAACAATACTTTATAAAGGTAAGCCAGAACTTATTGAAGAAAAGAAAGTAATTGGTGGAACTATTGAAAGAAGTAACTAAAGTTTTTTATATCTTTGCAATACAAAATTTTGGATGATGAATACATTAACAACATTTTTAGCAATTCCTGGTGGAGCGTCTATAGCATTAATAGTAGTTGTAGTACTATTATTATTTGGAGGAAAGAAAATTCCTGAATTAATGAGAGGATTAGGTTCTGGTATTAAGGAATTTAAAGATGCTACTAAAGAAGAGGACGATAGAATCGAAGAAAAATAATTTTTAAGAAATTATATATGTAAAGCTCACAATTTTGTGAGCTTTTTTATTGCATTAAAGTTTGTAGTACTTCTTTTTTTAGTCGAACACTTATAGGTACTTTACAATCACGTATTACAATTAAATTACCATTAATCTCATCGATTTTATTTTTTGATACAATATAGGATTTATGTGTTTGTATGAACTCGTTTTTAGGCAATTGCTCATACATTTGTTTTAAAGTAATATGTGTAATAATTGTTTCTTTTTCTGTAATTACTTTTACATAATTCTGCATAGATTCTACGAATAGAATATCACTAGTTGCAACTCTTTTTATTGCATTAGATGTTTTAATAAAAATTGTATTGTTATCATCTTCTTTAACTAACAAACGTTCAGCTTTATTAACAGCCTGTAAAAATCTGTTGAAAGGAATAGGTTTTACTAAATAATCTATGACTTCAAAATCATAGCTTTCTAATGCATGTTCAGAATATGCACTGGTAATTACTATAAGTGGTGAGTTTTTAAGTGTTTTTAACCATTCTAACCCTGTTAATAATGGCATATTAATATCTAAGAAAATTAAGTCAATTTCATGTGATTGTAAATATTCATTAGCTATAATTGCATTTTTACACAAAGCAATAACTTTTACTAAAGGAATCTGATCACAATACTCTTTAATTCCTTCTCTGGCTAATGGTTCATCATCAACAATTAAACAATTTATTTTTCTCAATTTAAATGTATTATAAGTTCAACTTCATGTGTATCTTCAGTAGATTTAATATTTAAATCATATTTATCTTTATAAAGTAAATTTAATCTCTTTCTTACATTTTTTAAACCTATTCCCCCACTCTTTGCCTGATGATGAAAAAAATCTTTAGAGTTATTAACAATTAGTTTTAAAAGGTTATTTCTTTCTACAATTGAGATTGATATAATATTATTTTTTGCTTCATTATGATTACTAATATGTTTAAAAGCATTTTCTATAAAAGGAATTAATAATAAAGGCATAATCAAATTATGTTCTTTTTCAATATCTATATTTAAATTTAAAACGATATCCTCTCCTTTTCTTATTCTTTCTATACTAATGTATTCTTCTATGTAATTTATCTCTTTATATAGCTCTATTTTATTTGTATTACTCTCATAAAGTTGATAACGTAATAAATTAGAAAACTTAAGTAACGTGTTTTTAGCATTAGCGTTATTCTTTCCAATTAAATGATAAATACTATTAATTCCATTGAATAAAAAATGTGGATTTAATTGAGCTTTTAGGTATTTTAATTCAGCATTATGATTCTCTATTAGTAATTCTTGTTTTACTCTCTCAGATTTGATGTATTCTTGTTGAAAACGGTAATAAAACCCAACTATAAAATATATGAAATGAAATATTGAATTATGATAAAACCATATTATTCCAGCTGCAATTGGTTCAAAACTATACACACGATACTTTACTGCTAAAGCAACATCTAAATAAGTTTCCACATAAGTTATTAAAAAGAAAAGTACTATAGAAAATCCCCAAAACATTGCTTTTTTGTTTTTCACATAATACTTAGGAACCAACCAAAACACTTGAATGTAAAATAATAAAGCATTAAAAAACATACCATACAGGTATGCTTTTTTTAATAATCCTTCTTCTTTTCCAAATCCATTCCAACTTAAATTACCAGAAGTTATATATAGATAACTTAATAACCAGAAAGTTAAATGTAAAAGGATTATAAAGATTCTCTTTTTTATCATTTCATTAGTTTCTTAAATAAAGAAAAGCATAAATTATCTAAACTCGAAGATTTACCATGAAAAGCTGAAATATTCGATAATATCAAAACTGCTTTTTTAGTTTCTTTATGAAATACTAAACAAGATCTATATCCACCAGTTCCTCCATTATGCCAGTAAAACTTTTTATTTTTACTGTCTATAATTTGCCAACCTAAACCAATTTTAGCTACTTTATTTACAGCAAATGTTTCTTTTAAAGGTAATGTATACATTGGATCATTTTCGAAGTTTTTACGGATGAATTTTTCCATATCTTTAGTTGTAGATTTTATGCCTCCTGCTCCAACCAAAGCATCTGTAAAATCCCAATTACTTGCAAAACTACCATCAGGATTTAGACCTTTTACCAATTTACTTTTATCTTTTACATTAGTTGAAGTACTATTCATTTGTAAAGGATTAAGAATAGTTTCATTTAGCAATTGATGATAAGTTTTCTTTGTTTTTTTTGTTAATATATATCCTAATAATCCCATTCCTAGATTAGAATACACACTCTTATCACCAGCTTTAAATCCATAGTCAATTTTCCCATTCAAATACTTTTCTAAGTCATCATTTGTGTACTCTTTATATGGATTTGTTGGATTCTTTTCCATTTGTTTATACATATTAGAAGGTAAAACAGGAAACCCAGAGCTATGATTTGATAAATGTTGTAAAGTAATACTATCGCCTTTATGAATAGTAAAATCAAAGTTACTTTGTAAAGTTTCATTCAAAGTAGTCTTACCATGCTGTATTGAATTAGATAACAAAATATTGGTAAATACTTTTGTAATAGATCCTATTTCAAAAATACTTTCTTTATTATCAATACTATTTATAGTACCATTTTGTTTTCTAACACCTAAGAACTCTGAATTATCTCCATCTACAAGTAAGACTGACAGTTCTGTATTAGTTGGGAATTCTTTTATAAAAGTATTAATATCATCGGTATAATTTTTCTTTTGAGCTACAGTAGTATATAAACTAATTATAGCAATTATGGTAATAATTTTTTTCATCATTTTTAAGTTTGATACAAATAAACAGATGAATTAAAAGACTTTATAATTTGTTTGATGATCGTTAGTTTTTTGTTGATAAACGTAAAAAAGCCAGTAGTTTTACTACTGGCTTTTAATTTATTTAGTATTTATAGATGTATTATTAATCTTCAGAATCATCTTTTTTCTTGTTTTTAGCTCTTTTCATCGCTTCACCAATTTGGTTACTTGCTGTAAAAGACGCTACCATGTTATTTAACATGTCACTACCTGCTTGCGGTGAGTTTGGTAATAAGATTAAGTTACTATTAGTTTCTTCTCCTATCGATTGTAATGTATCATAATGTTGCGTTACAACGATTAATGCAGAAGCTTCTTGACTATTAATACCAACTTTATTTAAAACTTCTACAGACTCTTCTAAACCACGTGCAATCTCTCTTCTTTGGTCTGCAATACCTTGACCTTGTAAACGTTTACTTTCTGCCTCTGCTTTTGCTTTTTCAACAATTAAAATACGTTGCGCATCTCCTTCATATTGAGCAGCAATTTTTTCTCTTTCAGAAGCATTAATTCTATTCATTGCAGCTTTTACTTGAGCATCAGGATCGATATCTGTTACTAACGTTTTAATAATGTCATATCCATACTCCATCATTGCATCATTTAATTCAGATTTTACTGCAATTGCAATATCATCCTTTTTAACAAATACATCATCTAACTTCATTTTAGGAACTTCGGCACGAACAACATCAAATACATAACTTGTAATTTGATCGTGTGGATAGTCTAACTTATAGAAAGCATCATATACCTTATCTTTTATTACTTTATATTGAACAGAAACCTTTAAACGTACGAATACATCATCTAAAGTTTTTGTTTCTACAATTACATCTAATTGTTGAATTTTAAGACTTAATTTACCTGCAATACGATCTACTAAAGGTATTTTTAAATGTAAACCAGACTGACGAATACTGTGAAACTTACCAAATCGTTCGATTACAGCAGCTGTTTGTTGTTTTACTATAAAGAATGCTGATATCAATAATATTATAGATATAAATATTATTATTGGTAATAATGGGTTAAAAACGAATAACATAGTTAAATTTTTTTAAGTTGATTTATTTATAAATATAGCTATTTAAGTTACTTATATGACGCAATTTTTTTTAATTGTTACAATATGTAGTAATTTTATCCTAAACAAACTTAATTTATGGAACTTATTCAAAAACACATAACAGAAATTTTATTGCTATTATTTCTTATTGTTACTTTTTTACAATCGGGTATAGATAAGGTTACAGATTGGAAAGGAAATTCATCTTTTATCAAAGAACACTTTAAAAATTCTCCTTTAAAAAATTCTGTGCCTATTTTATTAGCAGTTATTTTAATTATGGAACTTTTAGCTGGTGCTTTAATGTTCGTTGGTATTTTTCACTTATCAACAACAGGTGCAAAAGAAATTGCTTTAATTGGAGCAGTACTTTCTGCACTAAGTTTAATTTTTCTTTTAGTAGGACAAAGATTAGCAAAAGATTATGCAGGTGCTATGACGTTAGCAGTTTATTTTATAATTGCAATTTTCGGAGTGTATTTATTAAGTAAGTAAAATTTATAATAAAAAAAATAAATATAATTTTTAATTATAGTAAACGCTTTAAATAATGAGATTTAAAGCGTTTTTATTTTTTACTAATATGATTTTATAGATTATATATAAAACCTTCTTAAAACTATCTACAAATAATTATTTCTTGTTTTTTATGATGTAGATATGAGATGAATATTCTTTTGTTGATATTCCCTTTATATTAGACCACAATCCAACAAAAAAAGCATTTAAAAAGTTATTTCTTCCTCTTTTATATTTTTCAGATAACATAGAAACATAGAATGAATCAAATAACATTGGTTTTATATTTACAACTTCCATTTTGATTTTATCAAAGATTCTTGAGATGCTATTTTTTGAAAAATGCCAAATATGTCTTGGAACATCATAAGCAGCCCAAAAAGATTTATAATAAGTAGCATCATAACTTTTATAATTAGGTACAGCAATAATTAAAGTTCCATTCTCTGTTAACATGTTTTTAATTTTGTTAATAGTCTCATCTAAATTCGTTACATGTTCTAAAACATGCCACATTGTTATTACATCAAATTTCTGTTCACGTAATTCATCAATTGAATTTAATATAACTAAGTTTTTAGTTCGTCCTATATCTCTTGCTTTAGAATTTGGTTCAATACCTACAACTTCCCAATTTTTGTTTTTACATTCTTTTATGAAATCTCCAGTACCACATCCTATGTCTAATATTGACTTATTTTTATTACTATAATTATTTATAAGTTTTATTTTTTTTGATATCGTATACTTTCTTACGCTTTGATAAATCTTATTAATTATTCCTTCACTACTGTCTGTATGTGAAATGTATTCTTCACTCTCGTAATAAGAACTTAAATTATCAGGTATTGGACTTGTAATTAATAAATCGTATTCTTCGTTTCTTAATAATTTAAAATCTTCTTTACTTATTGAATGATCTTTACAATCTTTATAAAGGGAAGTGTTTTTATTATAGTTCAAGTTATTTTTTATTTTAAGTTCCACGTGAAACTTTTCGTTTTTAAAAGGTAAATTTAAAAAATGTTCCACAAGGAACATTCGCTTTTTTGATTTAAATTTTAAAGAATAAAAAAAAACGTTCCACATGGAACGTTTTAAATTATCTACCCATATAAACTAATAATACGGAGACGTCACTTGGAGAAACTCCACTTATTCGACTCGCTTGTGAAATACTAGTTGGTTTTATTTTTAGAAGTTTTTCTCTTGCTTCGTATGATAATGATTTTACTTTAGTGTAATCAAAACTTGAAGGGATTGGAACGTTTTCTAATCTGTTTAATTTATCAGCGTTGCTCTTTTCTTTTTCGATATAACCAGAATACTTTAAATGAATTTCAACTTGTTCAATGATTTCTTTATCTATTGAATTTTCTTTTATGAAATTATTTAATTTTTCTATAGATAAAAAGTCATTAAAATTAAGCTGAGGTCTGGCTGCTATTTTATATAATTTCATAGATTGATTTATAGCTGCTAGATTTTTCTTCTCAAGTATAGGATTTATATCTTCTTTTGTTACACTTAGCTTTTTTAAGAATTCTATAGTTTCTTCTGTTTTCTTTTCTTTGTTAGTAACTCTTTCTAATCTTTCTTCTGAAGCTAAACCAAGTTCGAAAGATTTTTTAGTTAATCTTAAATCAGCATTATCTTGACGAAGTAGAGTTCTGTATTCTGCACGAGAAGTAAACATTCTATATGGTTCTTCAGTTCCTTTTGTGATCAAATCATCAATTAAAACTCCTATATAAGCTTCACTTCTTTTTAAAATAAAAGGTTCTTTATTTTGTGTTTTTAACGCTGCATTCACACCTGCCATTAATCCTTGTGCTGCTGCTTCTTCATATCCAGTAGTACCGTTAATTTGCCCTGCGAAAAATAAGTTTTCGATAAGTTTTGTTTCTAACGAGTGCGTTAACTGTGTTGGTGGAAAATAGTCGTATTCTATTGCGTATCCATATCTAAAAAACTTTACTTTTTCAAAACCAGGAATAGAACGTATTGCTTTATCTTGAATGTCTTCTGGTAAAGATGTAGAGAACCCATTTACATATATTTCAACTGTATTCCAACCTTCAGGTTCTACAAAAACTTGATGTCTTTCCTTATCAGCAAAACGATTTATTTTATCTTCTACAGACGGGCAATATCTAGGTCCGGTTGATTTAATTCTTCCATTAAACATAGGAGATCTATCAAACCCTTCTCTAAGTAAATCATGAGTAGTTTGATTTGTATAAGTTAAATAACAAGATCTCTGTTTTTTTAAAACAGATGTAATTGGTAAATAAGAGAACTTTTCTGGATTATCATCACCAGGTTGTTCTGTCATTTTAGAATAGTCTAAAGAACGTCCATCTACTCTCGGAGGTGTTCCTGTCTTCATTCTTCCAGATTCAAAACCTTTAGCAACTAAGTCTTCTGTTATTCCAGTAGAAGCTCCTTCTCCTGCTCTACCACCACCAAATGTTTTTTCTCCAATATGAATTAAACCATTTAAAAATGTACCTGCTGTTACAATTACAGTTTTGGCTTTTATTTCTAAACCAAGATTTGTTTTTACTCCAATTATTTTGTTTTCATCGAAGATTAAACCGTTTACAGAATCCTGATAAAAGTCTAAATTTTTAGTTTGTTCAAGCATATTTCTCCAACATTCTGCAAACTGCATTCTGTCAGATTGAGCTCTCGGACTCCACATTGCAGGTCCTTTAGATTTATTAAGCATTTTAAATTGTATAGCGGTTTTATCTGTGACAATTCCACTGTAACCACCTAACGCATCAATCTCTCTAACTATTTGTCCTTTTGCTATTCCACCCATAGCAGGATTACAACTCATTTGAGCAATGTTCTGTAAATTCATTGTAATTAAAAGAGTGTGTGCTCCCATGTTTGCACTTGCTGCTGCTGCTTCACTACCAGCATGTCCTCCTCCTACTACAATAACATCGTATGTTGTTGTGAATAAACTCATCTTTATATTCTGTATTGGATATTCTTTAAAATAAAAAAGTCCGTTCCACGTGGAACGGACTACAAATTTAAGACTTTTAAACAAGTATTTTCTTTGTCTCTCATGATTTGTTTTTCATTATCTGTTTTATCTTTAAAACCCATATAATGAAGTATCCCATGTATAATGACTCGGTGTAGTTCTTCTTGAAAAGAAACTTCAAATTTAGAAGCATTTTCCTTTACTCTTTCTATAGAAATAAAAATATCTCCACTCACAAGTTTACCTAAAGAATAATCGAAACTAATAATATCTGTGAATGTATCATGTTGTAAAAATTCTACGTTTATTTTATGTAAATAAGTATCATCACAAAAGATATAATTCACTTCACCTAGTTCGTGGTTTTCTTCTTCTATACATTTAATAATCCATTCAGATGTTCTTTTTTCATCTGTAAGTTCAAAGTTGGTCTCGTAGTTAAAAGCTATCATTTTTTAATTTTTAGAAGTGTTCTTATTGTTGAAATATTCTTGAACTTTCTTCTTGTAATTTTGTTGTAAAGGTAACGATTGTCTGTTTAAAATTTCAGTTTGATTATAATACTGTTTTTTAAATTCAAGTTCTTTAATTCTATTTTTATTGTATTGGATTAAATTAGTGTTAGACTTTCTTTTCTTTTCTCTTCCTTGTTCGAAAGTTGCTTTTTCTAATTTTAAAAGTTGATAATTTAAACGCTGCATTCTTTGTAAAGTACTTTGATTAAAACCTTTTTCTAAAATTTCATTTTCCAACTGTTCCATCTCTCTTAATGCTTTTTTACCTTCTCCATTTCCGTCTTTTCCATCTTTTATAGCATCTTGTAATTGTTGTCTAAGTTCACTTTGTTGCTTGTATATTTCGTATAATTCTCCATTTAAATCATCGTTTTGTCCTTGTTGTCCTTCTCCTTTTTGTTGTCCTTTATTCTCCCCTTTTTGACCCTGTTTATCTCCTTTTCCATCTTTAGGTTCCCCATTTTTGCCATCTTTTGGTTTTCCATCTTTTCCGTTTTTATTCATTCCTTTCTTCATTTTCTCCATTAATCCTTCTTGTTTTTGAATAATATCTGGTAAACTAAATGAATCTCCACTCTTCCCTTTTCCACTACCACTACCAGGTTTAGGATTTTGCATTGCATCTAAAGTATTACTTAACATATTGGCTAATTCATTAGCTGAAGTCATAACATATCTTTGGTTAGAAACACCATTTCGGAATCTACTATCTGCAAAGTTTTCTAAGGATTGATCTAAATTATAATGTGCATCAGCTAAATGATCTTGTATTTTAGAGCTAATTTCTGGTACACGTAGTGATAAAACAAATAAGCTATCATCGATATGTTCGAAGTATGTTTTTAATTGATTCTGCTTCTTTAAATTCTTTCCAAAATTAGGATGTCCTGAATTAATTTTAGAGAAATCATTCATTAATGTTTCCTGATCAAAAGAGAATGTAACTAGGTTTTCAAGAATACTACGAAGATCTTCCATGTTCTCTTCAGCCATTTCATTACTCATCATTTGCATTGATTGCTGCATTTTCTGACTCATTTCTTTCATTTTTTGAGCAGCTTTCTTCTGATTTTGTTTAGCTTTTTGACTGTTATTGTTTTTTTGGTTTTCTTCTGCTTTGTTTAATTGTTCTTGTGTTTCCTTCTTTAAATTTTCAACTGAAGGAATATCCATTGGTCTTTTTAATTTTTCGTTTTCCTTTTTTAAATCATCTAATTCCTTTTTTTGCTTTTCAAATTCTTCTTTTAATTTTTTTTGTTCCTCCTCTGTGTTCTCTTTGTTACTTAATTCTTCTTGTTTTTTAGCTAATTCATCTAGTTTTTTAGCAATTTTATTCATTTTTTGCTCTACATAATATTGTTTAGCTAATTCTAAAACTCTTTCTAAACTCTTTTCTTGCTGTTTGTTTTGTTGAGCAAGTTGTTTTGATTTTTTAATTAAATCTTCCTTGTTCAGCTTTTCTGCCATTTTTTTAAGTTGATCTAAAAGCTTTTTTTGTTTTTGAATCTTTTTAAGTTCTTCTATTCTTTTCTGTAAGTTTTCTTTTTTCTTTTGTAAACTTTCATTTTTTTCTTCCTTTTCAGAAAAGTTCTCTTGAAGTTTTTTTGTTTGTCGCTGCATCATGTTCTGATACTGCTCTTGTCGCTTAATGATATTCTCTATTTTCTTCTGATCATTCCAATTCATATTCTTCTTGTTTTGAAGATCGAATTGAACTTTTTCTAGTTCTTGTTTGCTGTCTTGTTGCTTTTGTAAAGAATTCTGAATGTTTTCTAAATAATTTTGTTGTTCATTCAGCAATTCATTATCTAACTCTTCAGTTGTTTTCTTTCTATATGAAAATTTTTTACTGATTGCTTTTTTATTTCCTTGTATAGCATCGTTATCAAAAACTCTAAAGAATAATTCATAATCTATACCTTCTATTAATTTTAAATCATCTGGAAACTTAGCAAAGAAGCTCTGAACGTTTTCTGTAGAAATTTTTATTTGTTTAGATTTTTTATTTTCAGGATTATCAATGTCATAATAAACCATTTCTAATTTTTGAAATCCATAATCGTCAGAAATTTCACCAGCAAAATAAACGGGACCTCTAGAAATACTATCAATATTTGATTTAACTTCAATTGTAGGAAATTCATCAGAAATTGTATTAATAGAAAAATTTAGTTTCTCGTAATTTTTTAGTTTAACATTTGAAGTACTTATTAAATAATTTACATCTTTTAAAATTCTCTTTTGAAAAGAAAATTCGTTGTTTTTATCTGTTTTAAAAGGTTTGGTTTTATTGTTACTCGTGTAATTAACACTATCTGTATCAGAAGTTAAAACTTTCCAAGTTACGAATGTTCCTTGTGGAACAGTGATGTTTGTTGCGTTAGAAAGTTGTTCGTTTTTTTTACCAATATACCTCGGATAATTGATCTGCATACTGATATTTTTTATTGAAGGAGTCTTAATAATATTTACTTGATAATTAGTAGACTTAATGTTGTTTGCTTCAATAAAGAATTGAATGTTTTTATTTACAGATTCAAAGGTGTAAGAAAAAAGTCCAGAACCATTATTGTCTAAATAATAAGATTCATTATTAAAGTTAATTTTTGCTTCATCAGGAATAACTTGTCCTTTAGTTTGTATGTAAACAGTTAAAGGATCACCTTTAATTACCTCTAAGTTTTTTGAAGTAAGTTCAAAGAAAAAAGGAGCAGGTGGATTGTAAGCAATGCTATGATTTACTACCCTATTTAAACTATCATTAAGTTTATCACCAATACCAGTAATAAAAGTAAGTAACCATAAAACCACTGGAATTACTAAATATTTTAAATATTTTACGTTTACTGAGAAATTTATAGCATTTGAAAAAGGAATCGGTTGTAGTTCACTTGCTTTTTGATCGATACTTGCTAAAAGTAATTCCGATGAATTTGTTTCGTTTTTAAGCTGTAAAAAATTAAGTAATTTATCTTTTACTTCTGGAAAATGATTTCCAATTAGTTTAGAAGCTTCTTCTTGTGTAATTCCTTTTTTAAGTCCAAAAAGTTTAAAAATCGGAAAACAAATAAAACGAATTAATAAAAATACTTCTACGGTTATAAATAACCAGAATAAAACTGTTCTTGCATTAGGTTTTAACCAAAAAAAATACTCTATAAATAGTGTAAATAAAAGATATAAAAGTCCTAAAGTTAAAAATAGAATACTTCCTTTTATTAGCTCATTTGTGTTAAATTTTCTACTAAACTGCTGAAGTTTTTGCTCAATTCGATTGAAATTACTCATAAAACAAATATTAACTTATAAAAGTAAACAAATTTCGTGTTCAAAAACAGTATTAAAAAAGTTAAAACAGTGATTTAATATGATAATTTGTTAAATAAATTTTAAAATAATCCACTTTAACACTATTAAAAAGAAAATAACAATAGATTTAAAGTAATTATTAACCTCATAAATTTAAATATTATGAAAAAAGAATTTTTAAAACTTCAAAACACAAAGATTTTATCAAAAGAACAACAAAGAACTATCCAAGGAGGAATTTGGGGAAGTTCTAATTGTACTGCAACTGGTTGTGTAGCTTCTCATCATGCAGGTGGACAAGGATTCATCGGATCTGAAGGTGGAACTTGTGTTTTAGATGCTCCAGTTGGAGAATCTTGTATTGGAACTGTTCGTAACGGTTTATGTTGTATAGGTTCTTTTAATTAAGAAAAACATAAAATAGAATTAGTTAAAGACTGATCATTCTCGATCAGTCTTTTTCTTTAAATAAAAATATAACTTTATTTAAAAGCTTAATAACATTTAAGATAAATACAAACTTTATACTGTCTAGAAATTTTAAAATTTCTAGTGATTTTTTGTAAGGAAATGACTTATATTTAAACTAACAGTGAAAATATTTAAAACATGAAAAAACTAACTTATTTTTTACTTATTTGCCTATCAATAAGCACATATGCTCAAAGTCCTTGGACACAAAAGAAAGGTGAGGCTTATTTACAATTATCTTTTACTACAATTCCAACATACTCAGATATTTTTGGAAATCCAGATTTTCAAACTGAAAGAGAAATTAACGATAATACGTTACAATTATATGCTGAATACGGAATTTCAGATAGAACAACTTTAATAGCTAACTTACCTTTTAAATTTGTTGCTACTAACGATCTAGTTAATCCTACTCCATTTCCAGTAACTGCTGAAGGATCTGAAAGTTCTTTAGGAAATATACAAGTTGGAGTTCGCCATAATTTTTACAATAAAAAGTGGTTAATTTCTGGTCAATTGATGGTTGAAGCTAATACAAGTAATTTTGATGCTGCTACTGGTTTAAGAACTGGTTACGATGCTTGGACTTTTACTCCTGTTATTTCTGCAGGTAGAGGATTCGATAAATGGTATATTCAAGCTTTTACAGGAGTTGATATTAGAACAAACGATTATAGTTCTGCATTTAAATTAGGTGGTGAAGCTGGTTATAAAGTAGGTTCTTGGTTATGGGTTGCTGGTTTTTTAGATGGTGTTGCTTCTTTTCAAAATGGAGAAATTTTACAACCATTTACTAACTTAAGAACAAGTTTATATGTTAATGACCAGAGCTATGCAGCTTTTGGATTTAAAATTATAGGAGAAATTAATAAAAACTTTGGTGCAAATGTTGGTTTAGGTGGTGCTTTAAGCGGAAGAAGAGTTGCAAAATCTCCTGCACTATCATTCGGTTTGTATTACAAATTATAAATTATTTTTACATAAATATTATGAAAGAGAGTTTCGAAAGAAACTCTCTTTTTTTGTCTTTTTTGCTTTGTCTTTTAAAACTATCTTTGCCTCGTTAAAAAATTAAAAAAATGTCTGACAACGTTCGTGTGCGTTTCGCGCCAAGTCCAACAGGACCGTTACATATGGGTGGCGTAAGAACCGCATTATTCAATTATTTATTTGCAAAGAAACATAACGGAACATTCGTTTTACGTATTGAAGATACTGATCAAACACGTTATGTAGCTAATGCAGAACAGTATATTGTAGATGCCTTAGAATGGTGTGAAATTCCTTTTGATGAAGGTCCAGGAAAGAATGAGAAATTTGGTCCTTACAGACAATCTGAACGTAAAGATTTATATAAAAAATATGCTGATGAATTATTAGCAAACGGTTGGGCATATTATGCTTTCGATACTGCAGATCAGTTAGATGCACATCGTAAAGATCATGAAGCAAATGGTAAAACATTTATTTACAATTGGCATAATCGTGAAAAAGGAAGATTGGTGAATTCTTTAGTACTTTCTGAAGAAGAAGTTCAGCAAAAAATAGAAGCAGGAGAAAAATATGTAATACGTTTTAAAACACCTCAAGACGAAACTTTAATTTTACAAGATGAAGTAAGAGGAACAATTAAAATTGATACTAATACATTGGATGATAAGATTTTATTTAAATCTGACGGTATGCCAACTTATCATTTAGCAAATATTGTTGATGATCATTTAATGGAAATTTCACATGTAATTCGTGGTGAAGAATGGTTACCTTCTCTCCCATTACATTCATTATTATACACTGCATTTGGTTGGGAATCACCAAAATTTGCGCATTTACCTTTAATTTTAAAACCTGTTGGTAAAGGAAAATTAGGTAAACGTGACGGTGATAAATTAGGCTTTCCAGTCTTTCCGCTAGAATATACAAATGAAAATACTGGTAATGTTACACGTGGATACAGAGAAGATGGATATTTTTCTGATGCTTTTGTAAATATGTTAGCTTTATTAGGTTGGAATCCTGGAACTGAGCAAGAATTATTCTCACTAGAAGCTTTAATTCAAGCTTTTGATTTAGCTAGAGTAAGTAAATCCGGAGCAAAATTTAGTCCTGATAAAACAAAGTGGTTTAATCAACAATATTTACAGCAAAAAACTGATAATGAGTTAGTTAGTTTATTTTTGCCAATACTTGAAAATCAAGGAATTACTACTAATAAAGACTTTGTAGAAAAGGTAGTTTATTTAATTAAAGAACGTGCAGTTTTTGTACAAGATTTTTGGGATTTATCAAGTTTCTTCTTCCAAGATCCTACAGAATATGATCCAAAAGCAGCTAAAAAACAGTGGAAAGAAACTACTGGAGCTTTAATGACAGAGTTAGTTTCTGTAATTGAACGAATTGAAGATTTTACTATTGAAAACGCTCAAACTGAAATTAAAGGATGGATTACTTCTAAAGAAATAGGTTTTGGTAAGGTAATGCAACCATTACGATTAAGTTTAGTTGGTAAACTTGCTGGACCAGATTTATTTGATATTATGACTATGGTTGGTAAAGAAACAACTATTAAAAGAATACAAAATGCGATAACTAATTTAGGATAGTTTATCACAAATGAATATTTTAAAAAGCGTTATTATAGTACTTAATAACGCTTTTTTTCTTTCAATCATTTTAGATTTTTGTTTCTTTGCAACGAATTAGAGAAAAAGAAAAAATGTTTACAACTACAGTAAAAAGTACTACAGAAGAAGATATTTCTATTCTTGTTCAGAAAGACAATCATTCTTGGAATTATTTATGCGATTGTGGTGAAGCGAGTTTATTAACAGTAAAAGAAATACAAAATACTAAAGCTGTTTTTATCAGTCACACACATATAGATCATTTTATCAATTTTGATGCTATAATTAGGCATCAGATTGGTACTGAGTTATATGTGATTATTATAGGTCCAAAAGGTATTGCAACCCAAGTACAATCTAAGCTAAAAGGTTACACGTGGAACCTTATTAATCAAGATTCAATTACGTATGAAGTAAGAGAAGTGATATCAGCTAATTACTACATCGTTTATGAATTAAAACCTCCAATTTGGGAGCTAAAAAAAGTAAAAGAAGTCACAAATAAGCAGATTTTCGAAGACAAAGATTTTTCAGTTTCTTGTGTGCTGTTAGATCATAAAATTCCAACAGTCGCTTATAAGTTTCAAGAAAAAGAAAAAATTAAAATCAATATTAAAAAAAGTGATTTTAAACCAGGTAAATGGGTAAAAGAATTAAAAGAAGCTTTTGAAAATAATGACAAAGAAAAAGAAATTATCATTGCCGAAAATAATTATTCTGCAGAAGATCTTTTTTATTTATTGGAAGTTCAATTAGGAGATAGTTTAGGAATTATTATGGACCACGCTCCTAATGAAAAAAATCATCAAAAAATTCAAGAACACTTTAAAGATTGTGAAACTGTTTACATAGAATCTTTTTATTTGAATGAAGATAAAGAATTGGCAATCAAAAACTTTCATAGTTATGCAGCAAAATCAGGTGAAATAGCTAAAAAATCTAGAATAAAAAATCCTATTCCTGTACATTTTTCAAGAAAATATAAATCAGCCCAGATAGAACAACTTCAGCAAGAGTTTTATACTGCTTTTAAATCAACAATAGTTTAGCCAAAACAAAATGAAAAAACGTATTTCTTTTCTAATACTACTATTCCCGTTTATATTATCCTCTCAAATTATTAATGTTGAAAACTTGAGACGAGTTACAGATACAACAGGTTGGTCTGGTTTTGCACGATTAGATTTACACTTAATAAAAAATAGAAATACAATATTTGGTTTTTCTAACAGAATACGTGTACAGTACAAGACCAATAAGCATTTATGGTTGTTTGTTAATGATTTAGATTTTAGAGAAGCGAATTCTAATAAGCTTGTAAGTAAAAATGCACAGCATTTAAGGTATAACTATCGATTTCGTGAAAAAATCGCTCTAGAGGCGTTTTTACAGTCTCAGGAGAACGAAATAGCTGCTATTCGATTCAGAGGTTTAGTTGGTGTGGGTTTACGCTTTAAATTGTCTAAATCGGAGAAATACAAACTGTATTTAGGTAATTTAGTTATGTATGAAAATGAAAAGGTGATTGAATCTAATGAAAAAATAACAAATAGCGATTGGAGAAATAGTTCATATTTTTCTATGAGTTTATTTCCAACAAAAAATATCTCGATTGCAAGTACTACATACTTTCAACCGAGATTTGATTTATTTTCTGACTTTAGAATTTCTAGTCAAACAACAATGTCTTTTAAAATCGTTAAAAATTTAAGGTTTGCTACAACTTTCACATATCAGTATGATGAATTTCCGGTTTTAGGTATTCCAAAGGAGCAGTACCGATTAACAAACGGAATTATGTACAGTTTTTAATTAGCGAGACATTCCTGGAAAAGAATTCACAGGTTTAATTTTTAAATCTGCAAAATTTTCTGTGATGTATACACGTAAATCTTCACCATGTTCAACGATTTGCCATTCACCACAATCATCAGCAAAACTTTCTACAAATTTTACTTTTATATCAGGAAAAGAATTGACTATTTTAACTTTAATATCTGCTTGAGATGAATATTCAACAAGTTTAATTTTACCGTAAAGTTTTTTTCCATCAAATCTACAGGTATCAGACTGTAGCTTCGGATTCTTTTCTTCTTTATTTTTTCCTTTAGAAAAAACTAAAAATAGAGACATACTAATACAAAAAAATACGGCAAATGCTTTCATAACAAGTAATTAATGTTGGTTAAAATAACAAGCTCCTCCAATGGCAGAAGTTGCTCTTCCTGAAAATAAATTACCAATATCGAAAGAATAAATTAAACTACCTGTAATTTGGATATGAGAACGCATACTTTCGAAAGATTCTAAAGAATGTTTGTAATACAATTGTGTGTTTAAACCTAAGGAATTAGTAATCCAATACGTAAGACCAGCACCAACATTAAAAGTTGGAGTCATTTTTCTTTCAGAATCTACTAAGCTTCCTCCAGCAAAAACATAAGGAACAAAATCTTCGGATAATTGATTGAAATTGTATCTAACAGAACCATCAAGTGAAAAGTATTTTACCGAGTTATCGATAAAACCAACACCAAAACTATTAAAAGACATGGCTCCGTCTAAAGATAATTGTTCGCCAATAGGAATGGTTAGATTTAATCTTGGAATCTGAATCATGTTTTTGTCTCCAATAAAACTTGCATCTTCATCTGAAAACTTAACAACACCTGTTCCAAAGCCAATTTGCCATTTTCTGTTTCGATTAGATTCTACTTGAGCAAAAATATTAGACAATAAGAATACTGTTACGACGAAAAAAAATTTTCTCATAATCATAAATTTGGGGATGGGTTATAGTTTACTAAACTACTAAATTTTTGCTTTAGTATAGGAAATCTAAATAGAATTCACTTTTTTAATAGCATCTGTAAATGTCTCTAAATCATTATTGTTCATTACTAAATGAATAGCTTCATCACAAATTTTTTCAACATTATCTAAAGGAAAACTTAAGGCTGTTGTTATTTTTCTCATTAATAAAACTTCATCTTTATCAACATCACCATCAGCAAAAATCATTGTAGTTAAACGATACAAACGTTCAATACTTTCATCATAACCGATTGGTGGATTTACAGGGTAAGCATCTGGATTTTTAAGTATTTTTTTATATTCTTCTTCGCTAATATTTAATTTTTTAGCAGCTCTATCTAGTAATTTTTGTTCACCTTCAGTAATCGTGTTGTCAACTAATGCAATTTTAACAATACTAGCAAAATGACCTATTTCTTGTTTGTGTTGACCGCTAGCGTATAAATCTGATATAGACATATTTTTTAATTTTTTGTTGTTATAAATTTAAATAATCCTACATCTTTTTAGATCAAAAAATCTGTAAAAAGTCACTCTTTACAACATGATAAATTTTATATTTTTAATGAAAATGATTTAAAATTAAACCATTAGCAATAATTTTTGTCATAGAAATAAATACACCTGAATGATGAAGTACATAATTTATACCCTAATTTTTTCTCTTTTATTAATGTCTTGTAACAAAGAAAATAATGAAGAAATTCCTGAAATAAATGAAGAAATACCAATAGTTACAACAGATGCTACTTATGAAGTTTTAGTTACAAGTGATATAGTATATGCAGAAGGATTAAGTCATACAACTATAAACGGGACAAACACTAGAGTAAAACAATTAAAATTAGATGCTTACGTACCTAATAATACAAATGATAACAGACCAGCAGTTTTATTAATACACGGAGGAGGTTTTATATCTGGATCTAAAGATGTACCACAAATGACTAATTTAGCAAACTACTTTGCATCAAGAGGTTGGGTTGCTTTTTCAATAAACTATAGATTACAAGGAGATTTAGGAACTATTCCATCAGCTTGGATTCCTTTTGCGCAGAATAGTTTAGAACCTTCTCAAATAGATCAATTTTATGCAATTTATCCTGCAAGCAGAGATGTTAAAGCAGCTTTACGTTGGCTACATGCAAATGCTTCAAATTATAAGATAAATACTGATTATATTACTGTAGGCGGTGGTTCTGCAGGAGCTGTAACCGCAACAATGTTAGGTGTTACTGCAGCAGAAGATTATACAGAAGAAATTTCTATGACTTTAGATCCTACATTGGCAACAACCAATTTAGAACAATCTACAAAAGTTCATACAGTTTTAGATTTCTGGGGAAGCGGTATTTCAGTAAAAATCATTAATGATTTGTATGGTAAAGAACGCTTTAATGCTTCAAATGCACCAATAATTATAATGCACGGAACAGAGGATCCTACGGTATTATTTAGCGAGGGTGAAGCTTTAAGAGATAATTATATTGCTACAGGAGTTAACCATGCTTTTTATCCTTTAGAAGGAAAAGGTCATGGTCCGTGGAATGCAACCGTTAATGGTAAAAGATTAGAAGATTTGTGTTTCGATTTTATGGTAGAACAGCAACAACTTAAAACAGAATAGTAATCTATAAAAGGTTTATAACCAATAAAAATAGTATCCGATTTTTAAAGATAGATTAAAATTTTAGCAATAAAACTTTAGCAATCTGTAAAGTTAATTTTAAGAATATTATACAATTATCACCATTTTAAAACCTTGTTTTTCCGATGATGATTTTGGGTAAATTCGCCACAGAATTAACCTTTTAATCTTCATAAAAATGAAAACTTTTAAATTATTTTTTGCTGCTGTGGCATTAGTAGCATTTAACAGCTGTCAAAATGATGATACTGTAGCAACAGAAGCTGTACCAACTAGTAATCAAAACCAACAATTTGTTAAGGTAATCGATGTTTCTAACACTCCAGAAGTTCAAGAAATAGTAAAAGAATTACAATCAGGAACTAAATTAAATGCAGCTATCGTTTCTGAAAGAATTGTAAACTGTACTTTAGATAGCGATGTTGGATGTGGAAGTGATTCTGCTTTAGAAATAGAAGAATATGTAAATACATCAAACTGTATTAATTTTTCACAAGGAACATTAATTTTTCCTCCACAAGCACAACAATTTACTTTCGATTATTCTTACTATATCGATGGTGATTCTGATATAAACATGGACAGATATCAATTCCAATTCGATGCGCATATTGCAGAAATCGAGCGTCAAGTTAAGCCATTAAAAATAGCTTTTATTCAAGCTGATGCACAAAATGGATGTTTCAACGAAAGAGGTTGGAATGTAGACCAAGTTGTGTATACTGTAATCTTAGGAAACTAATATTAAAAATTAGGAATTAAATAGTTATTGTGTAATACCGGTAGTGAAAGCTATCGGTATTTTTAGTTTTTAGAAATATTTTTATGAATAAACGTTTTAGTCATATTGCTTGTTTTTTCTTCATTCCGAATTTATTTCGGAATCTCATAATTTTAGTAACTAGATGTTGATGATGAGAATCTGAAACAGGTTCAGATTAACGTTAGTTATCATTTCACATTATAGATAATCATTTATTTTTTTGAATATTGCAGTAATGAAAAATAAGAATTTACAAGGAAAATGGTTGATAAGAGATATTAGTCATAACAACATGAAAAAAGGATTTCCAGGTTTTTGGTTGTTTGAAATAGAAGAAGAAAAAGTGATTTTTTACAGAGATTTCTCACTAAAAAAGCCAGAATTCCAACTTAAACTAGGTAACCTATGTTTTTTGACCTTAAAAGATGAAGTTTCTCATGAATTTACAGTAGTAAATGAGAATCAAATCATAATATATTCTGAAGGAAAATATAATGATAAAGAAGTTACTTTTGAAAGTAATTACGACCGTTTGCTTCCCACAAAAACAAATTTAACAAAAGAAGAAATAGAAGCGATAACTTATGTGATGAAGATTAACAATAATAAAAGAGAACAAGTATTTAGTTTTAGTAAGAAATTTAATAGTGAAACAAAGAGTTTTTTTGCTATTGAAGAAATAGATAAAACTTTGTTTTTATGTTCTTATTTTTCTGGTATGAAGAATGCATCTTTAGCCATAAAAGAAATTACAATGGATAGTATAAAATTATATCCAACATCTATTTTTGAAATAGAAATTACACGTTACAAGAAAAAGTAAAAAGTTGTATTTTTAAGTAAAATTAAAACAATTTGAGTACAACAAAAGACTACTGGTCGCAACGCTACATTGAAGAAAGAACTGGTTGGGATTTAGGTACAGCTTCCCTCCCACTACAAACGTATTTCGATCAATTAACCAACAAAGATTTAAGCATTCTAATTCCTGGAGCAGGAAACTCTTACGAAGCAGAATATTTATATAAAAACGGGTTTTCAAATGTTGAGGTTTTAGACATTGCTAACGAACCTTTACAAGCATTTGCAGAACGAAATCCTGATTTCCCTAAAAACCAACTTTTAGAAGCCGATTTTTTTGAGTTCGAAGGTCAATATGATTTAATTATTGAACAAACATTTTTTTGTTCATTCCCTCCACTTCCAGAAACTCGAAAAGCTTATGCAAAAAAGATGTACGAGTTATTAAAACCAAACGGAAAATTAGTTGGTTTGTGGTTTGATATTCCATTAACTGGAGATCTAGAAAAGCGTCCATTTGGCGGTGATAAAGAAGAATATTTGAGTTATTTCTCTGAATATTTTGAAGTTTTATCTTTTGAAAAAAGTTATAACTCTGTTGCAGCCAGAAAAGACATTGAACTTTTTGGAATATTCAAATCAAAATGTCAGTTCGAGTGACGACCTTGGGGAGTTGTATCGAGAACTATTTTCGATTTTAAAGTAAAATTTCAATACAACTCGAAAAACGCATTAATCAAAAGTAAAGTATTACGTTTACCGTGGAACAATTTTGTTCGTCAAGCTGAATTTATTTCAGCTTCTCATAGTGTTGAATTCAATTGTACTTCTCTTGATGAGGTTCCGAAACAAGTTCGGAATGACGTCTATTTTGAAACAATTTTATCAACGAAGTTCGCTAATAGTTTCGTAGAGTTTCATAAGTGTCAACGAAGTTCGTTGATAGCTTCGTAGAGTTTTGAAACCCCTAGCGAATGTCGCTTATAACTTCGTAATATTTCAGAACTAACAGCGAGTATCGCTGATAATTTTGTAGTATTTTGAAACAATCATGAAACTCTCTTAACACTTTTTTCTATTCACGATGTTTAAAATAAAAGTGTTTATCGTGGAACAATTTCGTTTGTCAAACTAAATTTATTTAAATTTTAGAGAACTCTGACCTCAGAGAATCGACGTAAAGAAAATAGAGAATAAATTCGTTAAGAAATAAAATCTGTTTGAGGCAACGCCGAGTTATTTTATTTTAGAATTCGTTCGAAGATTTTTAGTTGATGATCTGAAGTCTTGATTTTTGTGAAGCCTGTCTTGAGCGAAAGTCGAAAGGTTTTGTCAAGAAAAAGAAAGGGAATAATAACAAATACATTTATCGAGTAAGAAACATTGTACCTTTCATTCTTTTTTCCATTGATGAAAAAAGAAGCAAAAAAATCTAGTCTTCACAGCTTTTCACACATAAAACTCACATCCTCGAAACGCAATGAAAAGAACTCGCTATCGCTCAAACAGCTTTTCATTTTGCTCGTTTCTTGCGGTGGATTTTATGGTTCAATCTATGTATGACGTTTACTGTGAAACATCACGTTTTCGTCAAGCTGAATTCATTTCAGCTTCTCATAGTGTTGAATTCACTTGTACTTCTCTTGATGAGATTCCGAAACAAGTTCGGAATGACGTTTACCATGGAACATCATGTTCTCGTCAAGCTGAATTTATTTCAGCTTCTCATCATGTTTAGATTATAATAATCTGATTACTAGTAGTGAAAAACAAAATTACACCAAAAAAACATTGATCATTGTTTACTGATAACCGATCACTGATTAAAAAAAGGGTGTTTTTCCCCTATACTACAGATAAACAACCCTAAATAATTTTATTTTATTTAGCAACCGAAAAAAGATAAAGAAATAGTATAATCCTCCTATTCCTTCATTTTTTAGAAATTAATAATTTCAAAAACTATTCATATTCATATACTGTTTCTACAGTTGATATTTATTGAATTTTTTAATATAAAAAACGTTATCCATAATTAAATTAACAATGACAATAAGTTTTATTATTGAATGTGTAGATTGTTCTGAAAACTACAGAATTCGATATGGAATGGGAAATAATTTTCCTCAATCAGCATCTTTTCAATGTACAGAATGTTCTAAAAAGATAAAAATTGGATTTAAAAGTAAAGGAGAAGACAGAATTATTGAAGGTTGTAGATTTATTGAAAATGGAGGCTTTGAAAAGGATGTTAAAGTTGTCAATTTACATCCTGAAATTCCTACTGATAAAGATCGTTTAAACGATCCTTCCTTATTTCAAACAATGGGATTATTTCAACAATTAAATAATTCTAACGCTGACATATTTAAATTTAAAGAGCTACAATATATTTGGTCTCAGTTTTATAGTGAATGGATAAAAATAGAACCCTTATTACGTATCGTCGCTAAAAAAAATAAAGACGAACTTAAAAGATTGAAAAATATAGATTTTGATGTTTTTTCAGATGAATTTCATCAATGGCTAGGAATTTTTATAAGAGGAAAAAAAGATAATATTTTTGAAAAGATTAATACTGAATTTTTATCTATTGATAGTTCAGAAATTAAAAATTACCTTAATAATGAGGATAAATTAATAAAGCAAATATATGCTCTATGCAATGTCTATATGCGACATTCAGAAAACTTTCAGAGTACTATATTTCATCAAAAATATGGTTGGGAATTAACATCAGATATGACCGCAAATGTTCATTGGGAAGACATAGAATCAGTATATGGTGATTTATATGAAATAGTTGGAGATTTATTAACTATTCCGACAATGATAAATAACATCAAACAGGGTCGGGATTTTGATCAATTCAACACTCCAGGGTTTACGTTAGATAAATTTTTGAAAACAGATAAAGCTGGTAGAGGAACAAATTTTCAATCAAATCCTAACCTGAAACAATTGACAGAATTTTACTTTCCATGGCTTAGAAATGGGACTCATCACAAAAATTCCACTTTTAACTCAGATACACACGAAATAATTTTAGGAGTTGGAAAAGGAGGAGGTACAGAAAAAAAAATAAATCTAATAGAATATGTTAGAGCCTGTAACGAATTATTTGAGGTCGGAATTATTTTATCAAGTTTAATCCTACATTTAAAAAAATGAAGAAAGTAATAGCATTTGCAGACGAATTTGGAAATAACTCATTCGATTTTGAAAATCAAGGGAGTCATTTTATTATTGCTAGTGTAATAATTAATCAAGATGAATTGAGCAAAATACAAGTTCAACTTGAGGAAATAAGAAAACGTTTTTTTCAAACGGGAGAAATTAAATCCAGTAAGGTAAAACATAATCATAATCGCAGAATCATCATTTTAAGAGAACTTAAAAAGGTTAACTTTTCTGTTTATGCAGTTGTTATAGATAAGAGAAAACTGTATGGAGAGGGATTTAAATATAAAAAGTCATTTTATAAATTTTTAAATGGAATTCTTTATAAAGAACTTTATCGAACATTTCCACAATTGGAATTGAGAGTTGATGAACATGGTGGAAATGATTTTATGCGAAGTTTTAAAAAATATGTTGAAAAAAATCATATTAGAAATCTATTTACAGGTTCAGATTTTCAAATTCAAAAAAGCCATAATGATCTTGGAGTTCAATTAGCAGATATGATGGCTGGAACTTTAGGTTATATATTTGACGAACTCAAAAAATCTGATAAATCATCTGAGTTTGCTGAATTAATTAATGACAAACTAATTAGTTTAAATCAATTTCCTAAAGAATATAAATCTGAGGAGTTTAATGAAAAAGCAACATTTAGTGAATATGATAATACGATTGCAACCCTTGGATTGAACAGAGCATTTGACTTTATTGATAAAACAAGAGGAAATACAATTGATAATCGAGATAGAATAAACTTTCTTAAACTACTACTTTTATATCATCAATCAAATCATCCACGAAAGTTTACAACAGCTGCAGAATTTGTTCACCATTTGAGTGTAAATAGACATAAACCGTTAAGTAAAGAGCAATTTAGCTCAAAAATCATAGGTCACTTAAGAGATGAAGGAATTTTGATTGCAAGCAGTAGAGATGGTTATAAAATTCCAACTTCCGCAAGCGATATGAAAAAATACATTAATCATGGAAAGAACATTGTTTTACCAGTTTTAAGGAGAATAGAAGAATGTAGAAACGCAATTTTACTTGCGACAACAAATCAATATGATATTTTGGAAGGCTCAGAATACAAGAAATTAAAAGAATTAATAGAAAAAAAGGGTTAGTGATATAGATAAAACATGATTCTTTTAGTATTCGAGTCCTTTAAACATCCTCTTTTTAAAGTCTTTCGATTTTTCAACTTTATAATCAACTCCGTATCTTTGCTCAAAATTTTTACCGTTGAGTAAGCAAACCATTGTAAACTACTACCAAAATGCTACAAAGGTAGCTTTGGTACAACAGGCCTTACAACAAGAAAAAAACCACTTTCAATTATCGAATTTGGTCGGTTCTTCGTTGTCTTTTGTGATATCCGAAACTTTTAAAACTGCCGATAAACCTTTTCTATTTATTTGTAACGACAAAGAAGAAGCAGCATATTATTTAAACGATTTGGAGCAATTGCTGGGAGAAAAAAACGTACTGTTTTATCCCGGTTCGTATCGTCGTCCGTATCAAATCGAAGAAACTGACAACGCCAATGTATTGTTACGATCGGAAGTGCTAAACCGTATCAATTCACGAAAAAAACCAGCGATAATTGTTACGTATCCTACTGCTTTATTTGAAAAAGTAGTGACGAAAAAAGAGCTAGAAAAAAACACACTCAAGGTAAATCAAGGTGAAAACTTATCACTCGATTTTATCAACGAAGTTTTGTTCGAATACAATTTCAATCGTGTCGATTTTGTTACCGAACCTGGAGAGTTTTCAGTACGTGGAGGAATTGTAGATGTGTTTTCATTCTCAAACGACGAACCCTATCGAATTGAATTTTTTGGAGACGAAGTCGACAGCATCCGAACTTTTGATGTAGAAACACAACTGTCGAAAGAAAAACTCACCAAAGTGAGTATTATGCCAAATGTAGAAAACAAGGCATTACAAGAATCACGAGAAAGCTTTTTAAAATATATTTCGGCAAAAACGGTATTACTGATTAAAAATCAGGATTTACTTACTGGAAATCTCGATAAATTTTTCCGCAAAGCGGAAGTAGAGTTTGAAAAACTGTCAGAAGACATAAAACATTCAAAACCATCAGAATTATTCTGCGACGGAACATTGATTAAAAATCAATTACAAGATTTTACGGTGGCTTATTTGGACAAGCGTCATGCTGAACTTGTTTCAGCATCTCATCCAGATCAAAGTCCTGCTCACTCAGGTGAGACCCTGAAACAAGTTCAGGGTGACGGTAAGATTTCGTTTTCAGTCCGTTCACAACCATCGTTTAATAAGCAGTTCGATTTATTAATCGAAGATCTAAACGTTCATCATTCCAAAGGATATACCAACTATATTTTCTGTGCCAATGAAAAACAAGCACAGCGTTTTCACGATATTTTTGAAGATGCCGATGTTGAGGTACATTACGAAACCGTAGTTTTTCCGATTTATCAAGGATTTATCGATGAAGATCAGAAAATAGTTTGTTATACCGATCATCAAATTTTTGAACGTTATCATAAGTTCCGACTGAAAAATGGTTACGCCAAAAAACAATCGATTACACTAAAAGAATTAACCAATTTAGAAAAAGGAGATTATGTAACACATATCGATCACGGAGTTGGAAAATTCGCAGGATTACAAAAAATCGATGTTGAAGGAAAGAAGCAAGAAGCGATTAAATTAATTTACGGCGATCGCGATATTTTGTATGTGAGTATTCACTCGTTACACAAGATTTCTAAATTCAACGGAAAAGATGGAAAACCACCAAAGATTTTTAAACTAGGATCGAATGCGTGGAAGAAAATCAAGCAAAAAACGAAAACTCGAGTTAAAGAAATTGCCTTTAACTTAATCAAACTTTATGCAAAACGTAAATTAGAAAAAGGACACGCTTTTGGTCCAGATACGCACATGCAACATGAGTTAGAAGCGAGTTTTTTATACGAAGATACACCAGATCAGTTTTCTGCAACGCAAGATGTAAAGGCTGATATGGAAAAAGACCAACCAATGGATCGCTTAGTTTGTGGTGATGTTGGTTTCGGAAAAACAGAAGTTGCGATTCGTGCTGCTTTTAAAGCTGTAGACAATGGAAAACAAGTTGCGGTGTTAGTACCCACTACAATTTTAGCGTTTCAGCATTTTAAGACATTTTCTGAGCGTTTAAAACAATTTCCTGTACAAATAGATTACTTAAACCGTTTTCGTACCGCAAAACAGAAAAAAGGTGTTTTAGAAGGTATTGCCGATGGATCTGTAGACATTGTGATTGGAACACATCAATTAACGAACAAAAATGTACAGTTCAAAGATTTAGGTTTATTAATTATTGATGAAGAACAAAAATTCGGAGTTGCAGCAAAAGATAAATTAAAAACCATTAAGGAAAACGTAGATACATTAACCTTAACAGCAACACCAATTCCGCGTACGTTACAATTTAGTTTAATGGCAGCGCGTGATTTATCAGTGATAAAAACACCACCACCAAACCGTCATCCAGTAGAAACCAATGTGGTTCGTTTGTCGGAAGAAACCATGCGTGACGCGATTTCCTATGAAATTTCACGTGGAGGTCAGGTTTTCTTTATTCATAACAGAATTGAGAATATTAAAGAAGTTGCCGGAATGTTACAACGTTTGGTTCCTTCAGCAAAAATTGGAATCGGGCATGGACAAATGGAAGGAAAAAAGCTAGAGGAATTAATGCTGGCTTTTATGAACGGAGAGTTCGATGTTTTAGTGTCTACCACAATTATTGAAAGTGGATTAGATGTACCGAATGCCAACACGATTTTTATCAATAATGCCAATAACTTCGGGTTGTCAGATTTACACCAAATGCGTGGTCGTGTAGGACGTTCGAACAAAAAAGCATTCTGTTATTTTATTACGCCGCCGTATCATATGATGACGGAAGAAGCGCGTAAACGAATTCAGGCTTTAGAAATGTTTTCTGAATTAGGAAGCGGATTGAATATTGCCATGAAAGATTTAGAAATTCGTGGAGCTGGAGATTTATTAGGAGGAGAACAAAGTGGATTTATTAATGATATTGGTTTCGATACGTATCAGAAAATTCTGAAGGAAGCGATTGAAGAACTGAAGGAAAATGAATTTAAAGATTTATATCCTGTTGATGAAAATGCTGGTCCGAAAGAATATGTAAAAGAAGTTCAAATTGATACTGATTTCGAGATTTTATTCCCAGATGATTATGTGAATTCTATCACAGAACGTTTGAATTTATACAAACAATTAGGTGAATTAGAAACGGAAGAAACATTACAAGTTTTTGAAACCAACTTAATCGACCGATTTGGTGAATATCCAACTCAAGTTCAAGATTTACTAGATTCTGTTCGTATCAAATGGTTAGCAAAATCATTAGGATTAGAGAAAATCATTCTAAAACAAAAACGTATGATTGGGTATTTTGTATCCGATCAGCAAAGTGATTTCTATCAAACAGAAGCATTTACCAAAATGTTGAAGTATGTACAGCACAACTCTAAAAGCTGTGTGATGAAAGAAAAACAAACCAAAAATGGTTTACGATTATTAATCACATTTATTAAGATCGATACAGTTAAAAAAGCTTTAGAAACATTACAAAAAGTATAATATATAAGTAGGTGTCTGAGGTATTCGAAGACATCTGTTTTTATTCCTTGTATGTAGTAAAAAGGTAGTCGAACACAGCACTTAAAATCCGTTATAAACACCTGAAAAAAAAGAATATGTACATTTGTCGTCAAATTCAAAAAGAAAAAAGGAAAAGAATGAAAAAAACGATAACAATTTTAAGCTTAGCATTTTGTACGATATCAATATTTGGTCAGTCGATTTATGGAAACGCAAAAAACGCTTCAAAAGATGTAACCCTTTCATTAAGAAATATTCATAAGAAAATGGTAAAGAAAATACCAATTCAAGGAACAAGGTTTAATACTGGAGATCTTGGAGGAATTGAGGGATATTTTCTACTAAGAAAGAATAGTAATTCAACTTACATCTATTTAAAACCAGATTTTAATTTAGAAGTAAATTTTGATGCAAAAGATTTTAATAAAACGATAAGTTTTTCTGGTAAAGGTGCAGAGGTAAATAATTATCTGTTAGCAAAAAAGAAGTTGTTAAAAGAACGTTGGAAAGATGCTGAAAGCTTTTATAATGGAAGTGAAAATGAGTATTTATCTAAAATTAGAGCGATTCATAAAGAGCTAAAAGGATTATTAAATAAAGTAGATGACGAGAGTTTTAGAAAACACGAATTGGTAAACTTACAGTTCAATTATTTAAATGATGTTTTTTACTATCCACATGCAGTAAAATATCGTACAGGAAAAGACCCCAAGTTAAATGCTGATTTCTTTAGTGAGTTAAAAGATGTGTATTACGACGACGCAAAATTGTATAGTATTTATCCGTCTTACAAGAGTTTAGCATCTAACAAATGGAAGAAAGAATTAAAAAAAGCGACGAGTTTTAAGGAAATGGAATCTTCGTTCAGAAAAATTAAAACCAATCAAATTTTTGTTGATGTAATTGTAGATGCGTTATATCGAATTTCAGACACACCAGAAAAGTCGAAGTTTTACTATGAACTAATCAAAAAGTATGTTCCAAATCAAGAATTTGTCAGCAAAGCAAGAAAGAAATACAATAAGGTAAAATCTACAGCAATTGGTAAAAAGGCACCTGGATTTACTTTTAAAGATAAAAACGGAAACAATGTATCCTTAAAAGATTTTAAAGGGAAGTATGTGTTTATTGATATTTGGGCAACATGGTGTACTCCATGTTTAAAAGAAGTACCACATTTAAAAAAGTTGGCCACACAATATCAAGATAAAAACATCGTTTTTGTAGGAATTTCAGTAGATGAAAAGACAGAATACGACCTTTGGAAAAAGATGTTAAATGAAAAAGAATTAAATGGAGTTCAGTTGTTTTCAGATAACGCTTTCGACTCTGAGTTTGTGAGTGATTTTGGTGTAAGTTCGATTCCTCGTTTTATTTTAATTTCTCCTGAAGGAAAAATCGTAGAAAGTCATTTAAGCAAACCATCTCAAGAAAAAACAAAGCAGCTTTTAAACAAGCTTTTAAAATAATAGAAAGATTTATTTTAGGCATATTTATTGCTTAATAAAAAGATAAATGAGTTAATTTGTAGCGGTGTAACGTAATGATTATGAAAAAAATAGTTACTTGTTTATTACTATGTAGTATTACTAGTTTATTTGGACAAAAGATATTTTTTAATATAGAAAATGATACCATTGGAAGCACTTTTTCGATTCGAAAAGTGACAAATGAAGTGATAAGAAACATCACACTTAAAGAACTAAACTTCGAATTAGAAAAAATAAGTTTAGATGAAGGATATTACTACTTAAAAAAAGAAGATGAAGAAGTAGTTCTGTATATAAAACCAGAACATGAACTTACTATAAAATTTGACTCTGAAGATTTTAGAAATTCAATGGAGTTTTCTGGTAAAGGAGCTTCAATCAATAAGTTTTTATCAGAAAAAAACGCTTCGCGTTTAAATGGAAATGCTAATACAAGAAAGTATTTCGATCGTGAATTTTATGAAGGAGATGAAAATGCGTATCTCCGTAAAATCGACGGATATTACAAAGGTCTCTATGGAATTTTATTTTCTGGAAATTTAGATAAAGATTTTGTTGATGAAGAAATGAAAAATCTTCAGTTTGGTTATTCTTTAGATTTACTAAGGTTTGAAGACGCCAAATCTTTCTATCAATTTAAAGACAGTATTTATCCTTCAAAAAGGTTTTTAGAACCACTAAGTCATATTCATTTCGATACCGATCATCTTTTTGAAAAATACAACTCTTACGCAGAGTTAAGTATTCTAAAATGGCGAAAAGATCTTGAAAATGCGGAGAATCTAAAAATGATGCGAGATATCTTATCGTCAATTCGTACTGACGCTTTAAAACAAGGTGTTTTAGAGAGTTTATTTGAATTAATGAGTAAAGACACTCCAAAAAGAACAAGAGACTATTACAGCTTAATTAAATCGAATTCTTCTACACTAGAATTAATTGCTGAGGCAAGAGTGAAATATGATGAGGTTCGTTTGGTAGAAGCGTCTAAAAATTTATCTAAGTTCGATTTTCTAACAGAAAATGAAGAGGAAGTAAAACTTTCAGAATACAAAGGCAATTATATTCTAATGAATATTTGGGCTTCGTGGTGTGAAACTTGTGTCGAAGATTTTAAAACCATTGAAAAACTTAAAGATGATTACCACGATTATAATATCGTTTTTGTAAATATTTCTGTAGATAAAAAAGAGGATTTTGAAAAGTGGAAAAGTATCGTTGAAAAAACGAATAAAAAAGGAACACATTTATTTTTCAATGGATCTAAAGGAAAGTTTGTGAAAACCTATAATATTTCTTCTTTTCCAACAGTAGTTTTGTTATCAGACAAAGGAAAAATTTTAAATGATAAATTGAAAATCAATAGTAAAAAAACAAGAAAAATCTTGAATAAGATTTTTATAAAGTAAAATTATAGTAGTTAAAAGTCATTCCTTAATTTTGCAGGGAATGCACATAGATTATATACTTCAAATAGGTGAATTTCACACCAATCATTGCGAAGACTTTTTACTTATTGAGAATACAGCTGATCATGAAAGATTAGTGGCTGTTTTTGATGGTTGCTCATCTGGAAATGAGTCTGTTTTTGCCTCAATTTTATTCGGGAAATTATTAAGAAACATCAGTAAAAAAGAGTTCCACAAAGACTTTATCACAAAAGAAAAAACGAAATTATCGGATAAATTATATACTATTTCCGAACAATTTTTTAATGAACTAAAAGTAATTAAAAACCTATTAGATCTAGATGTTTATGAACTACTTTCTACTCTAATTTTGGCTATTGTAAATACAAAAACAAAAGAAACAGAAATTTTAATAGCTGGAGATGGCTTAGTTACTGTTAATCAAAAACATTATGATTTTGAAAGTAATGATAAACCAAACTATTTAGCATATCATTTAAAAGATTCTTTCCATAATTGGTATCATAATCAAACACAAAAAATTACGGTTCCTAATTTTAAAACGCTTAGTTTAGCCACAGATGGAATTTTTGCTTTTAAAAACTTAAAAAATAGCAAAGCGCATAAGTCTGAAGATGAAATTATTAGTTTTCTCTTACATGAAGAAAAGTCAATGACATTAAAGTCGAAAATTAAGATTTTAGAAAGAAACTTTGATTATGTTCCTACAGATGATATTGCGATTATTAAAATAGAAAGTTACACAAATGAATAACTCACATTTTAAAAAAGTTTTAGGCTTACTTTTAGCTACTTTTTTTATTAGTACCTCGGGAGTTTTAGGTCGATATATTGCCATGCCTTCTGAAGTAATTATCTTTTTTAGAGCAGCTTTTGCTATGGTAATTTTGTTTGTGTTTTTACAAATTAAAAAAGAACCGTTATCGTTAAAATCTAAAAGTCATTTTTTACCATTTCTTATCGCAGGTGTTTTCATGGGAATCCATTGGATTACCTATTTCTATGCATTAAAATTGTCTAATGTTGCAGTAGGAATGTTGTCTTTGTATACATTCCCTGTTCTTATTGCTTTCTTAGAACCGGTTTTTTTAAAGGTGAAGTTCAATCCGATTTATATTGTTCTAGGGGTTTTAGTTTTACTCGGATTATACATTTTATCACCAGATTTTACTTTTGAAAACACAACCGTTCAAGGTATGATTTTCGGAGTAATTTCAGCATTGTGTTATGCCATTCGAATTTTGATTTTAAAACGTTATGTTAGTCAGTATAACGGTGTAGTTTTAATGTTTTATCAAACCGTAATTATTTCAGTTTGCCTCTTCCCTACACTATTTTTTATGGATATTTCTGGTGTACAAAGTCAGTTGCCATATTTACTATTGTTGGCTTTTTTAACTACAGCAATCGGACATAGTTTAATGGTGTATTCTCTCCAGTTTTTTACAGCATCAACTACGAGTATTATTAGTAGTGTACAACCAATTTTCGGAATTATTCTAGCATTCATTTTCTTACATGAAATTCCAAATATGAATACATTAATCGGTGGAAGTTTAATTTTAGCAACCGTTGTTATTGAAAGTATTCGAAGTAAGAAAAAGTAAACACGAATTATCGCATAGTTACATCTTCATAATTTCGTCTAACAAAGTCCAACGCACTTTCAAGAACTTCCCCCATGTTTTTACTCTTTTTAAAAGAAATATCTTTCGTAAAATCATGAATCTGCATTTTTAACTGTTCGATGTTTGCATCATTAGAAATTTCATCATTTTTCATACAGAAAATCAATTCATTTAAACGATCTTCAGAAGATAAAATACGTTTAGCTACAATCGATCTTTCTTCCAGCTTATATTGCTCAATAGAATTTTCTTGAAGCTTATCTCCTACCAATTGTACCATCGGGTAATTTTCTTTAAAAAACTGCGGATAATACACTTTAAATTTTCCTTCAAAGCATTGCTGATCAAAGTCAATTGCTCTAATTTTATATACCACACTATCAAAATCGTGGGTAGGAACAATCACATAATTGTAAGAACGCATATCACCTAATAAACGAATCATACAACGTTCATTAAACTTTACAAACTCTTTGGCAATTTGAGATTTTTGAGGTTCAGTACAACTCGGTAAAATTTCTTTAATAAATGTATCTCCAGGAATTCCTGCAATATGTTCTTCAATTAAAGTGTCTTTATACACCAAAAAGTTAAGATTGTATGGCGATAAAATATGCTCTAATTCTAAACCATAAACACGTGAAGCATCTGTTTTTTTTACGTAGAAATAGGTGTAATTATCATTTAAAACGTTTCTCACTTTCACACGGAAAGGTTTTGAGTTTCCAAAAGTACAATAATCAACAGCATCGATATTTAAATACTGAATATTGTCTTCGTTACCGTTGGAGTGTAAAATGTTGTAGACTTTCTTCAAACTCAAATCAATTTCTTGTCGGTCGAATTCAGAGAAATAAACACGCACCCAAAGTGTATCTTCATCGTTCTTATCATACACAACAACAGAGCCTTGAAAACGAAGTAAATCTTCATAAAAAATCGGAATCTTAATATTTCTGCTGTGTTCTATCAAGTAATCATTTAGAAAATGATTGATAGGAAAAGCAGGTTTTTTCTTCGACATTAATTTTTCTTCTGAATGCTCCATTGGGGTGTTTTTTTCAAATGTAAGTATTTTAAATGAAGATTTTTTGGAATAGTATTTGCAACCAAAACGAAAAGCTAAATGACTATGAAAAACTACAAGATTACTATTCCAGAACCTTGCCATGAAAACTGGCAAAAAATGACTCCAAATGATAAAGGAAGATTTTGTGCTTCTTGCTCTAAAACTGTAGTTGATTTTACTAAAAAATCGACAAAGGAAATTCAAGAATATCTTACAGAAAATAAGGGAAAAAGAGTTTGTGGTCATTTCTACAGAAAGCAATTAGATTCTATTGTAATTCAGTTACCAGATACTGTTTTTAATACGAATTTATCATTTCAAAAACTGTTTTTTCTAGCGCTACTTATTGCGATGGGAACAACATTATTTAGTTGTAAAACGGAACATAAAACTCAAAAAATAGAGAAAATAACGTTAATAGACAGTCTCACTAAAGTTGAAAAAACAATAGATTCCTTAGCAGTTTTCAATCCGAAAGATTCTCTTAAAACGAAACCTACTTTTTGTCCCTCACCTCCAGAGAAAAAAGATGACCTTATAATTCTAGGAGATTTACCAATTATAGATAATGGAGAGATTGTTATTGAAACCACTGGAGATGTTGTCGATACAAATTATGTTGAAAGAAGTGATGAAATAGAGCCTGTAGTTGGAATTATAACTCCTGCAGAAGAAAACAAAGAGAAATTCTATTCTTTTCGTTTTGTAGAAAAACAACCAAAATTTAAAGGTGTTGTTAAAAGGGCAAATGAAACATGGGAAAAGAACTTTGAACGAAAGATGAATGAATTTGTAAAAAAAAACTTTGATTTTTCAACTACTCAAAACTTAGGATTATCCCAAGGTAAAAAGAGAATGTATGCTCGAATTACAATTGATAGTTCAGGTATTGTAACTAATATTGAAACTAGAGCACCGCATCCTTCTCTCAAAGAAGAACTCAAAAAACTGTTTGAAAAATTACCTCGATTTATTTCAGGAAAACACAACGGAAAAAATGTAAGTGTTCGCTATACAATTCCAATAACCTTTATTGTCGAGTAACACATTATAAGTACATTTGTAGATAAACAATTGAAATAGAAATTAAAAAGATGAAAATTTTAATCATCACAGGACCACCGTATTCTGGAAAAGGAACACAGTGTGAAATTTTAAAGAATCTTTTAAACTACAAGCACATTTCTACAGGTGATCGTTGTAGATTGGAAAAAGAACAAGGAACCGAAATCGGTAAAGAATTATCCAAGTATGAAAAGAAAGGAGATTTAGTTCCAGATCAAATCATGAAAACATTGTTCAGTCAAATTTTAGATGAAAATCGATCTGAAGAAGGAATTATTTTAGACGGATACCCAAGAACAATTCCACAAATGGACGATCTATTAGCTTTAGTTTCAGAAAAAGGATTGAGTATTGAAAAGGTAATTGATATTGAAGTTCCGAAAGAAGAATTACTACTTCGAGCTAAGAAACGCGCAGAAACTTCAAATCGAGAAGACGATAAAGATCCAGAAACGCATTTAAAACGAATTCGAATTTTCGAAGAAACTACAAAGCCAGCAATCGCTTACATGAAAACAAAGTTAGAAGTGGCAACTTTCGACGGAATGGGTTCAATAGAAGAAATTACAGCACGAATTAAAGCAAGTATATAACAACAAAAAGTCTCTTAAAAAAGAGACTTTTTTTATATTTCAAACATTTTTCCTGGCAAAGGTTTTATAATTCCTCTTAATTCCATTTGAAGTAATAACGACGATAGTTTATATACCGGAATCTCACAATCTAATGCAATAACATCTAAGAGTTGTTTGCCGTTTTTTAATAAATAATCATATACTTTTTGTTCTAATTCATTTAAATTAACGAATAATTCTGTCTGTTTAACAATAGGTTTTTCTTGTACATCCCAATTCAGCATTTTTATTAAATCTTCAGCGGAACTTAACAAATGTGCTTGATTCGATTTTATTAAGTTGTTACAACCTTTACTATAATAATCTGTTACTTTTCCAGGAACTGCAAAAACATCACGATGATAGGAATTAGCAATATCTGCGGTAACTAAAGCTCCTCCCCGTTCAGCAGATTCTATAATAATTGTTGCTTTAGACATTCCAGCTACTATCCTATTCCGTTTTAAAAAGTTTTCACGCATAGGTTGTTCGTTATGCCAAAACTCAGAAATAATTCCACCATTATTCATGATTTTCGGTAAAAACTGTTTGTGTCTTTTCGGATAAATCTCATTAAGTCCGTGAGCCAAAACAGCGATATTTTGTAAATCACAATCAATAGCTGCCTGATGTGCGCAAATATCAACACCATAAGCAAGCCCGCTTACAATCAAAGGATTGTACTTAGCAATATCTTCGATGAAATTTCTACAGAACTCTCTTCCATAGTTTGTCATATTTCGAGTACCAACAATTGAAATAATGCGATCAGTTTTCCAATTTAATTTTCCGTCATAAAAAAATAGTAATGGAGCATCTGTACAATTTTGTAGATTCTTAGGATAATCAGCATCGAAACAATACGAATAAGAAATATTCTGTTTTAGAATATATTCAAGTTCTTTGGCGGCTAATAGATGTGTTTTTTCATTGAGAAGATGTTGAACAATGTACTCTCCTATTCCATCGATTTTAAGTAAAGCAGATTTTTTTTCTTTAAAAATTTGCGATGCAGATCCCAGCGTGCGTATCAATTTTTTTGATATAATATCACCAACTTTTGGTGTTGACTGTAAACGCAATACAGCCAATAGTTCTTTTTCTAGCATTTTCTTTTTCTTAATTTAGAAGACCAAAATTTTAAAAAATCTAGTCTACTAAACACAAATATACTTTTTTTAAATCAACAAAAAAGTTAACTTTGTACTTATGATGATGAGAAGCTACATAAAGGAATTATTATATCGTTACGATTGTGTAATCGTTCCGAACTTTGGAGGATTTGTTACAAACACAACTACAACTCAGTTAGTTGATGGTGTTTTTTACCCACCTACAAAGAAGATTTCTTTTAATGCTCAGTTGCAACATAACGATGGTTTGTTAGCAAATGAAGTAGCTTCGATTTTAAATATTTCATTTGAAGAAGCTGTAGCTAAAATTTCTGAGACTGTTACTGAATGGAAAACAGCTTTAAAAGTTGGAGCTTTAGAAATTAATGAAGTAGGTACTTTAGTCTTAAATGAAGAAGATCAATTAGTATTTAAACCAGAAAGTACTACAAACTTCCTTACGAGTTCTTTTGGTTTCTCATCTGTGAGTTATCCTATAATTGAAAAAGAAGAAAAAGTAATACCATTACCAACGGTTACTTCTTTTGATGAAGAGCAAATTACAGAAGAAGAACAAACTACAAATAAGCCATTTAGAATTACTAAATACGCAGCAGCGGCTGCAATACTTTTAGCTGGTGCGGCTGTATTTCAACAATTTGCACCTAAAAGTAACCTTGATAATTTAGTAGCAGAACAAAATTTAGTAGAAGAGAAAATTCAGAAAGCTACTTTTGTTATTGATGATAAATTACCAACAATAAGTTTAGACATTACTAAGGAAAATAAGGAAACTGTTTTCATTATTGCAGGAGCTTTTCAATTAGAAGAGAATGCAGAAAAGAAAATAGCAGAATTAAAGCAAAAAGGATATAGTAATGCTAAGATTATTGGAAAAAATCAATGGGGTCTTACTCAAGTTTCTGTAGCTAGTTATTCTTCTAAAGAAGCTGCAAAAGAAGCTATTGAAACTATTCGAGAGCAAGCATCTAAAGATGCTTGGATTCTTGTAAAGTAAATCCTATATTTTCTTGATTAAATTTAAAATCCTTTCTTAGGGTTTAATTATCTTTGCGGCAAATTTTAGAGATGGAAGCTAAAACACCACAACAATCAAAAACAGTACTTACAGATTTAGTATTACCAGGAGAAACGAATTATTTAGATAATCTTTTCGGAGGAGAATTATTAGCTCGTATGGATAGAGCATGTAGTATTGCTGCTCGTCGTCATTCTCGAAGAATTGTTGTAACAGCTTCTGTAAATCACGTAGCATTTACCAAGTCAGTTCCAGTTGGAAGTGTAGTTACTTTAGAAGCTAAGGTTTCTAGGGCTTTTACATCGTCTATGGAGGTTTTTGTTGATGTTTGGATAGAAGACCGTCAATCTGGTGAAAAAACGAAAGTAAATGAAGGTATTTATACGTTTGTAGCCGTAGATGAAACAGGTAAACCTGTACCAATTCCTAAAATTAAACCAGAAACTGAGTTAGAACAACAACGTTTTGATGGAGCTTTACGAAGAAAGCAATTAAGTTTAATTTTAGCAGGAAAAATGCAACCAAAGGAAGCTACAGAACTTAAAGCTTTGTTTGATTAGGTTTCGTAATTTTATCTATTTCACCATTTTCTGAGAGCATAATTGCTATAGATCTTGTTTTTTCAAACTGAGAGAACACGATAATCATTATTACAGTGATAGGAACTGATAATACCATTCCTGTTATTCCCCATATTTTGCCCCAAACAGATAAAGATAAAATAGTTACTAAAGGGCTTAAGTTTAAAGATTTACCAAACAAGCGAGGTTCGATTACATTTCCTACAACTACTTGAATTATTCCAACAGCAACGGTAATAATTAAGAACGGAGTAAAATCTCCAAACTGCAATAAACTAAATATTGCAGGGAAAAGTGTACCTATTAACGAACCTACGGTCGGAATGTAGTTTAATAAGAAGATTAGAAAGGCCCAAAACGGCGCACTATCTACACCAACAAAAAGTAAAACAAAGTAGCTTAAAACACCCGTTAAAATGCTTACATAGGTCTTTAATCGTAAATAATTAGAAATAGAATCTTCTATTTTATCAATCATTGTTTGAATACTCTCGTAATTATTATTTCTACTGAAGACCATATAGATCTTTTTTACAAAAGAACGTTCTTCAAGAAATAAGAATAAAGCATAAATGATAATCATAAACGTGTCTCCTAATATTCCGCTTACACCATTGGCAACATCACCAAGAACAGATCCGTAATTAAAATCTCCAACTACGGATTTTATCGATGTTAAAAGATCTACATTCAAATAATTACCTAAATCTGTGATAATTCGCTCGATATTAGGTTCATATTTTGTGTATGATTCTGTAACATCTGTTACACTATTGGTTACAATTTCTGAAATAAAACCAAAGGCTAAAATAATTATAGAAAACACCAAAATATTACTAATCCACTTTGGGATGAATTTTTCAGCAAAAGGAATTTTATAGATAAGTTTTCTAATTTCTCTTGTAAAAAACCAGAAAATAACAGCAAAAATGAACGGAATTAAAATTCCTTTTCCAATCACTAAAACAGCAATTATTGCTGTTGTAACTATAATAAAATTAGATGCTTTATTCATTTAGTTTGATTTAATCCATCTTGCAGGATCTAGTTTTTGGGTGTTTTTAGACAATACAAAAAGTAATTCAGTTTTTCCTGTAACTCTATTAGTGAATACTTTACCAATTGGAGTTCCTGTAGTAACATTCTGATTATTTTTCACAAAAACAGTTCTAAGATTAGAGTATGTAGTAATATAATCTCCATGCTGAACCATAACACTTTTTGTTCCTTTATCTGTTTTGGTAATACTTAAAACTTTACCATTAAAAATACTCTTTGCATCATCTCCTTGTTTACCTCTAATATGCAAACCAGTACCATTAATAGTTATTGATTTGAATGTTGGGTGGGGTTGTTTACCAAATTTTCTAGTAATAACACCATTAATTGGCCAAGGAAGTCTACCTTTATTTTGTTCAAATTTGGCTTTTAAAGTTTTTTCAGCTTTAGTTAATAAAAACTCTCCTTTCTTTGCTTTCCCTTTCTTTCCTTTATTAGCCTTTGCAATAGCAGCTCTAATAATTCGATCTATTCTTTTAGCTACTGCCCTTTCTTCTCTAATTTTTTTATTTAATTGTCGCTTATACTTACTTTCTTGATTTTTAATTTTACTAACTAACTCTTCTTGTTCTTCTTTTTCGCTTTCTATTCTGTTTTTCTGGTTAGTTTCTGTATTAATTAAAACTTTTTTCTGATTCTTTTTTTTAGTTAAAGAATCATTTAAGCGTTCTATTTCTTTAGTTTTATATATAATTTTTTGAGCTTGTTTTTTTCTAAAACTTTTATACTGCTCAATATATTTTATTCTTTTATAAGCTTGTAAGAAATCTTCAGAAGATAGTAAAAACATGGTTTTACTTTGCTGTGATTTACTCTTGTATGATTTAAAAACCATATCAGCATAATCGGCTTTTAAATTTTTTAGTTCTGTATTGTTTACAGTTATTTTCTTTTCGTTTTGCTTAATTTCTTTATTTAATTCTTCTGTTTCTAACCGAATTGTTTCAATAAGTTGTTCACGAACAGTAATTTTCTGACTTAAATCTTTTAAGTCATCTAAAGCATTTGTTTTTTCTTTTTTGGTTTCAAAGAGTAATGAATTGATCTTTTTTATGTCCTTATTTATCTTTTTACGGCGTTTTTCAAGCTCTTTTCTTCCTTGTGCATGAGATGAAAGAGAAACACATAAAAAACTTAAAATAGATATGTAAAAAAGCTTTTTCACTATAATTTAATTTCTTTATATCCAGATGGTATTCTGAATGGCATTTCTAAATTAGTATTGAAGTTAATAGATCTAACTTCTATATTAATGTTGGTAAATTTATTCTTCTCTTTAGCTGTAATTACAGTTCTTTTAGGAAATAATAAATCATCCTTTTTAATATAATCAGTATAATCAATATCTAATCGCTGTTCTTTTAATTGATTAACTAAATATTGTTTTTTTAATTTATAGTGATCGGGGTGTATTTGATAAAAAATATCAAATAATAAAGGTTGTTTTTTAGGATGAAGTTGATAAGAGCGATTTACAATATCAACTTTTTGTTTATTCTCAGATATATCTAGAACGGCCTGACCCAGTAACATATTTTGAAGTTGTTTGAAATTAACATCAAAACCTAAAAGTTTTTTTAGCATACTAAAATCACCTTCAAAATAATTTTTCTTGTATGGCGAGTAAAAACTCACTTTTTCTGGAGTTATTTTAGCTTTAAAAACAGTAATAATTTTAGTTCCTTTTAACCAAATAACTTCATCTTTTTTGATTTTCATTTTTACTGAAAAACCAATATCTTCTTTTTTGTCTTTGTACTTAACTTTTAATTTTGCGTCGATGGTATTTCCTTCAAAATTAGAAGCTAAATGCCTTTTAACTACTTTTCTTGCAGATAAGTTTTTTATCGCAGAAGTGCTTGTAGTTTCTTTAGTAGATTTACAAGAACTTAAAGTTGCGATAATTAATGTGGTAAGTATAAAGTATACTTTTTTCATTGATTACTTAATTTTTTTCTGGTATTTGTTAATGTTTTTGGTATCTCCAGTTCCTTTGTAAGCTTTTAATAACTCTACATAAAACTTTTGTTCCATTTTTCTGTCATCAATAACAAAATCAATACCATTTTTAAGTGTTTCTATAGCTTTTTTAAATTGTTTAGTATTATTTAACGCAATGCCATTCATAAGATATACCAAAGGTTGTGCAGGAAATAAGCCTAAACCTTTTTCACTATATAAAAGTAAATCTTTATTGCTCTTGTTTTTTTCAAGTTGTTTTAAAAGAGAAGTTAAGTTTTTAAACGATTTATCTTTGTTAAATGCAGTTTGTAAATCTTCTTTTACAATAGGTTTTTTAATCGAACGCTTAATTTTGTTAACTTTCTCCAATTGATTTTTTAATCTACGTAAACGACCATCTAAAAGTTTTGCTTTTTCTAAATCGTTAAGAAGTTTTTTTGCTTTAGATCTTTCATTATTCATCAAATAAAGAAAAGCTAATTCTCTTCTTTTCTTAGGGAATTTTTCTCCTATTTTTTCTTGAATTTCAATAGCCTTATCAAAATGACCAGATTTCCTGTATACTTTAACCAAGTGTTCACGAATCCAAAGATTTTCAGGATCTTTAGTTAATGCTTGATTTGCATATTCTGTAGCTTCAGGAATTTTCTTTAATTCAAAATAGTTTTTAGAAAGCTCGAAAAGTACTGCTTTATCATCGGGGATGATTGTATTACATTCTTCTAATTGTTGTATTGCTTTTTGATGATTGTTTATAGCTTTAGAAGTTATAGCATCAAAAAACAATTGCTCAAATTCAATTAGCTTTTTTTCAGAAACAGAAGCTTCTAATACAAGACTGTCTTGAGCATAAGTTTGAGAATTAGTAAAAAACAAAAAGGAGAGGAGAAAAGGTAAGATTTTAAATGCCTTTTTATACTCTCCTAAAGTTTCTATTTTATGTAAGTTCTGTATAATCACCGATACTTATTGATGTGAATTTTCCATTAAATTTAGCAAAATTACCAATCATAGCATTATCAAAATTGGCATTACTTATTTGCACATTCGTTTGAATTAAAGAATTTGTTATCGTAGCGTTTTCTACTACACTATGTTCTCCGATAGATACATAAGGACCTATTTTTGTATTCTTCAGCACAACATTTTTACCTACATAACAAGGTTGAATAATTTCTGAGTTTTCTAATACAACATCATCAGAAACTAAGTTATTTCCATCTGCAGCTTCAAATCCTAATACTTGTTTGTTAGTATCAACAGTTGGATCTTTTTTACCGCAATCCATCCATGCGTCTACTTTACCAGGTATAAATTTAGCACCTTGTTGCTTTAAAGATTCTAAAACATTTGTTAATTGATATTCATTGTTTTCTTTTAAATCATTATCAATTAAATATTGAATTTCTTCTTTAACTTTATCTCCGTCTTTAAAGTAGTAGATTCCAATAATTGCTAAATCAGATACAAATTCTTTAGGTTTCTCAACAAAATCTGTAATAAATCCGTTGTCTAGTTTTACAACACCAAAAGCGCTTGGATCTTCAACTTGTTTTACCCAAATAGCTCCATCAGCATTTGTGTCTAAAGTAAAATCAGCTTTAAATAAAGTATCAGCATAAGCTACAACACACGGTCCGCTTAAAGATTCTTTAGCACAATAAATAGCATGCGCAGTTCCTAGAGCTTCTTCTTGAACGTAAACCGAACCTTTTGCTCCTAAATTATTAGCAATTTCGATTAGTTTTTGTTTAGTATCAGAAGGAAAACCTTTTTTAGCAGGTCCGATAACAAAAGCGATTTCTACTATTTGTTGATCAATTACTTTGCTTATATCTTCAACTAAACGTTGTACAATAGTTTTTCCAGCTATAACCGTTAAAGGTTTTGGAGTGGTAAGAGTATGAGGGCGTAAGCGTGAGCCAACACCAGCCATAGGAACAATAATCTTCATTTAATTCTTCTAGTTTTTTACTATCGCAATATACTATATTAATTTTTTTGATGTAAGGGTTAAATTCCTTTAGGAATAGCACTTATTAGAGCCTTAGTATATTCTTTTTTGGGATTAGTGTAAATTTCATCTGCATCACCAATTTCTTCAATTTGCCCAGCATTCATTACAATAAGTTGATCAGACATATATTTTACAACTGATAAGTCATGAGATATAAAAATGTAAGTGAAATTATATTTCAGTTTTAATTCGTTTAATAGATTTAAAATTTGAGCTTGAACAGAAACATCTAAAGCAGAAACAGATTCGTCGCAAATTAATAATTTAGGTTGTAAGGCAATTGCTCTAGCGATTCCAATTCTTTGACGCTGTCCACCAGAAAATTCATGTGGATATCTATTATAGTGAGTAATATCTAAACCAACGTTTTTAAAAAGTTCTAAAACATAATCTTTTCTTTCTTTTTTATTAGATAGAATTTTATGAACAGTCATTGGTTCTAAAATCGCTTCGCCAACTGTTTTTCTTGGATTTAATGAAGAAAAAGGATCTTGAAAGATAATTTGAATATCCTTTCTCATTAGTTTTAATTCTTTTGTGTTGAGTTTTGTTATATCTTTTCCTTGATAGAAAATTTCACCATTTGTAGCTTTTTCTAATTGTAAAATAGTTCTAACTAAAGTGGATTTCCCACAGCCTGATTCTCCTACTAAACCTAATGTTTCACCTTGGTATAAAGAAAAAGAAACATTATTTACAGCTTTAACAACATTTGGTTTCGTAAATAAAAATGATTTAGAAATAAATTCTTTTTTAAGATTTTTAACTTCTAAAAAAGGAGTGGTATTGTAAATTTTTTCATGATATGCTTTTCTTTCTTCTTTTGAAAAAACACTGTTTTCCACTGTATCATTAATAAAATCTTTTACTGTTGGTAGCTTTTTTAAACGAACATTTTCTTTGGGTTTAGAGTTGATTAATGCTTTAGTGTAATTTTCTTTCGGGCTTTTGAATACTGAAGTAGTATTTCCGTATTCTACAAGTTCACCTTTGTACATAACAAGAACATCATCTGCAATCTCAGAAACTAAATTCAAGTCATGTGAAATAAAAAGAATACTCATTTGAGTTTCTAATTGTAAGTTTTTTAAAAGTAAAATAATTTCTTTTTGAACAGTAACATCTAAAGCTGTTGTAGGTTCGTCAGCGATTAGTAATTTAGGTTTGCATGCAATTGCCATAGCAATCATTACTCTTTGCTTTTGACCGCCACTAATTTCATGTGGAAAGCTATCGTAAATATGCTTTGGTCTTGGTAATTTTACTTTTTCGAATAAAGAAATTACTTCTTCTCTAATTTCTTGTTTGGATAATTTTGTGTGTAGAGATAAAATTTCTGCAACTTGTTTACCACATGTTATTGTGGGATTTAAAGAGCTCATTGGTTCTTGAAAAATCATAGAAATTTCATTTCCTCTATATTTTTGAAGTTCTTTTTCTGGCAGTGATAATAAATCAGAATTTATAAAATTAATTTGACCGGAAATTTCTGCGCTTTTTGGTAAAAGGCCCATTATTGCTAAAGAAGTTAATGATTTCCCACTTCCGCTTTCACCTACAATTCCTAATATAGAATTAGGTTTTATTTTGAAATTAAGATTGTTAATTACTTTAGTTCCTTTGAATGAAATTGAAAAATCCTTAATTATAACCATAAAAAAACGTCTAAAAATATTGTATTGTTAAAAAACAGGGGTTAACTCTATCTATTTTAAATAATTAACCTTGTTTTTTTTGGATTAAAATAAAAAAAAATTATATTTGGCGCACTATTAACAAAATTTTAAGGTTTAGTTTAAGTTTATTTTAACATCTGAACCTTATATTTTATAACCCTTCAAAATGAAAAACAAATACTTTCCAAAAGTATTGCTTTTCGCTGGATTGTTGTCTTTTGGTTTACAATCTAATGCACAAAACGAAAAGCAAATTAAGGAGATTCAAAGTCGGTACAATCTGACGAAACTTCAAACAATAGAGAAATCTATTGAATCTAGAGAAAATTCACAACGAAAAGAAGCTATTAGAATAGCAAAACAAAAAGGATGGAAAACATCTCTTACAACTAAAGATGGTAGGTTTTTACAATTACAAAGAGTTGTAAACGATGTACCTGTTTATCTTACTACTTTTAATGTAGATGCTGCAAGATCTACAAGAACAAATCATTTAAACAACGGAGGTTCATTAGGTTTAAACTTAATGGGTCAAGGTATGACTGCTCACGTATGGGATGGTGGTATTGCTAGAGCTTCTCACCAAGAATATGATGGAGCTGGAGGTAATAACCGTTTTTCTGTTGGAGATGGAAGCTCAACATTAAATTTTCATGCTGCTCACGTAACAGGAACAATTATCGCTTCTGGTGTTCAAGCAGATGCTAAAGGTATGGCTCCACATGCAAAAGCTGTTGGTTATTTTTGGGATAATGATCAGTCTGAAGCTACTAATGCTGCTGCTAACGGGATGTTAGTTTCTAACCACTCTTATGGTTTTGCTGCAAGAAACCCTAACACAGGTCAGGTTCAATTACCTCAATATTTCTTTGGAGGTTATATTGATGAGTCTCGTGCTTGGGATGAAATTATGTTTAATGCACCAAACTATTTAATGGTAGTTGCTGCTGGTAACGATGGAAATGACAATACAGCAAACTCTAACCCAACAGGAGGTTCTGGATGGGATAAATTAACAGGTCATTCAACTTCTAAAAATAATTTAGTAGTAGCTAATGCGCAAGATGCTAATGTAGATGCTAGTGGAAATTTAATTTCTGTGTCTATTAATAGTTCAAGTAGTGAAGGACCAACAGATGATTTCCGTATTAAACCAGATATTACAGGTAATGGTACTGGAGTTTATTCTACGTATCATAATAGTAATACAGCTTATAATTCTATTACAGGTACATCAATGGCTTCTCCAAACGTAGCTGGTTCTATGATTTTATTACAACAACATTATAATAATGTAAACGGTAATTTCATGAGAGCTGCTACTTTAAAAGGATTAGCACTTCATACAGCTGATGATGCTGGTGCTTCTGGTCCAGATGCTGTTTTCGGATGGGGACTTTTAAATGCTAAAAGAGCTGCTGAAACAATTACTGCTAATGGAGCTGCTTCTAAAATTGAAGAATTAACATTAACTTCTGGTCAAACATATACAATTACTGTAGATTCTGATGGAACTAGTCCTTTATTAGCTTCTATTTCTTGGACAGATAGACCAGGTACTGCTGTGACTACAGTAAATTCTACTACACCAGTATTAGTAAATGATTTAGATATTAGAGTTTCTAAAGGAAGTTCTGAATTTTTACCATATGAGTTAACTGGACCAACGTCTAGTGCTAAAAGAGATAATAATGTAGATCCATTCGAAAGAGTTGATGTTGCTAATGCTTCAGGATCATATACAATTACAGTAACACATAAAGGGAGTTTAACTGGTGGTAGCCAAGCTTTCTCTTTAATCGTTACTGGTGTAACTGGAACTCCAGCAGTTTGTAATGCTACTACTCCTACAGGAGTAAATGTAAATGGAGTTTCTCAAACAGGAGCTACAGTAAACTGGTCTGCAGTTGCTGGAACTACTTACGATGTTAGATATAGAGTTGCTGGAACTACTTCTTGGACAACTAGTGCTGTATCTGGTACATCTTTAGATTTATCAGGTTTAACTGCTGCTACTCAGTATCAAGTACAAGTACGTAGTAAGTGTCCTGATGGTACAAATTCTTCTTACAGTTCTTCTACTACATTTACAACTAATGCACCTGCTGCTTGTCAAGCTTTACCTTATAGTGAAAGTTTTGAAAGTAATGATGGTTGGACTCAAGTTGGTGGTGATGATGGTGACTGGGTAAGAGATAGTGGAGGTACTCCTTCAAGTACAACAGGACCAAGTTCTGGAGCTGATGGGTCTTTCTATATGTTCTTAGAAGCTTCTACTAATGGAAGTACTGGACAAATAGGAAACAATGCTACTGCTATTTTAGAAAGTGGATGTTTTGATTTATCTGGAAAATCTTCAGCTACATTTACATTCCAAAATCATATGTATGGTACAAACATGGGATCTTTAAAAGTTCAAGTTTCTTCTAATGATGGAGCTAGCTGGACTGATGTTTGGAATCAATCAGGAAACCAAGGTAACCAATGGAATGCTGCTTCTGTAGATTTAGCTAGTTACTTAGGCGCTACTATTAAATTAAGAATTGTAGGTACAACTGGAAATGGATGGAGAAGTGATGTTGCAATTGATGATTTAGCATTAACTGCTGTTAATGCTGGAACAGATACTCAAGCGCCTTCTGCTCCTTCTAATGTACAAGCATCAAGTATTACACAAACAACAGCTACAGTTAGTTGGTCTGCTTCTACAGATAATGTAGGTGTAACGGCTTACGAAGTATTCCAAGGATCTACTAGTTTAGGAACAGTTACAGGTACTTCTGCAAACTTAACAGGTTTAACTGCTGGTACTTCATATACAATTTCTGTTAGAGCTCAAGATGCCGCTGGAAATGAATCAGCTGCTGGTTCGGTAACATTTACAACGGATAGTGATACGCCTACACCAGTTAATTATTGTGCTTCTAGTGGTAATAGAACTCAATTTGAATGGATTGATAATGTAGAGTTAGGTGGAATTGCAAATGCTACAGGTGCTGGAAGTGGTTATTCAGACTTTACTTCTCAAGTTGGTACTTTAGCTAGAGGTAGTTCAAATAGTATGATTGTAAGTGCAGGATTCTCTGGTCAAGCTTATACAGAATTCTGGGCAGTATGGATTGATTTCAACAGAAATGGAACATTTGAAGATAGTGAAAAAGTAGTTTCAGGTTCTTCTTCTAGTGCAAATAACTTATCTGCAACTGTAGATGTGCCTTCTAGCGCTGTTTTAGGACAAACTAGAATGAGAGTATCTATGAAGTACAATGCTGCTCAAACTGCTTGTGAGAACTTCGCTGATGGTGAAGTTGAAGATTATACAATTAATATTGTAGCTTCTACAGCAAGTTCAAGTTTATTTACAACATTTAATGATGCTGAAGCGTTAGGTAACGAAGAAGCTATAAATGTAGCTACTTATCCTAATCCAGCAACTAGTTTTGTTGAAGTAAAAATAAATACTAAAGGAGCTGCGTTAAGTTCATATAGAATTGTTAACACAATTGGACAAACTGTTCAAAATGGTGAATTAACAAATGGAAGAATTAATGTTTCTAAATTAAACTCTGGTATGTATATACTTGAAGTTAGTATAGGAGATAAAAAATTAAACACTAAATTGGTTAAAAGATAAACCCTTCAATTATTTACAACCAATCATAAAGCTCAAACTTTTGTTTGAGCTTTTTTTTGTTTTATTGTCCCGTCCTGAAATAAGTTTACACAATTTAGACTTATTTTATGAATAACACTGTACCCAAGAAAAAGCGAACTCA